>NZ_JWMA01000144.1 GCF_000812465.1 Cupriavidus sp. IDO | reverse complement strand
GGCGCTCATGCTCTTGCGGTCGAGGCTTTCGGTGGACGACAGGTCCTTGATGGTCAGCGTGGTCATGATGATCTCCGGTAGAGGAAGGGTGCAGCGTTGGGGTTGGTTTCGAGCATCGGGTGTCGCGCTCGGGAGGTACTAACGCATGGAGTGTGCCAACCCGCGTGCCTAGCCTGCGCGGCTCGCGTAACTGCCTGAAATACCTGGGTTTTCCGCGTTGTCGCCGGCTGGCACGCAGCGCTTTGCCTGCCGGCGGCCACATTGCCTAGACGGGCCGCGGCCAACAGATACAGCGCACGTGTTGGCACACGCACGACACTCGCGCAAATCAGGAAGGAAAAGGGAATGAAAACGGGGGAGGAAGACAGAAAGGCGGCGCAAGCGCCGCCCTGAGAATCACTTCACGTAGATCGTGATCTTCTTTGAGTAGACCGGCGGATTGGTGGGGATGTGCTTGTCGTCGCCAAGCAGCAACTGCAGCGTATGCTTGCCAGGCGGCAGCTCGACCATGGTCTCGGTTTCACCGGCGCCGAAGTGCAGGTGGTTGCGGTCGTTGGGAATTTCCTTGTCCATCGGCGGCAAGTCGACATCGATCAGCAGGTGATGGTGGCCGGTGTTGGGATACTTCACGTCCTTGGGTGCCACGCCCATGTTGCGCAGCCCGAACCAGACCTTGAACGGCTTGCCTGCCGGCAGCACCTGGTTGTTGTTGGGATAGCCAATATAGAGGTAGGCATTGGGCGGCGCCGCCGTCGGGCCGCCGAGCCCGGCAACTGGCAGCAGCAGGCTCGCAGCGAATACGGCGGCGGCTAGTAATTTGAACATGGCGGCTCTCCCTTTTCCCGAGGCTGGCCCTAGCGCACTGTGATCGTGATCTTCTTCGAGTAGATCGGCGGATCGAACGGGATGTGCTTGGCATCGCCCAGCAGCAGCTGCAGGGTGTGCTTGCCCGGCGCCAGCTCGATGCGCGCATCGGTTTCACCGGCACCGAAGTGCAGGTGGTTCTTGTCCGACGGGATTTCCTTGTCAAGCGGTGGCAGCTCGGTGTCGACCAGCAGGTGGTGGTGCCCGCATTTGGCCGACTCGATGCCCTTCGGACACACGCCCATATTGCGCAGGCCCATGCGGATCCAGAACTTGCCGCCGCTGATCACGGCGCCATCGGGCGGCCAGATGATGTAGGCCTCGGCATTGGGTGGAGCGGCCGTCGGCAAGGAGAGCGACGGCACGGCGGCCAGGGTGCTGGCCGCCAGCAGGCGGAGCAGGAATCGTCTGGACATACGCGGCGCCTCCCGGAGATCTTTCCGAAACCCGATCACGTTGTCCCGAAAGCCCGTTTTGGTTGCTTGTTGGTCAGCGCTCGGCGATTCGACATTCAGGTTAGAACGGAACCCTGCAAAAAGCGAATCCGCCGCATCGCATGCAGCGCGGGAAAGCACCTCCGGATTCACAAACGCTGTGCTATCTTGAAGCAAGCCGATTCACGTCACGGCAACACCACAATGCGCCGAAGCACGCTCAGCGGCAGCGCCGCGGCATGCAACGGGTTGGCCGCAGTATCACCAAGGTCTGAAGATGTGGCGCAAACTACCTGTCGCGTCCCTCCCAGGGATGAGTGTGGTCCTGGCCAGCTTGCTGATCGCCGGCAATGCGGCGGCAGAGTCTCCCGTGCTTCCTTCCGTGGCTGCCTTCGAAGACAGGGTAATGCTCGCCGGCATCCTGCCGAAGAACAGCGACGAGCAATATGAACTGACCTTCTGGGAATCGATCAAGAACAGCAACTTCGCCAGCGACTACGAGGCCTACCTCAAGCAGTATCCGAACGGCCGCTTTGCTGCGCTGGCCAAAGCGCGCATCGAGCGGCTTGCGGCAAGCGGCGCTTCCGCGCCGAAGAGCGAAGCCCCCGCTGCACACCCGGCGCCCGCGCCGCCGACCGTCGCGCAACCTCCCAAGCCGGCACCCGCGCCGGCTGCGCCGCCCGCGCATCCCGCCACGCCGCCAGCAACAGCGGCAAGTCCACCCGCCGCGCCGAAAGCAGGCGCAACGGCTGCGGCAGGCGCAGTCGGCCCCGGCAGCGATCGCAAGGCGGCTGAGGTCAAGGGCGGAGAAATCCGCGACTGCCCAACCTGCCCGGTCCTCGTCAGCCTGCCCGCTGGCAGCTTCACGATGGGCAGCAGTACGAGCGACCCTGCAGAGAAGCCGCCGCATCACGTCACGATCGGCCATCCGTTTGCCATCGGCCGCTATGAAGTCACGGTCGAGCAATGGAGCGCGTGTGCCGAAGCGGGCGGCTGCCAGCGCATCGCGACCAATTCGGCAAGCGCGAAGAATGCCCCGGTGCGCGATGTCAGCTGGGACGACGCGCAGCAGTATGTCGCGTGGCTGAGCAAGACCACCGGCAAGGCCTACCGGCTGCCCACCGAAGCCGAGTGGGAGTACGCCGCACGCGCCGGCACCTCGTCGGCCTTCTGGTGGGGCGACCAGATGCGCAAAGGCACCGCGAACTGCAAGGATTGCGGCGACCCATGGAGCCAGGATGCGCCGGCCAATGTCGGCTCGTTCGCCGCCAACCCGTGGGGCCTTTACGACGTCAACGGCAGCGTGTGGGAATGGGTCGCCGACTGCTGGCACAGTACCTACAAGGGGGCGCCGGCCGACGGACGCAGCTGGGAAGAGCCAGGCTGCGGCGCGCGCGTGATCCGCGGCGGCTCGTGGCGCGAAGGCGCCAGCTATATGGTGTCGTCCACGCGCTTCAAGTACAGCTCGAGCGTCAGGCAGTCGCAGAACGGCTTTCGGGTTGTGCGAGACATGAAGTAGCAGTCTTCCGCGAAGGCGCGCTCAACGCGCGCGCGTCGAGATCTGCACGAGGTCGGCGCTGATACGGTCCTGCCCATACTTGCGCGCCATCTGGCCCAGCGGCTTTTCCAGTGCCTGCAGGTAGTCGTGCCACGACTCGAACTCCGCGCGCCTGCCCTCGAACAACGGTACGGGCGTCGTCAGCAGCACAACCAGCTCGGTGCCGAACGGCTTGGAGATGACCCAGTCACCGCCATCGCCGATCGTGGCGGTGTAGCTGGCAGGCGCCTGGTTGCCCGGCACGCGCGCACTGGGGACGAGATGCGCAACCTTGCCGTCGGCGACAAAGTAATCCACATAGACATAGGATTCGTGGGCGGGCGTGCGGATGTCGAGCACGAGCGGCGTGCCCTCGGTCAGCTGGGTGCCATTGCCGCGCGTGCGGATCGACGCCGCGGCGCCACCCTGGCGATTGCCGGACCAGTAGGGCGCGATCAGCGTTGCCACGCCGCATTTATCGGCACTGAGCGGCTGGGTGTCGAGATCGAGTGCCTTGACGCCCGGCAGCGCATTGAGCTGCTCACGCAGGCGCGATGGCCCCACGCTCTCGCCCAGATAGCCGCGCACGCGCAGGGTCTGCTCCTGCGCGGTGGCGGTCAGCAGGGAGCACGGCACCGCCGCGAGCACCCGCGTCACTGCCGGCATCGACAATGGCACTTCGGGTTTTGGCGGCGCAACCGGAGATCCGACAGGCTTCGCGCTGTCCGGCGCGGCTTCCCGCGCAGCGCCCGCGGACGTGCCACTCTCGGGCGCCTCGGTCGAACGGTTGCCGCGCAAGGCGTAATAGCCAATACCGCCTGCCACGACCACCACAGCCAGCGTGGCGCCAGCTACCCACGGTGCGCTGTTTCGCACGGGCGTCGCGGGCAGCGTGCTGATGCCGGCCAGGAATTTGTCGACGGTCGGCGTACGTGTCTCGCGGTCCAGCGACAAGGCCTCGCGCAGGGTCTTCCACTGGCTGCGGTTCAGCGACGGCGGCTGCACCGGCTTGAGTCCCGCCATGCGCGCCTGGTTAGCCGACATGCGCTCATACGGATGCCGGCCGGTCAGCAGCTCATAGGTCACGCAAGCCAGCGCATAGATGTCGTCGCGCGGGTCCGGCTCGCGATGATCGAACATCTCCGGGCTGGCGTAGGCCGGCGTCATGCCGCCCAGCGAGCCGGGATCGAAGACAGTCTTGTCCGCTTCGTCCGCCGGCGGCAGGAAGCCGCGCGCGATGCCGAAGTCGATCACCTTCACTTCGCCGCTCTCGGTCAGGAAGACATTGGCCGGCTTGAAGTCGCAGTGCACGAAGCCGCGCTCATGCGCGTAGGCCAGCGCGTGGCACATGCCGGCAATGATGGGCATGGCCTTTTCCATTGGCATGCCGGTGAATCCCTCCGCGCGCAGGATATGGCTCAGCGACTTGCCCGACAGGTACTCCATGGTCAGGAAGATCACCGCCCCGTCGCGATCAAAGTCGTACACCGTGACGATGTTCCTGTGCGCCAGCGTCTGCGCCTTGCGCGCCTCGCGCTGCAGCGCGATCAGCGATTTGGGATGGCCGCTGAACTGCAGGTTGAGCACCTTGATGGCGATGTAGGGCTTGCGGTCTGACGCTTCGAGCTTGCGCAGGTCCAGCGCCTTGTAGACAGTGCCCATGCCGCCCACGCCAAGACACTCTTCCAGCACGAAGCGCCCGTTCAGCGTATCGCCTACGCCCTTTTGTCGTCCGGCCGGCGGCACGGTGCCCGCCGCGGGCGTGGTGGCGTAGAGCGAGCCCGTCTGCGCCAGGCGCGTCGCTTCCCCTGGATCGTACTGGGTCGTGCCGTGGCGTTCGATCCGCCGCATCACCTCCGCATAGACACCTGGCGGAAACGGGAAACGCGTGTTCTCCTCGATGATCACGCGGGCCAGCTGGCTGGGCGTGGTCCGGTCCTCGGCGAGCGCCATTTCGAAGGACGCAACGAACTCGTCGTCCGAAAGGCCGCCATTCTGGAACTTGCGAATCAGGTCTTTAAGACTGGCCACCGGTGTCGCCCCGTCGTGGTTACGGACCGAGCCAAAACACACTGCGCAGATGTGCCCTGCCCACGATGGATACTAGTGCGCACTCATGGCATCCGCAAACCGCGCGCGCGTGCGCGGGAGGCGCTTCGCCAAACTTTTGCCACACGCGAAGCCTGTTCCGAGGCGGTCCGCAAGCAGTTGTCGCCCGTGCGCCAACACTGACGGCAAACCTGTTGGGCTCCAGCCATCAGCACGAGGCACCGGCGTGCCCGCGGCGCAGTGCGTGCCAGCCGACTTGATCACTGAAAACCCCGGTATTTCAGGCAGTTACGCGAGCCGCGCAGGCCAGGCACGCGGGTTGGCACACTCCATGCGTTAGTACCTCCCGAGCGCGACACCCGATGCTCGAAACCAACCCAAACGCTGCACCCTTCCTCTACCGGAGATCATCATGACCACGCTGACCATCAAGGACCTGTCGTCCACCGAAAGCCTCGACCGCAAGAGCATGAGCGCC
>NZ_JWMA01000143.1 GCF_000812465.1 Cupriavidus sp. IDO | reverse complement strand
CCCAGCCCCAGCACGGTGCGGGTCTGCGCGGGGTCGATCACGCCGTCGTCCCACAGCCGCGCGCTGGCGTAATACGGATGCCCCTGGTGCTCGTACTGGTCGCGGATCGGCTGCTTGAAGGCATCTTCCTCCTCCGCGCTCCACTTCCCGCCCTTGGCCTCGATGCCATCGCGGCGCACGGTGGCCAGCACGCTCGCCGCCTGCTCGCCGCCCATCACCGAGATGCGCGCGTTCGGCCACATCCACAGGAAGCGCGGCGAATACGCGCGCCCGCACATGCCGTAGTTGCCGGCGCCGAACGAGCCGCCGATGATCACCGTGAACTTGGGCACCTGCGCGGTGGCCACCGCCGTCACCATCTTGGCGCCGTTGCGGGCGATGCCTTCGTTCTCGTATTTGCGCCCGACCATGAAGCCGGTGATGTTCTGCAGGAACACCAGCGGAATCTTGCGCTGGCAGCACAGCTCGATGAAGTGCGCGCCCTTGAGCGCGGACTCCGAGAACAGGATGCCGTTGTTGGCGATGATGCCCACCGGGTAGCCCCAGATGCGGGCGAAGCCGCACACCAGCGTGGTGCCGTAGCGCGCCTTGAACTCGTCGAACTCGGAACCGTCGACCAGGCGCGCGATGACTTCGCGCACGTCATAGGGCTTGCGCGTGTCGGTCGGGATCACGCCGTACAGCTCTTCGACCGGATACAGCGGCTCCACCGGCTCGTGCAGGCGGATCTGGTCCGGCTTGCGCCGGTTCAGGTGCTGCACGATATTGCGCGCCAGCGACAGCGCGTGGTGGTCGTTCTGCGCGAAATAGTCGGCCACGCCGGACAGGCGCGTGTGCACGTCGGCGCCGCCCAGGTCTTCCGCGCTCACTTCCTCGCCCGTGGCGGCCTTCACCAGCGGCGGGCCGCCCAGGAAGATGGTGCCCTGGTTCTTGACGATGATCGACTCGTCACTCATCGCCGGCACATACGCGCCACCGGCCGTGCACGAGCCCATCACCACCGCGATCTGCGGGATGCCCTGCTTGGACAGGTTGGCCTGGTTGTAGAAGATGCGGCC
>NZ_JWMA01000017.1 GCF_000812465.1 Cupriavidus sp. IDO | reverse complement strand
TGCAACCAGTCCTGCTCAAGCCAGCATGTTCGTCTTACCTTGCAAACCGGGGCGCGTTCATATAAGTAGGTCGCCCCTTCAGGGGCGAAACCTGAGGCTGTCGACCCTCGACAGCGGCCAGCCGCAGCCACTAACCTCAGGCGCACCAGCAGCAGCCCCTCCAAGACCCCAGCACCACAAATCGGTGAAGAACCATTAAAAGTCACTGGGTTCCCACCTGCGCGGGAGCGACAAGCGCTTAACTGAACGGCATTACGCCTTCGGGCGCGGTTTATTTTTGCCGGAAGCCGTTCTCCAGCTCAATCCACCTGCTGCACCGCCGGCGGCATCCAGTTGCCGTCCAGCAGCGCCTGCTCCGGCCAGTAGGCCCGCAGCATCATGTTGATTGCTTCGGGTGGCGCCGGCAGCCAGTTGGCCTGCTTGCCCGCGGCCGGGCGCTCGTGCTGGATGTAGATATCGAGCGAGCCGTCGCGGTTGTAGCGCAGGCGGTCGCGGCTGCCGATGGCATAGCGGCCGATCGGGTTGGCGGCGAAGGCCTGGCGCTCGTTATAAAGCGTCAGCGACCAGAACGCCTTCGCCGGCGGCAGCTGCCCCTTGTCGAAGTGCATCACGTAGCGGGCGCCCCCGATCAGCGGCTTGCCGTTGGCGTCGGAACGGGCCGACGCATAGATGGCATCCTGCGGCAGGTTGGCACCCAGCCCCACCCAGGCAACGGCGGCGCGCCGTCCGTAGTTGGTGCCGTAGTTGCCCAGGTCGCGGTGCATGACCCAGCCGTTGCCGGCATCGGCATTGCCCTTGCGGGCGCCTTCCACGATGGCCGCCAGCGCGGCGGAGGCGCCTTCCTGCACGGCACGCGCGGTAGACGGCTCCAGCACGGTGGTCTTGAACGGCACGCCCGGCTCCAGGCCCATGCGGCGCATCTTCTCGACCATCGCAGCGTCAGCCGCTGCGGGCGGATTGGCCGGCAACAGCGCGGCAAAGCGTGTGAAGAACGCCTGCGCATCCATCGCCGCAACCTGCTCGACCGGCGAGCTCTTCGTGTCGAGCATCGGCGAGCGCGGCGCCAGCTTCTCCGGCGCGGGCCGCGTGCCCTTCTCCCAGGCAGACAGCGGCGTCAGGCGATACTGGTCCTGGATCCGGTGTACGGCGGGATAGTCCCGCTTGCCGTTGGTCTGGGTGCGGCCGATCAGCCAGACCATATTGGTCGGCGACTTGATTTCCCTGACGCCCTTCGGCAGCGTCCCCTGCCAGTCCGGACCGGTAATCGCGAAGTTGCCCTTGAGCGTTCCCGTGGTCCGCTTGCCGGGTGATGCAAAGACATTGGTCCAGGCATCCATCAGCGGCATCAGGTAGTAGCGTCCACCGGTATCCGGCACCGACAGGATCAGCGGCTCGCGCGACAGATCCAGCCAGGCCGACGAATACAGCGTGTCGGCGTTCGGACTCACCACGTCCGTGAACGATGGGTCCGGGAAGGCGCGCTTATGGCTGAACGTATTGACGGGCGTGCGCGTGGTCATCAGCTCGCGCGTCACATCCATCAGGACCAGCGGATAGGCATAGGTGAAGACTTCGGCGGACAGCGCCTTCATGGCGCGATCGGACGGTGGCTGCTCGGCGGCGGGCTGCGTGGCGACCGGTTCCGGCGTGGACGCGCAGGCCGACAGCAAGGATGCGAGCACCACGGCGCTCGCCAGTTGACGCAAGGATGGCTTCATGACCCCGTTTCCCGTTCTTGTGCGGCCTTTCCGGGGGATTAAGACTGAATTAAGGGCATGTTGCCCCGGAGGCGCATCTATTCCGTGCGAATCATGTCCCGGGTCCGATGGACTGTCAATTCCCCTGCAGTTGGGATGGGAGGGAAAGCGCACGAAATCCGCGGCTTCCGTGGTCGGGCACGGGCCAGGATGTTGCGCGCCGGCGACCTGGCGCCCCCGCACGCCAAGACTTGATCACTTTGTCAGCAGTGCGGGCGCCGCCGGCGCAAGGTGCGTGCCTTTATCAGCCGGTTGCCGGCCGGGAGGTGGGAAACGGGCGGTATGACGGCGGGTAAAGCCTGCCGGCGTTCAGCGCGCCAGGAAATCGAGCACCACGCGGCTGAACGGCTCGACCTGCTCCAGGTTCGAGATATGCGCCGCGTCCAGCTCCACATAGTGGGCGCCGGGAATGGTCTGCGCGAGGAACACCCCGTCGCGCGGCGGCGTGGGCAGGTCGCCGCTGCCGGCAATGACCAGCGTCGGCAGATCGATCCTGTGGATCTCGCCGCGCAGGTCGGCATCGCGTACGGCCAGGCAGTTGGCGGCATAGCCGGCGGCCGGGCTGGCGCCCAGCATGGCCTTGAGCGATGCCACCAGCGCCGGCTGCTGCGCCGCGTAAGCCGGCGTGAGCCACTTGTCCACCACGGCGGCGGCGATCGACGCCACGCCGTCGCGCTCGACGGCCGCTGCGCGGTTCGTCCAGTTCTCGGGCGGGCCGATGTACGCGGCGGTATTGCACAGCACCAGCTTGTCCAGCCGCTGCGGCTGGTTCACGCCCAGCCACATGCCGGTGATGCCGCCCATCGACAGCCCGCAGAAGCTCGCCTTCCCGATGCCGAGATGATCCAGCAGGCCGATCACGTCGCCGCCAAGCTGCCCGATGGTGTACGGCCCCTGCGGCACCGACGACTGGCCGTGTCCGCGCGTGTCGTAGCGCAGCACACGGAAATGCTGCGTAAAGGCCGGCACCTGCGGATCCCACATCCCGAAGTTGGTACCGAGGGAGTTGGACAGCACGAGGACAGGCAGGTGCTCGTCGCCATCGAGCTGGTAGTGCAGGCGGACATCGGAAAGATCAGCGTAGGGCATGGTGCTTCAGCATGGATTCTGACAATGAGGTGGCGCGCGGCGCCGTTCAGTTCTGCGCGATGGCGGAGCCGTGCTGCGCCAGCGGCGTTACCTTGATCTCCATGTACGGATAGAGCGGCAGTTCGGTGAGCAGCGTGTGCAGCTCGTCGTTGCCGCTGACATCGAAGATGCTGACATTGGCATACTGGCCGGCCACGCGCCACAGGTGGCGCCACTTGCCTTCACGCTGCAGCCGTTGCGACATCGCCTTCTCGTCCTGCTTGAGCTTTTCGACGAACTGCGGGTCCAGCGAAGCGGGAATCCTGACGGTCATTTCGGCCATGAACAGCATGGTGTTGTCCTTTCGTGAATCGGTGAGTGTGTGAAGCTTGTTGTGGCAGCGCGGTCAGACGGTGGCGATGGGCGTTACCGGCGAGCCCATCGCTCCGGGCAGCCGCAGCGGTGGCGCGGTCAGGAAGAAGCCAGAGCGCGAGCGCTCACGCAACCACGCAGCCAGTTCCCTGAAGTACCAGAGCTCGCCCAGCGGCAGGCCGAGCTTGAACAGGCAGTGATGATGCAGCGGCAGCTGCGGCGCAGGGCCGCTGACCTTGCGCGCCGGATAGCGCTCCACCGCGTAGTTGTCCGCGGCGATGGCGGCAATGCCGGAATCGGTGATCCATTGCAGCAGCCGCTCGTCGCGGCCATCCAGGGCGCTGCAGCTGGTGTGCAGGACCTCGACGTCGGGCGCGCGCTGCATCTCCAGCAGCAGCTCCGCGAAGCCCGTGCGCAAGGCCAGGATATCGCCGGGCTGCACGTCGACCTTGTCGGCTTCCAGCACGCGCATCAGGTCGTCATAGCCGACCGTGCGGCATTCGCGCCCGAAGTGCGCCGCCAGGTCGGCCAGCACGCCACGCCCCTGGATGCCGTGGACGGCAAAGTGCTCGATGCCCAGCGCATTTGCGTGGCTGTGATCGTGGCCGCAGGGGTGGTCGGCAAACCCGTCGGCTTCGGGATAGTCCATCGGCCCGACGATATCGCTATTGGGGCGGAACCCGTTGTAGTAGACGCGCTCGGCCACGCCATCGCCATCGGCGTCGAACAGCGCGCCGACATGCGCCAGCGAGTCCCATTGCGTGGAGTATTGCAGTGACAGCAGCACCTGGTCGTCGCTGAGCACGTCGACGGCATTCGCATCGAGCTTGGCCAGCGGGAAATTGACATAGGGCGTGCCGTCGCGGAAGGTCGGGCGCAGCGCCGGCGGGTGGCGGCGCGGATTGAGGACGTTGCCGCCCGGGTAGTCGAGCGGCAGCGACAGGCAGAACGTCTTGCCGTCATGGATCTCGCGGGCCGCGGCGCGCACGCGTTCGGGCGTGATGAGATTCAGGCGACCGAGCTGGTCGTCATCACCGAAATCGCCCCAGTTGGCGCCTTCCGGCCGGTGCTTCCATCGCTTTGACTGCATGGGATCTCCAGCTAGTGTCAGAGACAACAGGTGCCGTCGAGGTAAGCCTTGCGCCAGCGCACGATCCGCACTTCGGCAAAGAGGCCGGCTTCGGCAAACGGATCGGCGGCGATGAAGCGCTGCGCTTCTTCGCGGGTGTCGACGTCGACGATATAGATGCCGCCACCGGCATCGGTGCCATCGTCGTTCAGCTTGGCCCCGCAGGCCAGCAGCAACGCCTTGCTGGCCTCGAGAAACGCGAGGTGCCGGGGCCGGCTGGCCTGGCGCACGTGCTGCTGCCCGGGCTTGTCAGTGGTCTCGATCAGGTATGGCATGACAGGGCTCCGGTCCGGTCAGGCGATCTGCGCGCCCCACAGCAGCAGCGCGGCGATATAGATCAGGCCCACCCAGAACATCATGATCACGGTGTAGCCCATTACGTCCTTCAGGCTGAGCTTCGACAACGCCAGGGCGGGCAGGATCCAGAACGGCTGCACCAGGTCATTCCAGGCGTTGCCCAGCATCACCGACATCGAAGTCTGGCTCACCGAGCTGTTGATCGCCTTGGCCGCATCGATCATGAACGGGCCCTGGATCACCCAGTGGCCGCCGCCCGACGGCGCGAAAAAGTTGATCACGAACGAGCTGACCAGCCCCCAGAACGGCAGTGTCTGCGGCGTGGCGATATCCACGAACACGCGCGAGATGGTATCCACCAGCCCCGAGCCGGCCATGATCGCCATGATGCCCGCATAGAACGGGTACTGCAGGATGATGCCCGAGATGGTCTTGATGCCCTCGTTCAGCTTGGCGACATAGTTGACCGGGGTGCCAAGCAGCAGCACGCCGGCGAACAGGATCAGGAAGTTGATCAGGTTCAGGTCCAGCGAGCCGCCCTGCGTGAAGTAGATCACCGCATAGGCCATGCCGCACAGGCCGATGGCCAGGCTGAGCAGGCGGCTGTTGTTCAGGCGCGCGGCGATGGTGTTTTCGCCGCCCATGCTGTGCGCGGAGCCCGCCGGCTCGCGGTCCCGTTCGGTCTCCTGCTTGATCTCGACCACTTCGGCCGGATTGCGCGGATGCAGCCAGGCGTTGAGCAGCGGCAGCGTGACGATCACGGCCAGGCTGGTCAGCAGCATCGGGGTGGAGAAGATGGTCTCCGACAGCGGGACCACGCCCATCAGCTTTTCCATCGGGTGCCCCGGCGTGGAGATCAGCACCGGGATGCTGGCCGACAGGCCCAGCCCATACATGGTGAAGCCGCTGTAGGCCGCCGCGATGATCAGCGGGTAATGCACGCCCCTGACCTTGAGCGCCAGTTTCTTGGCAATGATGCCGCCGATCACCAGGCCAAAGCCCCAGTTCAGGTAGCTGCCGATGCCGCCCACCAGCGTGGCGACGATCACCGCGGTGCGCGGCGTGTGCACGGCACGGACGATGCGGTCCAGCATGCGGTCGGTCAGCGGGGCCGTCGCCAGCACGTAGCCCATCGCCAGGATCACCGCCATCTGCGTGGTGAACGACAGCAGGTTCCAGAAGCCCTTGCCCCAGCTGGAAATGACGGCGGGCGCCGCCTGCCCCTGTACCACAACCGCCATGCCCATGGTCAGCAGCGTCAGGCCGATGGCGAATACAAACGGGTCCGGCAAATACCGGCGCATGAGTTCCGTAAAGAACCCGGCGATCTTGTTCATGCTCTGTTGTCTCCAGTCTCAGGCAAATTCTCCGCCCTTAGAACTACAGTTCTATATGCGAACCTCATAGTGGGGCGTCATTATGCTATGGCTGGGCGGCGCGGGGGTCAAGGCAATGAGACCGGTTGATTACCATCGTTTTTCACAACAGTTCGGCAGACGAACGACCAACTACCTCATCGCGAATGTGGAACCGAGGCGCTGCGAAAGCACTTCAGTACCGCATCTGCACATCGTCAACCCTGGCGGTGCGGCTGTTGTAGAGGCAGGTGTAATGGAACGAGATCGACGCCGAGCTGCCGTCCGGTTCGAAGGTGCCGTCACCGCTGACCGAGGTCTGGGCATTGGGGCGCTGGTAGATCTGCTCGCGGTCGGCCATGAGCATGACGCTGCCGGGCTGCGGATAGCGGCGCCTGAGCGCTTCTGCAACCGCCGGTTCACAGGCGTTGGAAGCGGCCTTTGCGGCGACGCGCGGATCCACGGTGATGCGGGTGGTCGACGTATGCGACGGCCTGGAGACCGACTGCGGGGGCGTTTCACATGCCGCCAGCAGCAGCGCCAGCGCCAGGCACGGGTATGAAGCACGTATCAAGGCAGGATTTCCTCCGGTGGTGGCACAGGATCCACGCACCTGAAAAGTGCGCGGCAGTTATCAGATTAGGTGGTCTGGCCGGAAATGCCAAAGCCGCAAGTCCTGCCCGGCAGTCGCATGGCCATGCGGAAATCCCCGGGGGACGGCCGCGAATCCAACGCGGATACACTATGGGCTGTTATGCGCCTGCCAGCGCAACTCAATACGCCGCCCCAATGACAATGACAGAGACAACCGGCAACCAGACCGGGTCCACCACCGCTCCCACCTCCAAATCCCTGCGCAATGCCGCCAGCCTGCTGGTGGTCCGGGACGGCAAGGCCGGCATGGAAGTCCTGCTGGTACGGCGCGTCGAGCGTGCCAATGACCGCAGCAGCGGTGCCTATGTGTTTCCGGGCGGCACGCTGGATCCGGAGGACCACTCGCTGCAAGCCTACGCTGCGGGACTTGACGATACCGCCGCCAGCGCGCGGCTGGGCCTGCCCGCCAGCGGCCTCAGCTTCTATCTCGCCGCAGTGCGTGAATGCTTCGAGGAAGCCGGACTGCTGTTCGCCTACGGCAGCGATGGCCAGTTGCTTGCGCCAGAACATCTCGAACCCGCACAACACGCCTTCCTGCGCGAAGCCGTACAACGCGGCGGCCCGGGCCTTGCGCATGCCTGCGAGCAGCTTGGCCTGCGTCTGGCGGCAGACCGTCTCGCCTATCACAGCTACTGGCTGACGCCGCCCGGGCTGCCCAAGCGCTTCGATACGCGCTTCTTCGTCGCCATTGCGCCGGCGGGCCAGACTGCCGTGCACGACGGCACCGAGATCGTCGAGCACCGCTGGGTCCGTCCCGGCGAAGCCGCGGACGCAGCCAGCGATCTGCCGATGCTGCATGTCACGCGCCGTACGCTGGCCTCCATCGCACATTTCGAAACGGCACAGGCGTGCTTCGCCTATGCCACTCAGCCGCGCGAGATCGCCTGCATCATGCCGCGCCTGGCTACCGGCAGCGCAGGCGTGCGCCCGGTCATGCCCAACGAAGCCTGCTACGCCGAGATCGGCCGCATCGACCCCGATGGCAAGACCCACGGCGCGCGCTACGAACTCGCCCCGGGAACGCCCGTGCGCCTCTCCGACCGTGTCTGGCGCGTCACCGCCAACAACGGCAGCGTGATGACGGGTCCCGGCACCAATACCTACTTTGTTGGCGGCGGCGCGCGCAACGAGTGGGCCGTGATCGATCCGGGCCCCGCCGATGCGTCGCACGTGCAAGCGGTGCTGGCCGCGGCCCCGGGCCCAATCCGCTGGGTCTTCACCACGCACACGCACCTCGATCACTCTCCGGCCGCACGTGCGCTGCAGGCCGCCACCGGCGCCACCGTGCTCGGCCGCGCTGCCCCGCCGGGACAATGGCAGGATGCGGACTTCGCGTCGGAGCGGGAGCTGCAGCATGGCGAACGCATCCGAATCGATGACGGCTGCACGCTGCGCGTCTGCCACACGCCCGGTCACGCCTCGAACCATCTCTGCTATCTGCTCGAAGAGGAAAAGACGCTCTTCACCGGCGACCACGTGATGCAGGGGTCGACCGTCGTCATCACCCCGCCCGACGGCAACATGCGCGAGTACCTCGACTCGCTCGCGGCGCTGCAAAGCGAAGACCTCGACTGGCTTGCGCCCGGACACGGCTTCCTGATCCCCCGCCCGCAGGACGCCATCCGACTGCTGATGCGTCACCGGCTCCATCGCGAAGCCAAGGTGCTGAGCGCGTTGCGCGAGCTCGGGCCCGCCGGGCTGGACACGCTGGTGCTGCGCGTCTACGACGACGTCCCCGAACGCATGCACCCGGTTGCGCAACGCTCGCTGCTGGCACATCTGCTCAAGCTGGATGCGGATGGCAAGGCGCGCGAAGCCGACGGGCGCTGGGAGCCTGTCAGCCAGGCAACGGCCTGAGCGGCACAATGCGTGGGAGGGTTCGCGAAAGTTTTTCGGAAAAAGGCTTGCGCGAAAGCAAAACTGCGATACAATTGCGGCCTCGCGTGCGGCTGTAGCTCAGTTGGATAGAGTACTTGGCTACGAACCAAGGGGTCGTGGGTTCGAATCCTGCCAGCCGCGCCACCTATTAAAAGGGCTTCCGGAAACGGAAGCCCTTTTTCATTCCTGTCCTACAAGCACAAGCCCGCGCACCCGCTACCAGCGATAGCGCGCGCCCACCGTTCCGCCAGGATTGTGCCCCGCCTTCACCTTGAACCAGAGCTTCATGCCGGTCACGGTATTGCCATGCGCGCCGATGTTGAACGAGAACAGCCCGCGCAGCAGGTCCGTATCGATCTTGGTGCCGTTGATGTTGAGGGTCTGCTTGCGGCTGTCCTGCCACCAGTCTGCTTCCACGAACGGATAGATCCCGGCGAGCCGCGTCGGCTGCGCGCCGTACAGGCGCACGCCTACGCCGGTTGAACTGGTATCGCCGGGAATGTCGGTCGGCTGCGTCCCCTGCGCTGTCGTCGAGCCGGGCTGGTAGGCCAGTTGCACCCGGGGCTGGACCGTCAGTCCGCCGGCATGCGGCACGACTGCATCCAGCGCAAGCGCCATGGTGCGAATGCGGCTGTCGACAAAGCCGGTGGCGCTGGTGACGTCGTCCAGGTGAAGCACTACGCGGCGCGGGCCGTTGCGCACGGATGCGGTTTCACGATCGATCGCGGAGAGGCCGGGCGCGTCATCGTCGGCACCGGGGCCGGCGGCGGCCGGCACCGGCACGCGTGTGTCGTATGCCTGGGGCAGCGCGCTGTATTCGGCGGGAGAGACAGGAGACTGTGGGCTGTGTCCGGCGGGAGTGTCCAGCGTGGCCACCAGGACCATAAGGCTGGCCTCGCCGCGATCCCAGCCAAGGATGGCGCTGCTGTCCGGCGCCCCATCCTCCGCACGCGCCAGCGCGCACATGAGCAGCGCAAGGAAGCAACAATAATGCAGGTGATGGCGCACGGCCGCTTCGACTGCGGCACGGTCGCGCCGCCCGGAGCAAGCCCCGGCCTCCCTCTCTCTCGATGCAGACAAGACCATAGCCATGGCAACCACCTTCGGACGTTTTAATACCGTGCCCGATCAGCTTGAGCATAGGTCAAATTTCCTTCCCCGCGTTAGCGCCGAATGTGGGCCGGCACGCGTGCTTGCCAGGCACGCCGGCGCAGCGGTTCCGCGGTCCGCCGACGTGGCGGAAATCACCGCCCGTGACACGCGGCCGGGCATTTCAGGAAGTCATGAATCCGGCTTTTCTGCGAGGCAAGAGGAGTTTTCGTCAATAATGACGGCTTGCATTATTTACACGCCCGGCCCGGCGACCCAGGGCCCTGGGAGGAGACACTATGGCGCCGTGGCGAAAGATTCGCCCGCGCACACCCGAGCATGCCGGCATGCCTGAAGCGCCCGAACGGATCGCCGCGGCGCCGGCCGGGCCGCGCCATCACAGCCTGCGGCGCAAGCTGGCCCTGGCGACCACGCTCGCCGGGCTCTGTACGATCGGACTGGCTGCACTGCTGATTGCCCGGTCCTACGGCGACTACGCCGCCGCGCGGCAGAGCTTGTACGACATCTCGGAGTACCGGCTGACGCTGGACGCCGCCAACGTCCTGTCCGCCGAGCGCGGCCCCGCCAACAGCGTGCTCGGAGAGGCACCCGCCGCACACAGCGCGGCGCGCGACCGGCTGCGCGAGTTCCGCGCCCGCAGCGACGCCGCGCTGGCGCGCCTGGCCTCGCCGCCAGACGCACCGCCGGGGCTGCACGCGCACCACGTCCCGCCGCTGATGATCGAGCGCGTGCGCGAACGGCTGGAGCGCGCCCGCGCCGAGGTCGACCGGCTTGGCAGCCAGCCGCTGCACGAGCGCCAGATGGAAGACATCCAGGCGGCGATCGAAAGCATGTTCGAAGTGGTGGACGTGCTGCAGCCCGCCATCGGCTGGCAGGTCAGGCACCTGTCCGCCTGCAGCGACGGCGTGGCCGCGCCCGCGCTGACCGGCAAGATGCTGGGCGACCTGCGCGAGTACGGCGGGCGCATCGCGTCGCAGATCATGGCGCCGATCGCCGCGCGCCAGCCGCTGCCCGTGCGCAGCCTGGTCGACGCCACCCGTTCGCGTGGCCGCCTGCTGGAACTCTGGCAACTCGCTGGGCCGGCCTACAACATGTACGGCGAAGCACCGCGCCTGGAGCAGGCCTATGCGGATGCCGACCACCAGTTCTTCGGACAAGGGCTGTCGATGATCGACAGCATGGTCGCGCAGGGCCGCGTGTCGGGAAACTATTCGATGACGCCGACCGAGCTGACCAACCGCTACGTGCGCACGCTGGAGCCGCTCGAGCGCCTGCGCAGCGTATTCCTGGACGAGGTCTTCGCGCATTTCGCCGCCGATCGCGACCATGCGCTGCGGGTGCTTGCCGCCGCTTGCGGGGCTTCGGCGCTGATCCTGGCGATACTTGGCTACGTGCCGGTGTTCGCGCAGCGTTCGGTGTTCCGGCCGCTGCTGCGCGCGCATGACGACGTCATCGCACTGGCCGAGGAGCGCGCCCACCCTCACTACGCGTCGCCGCCATTGTCCGCCATGCCGAGCGGCGAGATGGGCGGCCTGTTCGATGCACTGGAAGTCCTGCGCCGCAAGCTGCGCGAGCGCGCCTCGCTGACGGCGCAGCTGGAGCACCAGGCCAGAACCGACAGCCTGACCGGGCTGCTGAACCGCCGCGCACTGGAGCTGGTTGCCGCCGGGCTCGGGCATGACGCGCTGGCGCGAAGTTTTGGCGTAGCGGGCGCCACGGAAGAATCGGAGAACGCCGACACGGTCAGCCTGATCCTGATGGACGTCGACCGCTTCAAGCAGATCAATGACCGCTACGGCCATCCCGCCGGCGACCAGGTGTTGCGCGCGGTTGCCAGCCTGATGCGCTCGATGGTGGGGCCTGCTGACGCACTCGCTCGCTTTGGCGGCGAAGAGTTTGCGGTGCTGGTGCCGGACCGGGAGCCGGCCCACGCCATCGCGCTGGCGGAAACGTTGCGGGCCACGATTGCCGGACATCCGGTACGGCTGGCAGACGGCAGTCACCTGCATGTCACTGCAAGTTTCGGCGTGGCATCCGGCGGGCGCGGGGAGCGGCACTGGCAACCACTGATCGCGGCGGCTGATGCCGCGATGTACCAGGCCAAGGCCGAAGGCCGCAACTGCGTGCGCCACGCGGACGCAGCGGAAAAGGAAGAGAGCGTGATTGCCTGGGGCTGGCCGGGACGAGGCGATTTGAACGACATGCCACGCGGATCGCCCCTGCCATCGCCATTCCCTGACGTTGCATTGGCAACGGGCGAAAAAAAGCCCGCATCGCTGCGGGCTTTTTCTCTTTGACACCCGAGACCTGCTGTCTCGGCCATCGAATGGTGGTGCCCAGAAGAGGACTCGAACCTCCACAGTGTTGCCACCGCTAGGACCTGAACCTAGTGCGTCTACCAATTCCGCCATCTGGGCTTCGTCTCGCTGCATTGCTGCTGCGATGCGAAGAACGCAATTATGCGTGTATGGCCAGCCGCTGTCAACACCCTCCCGCAAAAAATCCGGATTCCCTTATCCGGCCCGCCGCGTCATGAAATCCACCTGCGGCGGGCGCCCCGGCAGGTGCAGCGATGCTGTCGCCGGTGGCGTGCTCGCCACGACCTTGCCGGCACGCAACACCATCAGGCGCGTTGCGCGCACGCGGATGGCCTCGACCGGATCGCGCGCCTGCAGCAGCAGCAGGTCGGCGCGGCAGCCGGGTGCGAGGCCGTAGCCTTCCAGGCCGAGGATCTGCGCAGGCGTGGCGGTGACTGCCGCAAAGCAGGCCCGCATCGCGTCCTGCCCGGTCATCTGCCCGACGTGCAGGCCCATGTGCGCGACCTCCAGCATGTCTCCGGAACCCAGGCTGTACCAGGGGTCCATCACGCAGTCGTGGCCGAACGCGACCGGCACGCCGGCGGCAAGCAGCTCGGGCACGCGCGTCATGCCGCGCCGCTTCGGGTAGGTGTCGTGGCGGCCCTGCAGCGTGATGTTGATCAGCGGATTGGCGATGGCCGCCACGCCCGCCTCGCGCATCAGCGGGATCAGCTTGGACACGTAGTAGTTGTCCATCGAATGCATCGAGGTCAGGTGCGAGCCCGTCACCCTGCCCTGCAGTCCGAGGCGCACGGTTTCGCTGGCGAGGGTCTCGATATGCCTAGACATCGGGTCGTCGCTTTCATCGCAGTGCATGTCGACCCGCAGGTCACGCTCGGCCGCCAGCTCGCAAAGCAGACGCACCGATGCGGCGCCATCCGCCATGGTGCGCTCGAAATGCGGGATGCCGCCCACCACATCCACGCCCATGTCGAGCGCGCGCCGCAGGTTGTCGAGCGCGCCCGGCGCGCGCAGCACGCCATCCTGCGGGAAGGCCACCAACTGCAGGTCGAGGTAAGGCCGCACGCGCTCGCGCACGTGCAGCAGCGCCTCTACCGCAAGCAGGCGCGGATCGCAGACATCGACGTGCGAGCGGATCGCCAGCAGGCCCTTGGCCACGGCCCAGTCGCAATAGGCCAGCGCGCGCTCGACCAGCGCCTCCTGCGTCAGCAATGGCTTGAGCTCGCCCCACAATGCGATGCCTTCGAGCAGCGTGCCGGACTGGTTCACGCGCGGCAGGCCGAACGATAGGGTCGAATCCATGTGGAAATGGGCGTCGACGAACGGCGTCGTCACGAGCTGGCCAGCGGCGTCGATTTCTTCGCCGGCCGTTGCCGCCAGTGCCTGTTCCACTGCCGCGATGCGGCCACTGTCGATGCCGATATCGACATCCGTGCGGCCGTCGGGCAGGTTGCAGTGGCGCAGGATCAGTTCAAGCATGGGCAGATCCTGCGATAGCGTTCAGACCTCACGTTTCACTCCTCTTTCTCGAGTACCGCGCCGGCCTCGTTGGATGCCCCGGCGGTCTCCGGCTCGAGGCCGCATCCGCGCAGCAACAATGCCACCAGATGCTCGGTGGCCTGCTCGTAGTCGTGCCCGCTCAGATGGCTCACCCCGAGCACGGCACATACCTGCGATTCAAAGTCGGCGTAGGTCTGGGTCGCAGCCCAGATGGTGAAGAACAGATGATGCGGATCCACTGCTGCCATCTGTCCGCTCGCGATCCACTGGCGGATCACGGCAGCCTTGCGGGCTATCAGCTCATGCAGCGCGTGGCGCAGGACCTCGCCGATCTCCGGCGCGCCGTGCAGCAGCTCGTTGGCAAACACGCGCGACGCATCGGGATGGCTGGCCGACAAGCGCATCTTGGCGCGGATGTATTGCTCAAGGGCCGCCTGCGGCGAAAGCTCGGCGCGGATGATGTCGGTCTCGGACAGCCACAGCTGCAGCGTATGGGCGAGTACGGCCCGGTACAGCGCCTGCTTGGTGCGGAAGTAGTAGTGCAGGTTGGACTTGGGCACGCCCGCGCGCACGGCAATCTCTGCCATGGTCGAGCCGGCAAACCCTGCGCGCGCGAACACGTGTTCCGCGGCGCGCAGGATCATGGCCTCGTTCTCCTGCCGGATGCGGCCGCCCCCCTCGCCTGCTCCGCGCGCCAGCGGCAGGCGCCGCGCGGCGGCGCTGGCCAGCGCGTCCATCAGCGGGTGCCGTAGAGGCGGTCGCCGGCGTCGCCGAGTCCGGGCACGATGTAGCCGTGCTCGTTCAGCTCTTCGTCGATCGCCGCTGTCACGATAGCCACGTCCGGGTGCGCCGCCTGCAGCGCGTGCAGGCCGGGGCGCGAGGCAATCAGGCAGACGTACTTGAGCACGGTCACGCCAGCCTCCTTGAGCCGGTTCAGCGCGGCAATGGCGGAGTTGCCGGTGGCCAGCATCGGGTCCACCACGATCACCATGCGCTCGTGGATGTCCTCCGGCATCTTGAAGTAGTACTCGATCGGCTCCAGCGTCTCGGGGTCGCGGTACAGGCCGATATGGCCTACGCGCGCGGCCGGCAGCAGTTCAAGCATGCCGTCGAGGAAGCCGTTGCCCGCGCGCAGGATCGACACCAGGCACAGCTTCTTGCCCGCCAGCACGGGCGACTGCATCGGCGCGATCGGCGTCCTGATCGCGATGGTTTCCATTGGCAGGTCGCGCGTGGCCTCGTAGGTCAGCAGCTGGCTGATTTCACGCACCAGGCGGCGGAAGTTGTCGGTGGTGGTCTCTTCATTGCGCGCCAGCGTGACCTTGTGCTGGACCAGCGGATGATCGACCACCAGCACGGCAGGCGCGACATAGGTGGACGACGCAATGGTCGGCTCGGCGATGGCGGGTGCAGGGACGGCGGACAAGTCGTTCATGGTGACGCTCCTGGAGACTCACTCTCGAAAGGTTGGACAGCCGCTCTGCCGCGCGCAGGACTGCGCGCGGCAGCATCCGGCCCGGCACTCAGAACACGGTGCCGTCGCTGATGATGGCGAACGGTGGCGGACCGCCCGGCCGCCGCTTGGCCGCGATACGGCGCCCCGCCGCCCAGGTGCCGCCTTCCAGCACGCGCGCCAGCGGGAATTCCGTTTCCGACAAACCCAGTGCCTCGCGCACGCCGTCGGCCACCAGGTCCAGTCCGGTCACGGTCAGCGCGCGCCATTCGACGATGACCGGTTCGTCGACCGCATGGGGCGTGGCGGCAAAGCCGGCATCGCGCGGCACCATCAACTCGAAGTCGAACAGCAGGCCGCCGTTGCGATACTCCGGCAGCCCCGTCAGCGCATCGAGACCGGTGATCGTCAGGCCGGCGTCTTCCAGCGGCTCCAGCAGGGAATAGGTCAGCCACTGCGTGAGCTTGTGGAACGGCACCAGGCCGCCCGGCGCGGCCGGATGCCGCCAGCAGTCACCCAGCGAAACGCCCTCGATCGTGATCCGGCCCGGCCACACCGGCCCCAGCGCCACCAGCAGCGTCTTCAGCACGAAGCTGGCTTCGAGGCGCTCGTTGACCGCATGCCCTTTCAGATAGTCGAACAGGTTGCCCAGCCGTGCCGGCTTGCCAAACACCGCCGGCGTGGCCTGCACCACCTCGCCCAGCCGGCGCAGCAGCCCGGCGCGGCCTTCCAGCCCCACCAGCGGGTTGTGCTGGGCCACCTGGAAGGCGGTGGCGATGGTCGACGCGTCGATACGCGCCAGCCGCTCGCCGTCCGCGCGCAGCGGGTCGCCCGGCTCCGCCGAAAAGCCGCCGCGGGCGAACAGGTCGAAGCTCGCCACGCCCAGGCCTTCCGAGCGGGTCAGGATCAGGTCGCTGGCCGGATCGCGGTAGCGCCAGTCGGGCCCGGCCCCGGCATCGAGCAGCACGCTCGGGATGACCAGGTCGATGCCGATGCGGGCGCGCTCCTCGCAATGGTCGGCGCCGCTCAGCCCCGCGCGCTCGCACAGGATCTGCCAGCGGTCCAGGCGCTCGTCGGAGCCGCCGCTTTCGAAATGGCGCCAGCGGCTGTGATACGGCACCTGCAGGGTCGGGTAGCGCCGCCGGATCGTGCTGGCCACGTAATCGGCAATCGCGTGCACGCGGTCGGGATGCCAGGTGAACAGCTCCGACTCGCCGGCCGCTACGTGCTCCGTGATCGCCGCGCAATGTGTTCGCACCGCTTCCGCGCACAGCAGCGCGGCAGCCGGGTGCCCTTCCGGTACGGGACTGTGCCAGCCACTGCCGTGGCCGTCACTGCCGGCGCCGAGGCCGCCAGCCTTGTCCGCTTCGGGATACGTGCTCATTCGTTCAACCCCCTGCCCTTGGCCAGGGCCAGTTCGTCTGCATCGGGCGGTGTGTAGCGCGTGAAATAGCCCGCCGCCACCTTGGCGTCGATTTCCACGCGCGCATCCGCCGGGATCAGTGCTTCGGGTATGGCAACCTGCTCGACAACCTCGATGCCCTGAGCCACCAGCGCACCGTGTTTCATATTGCTCATCGACGCCCAGCGGTCGATGCGGCGGATCCCCAGCCAGTGGAAGACATCCGGCATCAACTCCTGGAATCGCATGTCCTGCACGCCCGCCACGCATTCGGTGCGGGCAAAGTAAGTCTCGGCGCGGTCGCCGCCGACCTGGCGCTTGCGCGCGTTGTAGACGAGGAACTTGGTCACTTCGCCCAGCGCGCGGCCCTCCTTCCGGTTATAGACCACCAGGCCGACGCCGCCCTCCTGCGCCATCTCGATGCAGACCTCGATGCCATGCGCGAGGTAGGGCCGGCAGGTACAGATGTCCGAGCCGAACACGTCGGAGCCGTTGCACTCGTCATGCACGCGGCAGGCCACGCGCGTCTCGGGCTTGCCGAGCTGGCTGACATCGCCGAAGAAATACAGCGTCATGCCGCCGATTGGCGGCAGGAACACCTTCAGGTCGGGCCGCGTCACCAGTTCCGGGAACATGCCGCTGGTCTGCTCGAACAGGCTGCGGCGCAGCACGCTTTCCTTGATATTGAAGCGGCGCGCAAGCCCCGGCAGGTACCAGACCGGATCGACGGCCGCCTTGGTGACGCGCACGTCCCCGTTGGCAAACAGGATCTTGCCATCAGGCTTGAGCCGGCCGGCGGCAATGGCCGCGGTCAGCTCCGGCATGTTGATGTGGGCGCGCGTGACCGCGATGGTCGGGCGGATATCCACGCCGGCGGCGATGCGGTCGGCAAAGACCGTCGACACTAGGTGCCCCCACGGATCAAGCGAAACGATCTTGTCCGGGTCGTTCCACTGCGGGTGCGGGCCGATCGGCTCGGCCGGCGAGGTATCCGTCAGGTCCGGCCGGTGGTCGCGCTGCAGGCTGCCCGAGGCCACCGCCAGCGCGCGGTAGATAGCGTACGCGCCGGAGTGGGTGCCGATTACGTTGCGTTGCGCCGGGTTGGTCAGGCTGGCAATCACGGGCCCGCGCTCGGCGGCAGTGGGTGCGCCCCACTGGATCGGCTCGGCCGGCTTGTCGCGGCGCGCGTGCGAGGTCAGGACAATGTGGTCGGACATGGCACCCTCGAATCCCTGGTGGAATCCTGACCAAATGGTCAGGTTTACGATTCCATACTAGGCAACGTTCGTGCCATCAACCAATGCCCGTTTACACCATGCGTTGCCGGGCGCACGAAGTGTTACGGCGCACTCCTGCACCCGCTGTGTGCGCGCCGGCATGGCGCCGCTGGTGCACACGCACCATGAAAAAGCGGCACGCGGCCAGATGGCCGGGTGCCGCTTTTCTGTCGGGTCCGCACCGACAGGCCGGACATTGCAGAATTTACATGGTCGACTGGCTGGCCGAACGCCGGCGGCCGGCCGGCAGCAGGTTGCGCAGCGCCGCGACCAGATTCGCGCTCTCCACGTAGCGGTGGAACAGCGCACCGGCCATGTTGCTCGCCAGCCACGCGGCCACGATGCCAAGCGCATTGATGACGGGACGCCCCGGCGCCACGTGCGACACCACGGCATTGACCACCAGGCAGACCGGGAAATGCACCAGGAACACCGAGTATGAGATCCGGCCAAAGAACGCCACCACCTGGCCACGCGGCCAGTGCTCCAGCCAGCCGCCGCGGCGGGCACAGGCCAGCAGCAGCGCGGTTGCCAGCGCCACGGCGATGCGCAGCCGGAAATCGACGATCAGCGCGGCCAGCACGACCGTGCCCAGCACCAGCAGCGACATTGCCGAGCGCTCCGGGTTGGAGGCCCACCAGGCCAGCGTGCCCATGCCATAGGCACCGAAGAAATAGATTGCCCAGATATCCCAGCTGGCGTCGCGGTTGAACCAGAACAGCGACGCCACGGCCAGCGCGGCCACCACCGGCACGCTGACCTGCTGGCCACCGCCCGACAGGCCGCGCGCCAGCCAGAGCGCCATCACCAGCAAGGCGAACAGCTGGAGGTCGATGGCGACATACCAGACGCCCGCAGACAGCGCATCCACATCGAGCACGTTATGGAGCAGCAGCAAATGCGCGAGGAACTGCATCAGGTGCGGCGGTGCCGGGATCGAGTCATGGACCATCCATGTGCGCGCGATGGCGGCACCTACCATGGCAACGACGATGGCGACGGCATACGGCACCACCAGCTTCTGGTAGCGGCGCCAGACCGTAGCGAAGGGATTGCGGATGGTCAGCTGGCCCTCGGGCGCGAGGCTCCTGGCAGCGAGGAAACCGCTGACGACCAGGAACACCTGCACCGCGATGCGGGCATATTCGGACAGCCAGTCGAGCACGCCCGGCGCCAGGCTGTGGGCGGCGTCGGACATGGGGCCGTAGAAGGCAAGGTGGTGCAGCACGATCAGCTGTGAACTGACCGCCTTGAGTGCGTCAATGCACGCCATGCGCGAAGGACGGGGGCTCATTGTTTTAGCGTTGTTACGAATTGGCGCGATGGCGGGATTCTACTCCTCTGGGCAATCCCCATGAGCCTGATGGGACACTTTACATAAAAGAGTTACATATTTTGAAGGCATGCAACGCCTTCTGCGATCCTGCGGTGCTGCCGGGATAGCAAGGAATCGAACGTAATGAATGATGGGGAAAGGAGCCCCGAAATGGGGGAAGTGCGTGAATCCAGCTATGCCCCCTTCGATGTTTCCGACTACCTGGATTCCGAAGAGGTGATTGCCGAACTGCTGACCGCAGCAATGGAAGCGTCAGAGCCCGGCATCCTGCTTGCGGTGCTGGCAGCCGTGGCAAAAGCGCGGTGCCTCGGGGGAGGCCCGTGAATTTGCTTATGACGAAGATGTCCTTCGCCTCATACATTGCCGGGTATACCCTTGCGTCTTTGCCGGATCCCTACCGACCTACGCAATGCCATCCGCTGTCTCCACCTCGTTTGCCTCCCTCTCCCGTCTGGCCCGCCCGCTGGCCATCCTCGCCCTGACCCTCGCCGCGGCCGCGCCGTTTGCCGCCCGCGCGCAAAGCCCGGTCCTCGACAAGATCCGCGACTCCGGCACGATCGTGCTGGGCTACCGCGAATCGGCCCTGCCGTTCTCATTTGCCGATGACAAGGGCCAGCCGGCCGGCTATGCGGTGGAGCTGTGCCTGCGCGCTGCCGAGGCCGCCCGCCAGAAGCTGGGCCTGAAAGACCTGAAGGTGCGCTGGATGCCCCTGACGCCGCAGAACCGGATTCCTGCCGTGGTCAACGGGCTGGTCGACCTCGATTGCGCGCCCAACACCAACTCGCTCGAACGCCAGAAGCAGGTTGCGTTCAGCGTCTCGCACTATGTGTCGACCGTGCGCATGCTGGTGCGCGCCGATTCGGGCATCCGGTCGTTCGAGGACCTGCGCGGCAAGACCGTGGTGACCAGCGCCGGCTCCACCGGTGACCGCCACGTGCGCCGCCTGAAGGGCCAGTACGGCTATCGCGACGTCTATGCCAAGGACCACGGAGAATCGTTCCTGCTGCTGGAATCGGGCCGCGCCCAGGCGTTCGTGATGGATGACGTGCTGCTGGCCGGCCTGCGCGCCCGCGCCAAGGACCCGTCGCAATTCGTGATCGTGGGGCCGGCGCTGTCGGTCGAACAGAATGCGCTGATGATGTCCAGGGCGGATCCGGAGTGGAAACGCCTGGTCGATCAGACCCTGGCCACGGCCTTTGCCGGGCCGGACGTGACGGCGCTGCAGAAGCGCTGGTTCCAGCAGCCGATCGGCAGCCGCGGGGTCAACCTGGCGCTGGCGCCGTCGAGCCAGGTGCGCGAGGCCTGGAAGCACCCGTCGGACGCCGTCACCGAGTAAATTCGCCTGTTGCCTCAATCGGCTTGAGGCGGCAATTCAGGGTTTCCATGACATCGGGCGGCCCGGCAATTGCCGGGCAACACCCAAGTTGACAGCCGGGAGCGATGTTGGCGACACTGGGGCAAGCCGTGTCCCGCGACGGGGCCGGCCGCATAATTGACCGCCCGACGGCGGCATTTCTCAGGAGAAATCATGAACAAGTTCGTCGCGACCGCGATTGCACTCTGCCTCGGCGCCGCCTCGGTGGCCGTGCAGGCCCAAACCGCCGGCAAGCAGCAGTTCGATCCGTATTCCCAGGATGCCAAGTCGGGCGAGAAATTCGACCCCTACACCCAGGGAGCCAAGGCTGGCGACAAGTTTGACCCGTACACCCAGGGCGCGAACAAGAGCACGCGCAGCGAACTGACCGATGCTTCGGCTCCGGCTGCCAAGAAGTCGACCAAGAAGAAGAGCAAGAGCAAGAAGGCCGCTTCGGCGCCTGCAGCCAGCTAAGGCAGCACCGCGCAACAAGAAGCCCGCGTCCATCCGACGCGGGCTTTTTTCATCCGGCATCGGCCAGCGCCCTATGGCGCCTCGCTGTCCCGCTCCAGCGCCGTCACGTCCACGCTCTGCAGCTTGCCATCCTGCCGGATCTCGGTGCGCAGCACGAATGCCTCGGCTGGGCAGTACCAGTCGGTCACGTGCATCAGGGTCGGCTCCACCTGCACGACTTCCTCGCCCACCAGCAGCGGCCCCAGCGACGTGCGCTTGTCGTACGTGACCGGCAGGCATTCCTTGCGCCCCATCACCGTATCGATCATCTGGCGCCTGCCGACCTGGCGCGAGCTGATGTTGATCGAGGCATGGAGCGCACGCATGGTGCCCACGGGTTCGTCGGAGCCCAGCGGATAGATCTTCAGTGAAAGGCTGGACTCGAACGTCTCGCCATCCAGCGTCGACCCCTCTTTCAGGTTCATGCCGGCGTAATTGAACACGCCTTTGCCCTTGAAAGCCGCCTCGCCGTACATGCGCGCGTAGCGGCCGCGCGCATTGATCACCGCATGCTGGCTCTCGATGCTGGTCTGGTCGGCGGGTGTGCGGCGGTCGATGCTGACCTCGTGGACCTGGTCCATGATGACCGGCGACCCCATCAGCGCCGACAGCGCCGATTTTGAGCGCACCTCGAGCTGCGCGCGGCATCCCGCCGGACTACGGCCAACATCGCGCAGCGACATGGTGATCGACATCGGCATGGCACCGTCGCCCTCCATCTGCACGCGCGAGCCTGAACGGAACCAGGGGGCGTCGCAGATGACGGCGCCGGCTGGCACAGCCGCCCTGGGCGCAGCGGCCTCCTGCGCATGCGAGGCAGGCGCCAGCCCGAGCGCCACTGCGCCCGCAACCGCCGCCAGCATGTAATGCTGCGCCTTTGTCTTCACATGAATCCCTGTCTAGAATGGTCTTGCGCCCCCAGCTCCCGGCCGCCAGGGCGAGCGCCAGATCACACAAAGTTAGCGCTTTTCTCGCGCCCTGTCTCGTCGGGTTTCTTCGATGCCGGCCCGCCGGCATGTCCGAATGGAGATTCCATGCTTCATTACTACGCGAAATTGTGGTGGGTGGTCGCGCTGCGCGGCCTGTTTGCCCTGGCTTTCGGCATTTGCGCGTTCTTTGCCCCGATCGCCACGCTGGCCGCGCTGATCATTATTTTCGGCGCCTTTGCCGCCGCGGACGGGCTGATGGCTCTCCTGATGGCAGCCTCCGGCAAGGAGCGGGAAACCAGCGACCGCTGGATCCTGGCCCTGCAGGGCCTGCTGGGACTGGGCGTAGGCGCCCTGACCTGGTTCAGCCCGGCCATCACCGCGCTCTCGCTGCTGCTCTATATCGCCGCCTGGACGCTGGCGACCGGCGTGCTGCAGATCATCGCCGCGGTCAGGCTGCGCAAGGAGATTCCCAATGAATGGTGGCTGATCCTGGCCGGGCTGGTCAGCATCGCCTTTGCCTTCCTGCTCTTGTGGCGGCCCCTCGCCGGTGCGCTGGCGGTGCTCTGGCTGATCGGTTCATGGGCCATCGTGTGCGGCATCCTGCTCATCGGGGTAGCATTGCGCCTGCGCCGGGCCCACCTGACGGCCGCGAGCACCCAGCCAGCCTGAGCCCTGCCACCCCATTCCGGGCGGGGCACCCCCTCGCCCGTGCTACCATTGCCGGCCCGCGCAAAAGCGGCCCCGGGATGCCGGGCTGCCACGGGTGCGTCACACCGGCGGGCAAACTGCCAGATGCACCCTGACCAGACTGTCCACCAAACCGGGCCGGTCCGCGTTGTGATGTTTTCCCCTCTCGTCCGGCGGCCATTTGCGCTGGCGACGGCCTGGGGAACCGGGAAACACGAATTCGACTGCTTCGCGGCAGATCATTGTTCAAAGGGATCAGGTGGGAATGCCGCACCCGTGTGGCTTGTTTTAACTGACGATGCAGAGCCCGGCTGGCTCCGGCCTGCCTCTGCCATGCCGTCCGGCGCATGCGCGCCTGTGCCAGTCATTCCATCCTTTGCCTTTCTTCCAGGAGCTTTATGCGTAGTACAGCGATGCGCAGTTCATCGACCTCGCGATATGCCGGGCTCTCCGTTGGCGTGATCGCCCTGGTAAGCCTGCTGATCCTGCTGGTCTGGTTCGGCACGCTCGATATGCGCCATCTGCTGCGCTCCGACGAGGGCCGCTACGCCGAAATCGCCCGCGAGATGTTCGCCACCGGCGACTGGGTGACCATCCGCTACAACGCCCTGAAGTACTTCGAGAAGCCGCCCTTCCATCTGTGGGTGACGGCGCTGTCCTATACGCTGTTCGGCATCGGCGACTGGCAGGCCCGGCTGTGCGTGGCCTTGTCCGGCATCGTCGGCCTGCTTGCCTCGATGTTCGCCGCCCACCGCTGGTTCGGCGCCCGCGCCGCGCTGCTGACCGGCCTGGTGCTGGTGTCCGCGCCGATGTGGAACGTCGCCGGCCACTTCAATTCGCTCGACATGACCCTGTCCGGGGCCATGGCCTGCGTGCTGGCCTTCATGCTGCTGGCCCAGCACCCCGAGGCCACCCCGGCCGCGCGCCGCAACTGGATGCTGGCCTGCTGGGTGGCGATGGGCGTGGCCATCCTGACCAAGGGCCTGGTCGGCCTGGCGCTGCCCGGACTGGTGCTGGTGGTCTGCACCCTGGTCACGCGCGACTTCGGCCTGTGGCGGCGGCTGCATCTGCTGGCCGGCATCGCGCTGATGCTGCTGGTGACGGTGCCGTGGTTCTGGCTGATATCCGAGCGCAATCCCGAATTCCTGCGTTTCTTCTTTATCCACGAGCACTGGCAGCGCTACACCTCGACGGTGCATTCGCGCAATGGCCCGCTGTGGTACTTCGTGCCGCTGCTGGTAGCGGGCTTCCTGCCGTGGCTCGGCCTCTTCCCGCGCATGTGGCAGGCCGTACGCGAGCGCGCCGGGGTGGAGCGCGGCAGCATCCGCCCGTTCCAGCCGGCCATGCTGGCCGCGATCTGGGCCATCGCCATTTTCGTCTTCTTCAGCCTGTCGGGCTCCAAGCTGCCGGGCTATATCGTGCCGATCTTCCCCGCGCTGGCGATACTGGCCGGGGTGGCGCTGGACAACATTACCGAGCGCTCGTGGCGGCGGCAGGTGAACTTCATGCTGGTGCTGGGCATCGTCGGCCTGCTGGCCAGCCCGGTGGTTGCCACGCTGGACAAGCCCGGCACGCCCAATGTGATCTATCGCGAATTCGCAGCCTGGATCGGCGTTGCCTTCGTCTTCATGCTGGGCGGCGCACTGCTGGCGCGGCGCCTGCTGCGCGATCACGGCGTGTTCCCGAGCGTTGTCGCCTATGCGGTCGCCCTGTTCCTCTGCGCCACCGTGGCGCTGCGCGGCCACGAGGTGATGGGCAGGCCGGCGTCCGGCGCGGATCTGGTACCGGCGATCAATGCGGTGCTCAAGGACGACATGCCGCTATACAGCGTCAACCTGCTGGACCACACCCTGCCCTTCTACCTGCGGCGCACTACCATCCTGGTGCAACATCCCGATGAGCTCGACTTCGGTGTCGCCCAGGAACCGCAGAAATGGATTCCGACGATCGACGCCTTCGTCACGAAGTGGCAGGACGGCCAGCCCGCTATCGCTATCATGTCGGCCGATACGTATCAGGACCTGAGTGCGCGCCATGTACCGATGTACAGGATCGGTGCGGACAAGCGGCGCACCGTGGTCACCAATATCCCACTGCCTGCAGAACATCAAGGACAGAAACCGGCGCCATGACGCTTTCCACCTTTGCCTTCATCTTTACCGGCGTGCTGCTTAACGCCGCCGCCCAGTTGCTGCTCAAGGCCGGCGTCAACGCCGTGGGCGCCATCACGATCGAGCGCAGCACGCTGCTGGTCACCGCGCTGCGCGTGCTGACGCAATGGCCGGTGCTGGCCGGACTGACGCTGTACGTGGTCAGCGTCGGCGTGTGGATCGTGGGCCTGTCGCGCGTGGATGTCTCGATTGCCTACCCGATGCTGTCGCTTGGCTATGTGGTCAACGCGCTGGCCGCCTGGTGGCTGTTCGGCGAGATGATCGGACCCTTGCGCGTGGCCGGCATCCTGCTGATACTGGCTGGCGTCTTCCTGATCGCCCGCTCCTGATACTGATACTCCGCATTCTCCGAGCCAGATCTCATGACTGCTTCCGCCCCCGAATTTCTTCCGTTCGTCAGGCCTGAAATCGACGCTGCCACCATTGCCGAGGTCGGCAAGGTCCTGGCATCGGGCTGGATCACGTCCGGCCCGAAGATGCAGGCATTCGAGGCCGCCCTCTCCGAGCTGTTCGGCGGCCGCCCGGTGCGCACCTTCGCCAATGGTTCGGCGACGATGGAAATCGCACTGCGCATTGCCGATATCGGCCCGGGCGATGAAGTCATCACCACGCCGATCACCTGGGTCGCCACCGCCAACGTGGTGCTGACAGTCGGCGCGCGGCCCGTCTTCGTCGACATCGATCCGCGCACGCGCAATATCGATCTCGACGCGGTCGAAGCGGCGATTACGCCGCGCACCCGCGCCATCATGCCGGTGTACCTGTCCGGCCTGCCGGTCGATATGGACCGCCTCTACGCCATCGCCGCCAGACACAAGCTGCGCGTGATCGAAGACGCCGCCCAGGCCATCGATTCGCGCTGGCGCGGCCAGCGCATCGGCGCCTTCGGCGACCTGGTCAGCTTCAGCTTCCAGGCCAACAAGAACATCACCAGCGTCGAAGGCGGCTGCCTGGTAATGAACACGCCGGAAGAAGCCCTGCGCGCCGAGCGCCTGCGGCTGCAGGGCGTGATCCGCACCGGCCTGGACGGCATGGATGTCGAAGAGCCGGGCGGCAAGTTCAACCTGACCGACGTGAACGCCGTCATCGGCCTGTCGCAGCTCGGCAAGCTCGATGCCATTACGGCGCGCCGCGCGGAACTGGCCGAGACCTACTTCCGCTGCGCCGCCGATGCCGGCCTGGCCGAACTCGGCATCGAGCTGCCCCTGCCGCTGGATCCGCAGGTCGCCACCACCAACTGGCATATGTTCCAGGTAGTGCTGCCGACCGATCGCCTGCAGGGCGGCGCGCCCGATGCGCGCCGGCTGGTGATGGAAGCCATGTGCGAGCGCGGCATCGGCACCGGCGTGCACTACCCGTCCGTCCACCTCTTTACCTACTATCGCTCCCTCGGCTGGCGCGAAGGCATGCTGCCGCATGCCGAACGCATCGGGCGCGGCATCGTCACGCTGCCGCTCTTCCCCGCCATGCAAGCCTCCGATGTGGAACGTGTCTGCGCAACTCTCAGCGAAACATGCAAACGTCTCTCCAAATGAGCCCGGTCGAAGTTTCGGTCGTCATCCCGGTCTACAACGAAGAAGACGGGCTGCAAGCCCTGTTCGACCGGCTCTATCCGGTGCTCGATGCGCTCGGCGATTCGTACGAGATCATCTTCATCAATGACGGCAGCGTCGACCGCTCGGCGCAGATGCTGGCGGCACAGTTCCACAAGCGCCCGGACGTGACCCGGGTGGTGCTGTTCCAGGGCAATTTCGGCCAGCACATGGCCATCCTGGCCGGCTTCGAGCATACGCGCGGCAAGATCGTGATCACGCTCGACGCCGACCTGCAGAACCCGCCCGAGGAAATCCCGCGGCTGGTGCAGACCATGCGCGAAGGCCACGACTATGTCGGCACGATCCGCCGCCAGCGCAACGACACCGCGTTCCGCCGCTATGCGTCGCGCGCGATGAACCGCCTGCGCGAGAAGATCACCAAGGTCCGCATGACGGACCAGGGCTGCATGCTGCGCGCCTACGACCGCAACGTCATCGACACCATCAACGCCTGCCGCGAGGTCAATACCTTCATTCCGGCGCTGGCCTATACCTTTGCCGCGCGCCCGGTCGAGATCGAAGTCGGCCACGAGCAGCGGCACGCGGGCGAGTCCAAGTATTCGCTGTACCAGCTGATCCGCCTGAACTTCGACCTCGTCACCGGCTTCTCGATCGTGCCGCTGCAGTGGTTCTCGGCCATCGGCACCATCCTGTCGCTGTTTTCCGGCGCCCTGGTCGTGGTGCTGCTGGTACGCCGCTTCCTGTTCGGCTCGGAAGTCCAGGGTGTGTTCACCCTGTTTGCCATGAACTTCTTCCTGATCGGCATCCTGCTGTTCGGCGTTGGCCTGCTGGGCGAGTACGTCGGCCGGATCTACCAGGAAGTGCGCGACCGCCCGCGCTACCGCATCCAGGCCGTGCTCGAGGCCAGTCCCTCCAGCCACGCCAAACACGCGGTGGAGCACTGATGCGCGCCGTCGTCTTTGGCTATCACAACGTCGGCGACCGCTGCCTGCGCGTGCTGCACGCGCGCGGCGTGGACGTGGCGCTGGTCATCACGCATCGCGACCGCGCGGACGAGAACATCTGGTTCCGCCGCGTCGCCGATACGGCCGCCGAACTGGGCATCCCGTTCGTCTACGGCGAAGACCCGGCCGATCCGGCCGTCGCGCAAGCCGTGCGCGATGCAAAGCCCGACGTCATCTTCTCGTTCTACTACCGCTCGATGATCCCGGCCTCCGTGCTGGCGCTGGCGCCGCAAGGCGCCTTCAATATGCACGGCTCGCTGCTGCCGAAGTATCGCGGCCGGGTGCCGGTGAACTGGGCCGTGCTGCACGGAGAGACCGAGACCGGCGCCACCCTGCACGCGATGGAAGCCAAACCCGATGCCGGCTACATCGTGGACCAGACCGCGGTGCCGATCCTGCCTGACGATACCGCCGGCGAGGTCTTCGAGAAAGTCACCGTTGCCGCCGAGCAGACGCTGTGGCGCGCGCTGCCGGCCATGATCGCCGGCCGCACGCCGCAATTACCCAACCGGCTGGAGCAAGGCAGCTATTTCTCCGGCCGCAAGCCGGAAGACGGCCGCATCGACTGGACGCGCCCTGCCGCCGAGGTCTACAACCTGATCCGCGCGGTGGCGCCGCCCTATCCCGGCGCGTTTACCGAACTGCATGGCCACCGCTTTATCGTGGCGCAGGCACGCCGTCCGCTGCCTGCCGCACTGCCCGCGTTGCTGCTGCCTGCCGGCAGCCAGCCCGGCCTGCATGCCTGCCATGGCCAGATCGTCGGTCTCTGCGGAGATGGCGGCCTGGTCGTGATCGGCCAGTTGCTTGTCGACGGCGATACCACCGCGATGCCCGCAGAAGCATTCGCATCATTTCTTACCGAACAGTCCAAAGAGGAAAACCGATGAAAAAGGTCCTGATTCTTGGCGTCAACGGCTTCATCGGCCACCACCTGACGCGCCGCATTCTCGAAACCACGCCGTGGGAAGTCTATGGCATGGACATGTCGTCGGACCGCCTCGGTGACCTCGTCGACCACCCGCGCATGCACTTCTTCGAAGGTGACATCACCATCAACAAGGAGTGGATCGAGTACAACATCCGCAAGTGCGACGTGGTGCTGCCGCTGGTGGCCATCGCCACTCCCGCCACCTACGTGCGCCAGCCGCTGCGCGTGTTCGAGCTGGACTTCGAAGCCAACCTGCCGATCGTGCGCGCCGCCGTGAAGTACGGCAAGCACCT
>NZ_JWMA01000142.1 GCF_000812465.1 Cupriavidus sp. IDO | reverse complement strand
AGCCGTCCGCCCACCACGCACGTGGCCACCGGGCCACGCCAACTGTGGTGCTGGGACATGACCTATTGTACGCCCAGCCAGCGTAGCCCGCCCGTTTGGGGGTGAAACTGCTTGAGCATGTTTGGAATGCAGGACCCGGTGGAATTGACGTTGTAGTACCGGGGCATGCCCTTCCTCTGCTGCGAGGGGAAGTGAGCCGAAGCGGCGGTGACCTGCTGACACTGGCAGGGTGACGTAGTCCGTGGGAAACGGGGCTTGCGGCGAAGCGGTTACGCCAAGATGAGTCTCTAGGCTGAGCATGGGACGGTTGAGGAACACGAACCTGTTGAAACGCATCTGAGGGTTGAAATGTCACCCCTGCCCACACCGCTTTATGGGCAGGACGCGGGCTGTTGCCGGGCACATATATGGCCCGGGGGCACGAATACTGACTGGACAAGTAAGCTGGTCAGATGGAACCACGGGGAGCGCGCAGCTAGATCGTGGTGTCCGCGACGACTTGCGGCAAGCAAGGATAAAGACTGCGACAGGCAACCTCGCCCACGCGTTGAGTCCAGCATGTGAACTGGGGAAAGTTTGCACAGATGCCAAGGGAGTGTGCCCCCGATGATGTGCAAACTGGCGGAGCCTCCGTAGTAGTCCGAGGTCGGGAAAGCCGGCCACATGGCGAAGGGAGGCAGTTGAAGTGGTTTGTTTGGTTGACTAGCTGACCATAGTGAGGTGAAGACCTTTGATAATCAGTGAAATGCAAAGCAAACTGGCGACATGGTCGACGGAGAACAAAGAACGCAAGTTCGATCGACTCCTGAGACTGATTGCCGATAGGGATTGGCTGAGTGAAGCGGCTCGTATTACGCTGGCATCCAGCGGAGCTCGCACGCCGGGTGTAGACGGGGTCGACAAGGACATGATGGAAGCGAACCTCCAGCATGAACTGGCGACAATACGCGACGAACTGTTGGAGGGCTCATATAGTCCGCTGCCTGCAAGACGCGTGTACATACCGAAAGCAAACGGAAAACTCAGACCTCTCGGCATACCGAGCCTGCGGGATCGGATCGTGCAACGGGCAATGTTGATGGCGATGGAGCCGATATGGGAGAGCGATTTCCACCCGGCCTCATATGGCTTTAGGCCTGCCCGAAGCGTGCATCACGCGATTCGCACGGTGAAGCTCCAGCTACAAGACAGCGGTGAACAAAGTACTGCGGGACGTTGGGTTATCGAGGGCGACCTCGCCAGCTACTTTGATACGGTTCATCATCGGCTGCTCATGAAGGGGATTCGCAAGCGGATTGCCGATCAGCGCTTTCTTGCCCTGCTCTGGAAGTTCATCAAGGCGGGTTGTGTTGATCGCGAGCTATTTCGTGCTGCAAGCGAAGGCGTTCCTCAGGGCGGTGTCATCTCGCCTCTCTTATCCAACATCATGCTGCATGAATTCGATGCGTGGATGGAACGGAACTACCTGAACAAGAAAGTGCGGAAGGATCGGTGGGCGTGGAACTTCGCAATTCTCAAACAGCGACCCATTGCTGTTCGAGAAGGCCGACAGTGGAAGCCAGCAGTGGCCTACTGTCGATACGCGGACGACTTTGTGATCGTGGTCAAGGGAACCCGTGAACATGCTGAGGCAGTACGCGAAGCGTGCCGTGGGTTCCTTGAAGGCGAACTGAAGCTCACGCTAAATATGGAGAAAACCCATATCACGCATGTGAACGACGGCTTTGTCTTCCTCGGTCACCGGATCATTCGCAAGCGTGGGCCACGCGGCCGCATGCGGCCTGTGACGACCATACCGTGGGAGAAGTATCGAGGCTTTGCCGGGAGGCTCGTAAAGCAATTGTCGGGCAACTACGGCATGAACCGGATGGACCTGATGGAAAGCCTGAATCGGCAGATTGCTGGCTGGGCTGCCTTTTATCAATACACCGACTATACGGCCACCATGTTCACGAAAATAGACCGAACGGTCTTCTGGAAACTCGGACACTGGCTCGCGCGCAAGTACCGGCGCGGGTTCAGGTCGCTGATGCGCGACTGCATCCGGGCGCCGGAACCGGGACAGGCTACAACATGGGTGTTACAAGGCCAGAACAGTCGGGGGTGGTATGGGGTGGTGGCGCTTCGGCGTCTCGTGACCAGTCGCAAAGGTCGTTTTACTTGGCGGACCCTGACAGAAAATCCGTACATCCTGCGCGATGAGACACGCCGTACCATCGAGTCGCGCTACCCCGATGTCGCCTTTGCTATGAGCAACACTTGAACGGAGAGCCGGATGCGTTGAGAGGCGCAAGTCCGGTTCGGAGAGGAGAGGCAGGGAAATAGTCCGACTACGCCCTGTCTCTTACTCTACTGCCGGCTGAGGTCGCCGGGCGCTGGTT
>NZ_JWMA01000141.1 GCF_000812465.1 Cupriavidus sp. IDO | reverse complement strand
CCCATACCCGTACAAAAACCGTCGAACACTACGATAAGACTGGCCGTCCGCCGAGGACAGACGGCGCCTTTTGCCTACTTTTGGGCGCCGTCCAAAAGTAGATCGCCCGGCAGGGCGAAACCGGGCCGTCGACCTACGACAGCGCCGATCCGCAGCCACCAATCGCCAGTGCAGGTAGCCCCAAACCGCTGATATGCAGCTCAGCCTCCCCCTGCAATTCGGCGATGAAGCCTAATAAACCCCCGGAATCAACCTCGAAGTCCTCCCACGGTAAGCCTCATACTCGTCCCCAAACTGCGCCCTGAGCAACGCCTCTTCCGCCCTGATCCGCGCCAGCAACGGCACCAGCATCATCGCGGTCAGCAGTACGCCGATGCCGGAACGAAACACCAGCGCCCATCCCAGCGAATTGATCATCAGCCCGAGGTAGCTCGGATGGCGAATCACGCCATAGGGTCCGCTGGTCACCAGCGCATGTCCGGGCTGGATCGCCACCAGTCCGCTGAAGCGGCGTCCGAGGACAAACACCGGCCACAGGCGCAGCGCGCCGCCGGCGGCGTATAGAAAAACGCCGAGCCAACGCACGGCATCGCCGCCGAAGGTCCACACCTCGTGCCGGTCGGACCATGCCGGCAGCCACGCCAGCAGCAGCCCGAGCACGCCGAAGGCTGCCAGCACCCAGCGATTGTCGCGGTCCTCCCGTTCGCCGGCACTCATGTTGCCGCGGCTGAACAGCGCGGCCACGGTCAGCAGCAGCGTGACGACGGCGACCGCCGTGCGGGCAGGATGGGCGAAGAACGCGGCAAATCCGCCCCACCCGGCAACGGCAATGCCGACATAGGCAAGCGTTCCGGCCAGTGCGGCAACGGCCATGCCTGGCGTGGTCATCGTTCAGCCCCTACTTCGCCCCGCTCACGCGCCAGATGGTATTGCCGACGTCGTCGGCCACCAGCAGGCTGCCGCGCTTGTCGATCACCACGCCCACCGGGCGGCCCTGCGCTTCGCCGTCCTTGCTGAGGAAGCCGGTCAGCACGTCGAAAGGCGCGCCTTTCGGGCGGCCGTTGTCGAACGGTACGAAGATGACCTTGTAGCCGGCGAACGGCTTGCGGTTCCATGACCCGTGCTGGCCGACGAACATGCCGTCGTGGAAGCGCGCCGGCAGGCTGTTGCCGCCAGCGGCGGCCAGGCCCAGCGAGGCGGTATGCGCGCCCACCGCGTAGTCGGGCGCAATCGCCTTCGCGACCAGGTCCGGCGCCTGCGGCTTGATGCGTTCGTCCACGTGCTGGCCGTAGTAGCTGTAGGGCCAGCCATAGAAACCGCCGTTGCGCACCGAGGTGATGTAGTCCGGCACCAGGTCGCTGCCGATTTCGTCGCGCTCGTTGACGGCTGTCCACAGCACGCCGGTCACGGGTTCCCATGCCATGCCGTTCGGGTTGCGCAGGCCACTGGCGAAGATGCGGTGCTGCCCGGTCTTCCGGTCGACTTCCCAGATTGCCGCGCGTCCGGCTTCCTTGTCGATGCCGTTCTCGCCGACATTGCTGTTGGACCCGACCGTGACATACAGCTTGCTGCCGTCACGGCTGGCGATGATGTTCTTGGTCCAGTGATGGTTGAGCGTGCCGGCCGGCAGGTCCACCACCTTCTGCCCGGCGGCGGTGATGCTGGTTTGTCCGGGCTGGTAGGGGAACCGCAGCACGGCATCGGTATCGGCCACGTAGAAATCGTTGCCGACCAGCACCATGCCGAACGGCGAATGCAGGTCCTTCAGGAAGACCGAGCGCTGGTCGGCCACGCCGTCGCCATTGGTATCGCGCAGCAGCGTGATGCGGTTGGCGCTGGGCGCGGCGGCCCCGGCGCGCGCCATCAGCTTGTTCATGATCCAGCCGCGGATGCCCTTGCCGTCGTCCGGCTTGGGCGGCGCATTGGTCTCGGCGACCAGCACGTCGCCATTGGGCAGCACGTACAGCCAGCGCGGATGGTCCAGCTTGTCGGCGAAGGCGTTGACCGCCATGCCGTCGCCGGCCACTGGCCTGGCGCCATCGGCCCAGCCCCTGGCCGGCGCGACGTGAACGGTGGGAATGGCGGTGTGGTTGGGGGCCGGCAGTTGCGGCATCGGGCCGAAACCCGCTTCGGAAGGCAGTCTGGCCGATTCGGTGCAGCCACAGAGCACGGCGGCAGCCACGCATGCCGCCGCGGCACCGCGGGCGGTTCGGGAAGGGTGAGGCAGCTGCATGGTCCTGGCTCCTCGAGGCATTGCGGATCTGCCTTTGACTATAGGATGCGTTTCGGACACATCACTGTAGGCGCTGCGGAAGGCGTCTTGTAGGACAATGCCGCCCTGCGGCGCCGAAGCCCTCCCGTGCTTACCCCCGATGCGGCGTATCCAGTCCCTTCACCACGGCCGGCCGCTTCAGGAACACGTCCAGCACGCGCGTGACGTGGGGGAAGTCCTGGATGCCCACCAGGTCGCCCGCCTCATAGAAGCCCAGCAGGTTGCGCACCCAGGGGAAGGTCGCGATATCGGCGATGGTGTAGGCGTCGCCCATGATCCATGCGCGGCCGGCCAGGCGGTCGTTGAGCACGTTGAGCAGGCGGCGGCTTTCCTCCACGTAGCGCTTCAGCGGGCGCTTGTCCTCGTAGTCCTTGCCTGCAAACCGGTTGAAGAAGCCGACCTGGCCGAACATCGGGCCGATGCCGCCCATCTGGAACATCAGCCACTGGATTGTTTCATAGCGGCCGGCGGGGTCGGCGGGAATGAATTTGCCCGACTTGTCCGCCAGATACAGCAGGATCGCGCCGGATTCGAACAACGGCAACGGCTTGCCGCCCGGACCATTCGGATCGAGGATGGCCGGGATCTTGTTGTTGGGGTTCAGCGAAAGGAATTCCGGCGAGAGCTGGTCATTGGCGTCAAAGCGCACCAGATGCGGCTCGTACGGCAGGCCGGTCTCTTCCAGCATGGTCGATACCTTCACGCCATTGGGCGTGGGCAGCGAATAGAGCTGGATGCGGTCAGGATGTTGCGCGGGCCATTTGCGGGTGATGGGGAACGCGGACAGATCGGGCACTTTGGCTCCTGGTTCGGGCACTCCGGTGCTGCGAGGAGAGCCTTGGGACAATGGAAAAGCCCGATGATAAACCCGCCCCGCCGCGCTTGCCGGCGGGGCCTGCATACCCCGTTGCGGGGGCGCAATTGTAGCTGCCTGCGGCACTCCCCCGCCAATCAGCCGAGCCTCCTCAGAAACATCCCACCTCGCGTCCGGCCGGACGCGACGACCTTTCGTCCCCGGGCCTCCGCTTCCCCAGGCCCGTAGCCGCTTTCCCGCCAGAAACAGCCAAATCAGAAACGTGCGATTTTTTGCAAAAAAGCGCGGATCCCTTCGCCAACTTTAGGGGAATTGCGATTTCGGGCGTGCTTGCCGGACCTTAATGTTCGGGCTCGTTTCTCGAGCGAGAAATGACCTGCGAGAAGGCATCGCAGCCCGTTCAATCCCACCCACGATCATCCGCAATGAAAACCAAGCTGATCTCTGCTGCCACCGTCCTTGGCGCAGCACTGGCGTCTCAACTGGCCAATGCGGCCGATGGCACCATCACCTTCACCGGCAACATCACCTCCCAGACCTGCACCATCTCCGGCAACGGCTCCGGCGGCAAGGACTTCACCGTCGCGCTGCCGAAAGTCTCGACAGCGTCGCTGAGCACCGCCGGCAAGACGGCCGGCCGCACCCCGTTCACCATCAACCTGAGCGCCTGCACGCCGACCAGCGGCATGAAGCTCAGCGCGGGCGACGCCTCGAACGTGCAGATCGCCCTGCTCAACGGCATCGATGCCTCCGACATCAAGGCCGGCGCCACCGACGCGGCGCAGAACTCCAAGTCAGTCGCCCTTTCCGGCGGCTCGGCAACGCTGAGCTACTACGCGCAGTACTACGCCACGGGGGTCGCCACTGCCGGCACCGCCAACTCCAGCGTGATGTACACCATCGCCTACCAGTAAGCAGGCGCCCGCCACATCGGGACGGCGGCGGGCCTGCCGTGCGTCCCTGCCTATCCCTACCGCGCAACATGCATCCGCAAACGACAAGCAAGACTCTCCTGTATGCACGCCTCGCGCTTGGCCTGGCGCTTGGCCTGACTGTGTGCTCCGGTGCGCAGGCTTCCATCGTCATTGGCGCAACGCGGGTCGTCTACAAAGCCCAGGATACGGAAGTCACGGTCAAGCTCAGCAACGAGGGGCGCAATCCGGCACTGACCCAAGTCTGGCTCGATACCGGCAATCCGAACGACGACCCGTCCCTGGTGAGCACGCCCTTCACCGTGGTGCCGCCGCTGGCGCGGATCGAAGCCGGGAAGGGGCAAACCCTCCGGATTCTGCATACCGCCAGTGAGCCGATGGCGACGGACAAGGAATCGCTGTTCTGGCTGAACGTACTGGAAGTGCCGCCCAAACCCAAGGCAGGCGGCGGCGCGGAGAACACCCTGCAACTGGCCTTCCGCTCGCGCATCAAGCTGTTCTACCGGCCCTCGGAACTGCAAGGCTCGGCGGCGCAGGCGCCGGAACAGGTCCGGTGGCGCCTGGTCCGTGGCGGCAGCGCCCCCGCGCTCGAGGCCACCAACCCCACGTCTTTCCATGTTTCCTTCACCACGCTGGAATTGCTGAACGAGCGTGGCGCCGCGGAGCCGGCATCCGAACCTATCGCCGCAAGCATGGTGGCGCCCGGCGCAACGAAGCGCTTTGCGCTGCCCGAAGGTACCGCCATCACGGCCGGAACGAAGGTTCGGTATCACGCCATCAATGACTACGGCGGCGACGTCGAAGGTATCTCGATGCTCGATCCCGGCCATTCAGCGGCGCACGCTTCCACCACACCGCAGCAAGCCGCTCCCTGACCGCAGACTGCCATTGCGCCCGGTCGCGCGTGTCTGAAATCCCGGCACGGCGCGATCCATCCCGCCGGAATCAGATAGCCAACGGCCGCGCTGCGCGGCTCCGGGCCGCGCCGTGCCCGGAAGCGAGATTGATTGACATGTTCAGACGAAAAGCCGAGAGCCACCCCGCCAGACTCCGCCTGCGCCCGCTGAGCGCCATCCTCCTGCCATTGCTGGCGGGTGGGGCCCTTGCGGAGCCGGACAAGCCGGCCGATCCCACGCTGGTGGCAGAAGTTGAATTCAACGACACATTCCTCGAGCGTTTCGGCCTGGGCAAGACCGATATCAGCCGCTACAGCAAAAGCAACGTAGTGGCGCCGGGGCGCTATCGGGTCGACCTGCACGTCAACGGATCATGGATGGGCCGGCATGACATCAGCATGGAGCCCGAGCCGGGACAGGCGGGCAGCGTGCGACCCTGCTTCGACCGCGCGCTGCTCGATCGGATTGGCGTGGACATGGCGAAGCTCGAGGCGGCAAGACAGGCGTCCGGCCAGGAACCCGTGCCGGCCTCGGGCTGCCTGTCATTGCCGGAGCTGGTCCAGGGTGCCCGCGCGGACTTCGACAGCGGCGACCTCCGCCTGGACGTCAGCGTGCCGCAGATCGCCATGCGGCATCGCGCCCGCGGCTTTGTCGAACCGGAACACTGGGACGATGGCGTCAATGCGGTGCAGCTCCAGTACGAGGCCAATGCCTATCGCACCGATACGCAGGGCATGTCATATACGCAGGGCTATGTCGGCCTGCGCGCCGGCGTCAACGTCGGGGCCTGGCGGCTCCGGCACAGCGGAAGCCTCAACTACGACAATGGTGCGGACACCAGCTACCAGGCCACGCAGACCAATCTCCAGCGCAGCATTGCGCCGATACGCAGCCAGCTGGTCATCGGCGACGCCTTCACCGATGGCTCGGTGTTCGACAGCATCGGGTTCCGCGGCGTGCAGCTTGCCAGCGATGACCGCATGGTTCCGGAATCGCAGCGCGGCTACGCGCCGACCATCCACGGCATCGCCAACAGCAATGCACGGCTGCAGATCCGCCAGAACGGCAACATCCTCTACGAAACCACGGTGTCCCCCGGCGCATTCGAGATCAACGACCTCTATCCGACCGGCTACGGCGGCGACCTCGAGGTGATCGTGACGGAGGCGGATGGCAGCGTGCGGATCTCGAAAGTGCCCTTCGCCGCGGCGGTCAATGCGCTGCGGCCGGGCATCACGCGGTTCAGCGTCACCGCCGGCCAATACCGCAACACCAGCGTGCAGGAGAAGCCGATGATGGTGCAGGGCACCCTGCAGCACGGCTTCACCAACCTGCTCACCGGCTACGGCGGCGTGGCGCTTGCCGAGGGCTATGCGTCGGCGGTGCTGGGCGCGGCCCTGAACACCGACTACGGCGCCTTCAGTGCAGACGTCACGCATGCCAGCACGCGGCTGCAGAACATGCCCGACCGCAGCGGCCAGAGCCTGCGGGTGAACTACAGCAAGCCACGCGCGGCTTCCTGAGCCTCGCCGATGCGATGGCACTGCGCGACCTGGATGGGCGCGACAGCGGCTATGCCATGGGCGGCATCCAGCGCGGCAGGCTGCAACTGACCGTGAGCCAGACCCTGCCCGGCAGGCTCGGCTCGCTCTACCTGTTCGGCTCCACCCAGACCTACTGGAACCAGCCGGACACCGATACGCAATTCCAGCTGGGCTACAACAACAGCTTCCGACGCATCAACTTCGGCGTGACTGCGTCGCGCCAGTTCAATGTGAGCAGCGCAAAGTGGGAGAACCGCGTCATGCTCAATGTCGGCATTCCGCTTGGCAGGGCTGCGCAGGCGCCCTACTCGATGACCAGCGTGCAGAGCGATTTCAACGGCGCCACCAGCGTGCAGGAATCGGTCAGCGGGTCGCTTGGCGTCGATAACGCGTTCACCTATGGACTCAATGCCGGCTACAACGGCGACCGCAACGGCAGCAGCACCAGCATCGGCGGCAATGTCGGCTACGTCTCGCCGGTGGCAACGCTCACCGGCAGCATCGGCAACAGCCGCAACTACTCCCAGGGCAGCGTCGGCATCGCCGGCGGCATCGTCGCCTATGCCGGTGGCGTGGCCTTCTCGCCGAGCACCAGCGAAACGGTGGCCGTGGTCGAAGCGAAGGATGCCGGTGGTGCGCGGGTAGTGAACACCAACGGCCTGCGCGTGGACCCATGGGGCCACGCAGTTGTGTCCGGCCTGATGCCTTTCACGCGCAACGAAATCGAGGTCGATCCGCAAGGGCTGCCGATGGACGTGCAGTTCAAGGCAACGACGCAGGCCGTGGTGCCCACGGCGGGCGCGGGGGGGGGGGCGCATTTCGATACGGAAAGCATCGGCCGGGCGGCTATCCTGCACGCCACCTTGCCTAATGGCAAGCCACTACCGTTTGGCAGCGATGTGCTCGACG
>NZ_JWMA01000140.1 GCF_000812465.1 Cupriavidus sp. IDO | reverse complement strand
GTCCTCGATCGCCAATCCGCTGCCGCTGCATCAACAGAATGGACGAAAGTTAACACCGTCCGATCCGGTTTACAACCGGACTTGTGGGTAAAGCTCAGAACTCAAGGGGAGGGGCTCATCAGCTTCAGGTAACGGCACAAGGCATCGAGCGCCTGCCGTGGCCACGGCTCGTCCTTCAGCACTACACCAATCGGCCCCAGGCCGGAAAGCGAGCGGCGCTCCGCCAGCCGCAACGCGAAGCAAGGGTGTACCCCAACGTGTCGCAGATCAGCAATTCGAAGTCGCAGCAGAACAAGCGCGACAAGCCGGAGGCATCAGACACTCGCCCCGCACCCTGACGCTGCATGTCAGGGTGACCGAGCATCGCAAAAATGAAACCAGAACATGGGCCAAGGAGGAACGAGTAGATGAAAAGAGGAATTTTTGCCCTCGCCGCTATCTGTGCGTGTGGCGCAGCCGAAGCGCAATCGAGCGTAACGCTCTATGGCGTGGTAGACGCAAACGTCGAGTACGTTAACCACGTTGGCGCCGTGCCGTCGGCGACTAACGGATTCAATCCGGGCCAGGGCGGCAAGGTCATTCGCGAAGACGCCGGTGGATACTCCGGCTCGCGTTGGGGTCTTCGCGGCACGGAAGATCTGGGTGGCGGGCTGAAGTCGGTTTTCGTCCTTGAGAGCGGTTTCGCCAGCGATACCGGCAACATGCAACAGGGTGGCCGGTTGTTTGGTCGCCAGGCCTTTGTTGGCCTTGACTCGAAATACGGCCAGATTGCTTTCGGTCGGCAATACCATTCGTTGTTCTCCACGCTGGCCAACTTTATCCCGGCTCGATATGCCACCCAGTATGAGCCTACCGGCGTGATTGCCGGTGGCAACTTCCGTGAAGACAACGCGGTGAAGTACACCGGGGTGTTCGGGGGACTCACGGCAATGGCTAACTGGTCGTTTGGCGTAGGCACGACACTTCCGCAAGTCGCTGCCACCCTCCCGACTGCTGGTGGCAACGGTGAAGTGCCAGGGCAGTTCCGCCGCGACACGGGCTATGGTGCGGGGCTGAACTATCTTGCCGGGCCTTTCGGGGTAGGCATCGCCTATGACCAATGGAATCCGACGATCGGCACTGGCAGCGGTACCTTCAAGAAAGCTGCTGTCATGGCGAGCTACGCCCTCAATGGCACGGCGAAGGTGATGGGTGGTTACCGCTGGGGTCAGAACAAGAATCAGAACGGCGCGTTGATTCAACGTGACGATTTCTACTGGGTTGGCGGTCAATACCGATTCTCGTCGACGCTCGATTTCACGCTTGAGTACGACTACCAGAACGTGAAAAACCTGGGAGGTAACACCCACGTTGCCAACCCCTGGCAGATCGCCCTGATTGCAGACTACGCGTTCTCCAAGCGTACCGACATCTACCTCACCACGGCCTATTCAAAGAACGCTGGCCTGGCCATGGAATCGGCGGCAAGCAGTTTCGCCACCAGTCTTACGACGAATACTTACGTGCTTCCGAATGGCCAGACCTCGATGGTTGGCGTTGCTGTGGGTATCCGTCACGTGTTCTGAGGGCCGGCATAGTGACAACGTGTCATGCCCCTGTCGAAGTGGGGCTGGCACGTCGACCGCGGGTTACGGATCTCAAACGAGGCATTCCATTCTCGGGCGTTGAGCCCCGCATGCCGGGCTTTCTCGAACCGAAGCGCACCCAGGCCTTCCTCTCGCGCTTCGGGCCGATCCGTCCGCATTTCGCTCTGAAGTGGCACTTGCTGCGCGCTTCGCGCTACCGCAAACAGTTCGCCGCGCGCTTCCCGGCCTGGCGGGAACACACCGAACTCACCCGAAATCCGTCTGCCGCTTTCCGCGCAATGGGCACGTTAGCCACCAGTCCGGTTCGACTGTGCTGAGTTGACAGCACCGTTTGGTAGCACCGCTGCCCGTCAGGGCGGCGGTGGGAAGCGTCTCAGTAGTGAATGTCGCCTGGAATCCCGCCGCCTACCTGGATGGCATCGCCGTTGATGGCGACACTTAGCGGCGAGGCGAGGAAGGTCACGACGTTTGCCACCTCGCTGGCGTCGACAATGCGCCCGAGGGTGTTCCACGACGCGACGCGAGCCTCGGTGGCGGCGTCCGTTTGTTCCGTGCGGGTGGCGCCCGGATGGACGGCGGTGACATTGATGCCCTTCGGGCCCAGTTCGTCGGCCATGTTCTTGGTGATGGCTGCGACGCCCACATTGCGCAGGGTCGCCACCGGCCGGCCGGTGCGATAAATGGCGAGGCCGCCGACGTTGATGATTCGGCCCCAGCCGTTTGCGATCAGGTGCGGCGCTAGCGCCCGTGCCGTGCGCAGGTAGCCGATGACCTTGATGTTGATGTCTTCCAGTGCTTCCGCATCGACGATCTGCTCCAATGCCGTCGCTGGGGAGAGGCCGCCGGGCAGCGCTGCCGCATTGACCAGGATGTCGATGCCGCCCAGGGAACTGATAGCATGTTCTACCATGGCGTCAACGGACGCCTGGCTGGCAGTGTCGACCGTCAGTGTCATGACGCGGCGTCCCGTCTCGGCCGCAATTTCGTCAGCGGTCGTCTCCAGGGCCGCCTTCCCACGCGCGGCGAGCACCAGATCGACGCCCTCCCGGGCGAGCTGGTATGCAATCGCCTTGCCAATACCGCGGCTGCCACCGGTGACAATGGCGCGCTTGCCTGTCAGTTCCAAGTCCATGATTGCTCCCTGAATGGGTATGACATTTGTCGTGTTGTCGTTATCCCCGCGCTCGAACCGGATCAAGAGGCACCACTACAGCCGCGCGTGTACCGCCCCGGCAATCTGGTCGAACGCCTGGGAGAGCGCAAAAATGCCATGAATATTACGAGGCTGTCTTCCCACCATTCACGTGAAGGATCTGGCCCGTGATGTACGTGGACTGATCGGAGGCCAGGAAGATGATCGCATCAGCGACTTCTTCCGGCGTGCCGACGCGTCCGGCGGGAATGGTTGCGGCGACAGCCGCGATGCGATCCGCGCCACCGGCAATGCGTCCGAGCATGCCCGTTTCAATCGGGCCCGGGGCCACGGCATTGACGCGGACATTCGATGTGATGGCGTCGAGCGCCGCGGACTTGGTGAGGCCCTCGATCGCGTGCTTGCTTGCCACGTACATCGGATTGCGCGGGTTGCCGCGGCTGCCCATCGTGGAGGAGAGATTGACAATCGCCCCCCGCTTTTGCGAGATCATCGCGCGCAGCTCGTGCTTCATGCAGAGGAAGGTTCCAAGGACATTCGCATCGAAAACCGTCGTGTACGACTGGACTGTCTGCTCGACGATCGATCCCGGTGTTCCCTCCGTTCCGGCACTGTTCACGGCGATATCGAGGCATCCAAAGCGCTCGATGGCATGCCCGACAAGACGGATGACATCGTCTTCACGGCTGATATCGGCCGCCAGGAAATCCGCTTCCGCGCCCATCTGCCGCAGTTCCGAGATGAGGCTCTCTCCGGCAGCAGCGTTCCGCCCCGAACAGACCAGTCGCGCGCCTTTGGCTGCAAAGGCAAGCGCCGTCGCGCGGCCGATGCCAGCGGTCGCACCGGTAACCAGGACAACAGGATGAGACATGAGAATTTCCTTGGACGAGTTAAGAGAAGCTATTCATGAGCCTGGAGAAGATGCTTGGAACCACTGGCCGGCAGGGGAAACCTGCACTGTCAAAACGCGACAGCATTCTTGCCCTTCAGCTGAAGCATGTCACGCGCCTCGTCCGGCGTGGCAACCTCGAGGTTCAGCGATTTCAGAACGCCAACGACGCGCTTGACCTGCTCGGCATTGCTGGTAGACAGCCGGCCCGGACCCTCCCACAGCGAATCCTCCAGTCCGACGCGGACGTTTCCGCCCATGGCAGCCGCCATCGAGGCAATCGGCATCTGGCTGCGGCCGGCGCCGAGCACCGACCAGTAGTAGTCCTTGCCGAACAGACGCTCGGCGGTGCGCCGCATGTGCATAACGTCGTCGGGATGCGTGCCGATGCCGCCGAGCAGGCCGAACACCGACTGGATGAAGAACGGCGCCTTGAGGATGCCGCGGTCAGCGAAGTGCGCGGCGGTATAGAGATGACTGGTGTCGTAGCATTCGACTTCGAAGCGAGTGCCATTGTCCGCACACGACTCCAGGATGTAGCGGATCTCCTTGAACGTGTTGCGGAAGACGCGGTCCTCGGAGCCCTCCAGGTAAGGACGCTCCCAGTCGTGCTTGAACTCCTTGTGCCGGGCGACCATCGGATACAGGCCGAAGTTCATCGAACCCATGTTCAGCGAGGCCACTTCGGGCTTGAGCTGCAGCGCCGGCTGAAGGCGCTCCTCGACGAGCATGTTGGGGGCGCCGCCCGTCGTGAGGTTGATCACCACGTCGGAGCGAGCCGCGATGCGCGGAAGGAACTCGCGAAAGAGTGCGGGGTCCTGGGACGGCTGGCCATTCTCCGGCTTGCGGGCATGGAGATGGACGATCGAGGCGCCGGCCTCGGCTGCGGCAACAGCCTCGTCTTCAATTTCCTGCGCAGTAATGGGGAGATAGGGCGACATCGTCGGAGTGTGGATGCCGCCGGTCACGGCGCACGTCACGATAACCTTGCTCTGGGGTGCTGCCATGGTAGATGTCCTTCGTTCTCTGGCTGGGGAATGAATTGCTTTGTGCGACGGCGCAATGTTAGGGAACTTTGCTGTCGCTTGCCGCAGCCGCACGCTGAATGTCGCCAATTGGAAAGTAAATGTCCCAGCAGAGTAAGCACGGAAGCCGGGGACGCCAGATACTGGCCTGCAAGAACCCGGACACTGCACTGTCCGCGGATTCACCAGACTGGAGGAGGCATAGGAAATGAAGATCAGGCAAATCACCCCCGCCATCGGGGCCGAGATTTCCGGCGTCAACCTCGGCGAGGCGGCGCGCGATCCGGCGCTGTTCGCCGAGATCAGGGCGGCGCTGCTCAGGCACAGGGTTCTCTTCTTTCGCAAGCAGGAGATCACGCGTGCCGATCACGTGGCCTTCGCGAGCGGCTTCGGCAAGCTGGAAGACCATCCGGTAGTCGGCAGTGTTCCCGAACATCCGGGCCTGGTGAAGGTCTACCGGAGCGACAACCCGCACAGCTACGAGAACAGCTATCACTGCGACGGCCTCTGGCGCCCCAATCCGGCCATGGGGGCAGTGCTGCGCTGCATCGAATGCCCGGAGATCGGCGGCGACACCATCTGGGTAAACATGGTGAAGGCGTACGAGGAGTTGCCGGAGGAGATCAAGGGGAAGATTGACGGCCTGCGCGCCAGGGCCAGCATCGAACACAGCTTCGGTGCGGTCATGACGCCGGAAGACCGCGCAAAGCTGGCCAAGGATCATCCGCCGGTGGAGCATCCGGTGGTACGCACCCACCCGGAGACCGGGGAGAAGATCCTGTTCGTCGGCGCCTCGTTCACGACGCACTTCACCAACTACAGCACGCCGGCCAACGTGCGCTACGGCATCGACAAGTCGCCCGGCGCCTCTCTGCTGCTCAACTATCTGACCAGCCGCGCCACCATTCCCGAATACCAGGTGCGCTGGGCATGGCAGGAGGGCGACGTTGCGGTCTGGGACAACCGCAGCACGCAGCACTACGCCGTCAACGACTACTTTCCTGCACCGCGCAAGCTGGAGCGCGCCGGCATCGTGGGCGATATCCCCTACTGATTCGCAGGCAACAGGCACAGAAGAACGGTAAGACAACGGACCGCTCGCTGAGCGACGCTGCCACGCCCGGCATATATGCCGGGTGCACCGATGACTCCGCATTGGCCAATCACCAGCGCTGGCCGGCGGACGGTCTGACAGCATGGAGACCGCAATGAAATGCTTTACCCAGATAGTGCGCCAGGGTATGGCGCTTACGCTCGCCTTTGGCTCTCTGGTGCCGGCCATGGATGCGGCCCAGGCCGCCGAATGGCCAGGCAAGCCTGTGCGGATACTCGTAGGCGCGCCGCCGGGCGGTACCGCGGATATCGTGGCACGTCTGATTGCCCATGAACTGGAGGCTCCGCTTGGCCAAACTGTTATCGTCGATTACAAGCCTGGCGCGGGCGGCTCCATCGCCGTCCAGAGCATGCTGTCTTCGCCGCGAGACGGCTACACGTTCCTCCTGATCCAGAAGGGGATCGCCTCGGAAGTGCCTCACGTCGTCAAGGCACCATACGACCCGTTCAAGGACATCGTCCCGATTGCCCAACTCACGCAGTCCAGCCTCATTCTTGTCGGGAATCCCGGCCTGCGCGCGAAGAATCTTGGGGAGCTGGTCACGTACATCAAGGCGAACCCGGGCAAGCTCGACTACGCAAACTTCGGTGTCGGCACGCGTGGCCAGACGATGGGCGTGCAATTCAATCGCCTTGCCGGACTCGATGTGGGCACTGTGAACTACAAGGGTTCGCCGCCCGCACTGCAAGATGTCATGGGCGGACAAGTGCCTCTCATGTTCGACGGCCCGGCGACTTCGATGCCGTTCATCAAGGCCGGGAAGCTCAGGGCCTATGCCGTGGCTTCGCCCAGGCGGATGGCGGCACTGCCCAACGTTCCCACCTTTTCCGAGCTGGGATATCCCGATCTCCGCGACGTGAGCTGGATGGCGCTCTGGTCGGCGTCTGGCGTACCGTCAGCGGTGATCGCCAAAATGCGCGACGCTACGCTCAAGGTAACGCAATCGCCCGCGCTCCGCCCAAAGCTCGAGGGGATAGGGATGGAACCCGGCTCGCTGGCTACCACTGAAGAACTCTTGAAGGATGCGCACGAGTCCTACGAGCGCCAGGGCAAGCTGTTGCGCTCCATCAACTTCACTCCGGACTGACGGCGGCCGCGAAAGCAGCTGGCCAGGTTCGCTTCGCGAGCCGATGCCCGCCCGTCAGCCATTGCCGCTGCGCAAGCCGCACTGTGGTCGCTGCCGGCGGGCGGCGTTTTATTGACCCAACCGATCGCGTGACATCATGCGCGCCGAACCATTGGCGCTGGAAGCCGTGTTCACAAGGCGTGCCCGCAGGCACATGGGTTTCGAACACCATCCCTGGCGCACGGCGTTGGCTACCAACGCCGATCCACGCTCCGGCTCAAAGTTGCTGGACCAGTTCCTCTGCCAGCGGCCACGTTCCATATCCGTCAGCCGGTCCGAGATGCCCCACTTCCCCGGCATCGACGAAACGGCTGCCCCAGGCCTGCGCCAGCTCGCGGATTCGTTCGAACCTCCCGAGCGGATCATTGCGGCTCCCGACCACGATGCTCGGGAATTGCAGAGGGCGCCGCGGGATCGGGGTCCAGCCCTCCTCTGCCAGCGTCTGCGGATCCTTGTATCCGGCAGGCAACGGGCTGTCGTAGTCGGTCGGCCCGGCAAGTAGTACACCCTGCACGGCGCGCTCTGTCCCCTGTGCCCAGTGAACCGTGATCAGGCAGCCGACACTATGGGCAACCAGGATGACTGGCCCTGCAATGCCGCTTACGACACGGTCAAGGTTCGCCACCCGGGCACTGCGCAACCTCTTGTCCTGATCAATCTGGGGCACAATGCGCACCGCTCGTCCCTGCTGCTGCAAACGATCTGCCAGCAGCGATTGCCAGTGCTCCGGCATGTGATCGCGAAAGCCGGGAACAATCACAACCGTTGGCTGATTTCCGGATGTCATGGGATTCATTTTCCTCGTTTGGTTTGATGACTCGCCAGCGCTGCCCTGTCCGTCAGCGGGTACGGCCGATGGCTTTGGTTTGGAAGGCAGGGCCAAGCGCTTCTTCCCGTCGCGAGGAAGGTTGCATCACGTTCGACGTGACGATTCTCGATCAGGACTTCTCGCACCGTATCATCCTGCCTGGCGAAACATCCCGCTTTGCTTTGGGCGCCTTGAATTTGGCATTTGATGACAGCCATCCACTGATGCAGGACGCACGGGCTGCCCGGAGAGGATTCAACGCTTCACTGCGGCACCCGGAGTGGTCCCCGCAACCTTGCGAGGATGAACGTCGCGGGTTTCTCTCGCTTGACAATGCATGACAGGTATTTATGATGAACTGTCAATCTTCTGCGTCAATTCCCAATGTCGTTACTTGTCCGCGCCGCGGCCCTCACCAACTACAGCGAGGTCGCTCGTGCCGCCGGGCTGGACCCGGTGCGGATGCTGTTTGACGCAGGGTTAAGTCCGAGCGTGCTTCGCGAACCGGACCTCATGATTCCAGTCGAGCGTTACGGACGCCTGCTCCAGGCGTCCGCAATCATGTCAGGCAACGAGAGTTTCGGGTTGTGCATGGCCGAGTCGCGCCTGTTGTCCAATCTTGGGGCAGTAGGAATGCTGATCCGCGACCAGGCGACGCTGCGCGACTCGCTTGGCATGCTGATCCGCTATCAATCGGTGATCAACGGTGCTGTGTCGCTTGCGGTCGAGGAATGTGGCGGCCTGGTCATTATTCGCCAGGTGGTCATGGCTGGCAAAGCACATCAGCCAACGCGCCAAAGGGTGGAACTGGCGCTAGGGGTCATGGTGCGGTTGATACGCCAGCTCCTCAAGCCCGACTGGCAGCCGCAGCGCGTATGCTTCGAGCACTCGGCGCCGCGGGACCTTGGCACGCACCAACGGTTCTTTGGCCCTCACGTCGAATTCGATTGTGACTTCAACGGCATCATCTGCGCGAAGGCCGATCTCGATGCGCGCAACCCGTGGGCCGACCCGGCCATGGTGCGCTACGCGCAACAGCTGATAGACAAGTCGGCCATGTCGCAGCAGGCGACAATGCTTGAGGACGTGCGGCGCACGATCCTGTTGCTGTTGCCCAGTGGGCGCTGCAGCATCGAGCAGGTGGCCGAACACCTGGGCGTGGTGTGCCGCACGGTTCAGCGCCGGCTGGCGGAACAAGGGCAGAGCTTCTCGTCGATCGTTAGCGAAATCCGCACGGAACTCGCGACGCGCCATGTCATCGAGAGCGATCGTCCGCTGACTGAAGTGGCGACCCTGCTCGGTTTTTCTGCGCTAAGCGGATTCTCGCGCTGGTATCACGTGCAATTCGGTTGCAGCCCCAAGGAGAGCCGGGCCGCAAGCGGCACCGTCCGCCGAAAGCCGGCACCTTCGCGGGCGGGCAGGGCATAACCCTGGCTGAACTGATTTCGGGGGAGCCTCACCTGCTGCAGTGTTACCTCGCCACCAGCAAGTCGACAGCGCCCCCGTGCGCAGCCCGATTCATTCATCGAGCCGGATCTTTGCATCGGCCGCGATCTTCGACCAGACCTGCAGATCCTGGTTGACCGTTTCGCCGAACTGCACCGAGGTCTTCACAGGCGGCGGCCCAAAGTTCATGGTTTTCATCATGGCTGCGAGCTCAGGGGACGTCTGGACCTTGTTGACTTCATCGGCCAGCCTCTTCACGATCGCCGGGTTGGTGCCCGCCGGCGCGAACATGCCGAACCAGCCCACCGCATCGAACTTATAGCCCTGTTCACCCATGGTCTTGACGTTGGGGAACTGCGGTGCGCGCACATTGCCTCCGATGGCAATGGCGCGGACCTTTCCGGAACGCAGGAAGGGGACGGGCGCGGACGGATCGGTCCAGCCAATTTTCACGACACCTGAGGCAAGGTCGGTCAATAGCTGATTCGAGGTCCGATACGCGACGTGATCGGCCTTCATGCCGGTCTGCTTCTTGAGCCATTCCATCATCAGCTGCCCTGAAGATCCCATGGACCAGGTAGCGTAGCTGTACTTGTCCGGATTCGCCTTCACCAGCTGGATGAGCTCCGGCAAGTTGTGGACCGGCAGATCATTGCTGACCAGCAACATCACGCCACCCTCGGCCGTCTCGGCGATTGGAACCAGGCTCTTCTTCGGATCATAGGGGATGGCCTTCAGCACGGCTGGTGCGATGACCATGTTCGATGCCGTGGTGTAAAGGATCGTGTATCCGTCGGCCGGCGCCCTGACTACGGCGCTTGTCCCGATGACTCCACTGCCGCCTGGCCGGTTTTCAATAACGACTGGTTGCTTCAAAGATACCGACAGGCGTTGTGCCATCACGCGTGCCAGGGCATCGGTTCCTGATCCTGCCGACGACGCTACGATCATCTGAATCGGGCGCGTGGGCCAGGCTTCCTCCGCCTGCACCCACCCTGAAGCGCATAACGCCAGAAGCGCTCCCGTACCCAGCGTGACCGCAACCAGCTTTTGAATTCGTAATGCCATTGTCTACCTCCATGTACTTGTTTTGTTGACGATCGCTCAACCTCCGCTCTTTCCGCATGCGTCGCTCTGGCAGTAGTGCAACGATGACGGTTGAGCAACGCTGGCACGAAGCACAGTGCAATAAAGGCTGCGTGAGCCGTTGGCTAAAAACTGCATGAAACGAGAGCGAGGTCAGCCTCCGGCTTTGGCTAGCGCTACGAATCGTTGGCTAACCTCAGGAGAGTAAGTCCGCTTGCTTTTGGATCATGACGGACTCCTTTATCGCGAGATGCCAGGACTCGGGCCGATGAGGGGAACTTCAACTTCGGCTTGAGTGCGCCTCTGGAAAATGCTGGTCGACTCATGCAGGATGTGCTGTCAGTTCCCCCAAAGGTCATTACATGCATTCGGCCTTGCGCAGGAAGCCCTGATGGCCACCGTTACGATTGGGTGCGAAGCCATTCTTCTGAAGCGTCTCCTCCACGGTGTCGTAGAAGACCCCAAGCTGCAGGATCTCCCGGGTCTGCTGCGCCGTCGCAATGGGGCGGCCAAATTCGCCGGCGATACGCACCAGTTGCTTGATCTGCTCGACGGTGCTCATCTTGCCCGTGCGGGTCTGGTTCCAGAGTACGTCCTCGATGCCGCACCGCACATGCAGGCCCAAAGCCATGCCGATCATGTTGATGGGCAGCACATTCAGCACCGAGCTCTCCACCGTTACCACGGCTCCGTCCGGCACAGCGCGCAGAATGTTTGCCAGGTTGTAGATGTTCGCCTGATCCATGCCGCCGCTGATCGCCACCCAGTTCATCACCAGTGGGCCCTTGTAGACGCCGCGGCGAATCATCCGCTCAATCGTTTCAAAGCTGTTGATGTTGTAGCACTGAAACTCACTTTGGATTCCGGCGGCTGTCAGACGTCGAACGTGCTCCTCGAACCAGCTGGGATTCGAGGGCACGACCATGTCCTTGTAGGTCTCGTAGAGGTGCGGGAACCCCCGCGAAACGCCCTTGAAGTCATCCACACCAGCATGCTCCGTCACATTCATCTGCGAAGTGTTGACGGTCACCGTCACCTGGTCGGGCTTCGGGTCGAGTTCGGCCAGCATGTGCCGCGTGTCATCGCTAAGCCATTTGGCGCCCTGGCCCTCTTCAGGCGCGAAGCTGATAGAGCCTCCCACCTGGATGACCATTTCTGGACAAGCCTCGCGCACGCCGGCGATCAGTTCGTTGAACTTGGACAACCGCTTGCTGCCCTTGCCGTCTTCTTCGCGCACATGCAGATGCAGCACTCTCGCACCGGCTTCGTAGCAATCCACCGCTTTCTGGATCTGATCCGCCATGGTGACAGGGATGTCTTCCGGGAAGTCTGACGGGATCCAGCCCGGCGCATAGGGAGCGGCGGTGATGATCAGAGGCTGCTGGTTCTCGGGATACAGGTGGCCGTCAAGGAAGTTCATGTTGATGGATCTCCAGGTTGAGATGCGAATCTTGAGAATGTCGAATTGGATGAGAAAGCTGCTTCGTGCTGTCAGATCACGAAAATGGACGAGCCGGTGGTCTTTCGAGACTCGAGGTCCCGATGTGCCTGCACGGCATCCTCCAGCGCATAGCGCTGATTGATCCCGATGCGGATGCGGCCAGCCGCCACGTGGCCGAACAGCTCGCCGACCAGTTCCGCCTTCTCGGCGGGATCGGCGATATAGTCGGCCAGGCCCGGGCGCGTCAGGTATGCCGAGCCCTTGCGGGCCAGAATTGCGGGATCGAACCCGGTGACCGGGCCGGAGGCGAAACCCACGCACACCAGCAGGCCGCGGCGCTTGAGGGAGTCCAGCGAGGACATGAAGGTGTCCTTGCCCACGCTGTCGAAGACCACGTTCACGCCCACGCCATCCGTCAGTTCCCGCACGCGCTTGGCCACGTCCTCATGGCTGTAATTGATCGTGTGGTCACAGCCATGGGCGCGCGCGACTTCGGCCTTGGCGTCGGTGGAAACCGTTCCGATCACCGTCAGTCCCTGCAGCTTGGCCCATTGCGAAATGATCAGGCCGGCACCGCCTGCCGCGGCATGCAGCAGGATGGAGTCGCCCGCCTTGAAGGGCCAGATCCGGCGCATCAGGTAGGCCGCTGACAAGCCCCGCATGGTCATGGCCGCCGCGACTTCGCAACTGATTGCCTCCGGCAGCTTGATCAGCGGCTCGGCAGCGATCAGCCGCTCCGTGCTGTAGGCGCCCAGCGTGTTGGTAAAGCCCGTATAGGTCACGCGATCGCCGACCGCCAGATGGGTGACGCCGGCACCGACGGCCTCTATCACACCGGCGGCTTCGTTGCCGATGCCGCTGGGCAGCGGAATCTTGTAAGTGCCGCTGCGAAAGTAAGTGTCGGCAAAATTCAGGCCTACGGCCACGTGACGGACGCGGACCTCCCCCGGTCCCGGCTCACCCACACGGGCATCCTCAAAACGGAGGACGTCGGGCCCGCCTGTTTCGTAAAGCTTGACGGCTTTCGCCATGTCGTCTCCTGTTCTCTAATAAATGTGACAGCTCACCTGCGGCTTGCCGCTTGAGCTCGCCAAAGGACAAATCAGTGTCGTGACACAGTGGATCCGGCTGCAGAACATTTGCTATGGCGGCACAACAAAGCCGCCTGTGGCCTCTCCCGCGTAGCAAGAATGCTTAAGCGGGTTTTCAGGCGGAAGAGCGTCATCCGGAAAGGCCTTTGTATCCCCGCTAACCGGTTGATGTCTGAGCGTCCTTCGCGACGATTGAATCATCTGGCCTGGCGCAACTTTCCGCTTTACCGTGCATGCCTTGAACTTGCCCATAAATGACAAGGATCCGGTGGCGCAGGCGTGCTGAATCGTCAACTTCCGCAGCGTCGATTCGGGCGCATGCCAAAGCGACCCAGGGCCCCATGGGAATCTGCGCAAGACAGGTGTCGCGGCATCAGAGGCAGCCCGGCGATCCGCCGCGGGTCAAGGCCAGGCTGTTCAGGAAGTACACCGCCGGTGTGCCCGCCAGGCGCGGACGCGGTACGCTCATATCGGATGCGGGTATCGGATCCGAGGCTATGGCTATGTCAAGGAAGCCGGCATGGTGCGTACCGCCACCACGGCCGAAGGGCTACTGGCAGCCCATTGCGGCAGCTCGCCGGCCGCAGGCAAGGAGTAGCATATAAGTTTCCAGCGGCAGCGTGATAAGACCGCGCGTAACGGCCTTATTCCCTCTCAAGGCTGCGCAGGCACAGGCTCATCAGGCCCATGCGTCCGCGCACGCCCAGCTTGCGGAAAATGCTGGTGATATGGACTTGCGTGGTGGACGCGGCCAGGCCCAGGCGTCCGGCGATCTGATTTTCGGATGCCGCCGTCAGCAGCAACAGCAGCACCTTTTGTTCGTGTGGCTCGAGCGCGTCCAGCAATGCAGCCGGAATGAGGTGGTCGCACGCCGGTTGCCGCAGAGCCGTGACGTCGTGCGCAATACCAAGGCGCAATTGATGCAATTCCAGCCAGCGCGCCGACCAGGAGAGATGGATGTCGCTGCCATCGCGGTGCTGATACCGGTTCTCAAACCCCGTCCGCCTGTGCCCGGCCATCACTTCCCTGGCTTCCTTGAGGGTCTTGTCGCGGTCACGCGGCACCACAAGCTCGATCATTGACCGTCCGATGATCTCGGACTGCGAATAGCCCAACGTGTCAGTGCATATGGCATTGACGTATCTGATCTTCCCGGCCTTGTCGACCAGGAAGGCCGAATCCGGCAAGCTGTCCACCAGCGTAAGGACAGCGTCTTCTGCCAATCGCTCGATCATGTCTGCCAACCATGGGACGCAAAGTTTCTATCGCAACAATTATGGCGATCTTGCCACAGGAATGGCTTCACCGCTCCGGGCCATGCCATGCCACGCGCTTCTGCACTGGCCCAACGCACAGTTCTCGCACCATTGCGGTTTGTTGACCCCCCTCCAGCGGCGCCATACTGAGAACCGAGCATCCGCTGCGGCCGGGTAAGCGGTCCATGGCCTGGCTCTGCGCGAATTTCCGTTTTCGGCCTTGAACTATCCTGCACTGCCCATGGCAGGCCGACTTGCCTCGCCAGGTCACCAACATTCCCCGGAACATCTATACTCCATTCGATCTTTCACGATGAGGTGAACAATGGATTACGCTCCGGGCATCAGTCAGCTCGCCGGCCTGCTGGCCGACCCCGGCCGTGCCGCCATGCTGTGGGCACTGATGGACGGCAGTGCACGGCCGGCGGGCGAACTGGCGGTGATCGCCGGGCTGTCGGCATCTTCCACCAGCGGGCACCTGGCGCGGCTGAGCGAAGGCGGCCTGCTGGCTGTGGAAACGCGCGGGCGCAACCGCTATTACCGGCTGGCCGCGCCGGAGATCGGCGTGGCGATCGAGGCGCTGGCCTCGGCTTCGCTGGCCAGCCATCCGCCGCGGCTGCGCGCGGTGCCGGTGTCGCGCACCGCGCCGCCGGCGCTGCGGCAGGCGCGTACCTGCTATGACCATCTGGCCGGGGAACTGGCGGTGGGACTGTTCGAGCGGATGACCGACAGCGGCTGGCTGGTGGTCAGCCAATCCTCGGTGGACCTGAGCAACGATGGCACACAGGCAATGGCGCAGCTCGGCATCGACATTGAGGCGGCGCGCCGCAAGCGCCGGCAGTTTGCCTGCACCTGCCCGGACTGGAGCGAGCGCAAGCCGCATCTTGGCGGCGCGCTCGGCGCGGCGCTGCTGGAAAGCCTGCTGCAGCGCGGCTGGGTCGAGACCACGGCCACCTCGCGCGCGCTGCGCGTGACGCCGCGCGGGCAGCGCGAGATCGTGCGCATCGCGGCCTGATGCCCCACCCGAATCCCATTTCTTCCCTGGAACCGAAGAAGAGGAAGCACACCATGGCGACAGCACTCGACGAAGACACACAGGAAGCCGTCCGCAAATTCTTCACGCTGATCAACCTGGGCGACATCGCGCAGACAGAGGCGCAGCTTGCGCTGTTTGACGAAGCGCTGATGGATGCCGAGGACGACGACACCGAAGGGCAGGAACTGTTGTGGGTGATCCGCGAGGTAATCGACTGGCAGTCGGGCTTCTTCGTGGACGGGAAGGACTGCGAGTCCTTTATCGGCTGCCTGAACCAGCTATGCGAGCGCATGGACCTGGAGATCGACTGGGGCACCGACGATACCGGGGACGATGCCTTCCTGGACAGCACCAGCGTGGCGGAGCTGATGGAGCTGGCGCACAACCAGTTGCGCGTGGCCGGCTACACGCTGTGGAACTGGGACACCGGCGGCGATGCCTACGCAGGCTGGATCACGCGCAGCGAGGACGACGAAGACATGCTCGATATCGCCGAGACCCTGCGCCTCGATATCCGGCCCGGCGAGCAGCCTTACTGAGGCGCCGTCTCCCGCTTGCGTGCTGCCGGCCGCCGCGCTTCCGGCACGCCCAGCGTCTGCTCCAGCACGTCGAGGAAGACACGCACGCTGGCCGGCATCAGCTTGCGCGCGGGCATCAGCACGTAGACCTTTAGCGGCGACGACGTATAGGCCGGCAGCACGCGCACCAGCTGCCCCTGCTCCACCTCCTCGTGCACGAACAGCGGCGACAGCCGCGCCACGCCGAGCCCGTCGATGGCCGCCTTCAGGCGCAACTCGGCGTTGTGCGTGCAGATACGCGGCTCTACATCCAGGCGCGCGGTTTCCACACCGTCGCGCAGGAATTCCCAGTAGCGGTCATCGGCATTGCCGAGCGTGGGCCAGCCGGCCAGGTCCTGTGGCGTGCGCGGCAGCCCGCGTGCGCGGATCAGGGCGGGTGCGGCGAAGATGCCGCGCTCGATCAGCACGACGCGCTTGCTGGCAAACGAGGTGTCGTGCAGCCCGGTGTTGGTCATCACGAACGCCAGGTCGTAGCCGTGCCGGATCAGGTCGGGCTGGTCCCAGCTGACATCGACCTGCACGCGCAGCCGCGGATGCAGCTTGAGCAGCCGGGTCAGGCTTTGCGACAGATGCTGTGAGCCGACTTCATAGGGGGTGGAGATACGCAGCACGCCGCTCACTTCATCGCTGACGGATGCCGCCTCGGCGCTGATCTCGTGCAGCTCGGCGAACAGCGGCGCCACGCGATCGTACAGTCGCTGGCCGCGCTCGGTGACGCGGACCCGCCGCGTGGTGCGCTCGAACAGGCGTACGCCAAGCTGGCCTTCCAGCCGCGCCACCGCGGCGCTGGCCGATGACTTGGGCACCTCGGCCAGTTCGGCCCCCTGGGTAAAGCCGCCGCCTTCGACCACGCGGCAAAAGATTTCCCAGTCCTTCCATTCGATTGTCTTCACGGGGCGCCCTTTCTTCGAGACGCGCCACCGGCAGCAAGGCCTTGGGGACAGGCGGGGGCGCGCTTGCCGCGCGATTGTCCCACAGCGCGAACAATGATGCTTGTGTGCGCTATGCACGGCTTTTCAAGTCATGCCCAAATACTTTCTTGACAATTTACATCGTAAATATACAGTGTAAATCATTCGCGAAACGCAGCATTGGGGAGCCACCCGGCACTCCCGCACCTCATGGCCAAGAAAAACCTTTCCGAGTCCGAGATCGCAGCCTTCAAGGCACGCCTGTGCGCGGTGGCGGAGCGTCGTTTCGCCGAGGGCGGCGTCGACAGCGTCACCATGCGGCAGCTGGCGAACGAACTCGGCTGCAGCCCGATGACGCCCTACCGCTACTTCCGCGACAAGGACGAGATTTTGGCCGCGGTGCGTACTGCCGCCTTCGACCGCTTTGCCGATGCGCTGGAAACGGCCGGCGCCGGCATCACCGATCCGCATGAGCGTGCCCGCGCCACTGGCCGCGCCTATCTCGACTTCGCCTTCGGGCAGCCCAATGCCTACCGGCTGATGTTCGACATGTCGCAGCCTGACGACGACCGTTATCCCGACCTGGCGCGCGCCGGCGAGCGGGCCCGCGCCACCATGGGCGGCAATCTCGAACGCATGGCCGAGGGCGGCCAGGTGCATGGCGACCCGGAGGTGCTCGGCTACGTGATCTGGGCCGCCATTCACGGCCTGGTGGTGCTGCGCCTTGCCGGCAAGCTGCCCACGAAGCCGGATTTCCAGACGCTGCACAGCGAGATGATGCGGCTGCTGGTGGCGGGCATGCGCACGCCGCCAGCAGCCGCGCCCGCCAGCCCTGCCGCCACAACCGACCCACGGAGGAAAGCGAAATGAGCCAGCCGTTCCCGTCCACACCCTACCTGTCGGGCAACTTCGCGCCCATCCTGATGGAATGTGACGCGCACGACCTGCCGGTGGCCGGCAGGCTGCCGCGCGAGCTGCGCGGCACGCTCTATAGCAACGGCCCCAATCCGCAGTACGCGCCGCGCGACGCGGACTATCACTGGTTTATCGGCGATGGCATGGTCCACGCCTTCGAACTGGAGGACGGCCGCGTGCACTATCGCAACCGCTGGGTGCGCACCAACAAGTTCAGGCTCGAACGCGCCGCCGGCCATGCGCTGTTCGGCAGCTGGGGCAATCCTGCCAGCACCGATCCCGCCGTGCAGGACCAGGAAAACGGCGTCGCCAACACGAATATCGTCTGGCATGCCGGCAGGCTGCTTGCACTGGAAGAAGCGGATCTGCCGGTCGAACTCGATCCGCGCGAGCTGTCCACGCACGGCAACTGCACCTATGGCGGCAAGCTCAGCGGCGCCGTGACCGCGCATCCGAAGATCGATCCGGTCACCGGCGAGATGGTGTTCTTCACCTACGCCGCCGACGGCCCCTTCTCATCCGGCATGCGTTACGGCGTGGTCAACGGCGACGGCCAGCTCACGCGGCTGGAGCATTTCGAGACGCCCTATGCCAGCATGGTCCACGACTTCATGGTGACGCAGCATCACGTGCTGTTTCCCGTGCTGCCGCTCACCGGCAGCATGGAGCGCGCCATGCGCGGCGAGCCGGCGTACGCGTGGGAGCCACAGATGGGCGCGCATATCGGCATCATGCCGCGCAATAGCAAGCCGGGCGCGATGCGCTGGTTCCGCGGCGAAGCGTGCTACGTGTTCCATGTCATGAACGCATGGGAGGAAGGCACCAGGATCTACGCCGATGTCATGCAATACGACACCCCGCCGCTGTTCAATCCCGACGCCGGCGGCCCGGGCAGCCGCGCGCGGCTGTGCCGGTGGACCTTCGACCTGGCGGCCGATACCGACAGCTTCACCCGCACCTGGCTCGACGACACGCCCGGCGAATTCCCGCGCTTCGACGAGCGCTTCGCCACGCTGCCCTACCGGCATGGCTACTACGCTTCGCGCCAGCGCGACACCAGCCTCAAAGGCACCTACGACACCCTGATTCACCTTGACCTCACCACCGGCAGGCGAAGCGAACACGCGTTGCCGGAGGGCGATGCGGTCTCCGAACCCGTTTTCGTGCCACGTCATGCGCAGAGCGCGGAAGGCGACGGCTGGCTGCTTGCCACCGTATTTCGCGGCAACGAACATCGCAGCGACCTGGTCGTGTACGAGGCCGGCGCTGTCAACGACGGACCGATTGCCACCGTGCAGCTGTCGCACCGCGTGCCGTTCGGCTTTCATGGCAACTGGCGTCCGGCGGACTGATCGCGCCGCGCCTATCCAATAAGCAAGAAGGAGACTGACATGGGCATGTTGACCGGACTGGCACCGTTTATCGCATTCTTCCTTGGCATGCGGCTGGCATCGCCGGTGGCGGGGCTTGGCGCGGCGTATATGGTGTCGCTGCTGTTGTGCCTGCGCATGTGGCAACGCAAGGAATCGCTGAAGGTGCTGGAGGTCGGCAGCCTGACGCTGTTCGGCGGGCTGCTTATCTACACGCTGCTGGCCGCCCCCGGGTGGACGGTGGCAACGGTACGGCTGGCAGTGGATAGTGGCTTGCTGGCGATCGTGGTGATCTCGCTGGCGATCGGCAAGCCGTTCACGCTGCAATATGCCAAAGAGAGGGTGCCGCAGGAGTTCTGGAGTTCGCCGCGCTTCCTGGCTGTGAACCGCCATATCACGCTGGCGTGGGCGGCAGCGCTGGCGGTGATGGTGGCGGCGGATGCGGCGGCGGAGTATGTGCCGGCGATTCCGTTGTGGGTGGAGGTGGCGGGGACGATCGTGGCATTCGCCGGGGCGATCCTGTTCACGGTCAGGTATCCGGCGGAAGTCAGGAGGGCGGCGGGGGTCTGAGAAGGCATTTCGGAAGTGAGGGGATGGATCGGCACGTGGTTGCGCCCCTGGCCAGGAATCGCTTCCGAAGAACGTTTGACTCCGCTTAGTCATTCCCTGGGCAGGCGGGAATCGGGCGTCTTTTGAAGGGCTTTCGCCGGATCGCGGTTCGGGGTTCTTGGATGCTCTGCTGTTTCGCCGGCGTAGCCGGCGACTCCCTTTTTGACTGCGCCAAAAAGGAAGCAAAAAGCGCCTTCTTGCCCGCCGGGC
>NZ_JWMA01000139.1 GCF_000812465.1 Cupriavidus sp. IDO | reverse complement strand
AGGAAATCGCCCAGATGCAGAGCGTCACCAACCTGAACGGCAACGGCTCGGCCTTCCTCGACCACGTCAAGTCCGACCTGCACACCAACCAGAACGCCCACAACAACATCTACGGCTGATGCCCGGCCCGCGCGGAGATCGAGCGATCTCCGCGCCCCCGATCACCCGCGACCACCAGCACCAAGGAGCACCATCATGTCATCGATCATCGTCCGCGATCTCGCCCTCAGCAAAGACCTCGACCGCGCGTCGCTGTGCGCCGTGCGCGGCGGCAATTCCTGGCTCAGCGGCGGCCTCGGCAACGTCGGCCCGCTGGCCAACGTCACCGTGAACGTCAACCAGAACATCGCGCAATTGCAAGCCATCAATGTGAACACGCTCAACAACGTCGGCAGCATCGGTCCCGGCGTCGGCCCGGTGCGCGTCAACGTGAACCCGGCGCAATGGGGCGGCAACTTTGCCGCGGTCTGAGCGCCCGGAGGCGGTCCCGCAGCCATGACGGCGGGACCATCGGTCCACCGCATCCGATGACCCACGCTCGCATCCGGCGGGCGTGCATGCCATCTGATGCGGTGGACTTGCACCTATACTGAAGCGGTCCCTCGGCCGCCCGGCCGTAGCCCGCATGACGGAGACAGCCATGGCAGTGATCGTCATCAAGGACTTGCCCGACAGCGTGGATCTCGACAAAGAGGCCATGACCACCATTCTCGGCGGCGGCCGCACCAGCGGCGCCCAGGGCTGGCACGGCCTGCGCCGCACCAGCGCCACGCGCATCGTCGACTATCCCGGCGGACTGCCGGGCAACCGGCACGTCATGCCGCAGGAACGTCCGCTCGGGAAGTTGCCGCGCAAGTCGTAGCACCGAGCGGGAATCCGCAGCGGCGCCAATTAGCATCGCCAGAAAATAGAAAGCCCGCCAAGAGATTGGCGGGCTGGTTGCGGACGGGCCCGGACCTTCTGGGTCAACGCGGTCAGCAGTTCGGTCATTCCTGGCCAAGCAGGCTTCCCATGATTCCGCCCATGACGCGGACGCCCATCCGGACCACCCGGAGAGTCGCAGGAAGACTGGCAGTGGCGACAATAACCGCAATGCTCACCGCGAGCAGCGATTCCAATAATCGCCGGAGAAGATCAGCAGGAACGTTTTTGTCCGCCCCATGCAGGCATTCTGATGCTCGCGCCTCCAGTATAGGTGGGGGTTCACGGCTTGCAACCCGGAGCGCGGCGGAGCCATGCGGGCGCCGCGTGGGATTCGGGCAGGTGCGCCGTCATGCCCTTTTGCCGGGGCTTCCGGCGAAATCAGGCGGACATATCCGGTTACTTTTTCGCAGTGCAACAAAACTTTCGCATTCTGCTATAATCCGCGCCGTGAGTTTCGCAACTGTGAGTTCCGCCACCCGCCAGGCAATTTCCCGCCACGGCGAATCCGCTGCCCTCCCAAGCTCTGTTTCCTCGTTGCCGGCAAGTACCGATCGCGCCAGCAGCCCAGCAGAACGCACCGCTCACCTGACGTCGCCTCGTCTCCGATCCTGTTGAACAGCCTGATTACCTGAGCTGTTTGCCTGCCAGGGACATGGCCGGCCCGATCCCGTCGGACCTGCCGCTGCCCTGCCTGCCGCCGTACTGCCAGCTGTGTCTGTCGTAACGGCCTCACCGATTGGCGCCGAAGCCTTTTTAAGACTTTGCACTGCGCCCACCCCTATTTGCGTTGCAGGGGTGCCATGCATTTATTTATCTCTACGACATGACCCAGCACGACACTCGTGCGGAGCAAGCTATTGCCTCCGCAACTGACGCTTCGATCACTTCCGCCGCCGCTCAAAGCCCGCTCGACAAGCTCGACGCGATGCTCAACAGCGAGGCAGCGACCGAAGCCGTTGCGGCAGAGAACGGTTTCGCCACGCTTGGCCTGGATGCGGCCATCCTGCGCGCACTCTCCGAACTGAACTACAACGTCCCGACCCCGGTGCAGGCCCAGGCGATTCCCGCCTTCCTGGCCGGCCGCGACCTGCTGGTCTCGAGCCAGACCGGCTCGGGCAAGACCGCCGCATTCATGCTGCCGGCCATCCAGCGCATCAGCGAGAAGGCCGCCCCGAACCGCCCGCGCCCGGAAGAGCCGGTCAAGCGCATGAAGGGCAAGCGTCCCCGTCCGTCGCCCGCGCAGCCTTCGCTGCTGGTGCTGACGCCGACGCGCGAACTCGCCCTGCAGGTGACCGAGGCCGCCGCCAAGTACGGCCGCCACCTGCGCCGCATCGTCTGCGCCAGCATCCTGGGCGGCATGCCCTACCCCAAGCAGCTCGCCATGCTGTCCAAGATGCCTGACATCCTGGTGGCAACGCCGGGCCGCCTGCTCGACCATATCGACGCCGGCCGCATCGACTTGTCCGCGCTGGACATGCTGGTGTTCGACGAAGCCGACCGCATGCTCGACATGGGCTTTGCCGACGACATCGACGCCATCGTGGCCGCCACCCCGGCAACCCGCCAGACGCTGATGTTCTCGGCCACGCTCGACCAGCGTATCGCCCAGCTCGCCTCACGCCAGCTGCGCGAGCCGCAGCGCATCGAAATCGCCGCGGCCAAGGCCGACCAGAGCCATATCGAGCAACGCCTGCACTTCACCGACGACATGTCGCACAAGGAGCGCCTGCTCGACCACCTGCTGCGCGATGCCGGCCTCAAGCAGGCGATCGTCTTCACGGCCACCAAGCGCGATGCCGATTCGCTGGCCGAGCGCCTGTCGGACACCGGCTTCTCGGCCGGCGCGCTGCACGGCGACATGACGCAGGGCGCGCGCAACCGCACCCTGACCGCACTGCGCCGCGGCAACCTGCGCGTGCTGGTGGCCACCGACGTGGCCGCCCGCGGCATCGACGTGCCCGATATCACCCACGTGGTCAACTTCGACCTGCCCAAGCAGGCTGAAGACTACGTGCACCGCATCGGCCGTACCGGCCGCGCGGGCCGCTCGGGCATCGCCATCAACCTGGTGAACCACAACGACATGTTCCAGTGGAAGCGCATCGAGCGCTTCACCAACCATCGCATCGACGCATCGGTGATCGAAGGTCTCGAGCCGCGCCGCTCGCCCAAGCCGCGTACCGGCTTCGGCGGCAAGCCGGGCGGCGGCCGCGGTGACTTCCGCGGCGGCAATGGTGGTGGTGGCTATCGTGGCGGCGAACGCAGCTTCGGCGACCGCAAGTTCGGCGGCGGCGAAAGCCGCGGCTTCGGCAACCGCGAAGGTGGTTTCGGCAACCGCGACGGCAATACCGCCGGCCGCACCTTCGGCGACGACAACCGTGGCTTCGGCAATCGCGATGCCAACGCCGGCGGCTATCGCGGCCAGCCGCGCAGCTTCGGCAACGAAGGCGGTGGCTACCGCGGCGGCAATGAAGGCGGCTACCGTGGCGGCAACAGCGACGGCAACCGTGGCTTCGGCAACCGTGAAGGCAATGCCGGCGGCCGCACCTTCGGCAACAACGAAGGCCGCAGCTTTGGCAACCGTGACGGCAACAGCGCCGGCTATCGCGGCAACAGCGAAGGCCGCAGCTTCGGCAACCGCGAAGGCGGCAACCGTGACGGCAACCGCAGCTTTGGCGGCGGCTTCGGCGGCAATGGCGGCAACGGCGGCCAGCGCAACGGCCGTTCGCGCTACGAGCGATAAGCCATGCAGGCGCTGCGTTGAGCAGTGCTTGTGAGCTTCAGCAAAAAGGGCACCCTCGGGTGTAATGCCGTTCAGTTAAGCGCTGAACGGCATTTTTCATTGTTAGCCGCAGAAGCAGTTGTAAACCGTGAGCCGCAATGTTAACTTTGCGGCGCCGT
>NZ_JWMA01000016.1 GCF_000812465.1 Cupriavidus sp. IDO | reverse complement strand
AATGACTGGCGGGATGGCTCCGCGAGAAGTGCGCATCGGACGATCACAGACGCTTATCCTCATTACCCGATATAGTCGGGAAGGGCATATAGTGCCTCAGGATGTGTGATGATACGCGCTTCTTGAGGAGGCCGGGTTGCTCCACGCCTGCGCGGCTCACAGCAAGATCCAGGCGTTGCGCGACGTTGGATCGCGACATCGCTTTCCCATCACGGTTGGGAAGCAAGGCGGCTTCGCCGAGCAGCGTTGGGTTCAATCGCAACCAACTGCGGATCCCGGCGACGGTGGCGTCCCACAGGGGGATCGATCGCAGCTTGCGCCCTTTGCCATGCAGGTGCACGCAAGCCGCCCCGTCGAGGACCACATCGACGACGCGTACGCCGATGATCTCGGAGACACGCGCCCCCGTGTTGTAGAGCATCGTCAGCAGTAGGTAATCGCGCTGCGAGGACCAGCTCTCTCCCGGCTGGCCGAGGACGGCCACCATCTCTGCTCGCGTAAGGTAGTTGAGCATCGGCCGCTCGAAGCGCTTCATCGGTACCGACAGTGCGCGTTCGACATCGTGCAACGAAGCCACGTCACGGCGGCCGGCGAACTTCAGGAACGCGCGCAGCGCGGTAAGCCGCAAGTTGCGGCTGCGAACGGAGTTCTTCCGATCCTGTTCCAGATGATCAAGGAAGGCCAGAATCAGGTCGGGTTGGAGATCGGCCAGCCGCATCGAGGTCGGCGCCTTGCCGAGCTGGCGGCAGGCGAAGTCCAAAAACAGCAGCAAGGCATCCCGGTAACAGGCCACGGTACGCGGGCTGACCGAGCGCTGCGCGACCAGGTATTCGGTGAAGAATTGCTGGACCAGTGCAGCGAACGAAGGCGGCTTCAAGGCAAGGGTCTTACGCATCTTGCACCTCCCTCTTGGTCGCGAACGACTCGAAACGTCCAGCAGCCAACGCCATCAACTCGGGCACCGCCGAGAGGTACCAGTAGGTGTTGGTCACCAACATATGCCCGACGTAGGTCGACAGCGACAGCATGGCCTGATCGATGTCTACGCCATGAGCCTGCCACTGCACGATGCGGCGCACGACGAAGGTGTGCCGCAGGTCATGGATGCGCGGGGCATCGTGCGCTCCGCGGTTGACGCAGCCCAACTGCTGTTGCAGGTCGCGAAAGACGCGCTGCACCTGACGATCGCTGAGTGGCAGCCCTCGTCGTCGACCGCGGGTGCCGACGAAGAACGGGCCTTCCTCCGCTGGAAAGCCCTCGGCTAAGTCGCGCTGCCGTCGATACCGGCGCAAGGCATCGACGGTGCTCGGGTGCATGGGAACCTGGCGCGACTTGCCAAACTTGGTCCGGCCGATGGTCAGCATCCCATTCTTGAGATTAATGTCGCCGTTGCGCAGCGACAGTGCCTCGCCAATCCGTAGCCCCGTGGCGGCTATCAGTCCGAATAGCGTCTCGTAGACGGCGCCTCGTAGTCCCGACGCGGGCCCGAGTCGGCGCGCACAAGCGAGTAAGTCGACGATCTCCTGCTCGCTGAAGATGTGTGGCGCCTGCCGCTCTGGCAATCGTCCGAAGATCGTATCGTCGGGCACCTCGGTACGAGGCTCGAACTGCTGCAGCCAGCGAAGGAACGTGCGCAGCTTCTTCAGCCGCCGGGCCCAGGTCCGCGAGTCGCTGCTGTTGTGGCGGTCGCTTCGGGCCCAGTCGGCCATGAGTTCCACCGTCAAAGCGCCGCGATGGCCGGTAGCGTGGACGTGGCGCGCGAAGCTGCGTAGGGCATAGCCGTCATCGCGGGTGGAGAACCCCAGCCGGTGGCGCTCGACCAGAAACTGTTCGACGCGTGCTTGTAAGGAAGTTGACGCGCTCATGATGCGCTCCCCGGCCACGGTAACGCGACCTCAACCAACTTGCGGCTGTCGAGCTTGGCGTAGATCAGGGTCGTGTTCAGCGAGCGGTGACGCAAGACGTCGGCTACTTCCTTCAGCGAGGAACCGCCGGCAAGCAACCTGTTGGCCATCGTGTGGCGCAGCAGATGCGAGCGCGTGTACGGAAGGCCGGCGCGCGCGAAGGCTTGGCGGATCGTCTTGCGGACGAGATCGGCACCGGCGGGCTGGTCGCGGGGCGCGACATGACGGACGAAGACAGCTCGATTGGAAGTCTTGGGACGCTCCTGCGCGAGGTAGGCCGCGATAGCTTCGCCGGTAGTGGCGGGTAGCGGTAGCACGTCCTCGCGACGCCCCTTGGTGTGGCGCAGGACGAGCGTGCCGGCTTGCCAGTCGATGTCGTCCAGGCCGAGACGAGCAATCTCGCCGCTGCGCAACCCGAGGTCGAGCGCACAGCGCACGATGGCGTCGGCACGCCGCATTGAGCGACCCCGTTGGCCGAGCGATCCGATCAGCCGGTGGACTTCTTCCGCCGTTAGCGTCTTGGGCAGCGAGGACAGGGACCAGTTGGCAGGATAGGACACCGCGCCAATGAGTCCGTGGACGAGATCCCCGAGCGAGGCACGGTAGCGGAAGTAGCCGCGCAATGAAGCTACGACCACCCCGGCGTTCACCGGCTTGCTGTAGAGCTTCGCTTGGTCGGCGAAGAAGCGCCGAACATGCTCGGGCTTGATCGCGGCGATGTCGACTGCGCCCACGCCGAAACGGGCCGTCAGCAACCGTCCGATGATGCGCAGTGCGATGCTCCGTGTCTTCGGCGCCAGACCCCGCACATGCTCCATATACTCGCCGTAGCAGCGCAGTTCCTCGTCGACTGGTGTTGCGCCGACCGCTCGCACCGCAATGACGCCCTGAGCGCGCAGGACCACGAGCAAGTGTCCCAGAGCCGCTCTATGGTCACGCCGATCGTGTAACGTGCCAGGGCACTTGCATTGGAAATGCTCGTGGAGGAACTCTGCAATCAACCCTTCATCGATTCGGCGCCGCCGATAGCGCCCGGAGTCCGCCCATTGGGCGAAGTGCGTGATGCAGCGCAGGTAGGTAGCGACCGTGTTTGCAGCGTACCGGCGTTGGCTCAGGTACTGCTTGAAAGCATCAATGTATGGTCCGATCGGCCCGTCGGCGAAACGGTGCACGTCGGTGTGGTCGGAGCGTCGAACGATGTCCATGGTGATCTCCCAAAGTGGGACCACCACTGCATCCGCAGATTAGAACTATGTCCAGATCCTCGCTCGCTCACCTTGCCAGAGCCTTACCATGCTCGGACAGCGCTGTAAGTAACCTAGCATCTGCGCATAGTTATGACCTGAGCATAGGGGTCGCTATGTAAACCTCTGCATAGCGACCCATCTCTGCCTTCCGCTGATCGGATGGGCAGATGGCGGCTTCCAGGCTACAGCGGTCGTCCAAGCCTTCCTCCCGATGCGCATAAGCGTACACACTCTGCCCCGCCTTTCACGGGCGCGTTGGGCAACTTGCTGCACCAACACGCCCGGTGCCTGACTAGTCAGCGGTTTTTCAGCGCCTCGGCAACCCCTGCGCCATAGGCGGGATCGGCCATCGTGCAATTGCGGATATGCCGCTGCTGCACGTCCTCGCTCGCGCCGCCGAGCGAGCGCGCCGTGTTGTCGAAGAGCTGCAGCTTCTGGTCGGGCGACATCAGTCGGAACAGCGCCCCTGGCTGCGAGTAGTAGTCCTCGTCCGCGCGATGGTCCCAGTGCGCGGCTGCGCCCGAGAGCGCCAGCGGCGGCTCCGCCAGCCGCGGGCTGTCGGCCCACTCGCCGCGGCTGTTGGGCACGATGCCGGGCAGCCCGCCCTGGTTGCCGTCCACGCGCATCGCGCCGTCGCGGTGATAGCTGTGCACCGGGCAGCGCGGGGCGTTCACCGGGATCTGATGCGCGTTCACACCCAGCCGGTAGCGGACCGCATCGCCGTAGCTGAAGAGCCGCCCCTGCAGCATCTTGTCCGGCGAGAAGCCAATGCCCGGCACGATGTTGGCGGGCGAGAACGCCGCCTGCTCCACATCGGCGAAGTAGTTGTCAGGGTTGCGGTTGAGCTCCAGTACACCGACCTCGATGAGCGGGTAGTCGCCGTGCGGCCAGACTTTGGTGAGGTCGAAGGGATTGAAAGGGCAGACCTGCGCCTGCTGCTCCGTCATCACCTGGATGCACAACGTCCAGCGCGGGAAGTCGCCGCCATCGATCGCCTCGAGCAGGTCGCGCTGCGCGCTCTCGCGGTCGTTGGCGACGATCGCGGCGGCCTGTGCGTCGGTGAGGTTACGGATGCCTTGCCGGCTGCGCAGGTGAAACTTCACCCAGTGCAGCTCGTTGTCCTCGTTGATTAGGCTGAACGTGTGGCTGCCGAAACCGTGCATGTAGCGATAGCCATCGGGCAGGCCGCGATCGCTCATCACGATGGTCACCTGGTGCAGCGCCTCGGGTAGCAACGTCCAGAAGTCCCAGTTGTTTTGGGCGCTGCGCAGGTTGCTGCGCGGGTCGCGCTTGACTGCGTGGTTCAGGTCGGGAAATCGCAGCGGGTCGCGCAGGAAGAACACGGGCGTGTTGTTGCCCACCAGGTCCCAATTGCCTTCCTCGGTATAGAACTTCACCGCGAAGCCGCGGATGTCTCGCTCGGCATCCGCTGCTCCGCGCTCGCCGGCCACCGTGGAGAAGCGCACGAAGACGTCCGTCTTCTTGCCGATGCCGGAAAAGAGCCTGGCCTTCGAGTACGCCGTGATGTCGTGCGTCACCGTGAAGTGGCCGAAAGCGCCGGAGCCCTTGGCGTGCATGCGCCGCTCGGGGATCACCTCGCGGTCGAAGTGGGCGAGCTTCTCGAGCAGCCAGATGTCCTGGAGCAGCGCGGGGCCGCGCGCACCGGCGGTCTCGATGTTGAAGTTGTCGACAACGGGGGCGCCGTTGGCATGAGTGAGTTTGGTCATGGCAATGGGGCAAAAAGAGGGGTTCAGCGGAGCGGCTTCAGGAAGGAGGACTGGACGTCCAGAGCGGGAGTCGCGTCGATGGCCTCCACCTAAAGGGTGGACCGGCCATCGACGGTGCCGACTGATTCGACGCAATCAGGCCTTGATAAAAGCCAGCAGGTCCGCGTTGATGAGGTCCGCGTGCGTTGTTGGCATGCCGTGCGGGAAGCCCTTGTAGGTCTTCAACGTGCCGTTCTTCAGCAGCTTGGCCGACAGCGGCGCGGAATCGGCGTAGGGGACGATCTGGTCGTCGTCGCCGTGCATCACCAGCACCGGCAGTCCGATCTTCTTCAGGTCGTCGGTGAAGTCGGTCTGGGAGAACGCGACGACGCTGTCGTAGTGCGCCTTGGCGCTGCCCATCATCCCCTGGCGCCACCAGTTCTGGATGATGCCTTCCTGCGGCTTCACGCCCGGCCGGTTGAAGCCGTAGAACGGCCCGGCGGGAATATCGCGGTAGAACTGCGCCCGGTTCGTGGCCGTCTGCAGTTGCAGGCCGTCGAACACGTCCTTCGGCAGGCCGCCGGGATTCGACGCGGTCTTGACCATCAGCGGCGGCACGGCGTTAATGAGGCAGGCCTTCGCGGCCCGCTTCTCGCCGTGGCGAGCCAGATAGCGCACGACCTCGCCGCCGCCGGTGGAGTGGCCGACGTGGATCGCGCCCTTGAGGTTGAGATGGTTCACGACCGCGGCGAGGTCGTCGGCGTAGTGATCCATGTCGTGGCCGCTCCAGACTTGCGCCGAGCGGCCATGCCCGCGCCGATCATGCGCAACGACACGATAGCCCTTGGAGAGGAAGAACATCATCTGCGCGTCCCAATCGTCGGAGCTCAGAGGCCATCCGTGCGAGAAGACGATCGGAGTGCCATTGGAGGGACCCAAATCCTTGTAGAAGATCTGGACCCCGTCTTTGGTGGTGACATAGCTCATGGGTGGATTTCCTTCCGGAGTTTCAGCGCCATTCGGCGCAGTAGGAGCAGCGGACGCTGCGAATGGCAAAGCCACTGCTGCCGCAGTGCCTGCCCCGATGACCAGCAACTGACGGCGCGTGACGCCAGCGAAGCTAGGCTGTATGGGCGCGGGATCAACTTTCATTGGTATAGATCCGAGTGGAGACGCGATCAGTCTAGCCATGGTCTCCTCGCCGCGCGATATGCATCACGGGCAATTCGATGTTGCCGGATATTCACCAATGTCGCGGCAACGCATCCGGCGCGCGCCGCTGGGTCGTTCACCGGGCTCAGCCATCCGCGCGACAGGATCTTCAAATGCGCCGGCTCATTCTTGACGGACTCTCGCTGAGCGCGATTGGTACTTCGCGATCAACAGATTTATCCACACTCAGCCCCTAGTGCAGGCGGGCATTTGCTTCTAGATTTCAACGCGCCACGTCAGCATCGATGCATCGGATCGAGAGCCTCGCGGCCGTGTTCGTTGTCCACCCCAGTCCCAGGAGCCCCAACATGAGCCAACGCAGCAACTACCAACAGCAGTCGTCGGATGCTTTCAAGAACCATGACCACCGATGCGTTGCTCGCGCCACGCTTCGGTTGACGGCCGCGCTTGCGATGGCCGTTGCAAGCATCGCAACCGCCACGGCACATCCACATCCGGTACAACCGGCGCAGTACACCGATCCGACCGACCGCGCCATGCCCGTTCCCACGATGACACTCGATCTGGAACGCACCGCCCTGGTCGTGATCGATCCCCAGATCGACTTCATGAGCCCGAAGGGCGCCGCCTGGTCCGCTGTGGGTGAAGCCGTCACCGAGCAACGGCTCGTGCCGAACCTGCTGCGCCTGTTCGAGTCCTCGAAGAGGGCGGGCATCGTCGTCGCGATCTCGCCTCACTACTACTACCCGCACGACCACCAATGGAAGTTCCAGGCCCCCGTCGAGCTCTTCCAGCACAAGATCAAGATCTTCGACAGGCCGAGCGCACTGAGCCTGGATGGGTTCCGCGGTTCGGGCGCGGACTTCATGCCCGAGTTCAAGCCCTACATCGAGGACGGCAAGACCATCGTCGCTTCGCCCCACAAGCTCTACAGCCCGCAGACCAACGATCTCACGTTCCAGCTTCGCAAGCAGGGCGTCACCAAGATCGTCCTCGCCGGGATGCTGGCCAACCTGTGCGTGGAGTCCCACTTGCGCGAGTTTGCGGAGCAAGGCTTCGAGGTGGCCATCGTGCGTGATGCGGTCGCGGCCCCCAAGCTGCCTGAGGGCGACGGCAATCTCAGCGCGCTGATCAACTTCCGCTACATCGCCAACGCGCTGTGGACGACCGACGAGGTCGTCGCCCGGCTCGCGAAGCCCGCTGCGCGGTGACCTGTGATTGCCTCGCCCTCCTGGGATCACCGATGTGCCATGCAGGCCGCATCGGCGGGCGAATTCGGTGGGGGCGGCCCAGTCCAGCGAAGAGTGGGGTCGACTCTCGTTCGTCTTGCCAAGTCTATTGACCCCGCAGGGGCACCAATGGCGCCAAGGCGACCTGTCGATCATCAGGCGTTGGTGAGAAAGCACCCGCGCATTGAAGGTCCAGCGCCCGGATCGCTGCCGTCATGTGGTCGACGAACACGCGGATACGCGACGGCAGATGCTGACGGCTCAGGTAGCAGATGTAGTGGCCCTGGTCATCGGGTGCGTACTGTGGCATGGAGTGAACCAGTTTCCCCTCGCGCAGCAGATCGCAGATCAGGTACCCGCCCAACTGAGCGATGCCTTTTCCCTGGAGGACGGCCTCAAGCACTAGTCCGTCATCGTTGAACATGATGCGCGATGGCGGAGTCAGCTTGCGCGATCCCCCCTCCACCTTGAACTCCCATTCGTAGACGCGGCCCGACGGCAGACGGACGTTGATGCAGTCGTGCTGCATCAACGCGTCCGGCGACTCGGGCATACCGCGCCTTACCGCATACTCGGGCGAGGCGCACACCAAAGTCTGCATCGGGACGATCCGTTTCGCGACGATCCGGGAGTCGGCCAGGCGTCCGTTGAGAAACGAGACGTCGATGCGGTCCGACGTGAAGTCGCTCGCGACGCAGCCCAGGTGCAGCTCGATCTCGATGTCGGGGTACTTCTCCTGGAAGCCCCACAGCAGCGGCGCAACCACCTTGCGGCCGAAGCCCACGGGAGCGGAGACCCGCAGGCGTCCTCGGGGCGGACCGTCGCGCAGATCACGCAGGTCGTCCATCGCCTCTGTGATGAGAGCGACGCTGGGCTGGCAGCGGGCATGGAGGATCTCGCCTTCGCGCGTGAGCGAAATGCTGCGCGTCGTCCGACTCAACAGACGCAAGCCGACCTGCGCCTCCAGCTTCTGGATGCAGCGGCTGACCGCGGAACGAGTGATCCCGAGCCGGTCAGCGGCCTTGGAAAAGCCGCCTTCGGCCACGACGGTGATGAAGGCGACGACTCCGGGATAGCTCGTCGCGAAACTCGATGCAAGCGCCTCCGAGTTGTCCGCACCGGCAGTCGCCAAAAGAGGGGACTGCACGGCGAAGCAGGACTGAGCCTGGTAGCGACCGAGCCAGTCCTCGAACCGGATCGCGCCGATGCGGGGGTTCTCCCCGGGTGTGAGCGTCCGATCGGAGAGGAGGCCACCAAAGTAGCGCGCGTGGACGTCCGGCACGACCTTGCGCGTATCCTGCGTCGCCCGCAGGAAGCGCCTGACCAGTTCGTCCATCGGCATCGCCTCCGGACCGGCGACTTCGACCGTGCCGTTGACCGGCGGCGCGACTGCAACCTCGGCGAGCGCCGCTGCCACGTCCGCTGACGCGATCGGCTGGATCAGCGCCGGCGACAAGCGAATCTCCTTGCCTAAGGTGGCCAACGGGGCAGCCGACTGGGCAATGTCGCCGACAAACTCGTAGAACTGCGTCGCACGCACGATGGTGTAGGGAATGCCGGACGCCTTGATGAGGCTCTCCTGCGCGACCTTCGCCCGGAAATAGCCGCAGTCGGGAAGCCGTTCGCTACCAACGATCGACAGGGCTACATGGTGGCGTACGCCGGCGGCAGCGCCCGCAGCCAGCAGGTTGCGGCCCGATCTCTCGAGAAACTCGAGGGCCGCCTCGTCTTCCCATACTGGCGCATTCGCCACATCGACGACGACCTCGGCGCCGTCGAGCGCTTTGGCCAAACCCTCGCGGGCGATGGTGTTGACGCCGGTGTCAGGAGCGGGTGCGAGCACGTCATGGCCGCGCTTGCGAAGGTCCTCCACAAGCCTCGCTCCGATGAGGCCGGTGCACCCGATGACGACAATCTTCATGTTTTCTCTCCGTTTCTCGACCGCAAACCATTGCAGTCGATGTGCGTGGAGATTGCCCGCGCGCTCCGGGGAGGTCCTTGCCTTTACCTTGAATTTCTCTGCAGGAGAGCTTGATTCTTCGTCCAAGCGTTGCCCGATCGGGATGAGATGCTCTCACCACGGGTTGCAGTATCATCCATGGACGGAATTCGCCAGTTGCCCCCACCTGGGAGCCGAATCGGCCAGGGGATGTCAAGTGCAGTTCGTGTTTGGAGACTACGTGATCGACCCGGAACGCCGGGAGCTTTCGCATCGCGCGAAAGTCGTACCTGTCGGGCCGCAGGTCTTCGATCTGCTGCTGCATCTCGTCAGGAACCGCGACCGTGTCGTCAGCAAGGACGACCTGCTGCAGGCGGTATGGTGCGGCCGAATCGTCTCGGAATCGACGATCACCAGTCACATCAATGCGGTTCGCAAGGCCATTGGCGACACCGGCGGGGAACAGCGCTTGGTCAGGACTGTCGCCCGCAAGGGTTTCCGCTTCGTCGGCGAGATCGGCGAACACATCTCCAGAGAATCGAGGGAGCCGCCGTCGGGGCTCCTCCTTCCGGATAAACCCTCCATTACCGTATTGCCCTTCCAGAACTTGAGCGGCGATCCCGAGCAGGAGTATTTCGCCGACGGCGTGGTGGAGGACATCATCGCTGCGTTGTCGCGCATACGCTGGCTGTTCGTCATCGCGAGCGACTCAAGCTTCACCTACAAGGGCCGCGCAGTCGAGGTGAAGGACGTCGGCCGCGAGCTTGGCGTGCGCTACGTGCTGGAAGGCAGCATGCGCAAGACCGGCAACAAGGTGCGCATCACAGGGCAGCTCATCGATGCCAGGACCGGGACACATCTCTGGGCGGAGCGCTTCGAAGGCACGCTGGACGACATCTTCGAACTGCAGGACCAGGTTGCGGAAAGCGTGGTCGGCGCCATCGCGCCGCAGCTCGAGCGGGCGGAAATCGAGCGTGCCAAGCGCAAGCCGACGGAGAACCTGTGCGCCTACGACTATTACCTTCGCGGCACCGCGCAGGTGCACAGCGGAGCGCGCGAATCAATCGAGGCGGCGCTGCCCTTGTTCTACAAGGCCACCGAGCTCGATCCGGATTTCGCATCGGCCTATGGCATGGCGGCCTGGTGTTATATCTGGCGCAAGATGAATGGCTGGATGACCGATCAGCCCCGGGAGATTGCCGAGGGCACTCGCCTGGCGCGACTGGCGGTGGAGCTCGGCCGGGACGATGCTGTGGCGCTCACGAGAGGAGCTCATGCACTTGGGCATCTGACCGGCGACCTCGACGGCGGTATCGCGCTGTTCGATAGAGCTTTGCTGCTTAATCCGAACCACGCCCCTGCATGGTCCCTGTGTGGGTGCCTGCACGCTTGTCGCGGTGAAACAGACGCTGCGATTAAGTATTTGGCGCGTGCCGTTCGCTTGAGTCCATTGGATCCGGAAATGTTCAGGATGCAGGCTGGGATGGCGCTGGCACATTTCTTCGCAGGGCGCTTCGACGACGCTTCGGATTGGGCCGAAAGGGCCAAATGCAATCTACCGAGTTTCCTTGCCCCGGTCGGCGTTCTGGCGGCGAGTCATGCGCTCGCTGGACGCATGGACAAAGCGAAGGAGGCGATGCAGCGCCTGCGCACGCTCGATCCGTCACTCCGCGTCTCCAGTCTCAAGGACTGGCTTCCGATCCGTCGCCCAGAAGACCTGACCCAGTTTGCGGAGGGGCTGCGGCTGGCCGGATTGCCCGAGTGACTACGGCACGATTGCTCCTCGCCGATGGCGCATACCGGGCCGAGCGGAGCGTGCTCTCGAACAGCCGCATAGATTGCATGGATGAGACCGCGAAGGCCTTCCCTGGCGAGCAGCGTGCCGCCTGGTGCGGCCGGTGCTGCGATCATGCAGACCCATGGATGAGTCGCTTCTCAATCTCACGTCAGTCATTGAGCTGAGCGAAGGCGTCGCAATTGGGCAAGGTCGAGTCCGTCCATCGAGGCCACGCAAGAGCGCGGTTGCGCGCTGATGCTCGTCACCCATGATCCCGATAGGAACATTGCGATGGGTGGACCTGGCGAGGCTCGACTCCCATCCTCGCTTGAACGACAGTAGTCAGGCCAGCTTCGGTCATCATGAGTCTGGAGCCAGCTCACTCAAACTGGCCGGTTCCGGCCATCCCTTCCGCCGCGCATCTGGATCGGCTGCGCGGCGTCCAGGCAACTCCGAATTTCTAGTCCAGCAAAAGCGCGCGTAGTCCGGCTAATTCCGGTTTCCTACAAGGTCACGATCCGTGTTGCGCGCGAAGCCGCGGAAACGATGGACCAGCCGGTGGACATCATCAACGCCACCATCGATGCGCTGATCCTGCACCAAGTCGAGTTGCCAGCGTTCTCCACCCTGGACAACATTGCTGAGCAGATCCACACCCGCACGCAGACCGCGCTGTTCCGACGCGTCGCAAGGCGCTTGTCGGATGAGGAACGGCAGCGGCTGGACCGGCTTCTCACCCGGGAATTCACCAACCGCCTGACCGCCTACAACAACATCAAGCGCCACGCACGCCGTCCATCACGCAAGCATCTCAACCTACTCATAGAACACCTGACCTTACTCGATGGTCTTGGCGATTTCTCTCGGCGGCATCCTAGCGCCGGCGCCCGAAGGCCTGCTCGAGCTGCCGACTCCGCTGCACCTCGTCGTCGTGCAGATAGCGTGAGGTAGTCGTGATGGAGGCGTGTCGCAGGTTGTCGCGAACCGTCGTCAGCGTCGCACCCTGCGCCAGGGCTTGGGTCGCATGGGTATGCCGCATCCAGTGCGGCGTCGCGCGGCGCAGCTTGTCGGCCAGGGGCGGATGATCGGTCTCGGTGGCGTCGGCCGCCAACCAGAAAAAGCGGCGCAGCACGTCGCGCAGGCGCGGCGTCGTGATCGGTGCCGCGCCCTCCAGATTGGCCAGCAGAGGCGTGTCCGGCTTCCAGTGCGCGGGCGTCACTGGCAGGCCGCGCTGCGCCAGGTACTGATCGAGCGCGTGACGGGCCAGCGGCGGCAGCGCGACCTTGCCGGGCTTGGCGCCCTTGCCGACTAGGTGCAGCCAGCGTTCGCCGCGCGGACCCATCTCGATGCCGCCGAGCGTCGCCCCCACCAGTTCGCCGGCGCGCAAGCCCGTCGCGTAGCCGAAATCGAGCAGGAAACGCAGGCGCTGCGCGGCCGGCGCCGTCCACCCGTAGGACCACTCGAGTCCGTCGGCAATTGTACGGATCAGCTCCCACTCGCCCGCGGTGAACGCCCGGGAGGCATCCAGCCCGGCCGCCCGCTGGGCGCCGCGCACCTTCACCCCGGCGAACGGGTTCGCCAGCACGTAGCGCTGCTGGATCAGCCAGCGGAACATCGCGCCCAGCACCGACAGCGCGTAGGCGATCGAGCGCGGAGACAAGCCGCCGGTGAAGGGGCGCCATTCCGACGATGCGCGCGGCCGTGCCGGCGCGACCCAGCGCTGGTGCGGCGTGGGCCGGCGCAGGAACGCGCGGTAGGCGGTGGCGTCCTCGGTTGCCAGCGAGGACAGCGCCTTGCCGCGCTCGACGATAGCCCACAAGAGCAGGCGCTCGGCTTCCCGGCGGTACGCGCGCGTGGTTTCGGCCGATTCGTGCAAGGCCAGCCAGGCGCCGATGGCCTCGTAATCGGTGCCGGCATCGAGCGTGCACATCTGGCGCGGCGCCCGGAAGCTTCCGCGTGCTCCGTCGAATTCATTTGGCAAGCGGATCTGCTCCCACGGGACGATCCGGCCCGGCGGCGGCGCCGCGACCAGGGCGCGCGCCCGTTCGGTGAGCCCGGGGTGCGCGGCAAAGAAGGCCTCGACCCGGCGCGCGCTGCCGGTGCCCAGTCCGGCAATGGCGGCCCACCAGCGCCGCCGGCGCGGCACCCGCACCGTCAGGTCGGCCAGCGTGCCGATCCCGTGGGCATGCAGCGCGGCGGCCGCGCGAGCGGGCAGCCACCAGGCGATCGGATCGCTGATCTGCGGTTCTGGGATGGGCAGCGACTGCAACGATTCCAGCGCACGCGTCACCGCCGTGCTGTGCTTCTCTCGCTCCGCTTCGCCGCAGCGGAACAGCGTGGCCAGGTCCTCGCGCCGGCGCTGCCGCGCGAATTCGGCAAGCTGACGGCGAATCGCTCCCAACACGCCGCGCGCCGACCTGCCCGCCCCCAGCGCGTCGGGGCAATACCGCTCGACCGCCTGCCGCGACGACGCGCCGGCGTACCAGGCGCGCAGTGCGACCAGCGTGGCGGCGTCGGGAAAGTCAACTGTGGCCAAGGAGTTCCGCATGGGAGGGACGCACAGCAAGTGATGAAAAGTTGGCTCGCCGCCCCGGACCCGGCTCAATTTCGCGGATAGCAGTTTGGCAAGAAACGGCGCTATATCGCTAACATAGATTATCGGTATGGCTCTCCTTTGCGACCGCTGCGTCGACCCAATGCATCGGGGAAGGCGGTCAATCCTGGCCCCTGTTCACGCGTGGCACACCACTATCAACGGGCAGCCGTCAAGGAAAGCACGCAAGCCCTTGAAATCGTCCTGCTCAAATACTATTTTAGTTTCGCTCAGGCAGTCGCGTCGTTGCGCGCTGCGTGTTTCTGTTTGTTTGCCAGCAGCTTGGCGGGTGGATGGGAGCGCGTAGGCCCCTTCGCCTCCTTGCTGCGTCCAAGGAGGATACGACCATGAGTGACCTTTTCTTGGGAACCGACCTCTTCAGCGAACTCGATCGCATGCAAAGGCAGATGGCGAGTTTGTTTGGCGGCTTCCCGTCCAGCCTTCGCTCCGGACGCTTCGGGGCCTTTCCGCCCGTCAATATCGGCTCCACGGACGACTCCATCGAGATCGTTGCGTTCGCACCGGGCATCAAGCAAGACAAGCTCGAGGTGTCGATCGACAAGGGCTTGCTGACCATCAGCGGTGAGCGCGAAGCGGCGTATCCCGAGGATGATCCGGAGGCACGGCTATACGCGCAAGAGCGGTTTGTCGGCACATTCCGGCGAGTGGTCGAACTGCCGCAAAGCGCTGACCCCGACAAGGTGCAGGCGCGGTATGCCAACGGCTGCTTGTCCATCACTGTTGGCAAGCGTGAGTCCTCAAAGCCGCGGGCGATCACGATCCAGTAATGCCAGGAGAATGCCATGACCGATAGCACCCAAGTCGCCAAGCGCGACCCGAACGCGGTGGCACAACGCGAGGAAGACCGGTCGACGCCTACCATGACACTGCTCCCTGCGGTCGACATTGTCGAGAACAGCAGCGGCGTCACCCTCTGGGCCGATCTGCCAGGTGTGACCAAGGACAAGCTCGAGGTGAATGTCCACGACGGCAACCTCCATATCGAGGCAGAGGCGGTCGTGCCGACGCCGGCCGGCCTGCGTGTGCAGCACGCGGAGATTCGTCAGCCGCACTTTGCGCGCGCGTTTTCGCTCAGTCCCGACCTTGATGCGTCGAAGATCGAGGCGAACCTGCAGGACGGGGTGTTGAAGCTGACGATTCCGCGTCGCGACGAAGCCCGTCCGCGCCGGATTGACGTCACCGTGGCGTGACGTCTCCAAGCAGGGCGTCTACGGGGCCGACAACGGTGGCGTCCATACGGACGCCCCCGCCATGCGGCCGGGACGGGCGAACAGCATTGGCAAGTCCAATGTCACACCCCGCCGCGCCGGATTGCCGGAAGCGTCCCGACATGGCATGGCGGGGGCATCGAAACGCAGAGGCGTCGATAGGAGGACAACATGAAAACGGAACTGGGCAAGTGGAACCCCTTCAAGTTCTTGCGCAAAACGTCCGCCGACAAGCCATCGGGGACAGAGGCTTCCCACGCTCCGGCACCCCGGCACTGGGCGCCAGACTGGCCGGATGTGTCGCGGTTCTTTTCCAGCGACCCCTGGCGAGCGATGGGCGAGTTCCTGCACGAACCGCTTGCGAGCTTCGGCGGCTTGGATCGCTGGTTCGGCGACTTCAGTTCGTCGCGCTTCCAGCCGCGGATCGATGTGGTCGACGATGGCGCGGCGCTGAGGATCACCGCCGAGTTGCCGGGGATGGACCGCGAGGAGGTGCAGACGACCATCGAAGATGGCGCACTGGTGCTGCGCGGTGAGAAGAAGCAGGATATTCGGAGCGAGGAAAATGGCTGCTATCGCCTGGAGCGGGCGTATGGCGCGTTCATGCGCAGCATTCCGCTGCCGGACGGTCTCGATCTGGACCACATCGAGGCCCGATTCGAACGCGGCCTGCTGACCTTGCGCCTACCCAAGTCCGGCTCGCCGCCATCTTCAGTCCGGAAGATCGAAGTCAAGTGAGCCGGTCGGCAATCACATGGACGGCGGGTCCCGGCTGGTTTGGTCATGGCTGAGCGGGCAATTATGAGCAAAACGACGAATGAAGGTAAGCGCGGTGAACCTGCAGGTTCCGGACCGGCATTCGGCCTTCGGCGATTTGCGTTGCGGATGGAGACATCGATGGACTTTGATTCTGATTGGCTCACGTTAGGCAAGCATCGGGTGCGGCTCAGGTGCGCACGCGGATTCCCTACCGAGAGAACGCGCAGCGTGGCGGAACTGGCCAAGATTGCCATCGAGAACAACTTGAGTGCAGGAGCCCGGTTGGTCGAGGTTATCGGGCAAGGCGAGAAATCCTACACGATCACCGTTGGCACGACTTTCGCGAAAGACAGGGAAGTGGCACCCCATCTTGAGTTCGCGCTGGCCACGATGTTCGGGCTGTCGGCCGACCAACTCAACATGGAGGTCGTGGTGGTCAGCCAGGCGGAAGTGGATACGCATTTTGGCGTGTATGAGCGGATGCTGGCAGAAAAGCTTGGTATCGTGCCGCCCATCCAGTGACGCGCCATGACGAGGCCTTTGGGCCATGCCGCTAACGATGCAAGCTTGACCTCTACGAGGTTAAGCTCGCACGTGGCAGCGGCGATCCGATGAGGAGCATCGCAATGAACATCCGTCCCTTACACGATCGCGAGTTCTGGATGACAGGCTGCTAGCCGCACAAGCTCGGCGCAGTCTACGGAAAGTCTTCACGGCGCTCCGCCCATGTCAGGATCGCATCCAGTGCCGGGCACAACGCCTGGCCCCAATCAGTCAGGCGGTAGTCCACCTTCGGCGGCACCTGATGGTAGACCGTACGCGTCACGATGCCGTCCGCTTCGAGGCAGCGTAGCTGCTGGGCAAGCATCTTCTGTGTGATGCCGGGGATCAGTCTCTCGAGGTCCGAAAAGCGCTGTACCTGACCACCGAAGAGGTGAAACAGGATCACCAGCTTCCAGCGGCCTTCCAGCAGCTTGAATGCGGCTTCGACATCGATTGCGGCAGTCGCAGGGGTGTAGTTTTTTCGGTTAGCCAAAGGTTACTTACTTTTTTGTGCGTTCTTGCGATACGGTAACTGTAGCGCCATGATTGGGGCATGCAAACCTTCACGTTGAGGTGAACCCCAATGAACTTGATGCTGCCTCCGCCACTGGATGCCTATCTGCTCGCGGAAACCGTCACCGACACCGCCCCTCTCTCGAACTGCTTTACCGCCGATGCCGTCGTGCGGGACGAAGGCCGCACGATCAAGGGGCTGGAAGCAATCCAGGCCTGGAAGAAAGACAGCAAAACCAGGTACCAGTACAGCATTGAGCCGTTGGACGTATCCCAGGACGGCGCCACTGTGACGATGCACGCACGACTCACGGGCACGTTCCCCGGTAGCCCAGTCGAGCTGACCTACACGTTCGTCCTGGCCGGCGGCAGGATTGCGTCGCTGGAGATTCGCTAATGAGCTCCGCACCCGAACTTCTGGGGCTTCGGGCGCTCGTTACAGGCGGAACCAAAGGCGTCGGCAAAGCCGTCGTCGCACGCCTTCGCGAGGCAGGTGCGAACGTTCTGACGACGGCGCGTTCCCGTCCCGATGAACTTGCCGAAGAACGGTTCATCGGGGCGGACATCACGACGGCCGAGGGCTGTAAAGCTATTGTCGACGCCGTGCTCGAGCGGTTCGGTGGCGTCGATATAGTCGTGCACGTCGTGGGCGGCTCATCTGCACCGGCCGGTGGCTTCAGCGTGCTAGATGACGATGAATGGAACAAGGCATTGAGCCTGAACCTATTCCCGGCAGTGCGCATCGATCGCGCGCTGTTGCCCTCGATGGTCGAGCAGCGTTCGGGCGTCATTATCCACGTCACGTCGATCCAGCGGCAATTACCGTTGCCGGAGGCGACGATTGCCTATGCCGCCGCCAAGGCTGCCCTGTCAAACTACAGCAAAGCCTTGTCCAAGGAGGTCAGTCCCAAGGGCGTTCGCGTCGTGCGTGTCTCCCCGGGCTGGGTCGAGACGGATGCCGCCGCGGGTCTCGTTGCCGAGGTCGCCCGACAAAGCGGCATCGACACGGAAGGCGCCCGCAAGATCATCATGGATTCGCTCGGCGGCATTCCTCTTGGCCGGCCCTGCTCACCCCGGGAAGTGGCAGAACTCATTGGTTTCCTCGTCTCTGGCCGCGCCAGCGCCATCACCGGCACTGAGTACGTCATCGACGGAGGAACTGTTCCGACTGCGTGATCTGAGCCGCTTGCCCGGCCGCCCTGGTGTCGAACGTGTCTGCCTACGGACAGGCAGCCACGACCAAGCCTCTTCTGCGAAACAGGGCTTCTGTTCGCGACCGCCGCAACGGTCGACGAGCCGAAGGTCACAGCATCATTGACGACCGTCTCTTCTCGGTCCGGGAGCGGGCAGTCGTAAATCTTCCTTGAGCGACTCAAGCTGGCCGCCTGCCGACATCCCTTCTTCCTCCGGACCGGCAATGACCGGAATCGACGGTGCAGAAGCCCCATCACCTCTGCCTCACCCCATCCCCACCACACTGCAAAGCAACATCTTCACCAGCACCGCCTGCCGCGTGGCCCCGGTCTTGGCAAAGATCCCCCGCAGATGCGCCCGTGCCGTATTCTTCTTGACCCCCAGCCGCACCGCTGCCTCATCCAGCGTCAGCCCATCGACCATCAGCAACGCCAGTTCGATCTCGGTCGGCGTCAGGTGGAACAGCTTGCGCAGGCTGGCGTGCGTGTTGCGCGGCGAGCCTTCCGGGTCGCGGATGAACACGGCGACCGCGGGCCGGCGCGCCTTGTCTTCGGTGCGATAGCTGAGCGGGATCGGCCGCACCAGCACGCTCAACGGGGTGGGCGCGGCGGGCCGGCTCAGCGTGGTGACTTCGCTGCGCGACGCGGCCAGTGCGTGCGCCTGGGCCGCGCCTTCCAGGATCTTGCGGAACCGGCGGTTTTCCACCGGGCAGTGCGCGTGCAGGGCGCCGTCCGACAAGTAGAGGCCGTCACGCGCCTGCAGCAGGCGGCCGGCCACGTCATTGGCGCGGATGGTCTTGCCGTGTTCGTCCAGGATGATGGTGCCGACCAGGAGGCGGTCGACTGCCTCTGCGTACAGGGAGCGCTCAGACGCCAGCACGTCGAGCGCGGCATGCAGGTCCACCGCGCGCTTCAGGTGCGGCAGCAGGCCATGCAGCAGCGCCTTCTCGGCCTCGCCGAAGTCCTGTCCCGCGTGGCCGCGGCTGATGAACAGCGCGCACTCCACCCCGTCCGGCGTGACCAGGTTGGCCGCCAGGATATAGCGCAGGCCAAGCGGCGCCAGGTACTGCGTATAGAACGGGTGCGCCAGCCAGCCGGCTTCGCCGAACAGTTCGTCGGCGCTGAAGAGGCGATCCGGGTGCAGGTCCAGGAAGGGGCACAGCGCGTAGTACTGCTCGCTGTAGGACGGCTCGCCGGGCAGGTGCGGGCCGAAGTCGGAGGCATTGACGATCAGCCCCGGCCGGTCGGTAGCCGGATGGCGCAGCACCAGGGTGGCGAACACGGCATCCAGGCGCTGGCGTGCGCTCTCCAGGAAAGCCGCCCACGGCACGGGTTCGGTCGGGCCCTGGTAGAGCTGGGCGAGCAGGGCGCTGAGTTCGGCGGCTGGTAAGGGGTCTGGCGGCATGATGGCGATCCCTCGGGTCGGGGCAACAGGAAAGGCGGGCAACCCGCCTTTCCCATCGTACCGGTCGAGGCGACAGCCTCATCGTCCGTTCGGCTTAGGCGCTTTCGCGCAGCCACGCCACGATCCGCTCCGCCGCCTGCTCCGCGGTATCGGCCGTGGTGTCGATGCGCAGCTCAGGCCGCTCGGGCGCCTCGTATGGCGAATCGATGCCGGTGAAGTTCTTCAGCTCCCCGCGGCGCGCCTTGCGGTACAGGCCCTTGGGGTCGCGTTCCTCGGCGACCGACAGCGGCGTATCGATGAAGACCTCGACGAATTCACCGTCGCCGGCCAGCGTACGGGCCATCTCGCGTTCCGAGCGGAAGGGCGAGATAAACGACACCAGCACGATCAGCCCGGCATCCAGCATCAGCCTTGCCACCTCCGCCACGCGCCGGATGTTCTCGACGCGGTCGGCTTCGGAGAAGCCCAGGTCCTTGTTCAGGCCGTGGCGCACGTTGTCGCCGTCGAGCAGGTAGGTGTGGTGGCCGAGCGCGTGCAGGCGCTTTTCCACCAGGTTGGCGATGGTGGACTTGCCCGCGCCCGAGAGCCCGGTGAACCAGACGATGCGCGGCGACTGGTGCTTGAGCGCGGCGTGGGCATGGCGGTCCACGTCGATGGCCTGCCAGTGCACGTTCTGCGCCCGGCGCAGGGCAAAGTGCAGCATGCCGGCGCCGACCGTGTTGTTGCTGAGGCGGTCGATGATGATGAAACCGCCCAGTTCGCGGTTGCGCGCGTAGGGATCGAATGCTACCGGCTGGTCCAGGTGCAGGTTGCAGACGCCGATTTCGTTCAGCTCCAAGGTGCGTGCGGCCAGGTGCTCGAGCGTGTTGACGTTGACCTTGTACTTGGGCTGCGCCAGGGTCACGCCCACCGTGCGCGTGCCGAGCTTGAGCAGGTAAGGGCGCCCGGGCAGCATGGCATCTTCGTTCATCCATACCAGCGTGGCTTCGAACTGGTCGGCCACGGCCGGCGGGTCTTCCGTGCACGCCAGCACGTCGCCGCGGCTGACGTCGATCTCGTCCTCCAGCGTCAGCGTCACCGCCTGGCCGCGCATGGCGTGCTCGCATGCGCCGGCGGCGCCGACGATATCGGCCACCCGGCTCTCCCGGCCGGAAGGCAGAGCGCGCACGCGGTCGCCGCGGCGGATCTCGCCCGCGCTGACGGTGCCGGCAAAGCCGCGAAAGTCCAGGTTGGGCCGGTTGACCCACTGCACCGGCAGCCGGAACGATTCGGCCTGCGCGGGCGTGCTGGCGATCGGTACGTTCTCCAGGTGGGCCATCAGGGTCGGGCCCTGGTACCACGGTGTATTGGCGCTGGGCTCGGTGATGTTGTCGCCGCGCAGCGCCGACATCGGGATGCAGACGATATCGGTCAGGCCGATCTGCCGGGCGAATTCGCGGTACTCGTTCTCGATGCGGGTATGGACCTCGCGCGAGTAATCCACCATGTCCAGCTTGTTGACGGCCAGCACCACGCGCCGGATGCCCAGCGTCGCCACCAGGTAGCTGTGCCGGCGCGTCTGCGTCTGTACGCCGCGGCGCGCATCCACCAGCAGGATGGCGAGGTCGGCGGTGGAGGCGCCGGTGACCATGTTGCGCGTGTATTGTTCATGCCCCGGCGTGTCGGCCACGATGAACTTGCGCTTGTCGGTGGCGAAGAAGCGGTAGGCCACATCGATGGTGATGCCCTGTTCGCGCTCGGCGGCCAGGCCGTCCACCAGCAGCGCGAAGTCGAGGTTATCGCCCTGCGTGCCCATCTTCTTCGAGTCGGCTTCAAGCTGGGCGAGCTGGTCTTCGAACAGCATCTTCGACTCATACAGCAGCCGGCCGATCAGCGTGCTCTTGCCGTCGTCGACGCTGCCGCAGGTGATGAAGCGGAGCAGGCTCTTGCTTTCCTGGGCACGCAGGTAATGCGCGATATCGTGCTGCGTGCCGGCGGGTTGCGCCATGGATGGCGCGGTTTCGATCAACGTTTCCATCAGAAGTATCCCTCCTGCTTCTTCTTCTCCATCGAACCGGCCGAGTCGCTGTCGATCAGCCGTCCCTGGCGCTCCGACGTGGTGGCCAGCAGCATTTCCTGGATGATGCCGCCGAGCGTGTCGGCCTCGCTATCGATCGCGCCGGTGAGCGGATAGCACCCCAGCGTGCGGAAGCGCACCTTGCGCATCTGTGGCGTTTCGCCCGGGCGCAGCGGCAGGCGTTCGTCGTCGACCATGATCAGCGCGCCATCGCGCTCGACCACGGGACGCTCCCTGGCGTAGTAGAGCGGAACGATGGGAATGTCGTTGAGGTAGATGTATTGCCAGATGTCCAGCTCGGTCCAGTTGGACAGCGGGAACACGCGCAGGCTTTCGCCCTTGCGCTTGCGGGTGTTGTACTGGCGCCAGAGTTCGGGGCGCTGCATCTTCGGGTCCCAGCGGTGCTGGGCGGTGCGTACCGAGAACATGCGCTCCTTGGCGCGCGACTTTTCCTCGTCGCGGCGCGCGCCACCGAAGGCGGCGTCAAAGCTATAGTGGTCCAGCGCCTGCTTCAGGCCCTGGGTTTTCCACACGTCGGTGTGGACGGCAGAGCCGTGCTCGTGCGGGCTGATGCGGCGCTCGAGCCCTTCGGGGTTGATATGCACGCGCAGGTCCAGGCCGAGCCGGTCGATGGTCTGGTCGCGGAACGCGATCATCTCGCGGAATTTCCATGTGGTATCGACGTGCAGCAGCGGGAACGGCGGCCGCGCGGGATGGAAGGCCTTCATCGCAAGGTGCAGCATCACGGAGCTGTCCTTGCCGATGGAATAGAGCATGACGGGGTTTTCGCATTCCGCCACCACCTCCCGCATGATGTGGATGCTCTCCGCCTCCAGTTGCTCCAGGTGGGTCAACATCGGGATCTCCTCTTGGTTTGCCGGCCCCGTTCAGGGATATCGCGGTGGCCTGGCATGGGCAAAAGGTAGCGAGCCGGGGCCCTGCGCCACTTCGTCCGGGCGGACTAAGAAATGACGGGCCGCGACACGCATTTCCTAGTCCGACCGGACGAGGAGGCGGTTGCCCTGCGCTGGGTATCGTTGCTCCGCAGACAAACAACGGGAGCAGGCAGATGGCGACCCCCGCCGAAGAACAGTTGCTGAGCGGCCAGACCTGGGCCGGGTTTTGCGAGGTACTCAAGCGCAGCGGGCAGCAGATCCTGCGCCCGGAGGCGCCGTCGGACGCGCTCACGCGTGCCGAGGGCTTCCGCTACCTGAGCCGCTTGCTGCGCATTGCGCTGGAGATGCACGTGGAATTCGCCGACCCGGCGTTTCCCGGCTTCTTCTCGCCGTCGCACGAAACCGCCAAGATCGGCGCGGATAACCCGGACAACCTCTATCGCTATGCGCGCCTGGATGGCAACGCTGCATACCGCATCCGCGGCCGGCGCGGCACGGTCGCGTACCTGAGCTTCGGCACGCAGAAGGGTGGCTACGAAACGGACGGGCGCATGATCCAGACCGGCTTTATCGACAGTAACAAGCTGGAGGTGGAGGCGGACGGCAGCTTCGAGATCATCCTCAGCGCGCGCCGGCACGACGGCAACTGGCTGCGCATGGAGCCGGACACCAATGCGCTGGTGGTGCGGCAGACCTTTATGGACCGCAAGGCGGAGACCCCTGCCGAGCTGCAGATCGAGCGCATCCACGGCGGCGACAAGCCGCCCGCGCTTGCCGCGGAACGCCTGCATGTCGGCCTGCAGCGCGCCGCGAACTTCGTCGAGAGCACCGCGCGCATCTTCGCCGACTGGGCCCAGGGCTATGGCGGCCATGTCAACGCCCTGCCGCCCGCGGACCAGGCCGTTTGCCAGGCGGCCGGCGGCGATCCCAATATCTTCTACTACCACTCATGCTGGGCGCTGGCGGACGACGAAGCGCTGGTGATCGAGGTCGACCAGGTGCCCGGGTGCGAATTCTGGAACTTCCAGGTCAACAACTACTGGATGGAGTCGCTCGACTACCGCTACCACGACATCTGCGTGAACAAGCACAGCGCCCGGCTCGATGCCCGCGGTGGCGTCACCGTCATCCTCAGCGCGCGCGATCCGGGCCTGCCCAACTGGCTGGAGACCGCCGGCCACGGCAACGGCACCATGTGCTGGCGCTGGGTCGGGGCGGCGCAGCCGGTGCATCCGCGCACGCGCGTGGTCAAGCTCGAGTCGCTCAGGGAGAACACATGAACACCATCGCATCCGATGACACCGCGGTGCTCGACGTTGAGCACCTGCTCGCGCGGGCCAGCGAGCAGGCCGGCGGACTGACCGACTTTGGCCCGGGCAACTACCGCGAGGCACTGGACGTATTGTCCGAGTCGCTCGCACGCGAGGCCGGCCTGTCGCCGCAGGGCATGCAGCTGCTCCAGGGAAAGCTGCAGGCGCAGCTGGTGAACCGGCTGGTGATCCAGGACTACTGCCGGCGCCATCCCGAGATCCTGGAAGAGCCCGTGGACGACCCGCTGGTGATCGTCGGCCTGCCGCGCACCGGCACCACGCTGCTGCAGCGCATGCTGGCCACGGACGCGCGCTTCTGCTCGGCGGCGTGGTGGGAAACCCGCTACCCGGCGCCGCTGCCCGGCGAGGACGTGCGCGACCCCGCCCGGCGCATCGCGCTGGCGCGCGATGAAGTCGCACAGATGATCCGCTTTATCCCGGACATCCTCGCCATCCATCCGCTCGACGCGATGGCCGCCGACGAGGAATTCATGCTGATGGAGCATGCCTTCCTGTGCGCAATGGACTCCTATGCCAATGTGCCCGGCTACACCGACTGGGTGGCGCGCCAGGACCGCACGGAGGTCTATGCCTACCTGAAGACCATGCTGCAGTTCCTGCAGTGGCAGAAGCGGCAGCGCGGCGAGGCGCCGGCGCAGCGGTGGGTGCTGAAGACGCCGCAGCACCTGCATACGCTCGAGATCCTGTTCCGGGTCTTCCCGAGCGCGCAGGTCGTGTTGACCCACCGCGATCCCGCGCAAACGATTCCGTCGATGGCGAGCATGGCGCATACGCTGTGGAAGATGTATGCCGAGACGCCCGATGCGGCCACGGTGGGGCGGCAATGGAGCGAACAGATGCGGCGCGGTACGGCGCATGCCATGGCGGTGCGCGACAGCCTGCCGGCCGATCGCTTCCTCGACGTGCGCTTCGAGGATACGGTCAGCGATCCCTTTGGCGTGGCGCAAGCGGTCTACCGCTTTGCCGGCATGCCGCTGACCGAGAGCGCCCGTGCCGGCATGTGGGCATGGATGGAAAGCAACCCGCGCAACCAGCGCGCGGCGCACGCTTATACGCTGGAGCAGTTTGGACTGAGCCAGGCACAACTGGAGCGCGATTTCGCCGGCTACCGTGAGCGGCATATCCTGAACCGCAACTAGAACACCGCACAGCGCACTGCGCATCGAGGAGACAACATCATGCTGTTGAAAGACAAGATCGTCATCGTGTCCGGCATCGGCCCCGGGCTGGGCATCAAGCTCGCAGTGGAAGCCGCGCGGGAAGGCGCCCGCGCCGTGGCGATCGCCGCGCGCACGGCGGCGAAGCTGGACGAGGCCCAGGCCCGCATCGATGCGCTCGGCGCCGACTGCGAAGTGCTCAAGGTGGTGACCGACATCACCGACCGCGCCCAGTCCCGGCACCTGGCCAGCGAAACCATGCGCCGCTTCGGCCGCATCGATGCGCTGGTCAACAGCGCCTTCCAGCACGGCAATTTTCCGGAGCCGGTGGAATCCGCCGACCTTGACGTCTGGCGCCAAGTGTTCGACACCAACGTGTTCGGCACCATGACGCTCACCCAGGAAGTGGCCGCGCTGATGAGGCCGCAGGGCGGCGGCGCCATCGTCATGATCAACACGCAGGCCACGCGCAAGCCGATGCCCGGGGAATCGGGCTATGCGGCGTCCAAGGGGGCGCTGGCGGTCGCGGTCAAATACCTGGCGCGCGAACTGGGTCCGCATGGCATCCGTGCCAACAGCATCTTCATGGGCTGGATGTGGGGCGCGCCGGTGCAGGGCTATGTGCGCCACGCGGCGGCAGAACAAGGCGTGAGCGAGGACGCTGTCATCGCACCGGTGACATCCCAGATTGCGCTGGGCCGCATGCCGACGGATGATGACTGTGCGCGCGCGGCGCTGTTCCTGGTGTCGGATTACGCCCGTGCGATTACCGGCGCCTCGCTGGATGCGAATGGCGGCGATTTCATGCCCTGACCCCTGACCAACTGCCATGACCCGCTACTTTGCCTTCAACGGTGACGCCGACGGTCTTTGCGCGCTGCAGCAACTGCGCCTGGCGCATCCCGGCGACGCGACCCTGGTCACCGGCGTCAAGCGTGATATCCGGCTGCTCGAGCGCATCGCCGCCGGGCCCGGCGATACCGTGACCGCGCTGGACATCTCGCTCGATCAGAACCGCGATGGCCTGTTGGGGCTGCTCGCGGCGGGTGCGCGGATTGAGTACTTCGACCACCACCATGCCGGGTCGCTGCCGGATCATGCCGGCCTGCGCGTGCATATCGACGAAGCGGCCGACGTCTGCACCAGCATCCTGGTCGACCGTCACCTGGACGGGCGCCACCGGCGCTGGGCGATCACCGCCGCGTTCGGCGACAACCTGGCCGGCGTGGCCCGCGCGATGGCGGCGCAGGCGGGACTCGGCGAGCGCGATAGCGCTGTGCTGGAACAGCTGGGCACCTGCCTGAACTACAACGCCTATGGCGAGTGCGTGGCGGACCTGCATTTTGATCCCGCCGAGCTGGCGCTGCATATGCTGCCATTCGAGGATCCGCTGGCGTTCGCGGCGCAATGCGCGGCCTTCGCGACGCTGCGCGACGGCTACGAGGACGACATGGCGCGTGCGCGCCGGCTGGGCCCGGCCCATGAAGTGCCGGGCGCCGCGCTGCTGGTGCTGCCCGACGCGCCGTGGGCGCGGCGCGCGATCGGCGTGCTGGCCAATGACCTGGTGCGCGGGCGTCCCGGCGACGCGATCGGCCTGCTGTCGCCGAAATCCGGCGGCGGCTTTACGGTCAGCGTAAGGGTGCCTGCCCACAGCGCCACCGGTGCCGCCGACTTCTGCCGCGGCTTCGAGACCGGCGGCGGCCGGCGCCTGGCTGGCGGCATCAACCACCTGCCAGACGCCGACGTGGAGCGCTTCACGCGCAGCTTTGCCGACTGTTTTCGCCGGCCTTAGCGCGTCTCAGCAAGGCGGGACAAACTCCGTCACCTCCAGGTCGAACCCGGTGACCGCGCGATACGGTACCGGATGGCTGAGCAGGCGCAGCTTGTGCGCCCCCACATCGCGCAGGATCTGCGCGCCCACACCCAGCGCGCGTTGCGCAAAGGCCGGCGCCGGCGCGGCCATCAGTTCCAGCCTGTCCAGCCGCTGCTGCGGCGATTCGCGCTCATCCAGCAGTACCAGCACGCCGCAGCCTTCGGCACCGATGCGGGCCAGCGAGCGTTCCAGATTCCAGGCGGGCTGGGCCGGCGTGCCGAAGCCCAGCACGTCGCGCTGCATTTCCACGGCCTGGACGCGCGTCAGCACGGGCCGCCGCGGGTCGGGCTGGCCCAGTACCAGCGCGAGATGGAGCGCATCGACCGGTGCGTCGTGGTAGGCGTGCACGGTGAAGCGTCCGAACGGCGTGGCCAGTTCGGTCGAGCGCGTGCGGCGCAGCGTGCCTTCGGTCAGCAAGCGGTGGTGGATGAGTCCGCTAATCGAAACCGCCGGCAGGCCGTGGCACTGCGCGAAGGCCAGCAGGGCAGGGCCGCGCAGCAGCTCGCCGTCGTCATCGAGCACCATGGCATAAGCGCCGGCCGCGACGCGCCCGGCCAGCGCCGGCAGGTCGGAGCAGGCCTCGGCAAAGCCCGCGCGGCGCAACACGCCGTCTGGCTGCGCCACCACCGGGAAGATGTGGCCGGGCTGGACCAGGTCACGCGGCTGCGCGCGCGGTGCCGCAGCCACGCGCAGCGTCAGCGCACGGTCAGCGGCGGAAATGCCGGTGCTGACGCCGCTGGCCGCCTCGATCGACACCGTGTAGCGCTCGCGCTGGCGATGGAGCGCCGCCATCGGCGGCAACTGCAGCAACTGGCGGCGCGCCTCGGTGATGGCCATGCAGACCAGGCCGCGTGCCTGCGCGGCCATGAAGTTGACATCGGCCTCGCCGGCACGCTCGGCGGCAACCAACACGCAGCCGGTGGCCTCGTCGGTCTCGTCTTCAATCACCACTACGCGCTGGCCCGCGGCCAGCGCCGCGAGCACGTCGGCCATCGGCGGCAGGACGGTGGCTGCGCTCATGCTGCCTCCTGCCGGCCGCCGGTGCCGAAGGCCTGGCGCAGCGCCGCGGCGGCCGCGTCCAGCGCGTGGCTGGCGGCATCCATCACGCCTTGCATGCTGATAAAGCCATGGAACTGGCCGGGCCAGCGGCGCACGGTGGCGCTGCCGCCCGCGCGCTGCAGCGCTTTGCCATAGCTCTCGCCCTGGTCGCGCAGCGGGTCGAACTCGGCGGTGATGATGGTGGCCGGCGGCAGGCCATGCAGGTCGCGCTGGTGCAGCGGGCTGGCGCGCACGTCGGCGGCGTCCGCGGGGTTGGCCAGGTACTGGCCGCGATACCAGTCCAGTTCGGCGGCACTGAGGAAGTAGCCCGTCGCGCATTCGCGATAGCTCGCGCTGGCGGCCGCGGCGTCGGTGCAGTCCAGGTAGGGGTAGAGCAGCAGCTGGTGCTGCAGCACGGTGCCGCTGCCGCGCAATTGCTGGCTGGCGACGGCGGCCAGGTTGCCGCCGGCACTGTCGCCGGCCACGGCCAGCCGGGCCGGGTCGGCGCCGAGTTGCGCCGCATGCGCGGCGGCCCAGCGCACGGCCGCGACCGCGTCGTCGGCCGCTGCGGGAAAGCGCGCCTCGGGTGCGAGCCGGTAGTCGACCGACAGCACCAGTGCACCGCTGCGGCGCGCCAGGCTGCGGCAGATATTGTCGTGCGAATCGAGGCCGCAGAGGACAAAGCCACCGCCGTGGAAATACACGACGAGCGGCAATCCCGTGCTGTCGTCGGGCCGGTACAGGCGCGCCTGCAGCGGGCCGGCTGCGCCGTCGATGATGAGGTCTTGCTGCGTGGCAATGGTATCGCCGGGTGCAAACGCAGGCATGGACGCCAGCGCGGCACGGTAGTCGGTGGCGCGCAGCGTGGCGAAATCGGGGCGGGGCATGGCGGCCATGGCATCAAGCATGGCGCGGGCCTGGGGATCGAGCGGCATGGTGTCTCCTGGATTGCGGTGAGGGAATCGGCGTCAGAGCGCGAATGCCGGCGGACTGCCGGCGGCAATGCCTTGCGCGCGGGCCAGTGCCGCGTGCGCGGCCTGCTCGTGCGGCAGGATCCAGAACCGGCCGGCAAGTACGCCATCGATGATGCAGCGCGCGACGGCCTCCGGCGTCATGCCGGCGGCAATGCCGCTGCGCAGCGCGCCGTTCATCTGGCTCACCTCCTGCGCGCCGCCACTGTCGAGGCCGGAGGCAATGCCGGTGGCCACCGGGCCGGGGCAGACCACCGACACCCCGATCGGCAGGCCCGCCGCCTGCAGTTCCAGCGCCAGCCCTTCGCTCAGTGCCACCACCCCCTGCTTGGACAGCGTATAGGGCGCCAGCCACGGCCCCACGGCCAGGCCGGCCATCGAGGCCACGTTGACGATATGGCCCGCGCCTTGCGCCACCATGCGCGGCACGAAGCAGCGCAGCGCGTGCAGCACGCTCCACAGGTTGACGCGCATCACGCTGTCGAACACTTCCGGTGGCAGTTCCCAGCAGCGGCCGGTGGCGAGAATGCCGGCGTTGTTGACCAGCAGGTCGACACGGCCGAGGCGCAGGAAGCTCTCCTCGCAAAGGTGCCCGATCTGCCGCATATCGGCGACATCCGTAGGCACCGCGACGACGGCCGCCCCCCGACCGGCAAGCGCCGCACGCGTCGCCTCGAGCGCACTGGCGTCGACATCCGCCAGTGCCAGCGCATATCCCCGCGCTGCCAGGGCTTGTGCGAGCGCGCGGCCGATGCCGCCGGCCGCTCCTGTGATCACTGCGGCCTGCTGCCGCGGGTTTGCCGCCATGGTCGTGGTTCTCCGTGAAAGAAGGCGGCGGGGATCGCCGCGCATGCCTGTCTTGTAGCGGCAGCGTGGCGGGGCGGCATCGTCTGTTTGGGTAGGGTGGGCGGCGTCACATGGCGGCTGGCCCACTGGCTAGGGGTTTGCCCTCGACCGCTTGGGCATGGGTCTGTCCTTAGTCTGTTTGGAGTATGTGTTTGCGCTGCCGGCGCGTGAGGATTGGCCTGTCCCGCAGGACTAGTCCGGCCGCACTCCCCTAGGGCAAACCATGAAGGCAAGGGGCCAGCCGCGACCCCTTCGCCGTCCCTATAATCGGGGCACAAAAAAGGGCCACAGAGCCCATCGCAGGCCAGCCGCCCCGGCACGTCCGATGCGCTGCGCACGCCACAATGGAGACAGAGGAAATGCTGATGGAGGTTAGCCACAACCAGGCAGCCGCACGCCTGTTCGAGCAGACGACGGTGTCGCTGTCGGACTTCAGCGCGTTGCTGGGGAATATCTACCAGGGACCGATGGAGCAGGTGCCGTGGGGCAAGGCGCTGGAACAGATCCGCCGGCAGCTCAACGCCAACTATGTCACGCTGATCCTGCGCTCGCCGGCCACAGACCGGCCCGGGCTCATGGTCAATGCGTCCGAGCATGGCTCGACCCTGCCGGGCGAGACCTCCTACAACAATTACTACTACGCGCTCGACCCCTTCATCGGCCTGCCCTCGGACCGGGTGGTGACCATCGACGAGCACCTCGGACCCGGCGTCTGGTGCCAGAGCGAGCTCTACCTGCAGTTCCTCAAGGACATCGGCATCCGCTACATCCTCGGCGCCGACCTGCGTACCGACGACGGCGTGGAATGCCGCTTCCGCGTGTGCCGCCAGCACGACGGGCGCGACTTCTCGGCCGCGGACAAGGCGCTGTGCACGGCGCTGCTGCCGCACCTGAAGCGCGCGGTGGACCTGCACTCGCGCCTCGACGTGGTGGAATCGGAACGCACGGTCTATGCCAGCGCCATCGACCGCATGCTGGTCGGCATGGTGATCCTTGATGAGTCGGGCGCCATCATCAAGACCAACGCGGCAGCCGACGAGATCCTTGGCGCCAGGGACGGCATCCGAATTTCCAAGGGCGGGCTGGACGTGGAATATGGCCAGGAAAACCGCAAGTTCCAGCGCTTGCTGCGCCAGGCGATGATGGGCCACCTCGGTACTACGCCGGCGCTGATGGAAGCGATGTCGATCACGCGCCCGTCCGGCAGTGCTAGGCTGGGCGTGCTGATCCGCACCATCCCGCTCAGCGAGTGGTCCGAGGACAACCGCAAGCGCCCGGCCTGCGTGGTGTTCATCCGCGACCCGGAGCGGCGCTCGCAGGCCTCGCACGAGGTGGTGCGGCAGCTGTTCGACCTCACGCCGGCCGAAACGCAACTGGCGCTGCAACTGGCCAACGGCCTCACGCTCGATGAAGCCGCGGACGAACTCGGCATCAGCAAGAACACGGCGCGCGCTCACCTGCGTGCCATCTTCTCCAAGACCGGCGTGACCCGGCAGGCCACGCTGGTCCGCATGCTGCTGAGCAGCGTGATTTCGCTGGGCTAGCCCAGGCGTCAGGGCTTTGCGCTGAGCACCAGCGCAAAGCCTTCCGGGGTTTGCAGCACCGCGCGCGTCTCGTGCGGCCCCTGCGCTGCGGGCTGGATCACGCTGGCACCCGCACCCACCAGCCGCGCGATCGCCGCGGCGATATCGTCACCTTCATCCACCTTGAACGCCAGCGCGGGCTGGTCCACCAGCCTTTCTTCGCCGGCCACCAGTGCCAGCGTCAGCGCCCCCGCGTCGAGCGCGCAATAGCGGTTTCCGTCGCGAAACTTCACTGGCAGTCCGAGTCCTTCCGTAAAGAACGGCAGCGCGGTGTTGATGTCCGCGACGGGGTAAAGCAGCAGCCTGGCTTGCATGATGTCCTGGTCCTCTCGATGAAAAAGGGGCGTGATGCCCGGGACCAATGATAGGGATGCGCCATGCACTGCTCATAATCCAATCAGACGATGTTGCAACGCCTTGCGCCGACCACACTGCAAGCACACAGGCCGCTTCCGGCTCGAGACGCGGCAACCGGCGGCGTCCCGGCGGCGGTCCTGAACCATCAATGCCAGGGAAGGGGACTGCAATGCGTTTTTCGCTGATCTATGAAGCACAGACCGTCGATGCCTCGCGCGCCGGCGACCACAAGGTGTTCGATGAAATCATGGAGCAGGTGGTGCTGGCCGAGGACATGGGGTTCGACGTGGTCTGGGCGGTCGAGCACACCGCGCTGACCAATTACGCGCACATGAGCGCGCCGGAAACATTCCTCGCCTTCGTCGCCGGGCGCACGCAGCGCATCGGCATCGGCCACGGCGTGGTGTGCCTGCCGCCGGCGATGAACCATCCGGTCAAGGTGGCAGAGCGCATCGCCACGCTGGATATCCTCTCCGGCGGCCGCGTGCACTTCGGCGTGGGCAAGGGCGGCACCCAGCAGGAGGCCGGCACTTTCGGCTACGACCTCAACAGCCTGCACCCGATGATCGACGAGTCGATGTACCTGATCCCGAAGATCATGACGCAGGACGAGATCGAGCACGACGGCGAGTTCATCAAGATCCCACGCCGCCCGATCCACCCCAAGCCGCGCCAGGACCCGCACCCGCTGATGTACCTGGCCTGCACCAATGCCGACACGCTGCAGCGTGCCGGCGCGCGCGGCATGGGTGCGCTGGTGCTCGGCTTTGGTGGTCCCGAGGATGTGGCCAAAAAGAATGAGATCTACCGCGCCGCGTGGGAGACCCGCAAGCCCGAGGACCAGGTGGGCTTCCGCCCGCACCAGCACCTGGCCGCGCTGTGCCCGACCATCGTGCTGGAAGACGGCATGGCCGCGCGCAAGATCGGCATCAAGGGACAGCGCTATTTCATGGAGTCGCTGTCGTACTGGTATGCCGGCGGCGAGCGCCCCGACCCGGCCTCCTGGGACGACGAGCATGTCACTGCCACGGACGCGCAGGGCAAGGCCGTCGTCAATACGAAGTTCGCCTCCGAGAAGGTCTCGGTCGACTTCAGCGACCCGTCGATGATGATGCTCAATCCCAACCACGCCTACGGCACGGTGGAGGACTGCATCGGCTACGTGCAGCGCCTGATCGATGCCGGCGCCGACGAGATCCTGTTTATCTGCCAGATGGGCACGGTGCCGCAGTGGGCGCAGCTCGAGACCATCCGCAATATCGGCGAGCACGTGATCCCGCACTTCCGCAAGCAGGGCCGCAAGCTGCGCGCGCTGGCCTGAGGGTTTGCTTCCCGAGTGTTTGCTCCCCTCTCCCGCTTGCGGGAGAGGGGTAGGGGTGAGGGCAGGCGGTGGCATACCGCAGGCCTGACTTCGCAGGACACGCCCGCCCTCACCCCAACCCTCTCCCGCAAGCGGGAGAGGGAGCACGCAATCGGGAGTTGGAGGGACCGTAGTGCTTTCGAGCGCTGCCGGTTTGCTCCCCTCTCCCGCTTGCGGGAGAGGGGCCGGGGGAGAGGGCCAGCGCATCCACGAAGTGCAGCCCACCAAATCGCACCATGGCTAGTCCCAACAGACGATGGCACCCCGCCCCGCCAGTGCAAACATCAACGCCAGCCACAAGACCAAGCCACAAGGAGACCGCGGTGCATCACGACAACAATCCCAAGGACCTGGCCGCCCGCCTGATCGCGCGCGCCGAGCAGATGATTCCCGTGCTGGCCCAGCGCGCCACCCAGGCCGAGGCCGAAGCGCGCATTCCCGCCGAGACCATCGCCGAGATGCAGGCCGCGGGCTTCTTCAAGGTCTTGCAGCCCCGCCGCCATGGCGGCTACGAGCTCGATCCGCAGACCTTCTTCCGCATCCAGATGGCACTGGCCAAAGGCTGCATGTCCACCGCCTGGGTCTACGGCGTGGTCGGCGTGCACAACTGGCAACTGGCCCTGTTCGACGAACGCGCGCAGCAGGAGGTATGGGGCAACGACCCCACCACGCTGATCGCCTCGACCTATATGCCGGTGGGCAAGGTCACGCCGGTCGAAGGCGGCTATCGCTTCTCCGGGCACTGGAAGTTCTCCAGCGGCAGCGAGCTGTGCGACTGGATCTTCCTGGGCGGGCTGGTGCCGCCGGCCGAACCGGGCGGCGCCTATGACTACCGCACCTTCCTGCTGCCGCGTTCGGACTACAAGATCGTGCGCAACTGGGATGTGCTGGGCCTGCGCGCGACCGGCAGCCACGATATCGTGGTCGACGACGTGTTCGTGCCCGACTACCGCACCCATCGCGCTGTCGATGGCGCCATGGGCACCAGCCCTGGGCTGGCCGTGAATGACCTGCCGCTGTACCGCCTGCCGTTCGCCCAGATCTTCGTGCGCGCCGTGTGCACGGCGTGCATCGGCGCGCTGGAAGGCACGCTGGATGACTTCGTCGCGTATGCCGATGGCCGCGTCAGCAGCAACGGCGGCAGCAAGACAGCCGAAGACGGCGGCGCGCAGATGGCCTGCGCCAACGCGCAGGTGGCGATCGACGAGATGCGGACCATCCTCGAGCGCAACTTCGACGAACTGCTGGCGGTTGCGCGCGAAGGCGGCCAGGTGCAGACACCGCGCCGGCTGCATTTCCGCTATCAGTCCTCGCAGGTGGCCGAGCGCTGCGCGCAGTTGGCCAACAGCCTGCTGCGCTATGCCGGCGGCAATGGCATCTACCGCAGCAACCCGATGGTGCGCCGCTTCCTCGACCTGCACGCGGCACGCGCCCACTACGCCAACAACCTGGACCGCTTCGGCCAGAACCTTGGCGGCGTGATGATGGGGCGCGCCAACACCGACTTCTTCATCTGAGCAGCGCAAGGGCACGGAGATCCATCATGAGCCAGAACACGGCGCACATGCAGACGAAGGAGTTTGACGTGGTGGTGGTCGGCTCGGGCGCAGGCGGCATGCTGGCTGCCTGCCGTGCCGCCGACCGCGGCCTGTCGGTGGTGGTGCTGGAGAAGAGCAGCCAGTACGGCGGCACCTCGGCGGTGTCCGGCGGTGGCATCTGGATTCCGCTCAACCACCATATCGCGCCGGCAGGCGGCAAGGACGACTACGCCACCGCGCTGGAGTACGTGCTCGCCTGCACCGGCGAACACGGCGATCCGCAGCGCATCCGCGCCTATCTTGAGCAGGCGCCGCGCATGCTGCAGTACCTGGAGCAGCAGGCCGGCGTGCGGTATTACACGCTGCCGCGCTACGCGGACTATTTCCAGAAGGTGCCGGGCGCGATGCCCGGCTACCGCGCGCTTGACCCGATGCCGTTCGACGGCGCGCGGCTGCGCGAGGAATTCGACCGGTTGCGGCCACCGTCGCCAGGCACGCTGGTGGGCGGGCGCGTGGCGGTGACCTCGGGCGAGGCGCATGCGCTGCTGTGCCGCTCGCCCGGCTGGCTTGGGCTGGCGGTGCGCCAGTTCGCGCGCTACTGGCTGGATTTCGGCTGGCGCCGCAAGACCCGGCGCGACCGCCGGCTCACGCTCGGCAACAGCCTCGCCGGCGGCCTGCGGCGCGCGATGATGGACCGCGCGATTCCGCTCTGGCTCGATACGGCGCTGCAGGACCTGATCATCGAAGACGGTGCGGTGCGCGGCGTGCGCGCCGTGCAGGACGGACGCGTGGTGGAGATCCGCGCCTTGCGCGGCGTGATCCTGGCCGCCGGCGGCTTCGAGCGCAACCAGGCCATGCGCGAGCAGTACCTGCCGCAACCGACGCAGGCCGCCTGGAGCGCCACGCCGCCCAACAACACCGGCGATGCCATCCGCGCCGGGCAGGCCGCCGGCGCCGGCGTGGCGCTGATGTCCCACGTCTGGGGCGCGCCCACCGTGCATGTGCAGGGCGAGGAAAAGCAGCGCGCGCTGTTTATCGAGCGGGCCATGCCGGGCTGCCTGGTGGTGAACGGGCAGGGCCGGCGCTTCGTCAACGAGGCCGCGCCGTATTCCGAGTTCGTGCCCGCGATGTACCGCGACCACGAAAAGACCGGCTGCACCGTGCCGGCCTGGATGGTGTTCGATGCCACCTTCCGCCACAAATACCCATGTGGCCCGATCCTGCCGGGCTCGGTCATGCCGGACCGCAGCATCCCGTCAAACCTGTCCGGCATCCTGGTGCGCGCCGATACCCTGCAGCAACTGGCGCAGCGGATCGGTGTGGACGCGGACGGCCTGGCCCACAGCGTCGCCCGCATGAACCGCTACGCCGCCACCGGCGTGGATGAGGAGTTCGGCAAGGGCGACAACCTGTTCGATACCTACTACAGCGACCCCGCGGTACGGCCCAATCCCTGCCTCGCGCCGATCGGCAAGGCGCCGTTCTACGCCGTGCGGCTCGATGCCGGCGACATCGGCACCAAGGGCGGGCTGGTGACGGACGCCAGCGCGCGCGTGCTGCGCGACGACGGCACCGCCATTGCGGGACTGTTCGCCATCGGCAATACCAGTGCCTCGATGATGGGCACCAGCTATCCCGGCGCGGGCTCCACCCTGGGCCCGGCCATGACCTTCGGCTTTATCGCTGCCGACCTGCTCTCGCAGCATGCACGGCAGCCTGCCGCCGCGCCCCACACTCAAACCGTACAGGAGGCCGTATGAGCGCCAGTCCCGACACCCGCGCCGAAGCCGGCACCGCGCTGCGCGACGACATGCTGATGGCGATGCGCCGCATGGCGCGCTCGGTGGCCGTCATTTCCTGCCGCCATGGCGAGCGCCGCTATTCAATGTCCGTGACCGCGGTCGATTCCTTGTCCGCGGATCCGCCCTCGCTGCTGATCTGCATTAACCGCAATGCGTCGATCTACCCGCCGCTCGATGCCGGCGCGGACTTCTGCATCAACCTGCTGGCAGCCGACCATCGCGACATCGCGGTGGATTGCAGCGGCCGGCTCAAGGGTGAAGAGCGCTTTACCAGTGGCGAGTGGGAGGACGACGTGCTCGGCGTGCCGTGCCTGCGCGATGCCCAGGCCAACCTGGTCTGCCGGCAGGACGGCCGTTTCGACTATGGCACCCATGCGGTCTTTATCGGGCGCCTGCGCGAGGTGCGGCTGGCGGGCGAGGTGTCGCCGCTGGTCTATGTCGATGGCGCCTACTCGACTTCCGCGCCGCTCGGCGCCATGTGTTCGGCATAAGCCGGGAGCGCAGGCATGGACCCTCGGCCCGATTCCGCCACGCCGATCTACGCACCGCTGCGGCTCGATGATCCGGACGCCCACCCGTGGCAGGCCGTCTGCGACGCCGTCGTGGTGGGCTTCGGCGCTGCCGGCGCCTGCGCCGCGCTGGAAGCGGCGCAGGGCGGCGCGCGCGTGATCGTTGCGGAGCGCTTCGAAGGCGGCGGCGCAAGCGCGAAGAGCGGCGGCGTGGTGTATGCCGGCGGCGGCACGGCCTACCAGTCCGCCGCGGGCTATGCCGATACGCCGCGGGCCATGGCGGACTACCTGCGCCAGGAGACCGGCGAAGTCGTCAGCGAGGCAACACTGCAGGCGTTCTGTGAGCGCAGCCGCGACATGATCGGCTGGCTGGAAGGCATCGGCGTGCGCTTTGCCGCGACCGTGCCGCCGCGCAAGACCTCCTATCCCGCGCAACCCTATTACCTCTACTACTCCGGCAACGAAGCGGTGGCCGCGTATGCGCAGCATGCCGCGCCGGCGCCGCGCGGGCACCGCGTGAAAGGCCCCGGCATGTCCGGCCGCACGCTGTACGGCGTGCTGCGCGGCGCCGTGCAGGCCCGGCCGGAGGTGACGGTGATGCGCCAGGCCGCGGCGCGGCGCCTGATCGTCGACAGGGATGGCGCGGTCATTGGCGTCGAGCTGTGGCAGGTGCCGGCGGGACGGCACCAGACGCGCCACGCCCGCCTCGCGCGGATGGCCGAGCGCCTGCACAACGCCATGCCGGGGCTGGCCGACCTGCTGCGCCAGCGCGTGCTGCAACTGGAGCTGCGCCATGCGCGCCCGGTGGCAGTGCGCACGCGTGCCGTGGTGCTGGCCACGGGAGGCTTTATCTTCAATCGCGCCATGGTGGCGCGCCACGCCGGCAAGTACCTGCAGACCTGGCGGCTCGGCGCGACCGGCTGCGACGGCAGCGGCATCCGGCTTGGCGAATCGGCCGGCGCGGCAACGCGTCACCTGGAGCGGGTCTCGGCATGGCGATTCATCAACCCGCCGTTCGACTGGGCGCGTGGCTGCGTGGTCGATGCGCGGGGCGCGCGTATCGGCAATGAAGAAACCTATGGCGCCACGCTTGGCCATGCCATGTGCGAACGGCACGGCGGGCGGGCGTGGCTGATCCTGAACCGCGAGCTGGCGCGCGCCGCCTTGCGCGAATGCTTGGGCGGCCGGCTGTGGGCATTCCAGGCCTTGCCTGCCGCGCTGCTCATGCTTGCCGGTGCGCGGCGCGCGTCCAGTCTCGAAGCGCTTGCCGACAAGCTGGGCATGCCCGGCGCTGCGCTGCGGACTTCGCTGGATGCCTGCAACGCAGCGGCTCGCGGCGAGATCGCGGACCCGACCGGCAAGTCGGCGCAGATGTGCGCTTCGCTGGAAACGGGGCCATGGCTCGCCATCGACATCTCGGCCGACAGCCGCGTCTTTCCCTGTCCGGCCATCACGCTCGGCGGCCTGTCGGTGGAAGAGTCCAGCGGCCGGGTGCTGGCCGCCGCCGGCGGCGCGCCGGTTGCGGGGCTCTATGCCGTCGGCCGGACTGCCGTGGGCATTGCTTCCAACCACTACGTAAGCGGCCTGTCGCTTGCCGACTGCATCTGGTCGGGGCGCAACGCAGGCCGCCATCTCGCACGACAGCCTGCCGGCGAGCGGCAGGCACACACCAACCAGGAGACCTCCCATGAGCCGACGTACTGAAGGAAAGATCGCCATTGTCACCGGGGCCGCCAGCGGCGTCGGCAAGGAAGACGCACTTCTGCTGGCGCGCGAAGGCGCACGCGTGGTGCTGACCGACCTCAACGAGGAAGCGGGCCATGCGCTGGCGCGCGAGATCGGCGACGCGGCGCTGTTCGTGCCGCACGACATCGCCAGCGAAGCCAGCTGGCAGCAAGTGATGGCCCGCACCGAGCAGCGCTTCGGCGCGCCCAACGTGCTGGTCAACAATGCGGCCATCCTGATGCTGGGCTCGGTCGAGGACGCCACGCTGGAGCAATGGCAGCGCGTGATGCGCATCAACGCCGACGGCTATTTCCTCGGCTGCAAGTACGGCGTGGCCGCGATGAAGGCGGGCGGCGGCAGCATCGTCAATATGTCGTCGGTGGCGGCGCTGGGCGGCATGGGCGCGTTCTGCGCCTACAGCGCCAGCAAAGGCGCGGTGACCGCGCTCACGCGCGCAGTGGCCGGCCACTGCAAGCAGAACGGCTATCGCGTGCGCTGCAACTCGATCCATCCCGACGGCATCCTTACGCCGATGACCGCGGCCTTCCTGCCAGGCGGCGTCACGGCCCTGCCGGAAGAGGTGGGCGGCGCCGAGCCGATGCAGCGCATGTGCCATCCGCACGATGTCGCCAACCTCGTGCTGTTCCTGGCCTCGGACGAATCGCGCTTTATCAATGGCGCCGAACTGCGCATCGACAATGCGCAGGCCATCATGGGCGTGGCCTGAAGCCACCCAGAGCTGAAGAAGGACATCATGGCGCCAGTGCAATTCCACCGGCTGCAGATCGCCGAAGTCGTCACGGAAACGGATCAGGCGCATTCGCTGGTATTCGCGCTGCCGGACGGCCTGCGCGATGCGTTTGCCTACCGTCCCGGGCAGTTCCTGACCCTGCGCGTGCCGGTGGACGGCGTGCCGCTGCAGCGCTGCTATTCGCTGTCGAGCACGCCGGAGGTGGACCACGCCTTGCGCGTGACGATCAAGCGCGTGCAGACCGGGCGCGTGTCCAACTGGATCTGCGACCATCTCGGCGCGGGCGATACGGTCGAGGTGATGCCGCCTGCCGGCGTCTTCACCCCGCCCACGCTGCATGGCGATTTCCTGCTGCTGGCCGGCGGCAGCGGCATCACGCCGGTGTTGTCGATCGCCAAGGCGGCGCTGCGCCATGGGCGCGGCACGGTGACGCTGGTCTATGCCAACCGCGACGAGCGCTCCATCATCTTTCGCGAGGCGATTGGGGAGCTGGCGCGGAACCACCCGGGCCGTCTGCGCGTGGTCCACTGGCTGGACAGCGTGCAGGGGCCGCCAACGCAGCGCCAGATCGAGGAACTGGTGCGGCCGTGGAGCCTGGCGGAATGCTTCGTCTGCGGTCCCGGCCCGTTCATGGACGCCGCCCAGGCCGCGCTGCAGGAACTTGGCGTGCCGCGCGGCAAGCTCCACGTGGAGCGTTTCGTGTCCTTGCCCGATGTGCCGGCGGCAAAGGCGCCGGCAAGCGCCGAGGTCACGGCACCGGCCCCGGCGCCCGCCATGCGCGGCGCGGCGCTGACCGTGCAGCTTGACGGCGAAACCCACCAGGTCGGCGTGGCACCCGACGAAACCGTGCTCGACGCGCTGCAGCGCGCCGGCGTGGCCGCGCCCAATTCCTGCCGCGCGGGGCTGTGCGGCGCCTGCATGTGCCAGGTGACGCAGGGCGACGTCACGCTCGGCGAGAACCACGTGCTCGACCGTGCCGACCTGGAGGCGGGCTGGACCCTGGCCTGCCAGGCCCGCCCGGCGAGCAGCGAGATCCACTTGAAGTTCCCGGATTGACATGACCCCATCTGACACCATCGACGCCATTGCGGCACCGGCCACCCTCGACGCCGCTGCACACGAGGAGATTGCCGCCACCATTCCAGAGCTGGTGAGGCGCGCGGCGAGGCGGCACGGCGAGCGCATCGCCATCCAGGAAGACGGGCTGCGCCTTAGCTACGCCTCGCTCGATGGCTGCCGGATCCAGGCGGCCCGTGCGCTGATGGCGCTCGGCGTGCAACCGGGCGACCGCGTTGCCGTGTGGGCGCCGAATTACTCCGAATGGATCATCGCGGCGCTGGCCACGCACAGCGTCGGCGCCGCGCTGGTGCCGCTCAACACGCGCATGAAGGGCGCCGAAGCCGGTGCCGTGCTGGCCGACAGCGGCGCGCGCCTGCTGTTCTGCGTCGATGACTTCCTCGGCGAAAGCTATCCGCAGATGCTGGCGCCGCACCGCCCCGCCACGCTGGAGCGGCTGGTGATCCTGCGGCCGGGACAGGGCAGGGCGCTGGCCGGGGGCGAGCTGGCATGGGATGCCTTCCTCGGGCTGGCACAGCAAGTGGACATGGCGGCCTTCGCACAGCGCGAGGGCGGCGTGCGCGGCGATACGCCGATGGACATCATGTTCACCTCCGGCACGACCGGGCGCCCCAAGGGCGTCATGACCGCCCACGCGCAGAACCTGCGCGCCATCGACGGCTGGGCCGACATCACGGGCGTGCGCGCAGGCGACCGCTACCTGATCGTCAATCCGTTCTTCCACACTTTCGGCTACAAGGCCGGATGGCTCGCCGCGCTGTCGCGCGGAGCCACGGTGCTGCCTCACCTGGTGTTCGACGCCGAGGCCGTGATGACGCGCGTGGAGAACGAACGCATCACGGTGCTGCCCGGCCCGCCGACGCTCTACCAGACGCTGCTCAACGCGCCGCGCCTGCGCGAGTTCGACCTGTCTTCGCTGCGCATCGCGGTGACGGGCGCCTCGGCGATCGCGCCCGTGCTGATCCAGCGCATGCGCGATGAACTGGGCTTCGATACGGTCATCACCGGCTACGGCCTGACCGAATCGTGCGGTTTCGCCACGCTGACCCGCGCCGGCGACGACGCCGAGACGGTCGCCGGCACCTCCGGCCGCGCCATGCCGGGCATCGAGCTGCGCTGCGTCGACGCGCAGGGGCAGCCGGTTGCCACCGGCGAGCCAGGTGAAGTGCTGGTGCGCGGCTATAACGTGATGCAAGGCTACTTCGGCCTGCCCGATGCGACCGCGGAAGCGGTCGACGCCGACGGCTGGCTGCACACCGGCGATGTCGGCACGCTCGACGCGCGCGGCTACCTGCGTATCACCGATCGCATCAAGGACATGTTTATCGTCGGCGGCTTCAACTGCTACCCGGCGGAGGTGGAAAAACTGCTGACGGCCCACCCGGCCGTGGCGCAGGTAGCGGTGGTGGGCATGCCGCACGAGCGGCTGGGCGAGGTGGGGCGGGCCTACGTGGTGCTGCGCCACGGCGCGCGCGTGGACGGCGAAGCCCTGATTGCCTGGGCGCGCCGGCATATGGCCAACTACAAAGTGCCGCGCGAGGTGCTGTTCGTGCCGGCGCTGCCGGTCAGCGCGGCGGGGAAGGTGCTGAAGTACCAGTTGCGCGAAGCCTGATGAACGAGGAATCGACCATGACCGATATCGCCGCCATTGCCGACCGCCTGGCGCGGCTGGAAGCCGCCGATGCGATCCGCGCGCTCAAGCTGCGCTACCTGCGCGCGTGCGACGACAAGGACCCGGAGGCGATGCGTGCCTGCTTCGTGCCGGACAACGCGCACATCCACTATGACCGGATCGGCAGCTTTGCCGGGCGTGATGCGCTGGTGCAGTGCTTTGCGGAGCTGGCGTGCCGGCCTACGCTGCGGGAGATGCATTTCGCGGGGCAGGGGGATATCTGCGTGCTGGATGTGGATACGGCGCGGGGTAGCTGGGATCTGGCTTACCTGGCGCTGGATGATGCGAGTGGCTCGCGGACGTTTCTGACGGGGCGCTATGCGGATGAGTATGTGCGGGTTGGCGAGGCTTGGCTGATCCGCTCGACGGTGTTTACGACGGGTTTGTTGTCGCAAGCTACGTAGGGGGCCGTGCTTGCGGCGATGGTTTGCTCCCCTCTCCCGCTTGCGGGAGAGGGGAGCGTATGCGTGGCGTGGTGGCCAGCTCAATCTGACCGGCGAGTGCCAGCGCATCCAGCCCCTATTCGACAATCGCCGGATGCACCGGCGGCGGACCGCCCAGCACCTGCCGGTAAGAAGGCGGCTGCACCCCGTCCGCATCCACAATCCCATACCCCAGCGCTGCCTCCGCCGCGATCAGTACCTGCCCCGATTTCTCCATCAAACCGGGATCCCGGTACAGCGCATGAATGACCTTGCCCGTGAACTCCGGCGTCTCCGCCACCGGGGCGAACGACGCGTACTTGTCGGGATGTTGCTCCCACACCCGCTGCGTACGCGCGGTGCGCAGCGGCCCCATCCACACCGACACCGCCGCCACGCCATGCGGACGCAAATCCACCGCCATGTCGTATGCGAACTTGTCGATGCCGGCCTTCTGCGCGCCATAGGCCGGGCCGTGCATATAGCAATTGGCACCAAACGACGACGTAAACACAATCAATCCACGCCCGCGCGCCGCCATCATCGGCGCCGCATGCCAGCTGGCCACATACCCCGAGCGCAAGCCGACATCGAGAATCCCGGCCATTTCCAGCGGCTTCTGCCAGAACGGGCCCGGCATGATGAGCTCGTCATGCAGGAAGGTCGCGTTATTGATCAGGATGTCGATCCGTCCGGCTTCCTCGCGCACGCGCTCGAACAGCCGCGCCACCTGCGCATCATCGCGATGGTCGCACGCGACCGCGATGCTGCGCCCGCCGAGCGCATCGATCTCGCGCGCCGTGGCGTGGATGGTGCCGGGCAGCGGCGCGCTGCCTTCGTGCTCCGTGCGCCCTGTCACGTACACCGTCGCGCCTGACGCGCCGAGTGCCAGCGCAATGCCCTTCCCGGCACCGCGCGAACCGCCCGTGACCACCGCGACGAGGGCCTGTTCCGCCTGCTTCATGTGTGTCTCCTGTGTCAGTGATGCGCAGGCCCCAGCCCGGGCCGCCCGCGCCAATCGAAGCTTGGAGCGGGAGTGGCCCCCGTACATCCTTCGTTCGGACTAAGCGGTACCCGGTCCGCTTACTCCACGTGGACGATGGCCCGCAGCGCGGCAGCACTGACGATAGTCGCCATCCCAACGACCGCCCGGGGCGTTCCATTGACGCCATCGCCGGTCACAACCAAGGAGTGAGCCTGGCCATGTCCGAACTGGAGCACAAGCAAGCCATTCACGCACTGACCTGCCGCTATGCGCAGGCAGTGGACCGGCGCGATTTCCCAAGCCTGGCGGAACTGTTCACGCCGGATGCGCGGCTGACCGGGCCCGGATTCAGCATGGACGGAGCGCAAGCCATCGCTGACGGCATGACAGCGCTCGGCCAGTACAGCGCCACGCAGCATCATGTGCACCAGCAACTGGTCGAGGTCGACGGCGATATCGCGACCGGCGAGACCTATTGCGTGGCCAATCATCTGTATGAACAGGACGGCGTGCCGCGCAAGCTGGACTGGGGCATCCGCTACCAGGACCGCTTCGTGCGGCGCGACGGCCGGTGGCGCATTGCCGCGCGCGAGCTGGTGGTCGACTGGACGCACGACCTGCCGCTGCGGGGGGCATGATGACGACGACTCGTGTACTGGAAGGCAAGACGGCCCTCGTCACCGGCGGCGCGGGCGGTATCGGCGCGGCCAGCGCGCTGGCGCTGCTGCGCGACGGCGCCGCGGTAGTGCTGATGGGGCGGCGGCGCGAAGCGCTCGAAGCGGCACGGCGCAGCCTGTGCGCGCAACTGCCCGGGGCCACGGTGGAAATCAGTGTCGGCGATGCCTGCCGTGAAGATGACGTGCGGGCCGCGCTGCAGCAGGCCTGGGAGTTGGAGCGGCGGCTCGATATCGTCGTCGCGACGGTCGGCGGCGGCGGTTTCCGTCCTCTGCTGATGCACGACGCCGCCTCGCTGACGGCGGAGCTGGAGCTGAACATCGCCAGCGCGTTCCTGGCGGTGCGCCACGCGTCGCCGCTGATGGCACCGCACGGCGGCGCGATCGTCTGCATCTCGTCGAACGCGGCGCGCATGACCTGCCGCTGGCTGTCGGCGTACTGCGCCGCCAAGGCGGGCCTGGAAGCATTCGTCCGCGCCGCGGCCGAGGAACTGGCGGGATGTGGCATCCGCGTCAATGCGGTGCGGCCGGGGCTGACCCGCTCGGGCGCAACCGGACCGATGTTCGACAACCCGGCCATCCTTGACAAGTTCGTCGCGCAGATGCCGCTGGGCCGGGCCGGCGAACCGGACGACATTGCCAGTGCGGTGCGCTACCTCGCCGGGCCGGAGTCGGGCTGGGTGACGGGCCAGAGCATCGCTGTGGATGGCGGCAGCGAGCTGCGCGGCAATCCCATCCTCGATGAAACCGTGGCGGCGGTGTATGGCGAAGCCGCGCTGCAGGCAGTGCTGGCCGGCAGGATTCCCGAAGCCGGCTGAAGCGGACCAACCAAGGAGAGAAACAATGCATCAGGTCAGGGACAAGGTCGCGCTGGTCACCGGCGCGGCCAGCGGGGTAGGGCGCGCCGACGCGCTGCTGCTGGCGGCCGAGGGCGCGCGCGTGGTCCTCAGCGATGTCAACGAGGAGGCCGGGCAGGCACTGGCCCGCGAGATCGGGGATGCGGCACTGTTCGTGCGCCACGATATTGCCAGCGAGGAGGACTGGCGCAAGGCCATGGCCGCCACGCAGCACCGCTTCGGCCGGCTCGACGTGCTGGTCAACAATGCGGCCATCTGTCCGCTCGGATCGATCGAGGAAACCTCGCTCGACGCCTGGCGGCAGGTCATGCGCGTCAATGCCGACGGCTATTTCCTCGGCTGCAAGTTCGGTGTGGAGGCGATGAAGGGCAACCCCGCCGGGGGCTCCATCGTGGTGATGTCGTCCGTGGCGGCGCTGGGCGGGCTGCCGATGATGTGCGCGTATAGCGGTGCCAAAGGTGCCGTCACCGCGCTGATGCGCAGCGTGGCCGTGCACTGCAAGCGCAATGGCTACCGCATCCGCTGCAACTCGATCCACCCCGATGGCGTCTGGACGCCGATGACGCAGGCGCTGGTGCCGGACCTGGATCCGGCCACGCTCGGTATCGGCACGGACCCGATGGCACGCATGTGCCAGCCGGAGGATGTGGCCAACCTGGTGCTGTTCCTGGCTTCCGATGCGTCGCGCTTCATCAATGGCGCGGAACTGCGCATCGATAACGCGCAGTTGATCTCGGGGCTGTAAAGGCCCGCTGCGGCGGCCGGCTTGCGCGGGCCGCCGCAGTGTCGGCTTAGCTGTACTGCGACACGATCTCGCTGACCGTGCGCAGGATGTCACGGCGGCGATAGCCGAGCAGGGCAGTCTCGGCCGCATCCGGCTCGTAGTAGAGCGTATTGCCCCGGCCGAAGCAGATGGCCGAGTCCGGCAGCAACGGATGTTCCTGGTCGATGACTGGCGGCGCCTGGCGGCCCGCGTCGCGGAAGAATGCGCCGAAGTAGTCCTGGAATGACAGGTTCTCGTCGCCCACCAGGTAGGCCTTGCCATTCTCGCCGCGCAGCAGTGCGCCTTCGATCGCTTCCGAGAGCGAAGTGGCCGAAATGAAATTGACGCCGCCAGGCGGCGCGAAATCCGGCATCGGCGCAAAGTTGCCGCGGGCGTAGTCGGTGTAGGCCTTGAACATCGGCACCGTCAGGCCCGGCACCGTGCCTACGACGAACGGCGCATTCACGCTGCTCACGCGGAAGGCGTCCGTGGCCAGCGCGCACACGCCTTCGTCAGCCAGCTTGCGCGAGCGGATGTAGGCGTTGTCCGCGACCAGCCGCGGCATTGCCTGCGGATAGAAGCTGCCGACATAAACCGCGATTCGGATCCCGGCATCGCGCGCGGCGCGGAAGAAGCGCGGTACGCCTTCGACATTGGCGCGTTCCCAGTGTGCCGCTTCGTCGCTGCCAGGCGGGACGTGGCGCACATCGTTGCCGGCGGCGAATACCAGCGCGTCGAAGGCGCCGAGCTGCGCGGCCGGCACGTCGCTGGCGATGTAGTCGCAGCGCAGGAAGTCCAGCTCGCCCAGCGCGGTGCCGGCCGCCGGGCGGTTGCGTCCCGCGATGGTGACATCGTGCCCGCGGCTGCGCAGGTGCAGGGCCGCGTGGCCCCCGATCATGCCGGTGCCGCCGACGATCAGTATCTTCATGCTTGTCTCCTTGGTGGTGTGGTGTGGTGTGGTGTGGCCGCGGCGCGGCCATCAGAGGTTCATGCCGTTGCCCGCGATGACCGGCATGTTGGTCCACGCGCCCTTCGGGTCGCGATACCAGCCGGCGGCGGCAAGCGCGCCCCCATTGACGTGCAGGGCCGTGCCGGTGATCCAGGCGGCGCGCGGGCTGGCCAGGAACAGGATGCCGTCGGCAATGTCGCGCGGCGTACCGAAGCGTCCCAGCGGAATCCAGCGTGGGATATGGTGCTGGTGTTCCGCGGCGACCATCTGCGACACCGGAACCTGCGGCGTTTCGGTGGTTTCGGGGGCGATCAGGTTGACGCGGATGCCCGCCGGCGCCAGCTCCAGCGCCAGGCTTTGCGTGAAGCCGGTGATGGCTGCCTTGAAGGCGCCGTAGACGCTGCAGTACGGAATGCCGCGGAAGGCCTCGATCGACGACACGCTGACGATGCTGCCGGCGGCACTGCGCCGCAGCAGCGGCAGCATCGCGCGCGTGACGGTGAAGACGTGGCCGAGGTTGGCCGCGTAGAGGCTGGCGATCTCGTCGTCGGCATAGTGCTCGAACGGCTTGGCAATGCGCAGGAAATCGCCGACGTTGTTGACCAGCACATCGAGCACGCCGAAACGCTGCGCGATCTGCGCAGCCAGTTCGCTCACGGTGCCGGGATCGGCCGCATCGCCTTGTACCACCAGCGCGTCTGCGCCCGTCTTGTCCAGCAGCGCCCGGGCTTGTTCGGCGCGCTGCGCGTCGATCTCGATCATGGCCACGCGCGCGCCCTGGTCGAGGAAGGCTTGCGCGGTGGCCAGCCCGATGCCGGCGCCGCCGCCGGTGACCAGCACAGTCTTGTCGGTGAAATCCATCTGAATTGCTCTCCTTCGGTTGCACTACGGGGATGCATGCATTGGATCGGTGGCAGGCGGGGCGGACATCGTCCGATTGCAGGTCAGGGAAAACACCGAGAAGGCGCAAACTGGGGCAAACACGAACGCCGCGTGCCGGACATCGGCAGGCAGCGTCCCTATAATCTGCGCTGCCCAGGTGCCGCAGAGCGCCGGTCAGCCCGTGCAAGTGATGTGGAAACAGGAGACAGAGAATGTTGATGGCGACCGTTGAGGCGCAAGAGATGGCGTCGCCCTGGTTTGCGCAGTCCGGACTGAGCCTGCCGCAGTTCGGCGAGCTGCTGGCGGCCGTCTACGAAGGACCGATGGAACCCGTGCCCTGGGGCCGCGCGCTGGAAATGCTGCGCAAGCAGGTGGACGCCAGCTACGTGAGCTTTATCCTGCGCTCGCCCGCGAGCGACCGTAGTGGCATCGCTGTGCACGCGTCGCAGGACGGCACTTCGCTGGAGGCGGAGGCGTCGTACAACACGTACTACTACGCCATCGATCCCTTCATCAACCTGCCAACCGACCGGGCCGTAACGGTCGATGAAGCGATGGGCGCCGGCAACTGGTGCCGCAGCGAGATCTACCGGCAGTTCCTGCAGCCGCTCGGCGTCCGCTACCTGCTGGGCGCGGACATCCGCACGGAGGACGGGGTCGAGTGCCGGCTGCGCATCTGCCGCCAGCACGACACGCAGGACTTCTCCGAGGCCGACAAGGCGGCGTGCGCCACGATCCTGCCGCACCTGAGGCGCGCGGTCCGGCTGCATTCCAGGCTGGATATGGTCGAATCGGAGCGCAGCCTCTACGCGGGCGCGATCGACCGCATGCTGGTGGGCATGGTGATCCTCGACGCGGCCGGTGCGATCCTGAAGAAGAATGCTGAAGCCGACGAAATCCTTGTGGAGAACGACGGCATCCGGCTCAACGGCGGCAACTTCGAGATCGCCTACCCGCAGGAAAGCCGCAAGTTCCAGTACCTGCTGCGCCGCGCCCAGATGGGGCACCACGGCAGCGCGCCGGCGCTGGCCGAAGCCATGTCGATCACCCGCCCCTCGGGGCGCGGCAAGCTTGGCGTGCTGATCCGCACCATTCCGCTCAGCGAATGGCCGGAAGACCACCGGCATCGCCCGGCCTGCGCGGTCTTTATCCGCGATCCCGAGCGCAAGTCGCGCGCCTCGCACGAGGTGGTGCGCAAGCTGTTCGACCTCACGCCCGCCGAAACCGCGCTGGCACTGGTGCTGGCTGACGGCATGACGCTCGACGAAGCTGCCGAGTCGCTGGGCACCAGCAAGAACACGGCACGCGCCCACCTGCGCGCGATCTTCTCCAAGACCGGGGTCACGCGCCAGGCGACGCTGGTGCGCATGCTGCTGAGCAGTGTCGTGACGCTCGGGTGAGCGCCCCCGGCGTCATCCTGCCTACGCGCTTCATTGCCATCGACCCTCCTAGTCCGAATGGAAGATGAGGGCCGCTTTCCGCACCCCTAGCCCACCAGCCAGTACATCATGCGTCCCGCGCCGGCCTGAAACGGGCCCCGGATCGGCTAGTCCCAGTGGACGATGTGCCGGGCCGCAGCGCACGGAAGAATAGGTCTCATCAGCCAGCAATGGCAACGAACCAGAGGAGACCGGCATGTTGGACATTCGTGCGCTTGGCTACATCGTGGTCGAGTCTACCGACATCGGGCAGTGGCGACACTATGCCGAACAGGTGCTCGGCATGGCCTGTTCCGGTGCGCCCGGCGGCGGGCTGTACGTGAAGATGGATGAACGCGACTACCGCTACCTGGTGGTGTCGGGCGCGCGCGACCGCTACCTGGCCTCCGGCTGGGAGCTGGCCGACGAACCGGCCTACCGCCATGCGCTGGACACGCTGCGCCAGGCCAATGTGGAAGTCGTGCAGGCCAGTGCCGCGGAACTGGCGCAACGCCGCGTGCAGGCCATGGCCTGGTTTGCCGATCCGTCGGGCAACCGCCACGAGATCTCGTGGGGCATGCGCTCGGATTTCCTGCGCTTTGTCTCGCCGGTGGGCGTGCCGCGCTTCATCACGGACCCGATGGGGGCGGGCCATGCGGTCCTGCCCGCGCCGGCCTTCGATGAGACCTATGCCTTCCTGTGCGAGGTGATGGGTTTCGGCCTGTCCGACATCTTCCGGGTGCGCTTCACCACTGACCCCGCCGAGCCGGAAAAGCGCATCCACTTCCTGCACTGCGGCAATGGCCGCCACCACAGCCTGGCGATCTTCGAGATGCCGTCGGAAGCCGGCTGCATCCACGTGATGGCCGAGGTGCCGGACATGGCCGAGGTGGGCCGCGCGCTCGACCGCGTGCAGCAGCACGGCGTGAAGCTTTCCGCCACGCTGGGCCAGCACTGCAATGACCGCATGACCTCCTTCTACATGAAGACCCCCGGCGGCTTCGACCTCGAGTACGGCCACGGCGGCATGGTGGTGGACTGGAGCCGCCATGCAGCTTACGAGGCGACGCGCGTCAGCCTGTGGGGACACGACTTCAGCATCGGATACCGCTAAACAATCCATGACCAAGACGATCGACAAGACCATGAGCGCGGCTGACGTGGCCGGCCAGCTCGCCGACGGCATGACCATCGGCATCGGCGGCTGGGGCCCGCGCCGCAAGCCGATGGCGCTGGTGCGCGAGATCCTGCGCTCGCCGCTGAAAGACCTGACCGTGGTCGCCTATGGCGGCCCCGAGGTGGGCATGCTGTGCGCGGCCGGCAAGGTGCGCCGGCTGGTGTTCGGCTTCGTCTCGCTCGACGTGATTCCGCTCGAGCCCTATTTCCGCCAGGCGCGCGAGCGTGGCTTGCTGGAGGTCACCGAACTGGACGAAGGCATGCTGCAGCTCGGCCTGCGCGCGGCTGCCGCACGGCTGCCATTCCTGCCCACGCGCGCCGCGCTCGGCACCGACGTGCTGGCGAAGAACCCGCAACTGAAGACGGTGCGTTCGCCCTATGCCGACGGCGAAGTGCTGGTGGCAATGCCGGCGATCGAGCTCGACGCGGCGCTGCTGCACGTGAACGAGAGCGACGTGCTGGGCAACACCCGCATCGACGGCCCTGATCCGTTCTTCGATGAATGGTTCGCACGCGCCGCGCGCCGCTGCTATGTGAGCTGCGAAACGCTGCACCCTCGCCTCGAAGACGAAGACCTGGCGCGCGCGCGCAACAACGCCTTCGAGCGCTCGCTGGTGACGGGCGTGGTGCACGTGCCCGGCGGCGCCCATCCCACTTCCTGCGCACCGGCCTATGGCTGGGACCTGCCCGCGCTGAAGGCGTACTGCGCCAGCGCCGAGGCCGAAAACGGCTTCCGCGCCTGGCGCGATGACGTGGTGGGCGCGAGCGAGGCGGTCTACCTGGCGCGCATTGGCGGCCTCGGCCACGTGCACGACCTGCCACTGCCGGTACTTTGAACCCGTCAACCCAAGGAGCGACCGTGAGCGCCACTTATGAATTCTCCCGCGCCGAGCTGATGATCGCCGCCGCCGCCCGCGCCTGGCACGACGACGGCGAGGTGCTGGCCACTGGCATCGGCACCGGCCCGCGCATTGCCGCCGGCCTGGCGCGGCTTGCGCACAACCCGGGCCTGCTGCTGACCGACGGCGAAGCCTATCTGGTGGAAACGCCGGTGCCGCTGGGCCCGCGCGAGCCCGGCTACAAGGTCCGCGCCAGCGGCTGGATGGGCTACTCGCGCGTGTTCGACTGCCTGTGGGGCGGCCGGCGCCACGCGCTGGTGATGCCGACGCAGATCGACCGCTTCGGCCAGGCCAATATCTCCTGCCTGGGCGGCACGCATGCGCAGCCGAAGACCCAGCTGCTGGGCGCGCGCGGCTTTCCCGGCAACAGCATCCATCACGCCAATTCCTTTTTCGTGCCGGCACACAGTACGCGCGCGTTTGTCGCGGGCGAAGTCGACATGGTCTGCAGCGCCGGCTACAACCCGGCGCGCCAGATCGAAGGCATGCGCAGCTTTGTCGACCTGCGCGTGATCGTGACCGACCTGTGCGTGATGGATTTCAGCGGCGCCGGCCATGCCATCCGTGTGCGCTCCCTGCATCCGGGCGTGAGCTTCGACCAGGTGCAGGCGGCCACCGGCTTTGCACTGGCGAACACGCCCGGCGAAGCCTTGCCGGAGACGGCGCCACCGACGCCGGAAGAGCTGCGGCTGATCGTCCAGCTCGATCCGCACAACCTGCGCGCGGCGATCGTGCGCGGCAATCCTTCCGGACGCGCGTGAGGCCGACATGACATCGCCAGCCAACGAACCCATCAGCCTGGGCCCGAACGCCGAGGTGCTCTACCAGGTCGCGGACGGCATCGCCACCGTGACCATGAACCGTCCGCAGTACCACAACGCGCAGAACTCGAAGATGACGTATGCGCTGGACGAGGCCTACCGGCGCGCCGCCGCGGACGATGCGGTCAAGGTGATCGTGCTGCGCGGCGCGGGCAAGCATTTCTCGGCCGGGCACGACATCGGCACGCCGGGGCGTGACATCAACGAGTCGTTCGAGCGCGCTTCGCTCTGGTATGACCACGTCAACAAGTCGGGCGGCGAATTCCTCTATGCGCGCGAGCAGGAGGTCTACCTGGGCATGTGCCGGCGCTGGCGCGAACTGCCCAAGCCGACCATCGCCATGGTGCACGGCGCCTGCGTTGCCGGCGGGCTGATGCTGGCCTGGGTGTGCGACCTGATCGTGGCATCGGACGACGCCTTCTTTGCCGATCCGGTGGTGCGCATGGGCATTCCTGGCGTGGAATACTTCGCGCACCCCTACGAGCTGCACCCGCGCATCGCCAAGGAATTCCTGTTCCTGGGCGAGCGCATGGGCGCTGAACGCGCCGAACGCATGGGCATGGTCAACCGCGTGGTGCCGCGCGACGCGCTGGAAGACACCGTCTACGGCATGGCCGCCAAGGTCGCGCAGATGCCGCGGCTGGGCCTGACGCTGACCAAGCAGGCGGTCAACCATGTGGAAGACCTGCAGGGCAAGCGCACGGCCATGGATGCCGTCTTCGCCTGGCACCACTTCGCCCATGCGCACAACGAACTGGTCAGCGGCGACAAGCTCGGCGGCTACGACGCGCGCGCCATGGCGGCGTCGCAACGCACCGGCAGCGAGGAAAAGGCATGAGCGCCGCGAGCCTGCACACCGTGTTGTGCGATCTGCTGGGCTGCCGCTATCCCATCGTGCAGACGGCGATGGGATGGGTGGCCGACGCGAAGCTGGTCGCGGCCAGCGGCAATGCCGGTGCGTTCGGCTTCCTGGCCGGCGCAACGATTCCGCCCGGCGAGGTCGAGCGCGAAATCCTGCGCGTCAAGGCACTCAGCGAACGGCCCTTCGGCATCAACTTCCACATGTTCCAGCCCAACGCGGACGAAGTCATCGAGATGGCGATCCGCCACCGGCTGCGCGCCGTCAGCTACGGACGTGGCCCGGACGCGAAGATGGTCGGCCGGCTCAAGGCGGCGGGGGTGGTCTGCATGCCGACGGTCGGCGCCGCAAAACACGCGGCCAAGGCTGTCGAAATGGGAGCGGACGTAGTTACCGTGCAGGGCGGCGAGGGCGGCGGCCATACCGGCGGCACCCCGACCACGCTGCTGCTGCCCCAGGTGCTGGACAGCGTCAGCGTGCCGGTGGTGGCGGCGGGCGGCTTCTTCGACGGCCGCGGACTCGCCGCGGCACTGGCGTACGGCGCGGCTGGCGTGGCCATGGGCACGCGCTTCCTGATGTCGGCCGAATCGCCGGTGCCGGCGCAGACGCTGGAGCGCTACGTCAAGGTGCGCGAGCCGGCCAGCATCCGCGTATCGCTGGCCATCGACGGGCTGCCGCAGCGGATGATCGACAACGCCTTGCTGCTGCAACTGGAGCAGGCCGGCCCGTGGCGGCGCACCTGGCTGGCGCTTTCCGCCGCGCGCAAATGGCGGGCGCGCACCGGCATGCGCGGCGCGCAGATGCTGGCCACCGCCTGGCGCGCGATGCGCGAGCAGGACTACAGCGCCGCCCAGACCCTGATGGCCGCCAACGCGCCGGTGCTGATCCAGCGCGCGATGGTGGAGGGGTGCCCGGATGAAGGCGTGCTGCCCAGCGGCCAGGCTGCCGCCGCGATCGGCGCGATCGAATCGTGCGAGCAGATCGTGGCCGGCATGGCCGCGCAGGCGCAGGCCCGGCTGGCGGCACTGGCGGGCACGGGGCTCGCCGCCACGGCCTGACCCACAGACAGAGGAAATCATGCAAACGAACCACAAGACCGGGTCATTCCGCATCGACACCGCCGACGGCATCGCCGAACTGGTGATCGACCAGCCGCCCGTCAACGCGCTCGACAACGCCGGCTGGCAGGCGCTGGCCACCGCGATCGACCGCCTTGGCACCGATCCCGCCGTGCGCGTGATCGTGCTGCGCGGCGAAGGCCGTGGCTTCTGCGCCGGTGTCGATATCAAGGAACTGGCCGCGCACCCGCAGCGCATCGTCGACGTCAATGCCGGCAACTACGCCACGTTCCGCGCCGTGCACCGCAATCCCAAGCCCGTCATCGTCGCCGTGCACGGCTTTGTGCTCGGTGGCGGCATCGGCATCTGCGGCGCCGCCGACATCATCGTCGCATCCGAGTGCGCGCGCTTTGGCGTGCCCGAGATCGACCGCGGCGCCATGGGCGGCGGCGCGCACCTGCAACGCATGTTCGGCGTGCAGAAGGTCAGGGCGATGTACTTCACCGGCGAGATGATCGATGCCGCCGAGGCGTACCGTCTTGGCGCGGTCGAGCGCGTGGTGCCGCGCGCCGGGCTGCGCGATGCCGCCATGGCGCTGGCGCGCCAGATCGCCGCCAAGAGCCCGGCCATGCTGCAACTGGCCAAGGAAGCGCTCAACGGCGTGGAGGACGGCAACCTCGAGGACAAGTACCGCTGGGAGCAGGGCTTCACGCTGCAAGCCTATATGAGCGCGGATTCCGGCGAGGCGCGGGCGGCCTTTGTCGAAGGCCGCGAAGCCAGCTTCGCTCAAGGGGCGCGCGATGCAGCTTGAGTACACCGACGCCCAGCGCGCCTTCCGCGCCGAGGTGCGCGACTGGATGGCCGCGCACGTGCCGCGCACGCCGCTGGCTAGCTTCGACACCGAGGAAGGCTTTGCCCGGCACCGCGCCTGGGAAGCCACGCTCAACCAGGGCCGCTGGAGCATGGTCACGTGGCCGGCCGAACTCGGCGGGCGCGGCTGCGACCTGATCGAGTGGCTGATTTTCGAGGAAGAGTACTGGCGCGCCGGCGCGCCGATGCGCGTCAACCAGAACGGCATCTTCCTGCTCGGGCCCACGCTGATGGAATTCGGCACCGAGGCGCAGAAGGCGCGCCTCCTGCCGCGCATGGCCTCGGGCGAGCATATCTGGGCGCAGGGCTGGTCCGAGCCGAACGCCGGCTCCGACATGGCCGCGATCCGCTGCAGCGCGATCCGCGACGGCGATGACTATGTGATCAATGGCCAGAAGATCTGGTCGACGCGGGCGGTGTGGGCGGACTGGCTGTTCGGGCTGTTCCGCACCGATCCGGCCTCGACGCGCCACCACGGGCTGACCTTCGTGCTGGTGCCGCTCGGTACGCCCGGCATCACCGTGCGCCCGATCCGCCAGCTCAACGGCCAGACCGGCTTTGCCGAGATCTTCTTCGACGACGTGCGCGTGCCGGTGGAGAACCGCCTGGCGGCTGAAGGCGCCGGCTGGCAGGTGGCGATGGCGACGGCCGGCTTCGAGCGTGGTCTGATGCTGCGCTCGCCGGCGCGTTTCCAGGAAACCGCCCGCGCGCTGGTCAGGCTGTACCAGGCCAACCGCGAAGCGGCGGACCGTGACCCCTCGCTGCGCGACGCGGTGCTGCGCGCGTGGATGGATGCGGAGGCCTACACGCTCTCCACCTATGCCACGGCGAGCCGGCTGGTGCGCGGCGGCCATATCGGCGCCGAGTCGAGCACGAACAAGGTGTTCTGGTCCGAGCTGGACATCCATATGCACGATACCGCGCTGGCCATCCTCGGCCAGGCCGCAGAGGTCGCACCCGACGGCCAGCCGCCGGGTTCGCTCGGCCACTGGCTGGACGGCTTCCTGTTCTCGCAGGCCGGCCCGATCTATGCCGGCACCAACGAGATCCAGCGCAATATCGTCGCCGAGCGCCTGCTCGGCATGCCGCGCGCATGACGGCACCCGGGGGAAACACGATGGATTTCGCATTGACCGAAGAGCAGGAACAGTTTGCCGAGGCGATCCGGCGCTTCCTGATGACAGAGATGACGCCCGAGCTGACGCGCGAGCTGCGGGCCACCGAGACCGGCCGCTCCGACGCGCTGTGGCGGCAGCTGGCCGACCAGGGACTGACGGCGGTGATGGTGCCGCAGGAGCAGGGCGGCCTGGGGCTGGGCGAGGTCGAGTGGGCGTCGCTGGCGCAGGCGTGCGGCTATTTCGCGCTGCCCGAGCCGCTGCTCGACACCGCGCTGGTGGCGGCGGGCCTGCTGCGCGATGCCCTGGCGGTAGCGCCGCACGCATCGGCGCGCGAGCGCTGCGCCGCCCTGCTGGAGCGGATCGCCAGCGGCGAAGCCCGCGTGGCGGTGGCGCATCCGCAGGAGCGGCTGGTGGCCGACGCCCACGTCGCCGACGCGATCCTGTGCGCCCACGAAGGTGCCGTGCACCTGCTGCGCCCGGACCAGGCCGTGCTGACTGCGCGCGCCGGGCTTGATCCTTCGCGACGGCTGTTCGAGCTGGCGTGGAGCCCGACCGCGGAGACCGAACTGATCCCTGCCGGCACGAGACTGTGGGAGATGGCGCTGAACCGCGGCGCGCTCGGCGTGGCCGCGCAGCATCTGGGGCTCACGCAGCGCATGCTGGACCTGGCCATCGACTACAGCGCGCAACGCAAGCAGTTCGGCAAGGCCATCGGCGCCTACCAGGCGGTCAAGCACCTGCTGGCCGACGTGGCGATCCAGCTCGAATTCGCCAAACCGGTGCTGCTGCGCGCCGCCGCCGCGCTGGCGCATGGCCTGCCGCACGCGGGGCTGCACGTCTCGCATGCCCGCGTCGCCGCTGCGCGCTGCGCGTGGAGCGCGGCACGCCAGGCGATCCAGGTGCACGGCGCGATGGGCTACACCTGGGAGCTGGACCTGCAGATCTTCACCAAGCGCGCCTGGGCCCTGGCGGGAAGCTGGGGCGACCGGGCCTTCCACAAGGCGCGCCTGGGCGCGCACATCCTGGACGGCGAGCATGACATCGGCGCCGGCGCCACGTTTGCCTGATTCCAAAGAGACCAATGACCATGAAAGACGCCTATATCGTTGATGCCCTGCGCACGCCCACCGGGCGGCGCAAGGGCGGACTGTCGCACATGCACGGCGCCGACCTGGGCAGCTTCGTGCTGGCCGAGCTGGTGCGCCGCAACGGCATCCCGGCCGAGGACTATGACGACGTGGTGTTCGGCTGCGTCGACACCATCGGGCCGCTGGCCGGCAATATCGCCCGCAGTGCGTGGCTGGCCGCCGGCCTGCCGCTGGCGGTGCCGGGCGTGACCGTGGACCGCCAGTGCGGCTCGTCGCAGCAGGCCGTGCACTTTGCCGCGCAGGCGGTGATGAGCGGCACGCAGGACGTGGTGATCGCCGGCGGCGTGCAGACCATGACGCAGATCCCGATCTCGTCGGCCATGCTGGCCGGGCAGGCGCTGGGGTTTGCCGACCCGTTCTCGGGCAGCAAGGGCTGGCAAGCGCGCTTCGGCGATGCGCCCGTCTCGCAGTTCCACGCCGCGCAGCGCATTGCCGACCACTGGAAGCTGTCGCGCGAGGCCATGGAAGCCTATGCGCTGGAAAGCCACCGGCGCGCCGCGGCGGCGATCGAAGACGGCCGCTTTGCCCGCGAGATCGTGCCGTGCGATGGCGTGAAGCATGACGAGACGCCACGCCCCGATACCACGCTGGCCAGGATGGCCGCGCTGGAGCCGCTGATGCCCGGGAGTTCGCTGACCGCGGCCGTATCCAGCCAGACCGCCGACGCCGCCGCCGCGCTGCTGATCGTCTCGGAAGACGCGCTCAGGCGCTACCAGCTCAAGCCGCGTGCGCGCATCGTGCATATGAGCGTGATGGGCGACGACCCGCTGTGGATGCTGACGGCGCCAATCCCCGCAACGAAGCGCGCCATGGAGCGCAGCGGCCTGCGCCTGGCCGATATCGACGTGGTCGAAATCAATGAAGCCTTCGCCTCGGTGGCAATGGCATGGCTGGCCGAGACCGGCTACGCGCCCGAGCGCACCAACCCCAACGGTGGCGCCATCGCGCTGGGCCATCCCCTGGGCGCCACCGGCGCGCGCCTCATGACCACGCTGCTGCACGAACTCGAACGCACCGGCGGCCGTTACGGCCTGCAGACCATGTGCGAAGGCGGCGGCCTGGCCAATGTCACCATCATCGAACGCCTGTAAGGAGACCGTCATGGGCATTTGCGACGGACGCACCGTCATCATCACCGGCGCCGGCGGCGGGCTGGGCCGCGCCTATGCGCTGGCCTTCGGCGCCGAGGGCGCCAACGTGGTCGTCAACGACATCCGGCGCGAGGCCGCCGAGGCGGTGTGCGAGGAGATCCGCGCGGCCGGCGGCAGCGCGCTGGCCAGCGATGACGACATCACGCAGCTCGCCACCGCGCAGCGCATCGTCGATGCCGCGGTAGCAGCCTTCGGCGAAGTGCACGTGCTGGTCAACAACGCCGGCATCTGCCGCGACCGCATGTTTGTCAGCCTGACCGAGGCAGACTGGGACGACGTGATGCGCGTGCACCTGCGCGGCCACTTCTGCCTGGCCAACCTGCTGGCCAAACGGTGGCGCGACGCCGCCAAGGCGGGCCGCGCGGTCGACGCGCGCATCATCAACACCAGCTCCGGCGCGGGCCTGCAGGGTTCGGTCGGGCAGTCCAACTACGCCGCCGCCAAGGCCGGCATTGCCGCGCTCACGCTGGTGCAGGCCGCCGAGCTGGGCCGCTACGGCATCACCGCCAACGCGCTGGCGCCGGCCGCGCGCACCGGCATGACCGAGCAGGTGTTCGCCGACATGATGCAGGCGCCGGAAGACGGCTTCGACTACTACGACCCCGCCAACGTCGCGCCGCTGGTGGTGTGGCTGGGCAGCGCCGCGTCGGCGCAGGTCAACGGGCGCCTGTTCGAGGCGGCCGGCGGCATGGTGTCGGTGGCGGACGGCTGGCGCACCGGGCCGAAGGCCGACAAGGGCGCGCGCTGGCAGCCGGCCGAACTGGGCGCGGCGGTGGGCGAACTGCTGGCGCACGCGCAGCCGCCGCAGGCCGTCTACGGCAGCTGAGCGCGACTGCCATGGACTTCTCCCTTTCCGTCGAGCACCAGATGATCCGCGACAGCGCGCGCGACTACCTCGCCGCGCACAGCGATTCGGCGGCGGTGCGGCGCGTGACCGAAGCGGGGCCGGCGCACGATGACGCGCTATGGCGCGCGATCGCGGGCGAACTCGGCTGGTGCGGCATCGCACTGCCCGAAGCCGTGGGCGGTGCCGGCCTGGGCGCGCCCGGGCTGGTGCTGCTGCAGGAGCAACTGGGCCAGCGCCTGGCGTGCGTGCCGTTCTGGTCCGCCGCCTGCGTGGCCGCGCCGTGGCTGCAGGCCAGCCTGGGTCCGCGTGACAGCGCGCAGTGGCTGGAGCGTCTCGCCTGCGGTGAGCGCCGGACCGCCGCGGTGTTGCCGGGCGATGGAGGCTGGCAGTACGACGGCGTCGCAATCGATGCGCGGGCGAGCGCGGACGGCTTCGTGCTGCGCGGAGGCGCGACGCAGGTGGCCGATGCCATCGGTGCGGACTGGCTGCTGGTGCCGGCACGGCTCGATGACGGCGCGCCCGCACTGTTCCTGCTGGAGCCAGCCGCGCTGGCTGACGATGAGCGATTCACGCTGGCGCTGCTCGATACGCTCGACCGCACGCGGCCGATGGCCTCGCTGCGACTGGACGGGTTGCCCGTGCCTGCCAGCACGTGCGTGGCGCGCGGGGGCGCCGCGGCGCTGGGACTGGCCCATGCCTGGTGGCACGGCAAGCTGATGCTGGCGGCGGAGCAGCTCGGCGCGGCCCGGCAATGCCTGGACCTGACCGTTGCCTATGTGGCGGAACGCATTCAGTTCGGCCGCGCCATTGCGTCGTTCCAGGCGGTCAAGCACCGCTGCGCGCAGATGATGGTGCTGGTGGAGGCGGCGCGCTCGGCCGTGTATGGCGCGGCACAGGCGTGGGAAACCAACGAAGTGGCCAGTGCTCGCCTCGAAATCGCCTCGGCTTCCGTCGCGGCCGACGACGCCCTGCGCTTCTGCGCGCAGGAGGCCATCCAGTTGCATGGCGGGGTCGGCTTCACCTGGGAATACGACCCCCAGCTCTATTTCAAGCGCGCGCAGGCTGCCAGCCAGTGGCTGGGTGGTGCCGGCGCGGCGCTTGCCTACATCGCCGCAAATGGCCCGCACAGCTGGAGGACAGCATGACAGCGCACGAAGAGTCGGCATTCCGCGCCGAGGTGGCCCAGTGGATGGCCGCCAACCTGGCCGGCGAGTTTGCCTGCCTGAAGCACCGCGGCGGCCCCGGCGACGAAGAGGCGTTTCCGGAGCTGCGCAAGGCGTGGGAGCGGCGGCTTGCCGAAGGCGGCTGGACCGGCCTCGGCTGGCCGCGCGCGCATGGCGGGCGCGAGCTGCCGGTGATGCAGCAGGTGATCTTCCACGAGGAGTATGCGCGTGCCGGCGGCCCGGGCCGCATGGGCCATATCGGCGAAGGGCTGATCGGCCCCACCCTGATTGCCTTTGGCACGGAGGACCAGAAGGCGCGCCTGCTGCCCGGCATCCGCAACGGCACCACGTTCTGGTGCCAGGGGTATTCGGAGCCCGGCGCGGGCTCGGACCTCGCCAATGTGCGCACGCGCGCGGTGCGCGATGCCAGTGGCGACTGGCTGGTGAGCGGACAGAAGGTGTGGACCTCGCTCGCGCACGAATCCGACTGGATCTTCGTGCTGGCGCGTTGCGAGCCCGGCTCGCGCGGCAGCAAGGGCCTGGTCTTCCTGATGCTGCCGCTGGACCAGCCCGGGATCGAGATCCGCCCGATCCGGCAGATGGGCGGCGGCGCGGAATTCAATGAGGTGTTCTTCGACGGCGCGCGCGCCGCGGCGGCCGATGTGCTGGGCGAGCCCGGCGACGGCTGGCGCATCGCCATGGCGCTGCTGGGTTTCGAGCGCGGCATCTCCACGCTCGGCCAGCAGATGCAGTTCACGCACGAGCTGGAGTGGGTGGCGCAGGCGGCGCGCGACAACGGCAGCAGCCGCGACGCGCTGGTGCGCCAGCGCATCGCGCGCGCCTGGGCGGGGCTGCGGGTGATGCGCGCCAACGCGCTGCGCATGCTGGCCGGCGCGGCGCAGGCCGAGCAGGACGGCGGCACCGCATTGCAACGCGAGGCGCTGATCTACAAGTACTACTGGTCCAACTGGCACCGCGACCTGGGCCAGCTGGCGCTGGACGTGCTGGGCCCGCTGGCCAACGTGCTGGACGCCGGCGACACGCGGCGCACGCGGCTGCAGCAGATGGCGCTGTTCTCGCGCGCCGACACCATCTACGCCGGTACCAACGAAATCCAGCTCAACATCATCGCGGAACGCGGCCTAGGCATGCCGCGCGAGGCACGAGGACAGTCATGACCCAGAACACCGAATTCCCCGCCGCACCGGCCTATGTGCCGGGCCACCAGCTGCTTGCCGGCAAGAGCGTGCTGATCACCGCCGCGGCGGGCGCCGGCATCGGCTTTGCCGCGGCGCGCCGCTGCGCGGAAGAAGGCTGCCGCGCGCTGATGATTTCCGACGTGCACCCAAGACGCCTGGACGAAGCGGTCGGGCGCCTGCGCGCGGAAACCGGCCTGCAGGCGATCCACGGCCAGCTCTGCGATGTGTCCGACGAAGCGCAGGTTCGCGCACTCGTGGCCGCCGCCGAAGAAGCGCTGGGCGGCACCGACGTGCTGATCAACAACGCCGGCCTGGGCGGCTCGCGCCGCCTAGTCGAGATGGACGATGCCGAGTGGTCGCGCGTGATCGATATTTCGCTCACCGGCACCTTCCGCATGACGCGCGCGATGCTGCCGCACATGCAGGCCCGGCGGCGCGGCGCCATCGTCAACAACGCCTCGGTGCTCGGCTGGCGTGCGCAGAAGGAGCAGTCGCACTACGCCGCGGCCAAGGCCGGGGTGATGGCGCTGACGCGCTGCAGCGCGATGGAAGCCGCCGAGTTTGGCGTGCGCATCAATGCGGTGGCCCCGAGCATCGCGCTGCACGACTTCCTGAAGAAGTCGGCGCCGGCGGACCTGCTGCGCCAGCTCAGCGAGCGCGAAGCCTTCGGGCGCGCGGCCGAGGTGTGGGAGGTGGCCAATGTGATGGTGTTCCTGGCCAGCGACTATGCCTCGTACATGACTGGCGAGGTGCTGCCGGTGAGTAGTCAGCGGGCGTGAAGCCGGCGGTTTGCGAGAACGTTGGTGCTTGCCACCACCCCTCGCGCAAGCTCCCCTCTCCCGCTTGCGGGACAGGGGAGCAAACCGGCGGTATGCGAAAGCGTTGGGTTAGGCCACCACCCCTCGCATACGCTCCCCTCTCCCGCTTGCGGGAGAGGGGTGGGGGAGAGGGCCGGAGCATCAACGAAGTGACGGGCGTCGGTATGCCAGCGCCTGCCCCCCCCCCCCGCCCCCCCCCCCCCGGGGGGGGGGGGGGGGG
>NZ_JWMA01000138.1 GCF_000812465.1 Cupriavidus sp. IDO | reverse complement strand
GCCGTTCATCTGGACCAAGAGCGCTCGCGACATCTTGCAGAAAGTCATTCGCGCCAACCGCCGCTTAAGTTCCAAACAGAATGGAACGCTGCACTAGCCCTTCTCGACGATGGCGAGCTCCAAACGGTACGCCGCCGCTTCCGTGGCAAGCCATTATCTTCATTTCTTGCATCAGGTCGACTGCCGCCGCAGTTCGCCGTACTGCGCGGCGCTGATCAACGGCGCCTCGTCGCACGTGGTTGAGCAGGACGACGTGCACAAAGACTCCGTGTTCCACCTTGCCGCCCGCTGAAAGGCACCGCCATGAACATCGCCACCACCTATCTCTTCGTGCCGGGCAACCGGCACGAGCGCTTCGACAAGGCCGTTGCCGCCGGCGCAGACGTGACAATCTTCGACCTGGAGGATGCAGTCCACCCCGACGGCAAGGACGCCGCCCGCGCGGCAATCGCCTCGTGGCTCGCGGCAAGGCAGCTTTCAGGGCGGGCGGCGAATGTCCTTGTCCGGATCAATGACGCCGCCTCGCCTTATTTCAGTGCCGACCTGGAGTGGCTCGCCAACCTGCCCGCCGGCACGCCGCTGGCCGGGCTAATGGTTCCCAAGGCCGAACAACCTGCGGCGTTGGGCGGCATCGCCGAGGCGCTGCGCAGGGTCAATTCGCACGGCGTACTGGTGGCGATCATTGAAAGCGCCATTGGGTTGCATCAAGCCGACGCCATCGCCACGGCGCCCGGCGTGGCGCGGCTGGCGTTCGGCTCCATCGACTACGCCGTCGACCTCGGCTGCGAGCACACCCGTGACGCACTGGCCTACGCACGCAGCCGCCTCGTGCTGGCCTCGCGCGTCGCCCGTCTGCCGCCGCCCGTCGACGGCGTGACCACCGCGCTGGCGGAGGAGACCGTTCTGGCTGACGACGTCGCCTACGCTCGGGAACTCGGCTTCGCCGGTAAGCTGTGTATCCACCCTTCGCAGGTGGCCGGCGTGCAAGCGGGCTTCCGTCCGACGGCGCAACAGGCCGATTGGGCCCGGCGCGTGATCGAGGCCACCTCGTCCGGCAGCCATGCCGTGCAGGTCGACGGCAAGATGGTCGACAGGCCCGTCATCGAGCAGGCGAAGCGCATCCTGGCTCTGTCTGGCAACTAGTAAGCGCTGTCCCGGCCGAGGCGGAGGGTGACCGTTCCCTCTACACTGCACGGTAGTAGCATTGCGGAGTCCGCAGTGAAAGGTTGTCAGCGCATGCCGTGGATGCAACAGATGCGTCCGACGGGCGAGGCGCGCACTGCGAAAATGCTGTCGATCGCGTTGCGATGTGGTGCGAGCGTGCCAGACAGTCGCGTGCAAGGATAGAGCCAGAAGGAGGAAGCGAATGGAGCTCCGGCAGTTGCGGTATTTCCTGCAGGTGGTCGAACTCGGCAGCATGGGGAAGGCCGCGCAGAAGCTGGACGTGGGCACGTCGGCCCTTAGTCAGCAGATTAGCAGGCTCGAAGGGGAATTGGCGACACGGTTGTTGCAGCGCACATCCGCCGGCGTGGTGCCAACGGACGCTGGCCTGGCTTTTTGGCGGCAGGCGCAACTGGCCGTGCGCCATGCCGACGATGCTGTCCGTGCCGCGCAGCTTGCGAGACTGTCGGGCCATGTCAGCGTCGGTATGGCGCCCAGTACGATCTCCGTACTCGGCTTGCCCTTCATGCAGGCCATGAGGGATCGCTACCCTGACATCCGGCTCCATCTGGTGGAAAGTCTGTCGGGCAACCTGGCCACCATGATCGATACTCGCCAACTCGACTTGGCCATCCTGTTCCAGGCGGACGGACACCACCGCTGGAGTGTGGCGCCACTGCTCACCGAACGCCTTTTTCTCATCTCCCGGCGCGACATGCCCGGCATGCCCGCGGGAAAAACCGCGAAGCTGGCGCAGTTGCGCGACTTGCCGCTGATTCTGCCAAGCAGTCCGCACGGATTGCGGTCAGTGCTCGACGTGGCGTTTGCCAGGGGAAAATTCCAGCCAAACCTGGTGGCCGAGATAGACGGACTGGCGATGCTAATGGATGCCGTACGGGCCGGCTTCGGGGCGACGGTGCAGCCCGGCGCGGCAGTCGCACGACTCGGCGGCGAGCCGCTGGCGATGATCCCCATTGCGGACGCCGCGGCCCGTCGCCCCAACGTGCTGGCCAGCTTGTCGGACGAAGAACTGTCGCCGGCCGGGCTCGCTGCGCGCGGCACGCTGGCTTCCGTCGCGCGGGAACTGGTGCTGAGCGGAAGTTGGCAAGGGGCGACCCTTCACGATTCGTAAACACCTCTTTTCCGTTCCCTTCTGGCGGGCGCCCGCCCCGCTCAGTACAGTCGCAGCCAACAATCGGAGACTGTACTCATGTGGGACGTACTCGTAATCGGCGGGGGCAACGCGGCACTGTGCGCCGCCCTCATGGCGCGCGAAGCTGGCGCCAGTGTGCTGCTGCTGGAAGCGGCCCCCAAGGCCCGGCGCGGCGGCAACTCCCAGCACACCCGCAATCTGCGATGCATGCACGATGCGCCCCAGGATGTGCTGGTCGACAGCTACCCCGAGGAGGAGTACTGGCAAGACTTGCTCAAGGTCACCGGCGGCATCACCAATGAGGCGCTGGCGCGGCTGGTGATCCGCGCTTCATCGACCTGCCGCCCCTGGATGCGCCGCCACGGCGTACATTTCCAGCCGCCCCTGTCGGGCGCGCTGCATGTAGCCCGGACCAATGCGTTCTTCATGGGCGGCGGCAAGGCCCTGGTGAACGCCTACTATCGCAGCGCCGAAAACCTCGGGGTGGAGATCCGCTACGAGACACGGGTCGATGCCATCGAACTCGATGGCAGCCGGTTTATGGCCGCGCGCAGCGGCGCACACCGCTTCGAGGCGCGCACCTGCGTGCTGGCGGCGGGCGGCTTCGAATCGAACCGGGAATGGCTGCGCGAAGCGTGGGGCCGCAACGAGCGCGGCGAATGGCCGGCCGACAACTTCCTGATCCGCGGCACCCGGTTCAATACGGGTGTACTGCTCAAGCACATGATCGAGGCAGGAGCCGATGCCATCGGCGACCCGTCGCAATCGCACTGTGTGGCTATCGACGCGCGCGCGCCGCTGTATGACGGCGGCATCTGCACGCGCATCGATTGCGTGTCACTCGGCGTGGTGGTGAACCGCGAAGCGGAGCGCTTCTATGACGAAGGAGAGGACTTCTGGCCGAAGCGCTACGCGATCTGGGGCCGTCTGGTCGCCCAGCAACCGGACCAGATTGCTTACTCCATCATCGATGCCAAGGCCATCGGCCGCTTCATGCCGCCGGTCTTCCCCGGCACGGTGGCCGACACACTGCCCGAACTGGCGCGCAAGCTCGGCCTGCCGGAGCAGTCGTTCGTGAAAAGCGTGACCGACTACAACGCCGCGTGCCGCATTGGCACCTTCGACCATACGGCGCTGGACGACTGCCGCACCGAAGGGCTGATCCCGCCCAAGACTCACTGGGCGCGTCCCATCGACACCGCGCCTTTCTACGGTTATGCACTGCGTCCCGGCATCACCTTCACTTATCTCGGCCTTAAGGTCGACGAGCACGCCGCCGTCCATTTTGGAGGTGAGCCGAGCGACAACCTGTTCGTGGCCGGCGAGATGATGGCCGGCAACGTGCTGGGCAAGGGCTACACGGCGGGCGTTGGCATGTCCATCGGCACCGCGTTCGGCCGAATTGCAGGCACCCGGGCCGCGCGCGCGGCCGCACAAGCGAAAGGAGTACAACATGAAGCAGCTTGAGGCGCTGGTGCGCGAGGCCGGCGAAACGGCGGTGGGGGCCGTGGAGACGGCGGGCGACATCCGTCAAACGGGCGGTCGGAAGATCATTCCCATCCAGGTGCTGCCGCTGACCGGCAATGAAGCCGAAGTTGCCCGTCAGATGCAGATTTGCAATGCCTGTCGTTACTGCGAAGGCTTTTGCGCGGTGTTTCCGGCCATGACGCGGCGCTTGTCATTCGGCAAGGCGGACGTGAACTACCTGGCCAACCTCTGCCACAACTGTGGGGCTTGCTACCACGCCTGCCAGTACGCGCCGCCGCACGAATTCGCGGTGAACGTGCCGCAGGCCATGGCTCGCGTACGTGGGGAGACCTACGCCGAATATGCATGGCCGGCGCCGCTGGGTGCACTGTACCGGCGCAACGGCCTCACCGTCGCGCTGGCTCTTGCCTTCGGCCTGGCTTTGTTCTTGCTGCTGGCCATTTCGCGCCACGGCGCCTTGTGGCACGCGCCGCTGGCCGGCAATTTCTACGCGATCTTTCCGCACAACATGATGGCTGCGATGTTCGGGGCAGTGTTCGGCTTCGCGGTGCTCTCGCTGGGCATTGGCATACGGACGTTCTGGCGCGATGTATCGCCGGGCCGTGCCACCCCGCCCGCGCTGGGGGAGGCCGCGCGTGACGCGCTCACGCTCACCTACCTCGACGGCGGTCACGGCCAGGGTTGCAACGAGCAGGACGACCGATTCACGCTGGCGCGTCGCCGCTTCCACCACCTGACGTTCTACGGCTTCATGGCCTGTTTCGCCTCCACTGGTGTGGCCACGCTGTACCACTACCTGCTGGACCTCCACGCGCCGTATCCGGTGACGAGCCTGCCGGTGATCCTCGGAACGGCCGGCGGCATCGGGCTATTGATTGGGCCGGCCGGCCTGCTGTGGCTGAACCTGCGGCGCGACCCCAACCGGAGTGATGCCGCCCAGCGGCCCATGGATCGCGGCTTCATCGCGCTCCTGCTACTCATAGCGGCTACCGGGCTTGGCCTGTTGGCCGGCCGCGAGACCGGAGCCATGGCGATGCTGCTGGCCATCCACCTTGGCGTGGTGATGGCGCTGTTCGCCACGTTGCCGTTCGGCAAATTCGCCCACGGCATCTACCGTTGCGCGGCGCTATTGAAGTCGGCCATCGAGAAGCGCCAGCCCAATACGTTGCAGCTCGGTTCCGACTGAGGCAGTGCAGTACTGAAGAACCGGGCCTTTCTGCCAGCAACGCCGACAAGAAATTCATCGAATCTCTAGGAGACCGTCACATGTCCGACATAACCCGCCGCACCGCCATCGCCTGTCTGGTAGGCGCAACCCTCGCACTCGGCAGCATGGTGCCGGCTGCCGCACAAGGTTGGCCGGAGAAGCCCGTCACTGTCGTGGTGCCCTTCGCTTCCGGCGGCACCACCGACATAATTGCCCGCACCATTGGCCACAAGATCGGCGAGTCGTTGCACCAGCCGGTGGTGGTGGACAACCGGCCGGGCGCCGGAGGCACGCTCGGCGCGAGCAACGTGGCGCGCGCCACACCCGACGGCTATACGCTGCTGCTTGCCACTGTCGCGCACACAATGGCGCCCGGCATTTACAAGAAACTGCCGTACGATTTCACGCGCGACCTGGTTCCGGTCGGCTTGGTGGCGTTGACCCCGAACGTGCTGCTAGTCAGCCCATCGATGCCGGTCAAGTCGGTGGCGGAGCTGATCGCCTATATCAAGTCGCATCCGGGTAAGGTGAACTACGGATCAGCCGGCCCCGGCAGCACCGAGCATCTTTCGGGAGAACTACTCCGATCGATGACTGGTACCGATATCGTTCATGTTCCATACAAGGGTGGCGCACCCATGATGACCGACCTGATCGCGGGGCAGATCCAGATGGCGGTGGAAACCAGTCCGTCGGCAGCCCCGCACGTGCGCTCGGGCAAGCTCCGTGCGCTGGCGGTTACCACGGCGAAGCGTTCCCCTGCCTATCCCGGCGTGCCTACGTTGGACGAAAGCGGCATCAAGGGCTACGAGGTGACCACGTGGTATGCGCTGATGGCGCCTCGGGGCACGCCCGAGGCGGTCACGCGGCGGCTTGGCACGGAACTGGCCAAGGCGCTGCAACAGCCGGACGTGTTGAAGCGCTTCGAAGAGCAGGGTGTGACGGCTGGCGACATGACGCCAGCGAAGCTTGCCGAGTTCATCCGCCTGGAGACCGAGCGTTGGGGTCGGGTGTCCAAGACGGCTGGTGTGACCGCCGACTGATTGCGCCGCGTTCCAAATTTGCAGCCTGTCGTTTCAGGGGCACCCGCGGCGGGGGATTCTGCTTTGAGACCGTGGAATGGAGGTGTGCACTGAATGCAGTCGATGTCGCGATACCATCTCTCGGCGATCGAACGACCGCTTGCCGAGTGGAGCTGCCATGTGAGTGTCTCGGCGACGCGTCGGACGAAGGTCCCTTACTGGCCGGTCACGGCCGGCTGCTCATCCTTGTAGGCACGCCGGAAGCCGACTACCCGCTCCGACTTGCCAGGACGTAACGGTCACTAACCATGCCGAACTGTCTTCGGCTCGGGACCGTGGTGGCCATGGCCACCAGCACGTGTGGCGCCCCGTACATCACCTTGTAAGTGCCTGACATCTAACAACTTACGGTCTAGCCACCATGGCAATCCTCTCATCCTGACACGTTGAGGCCGATAGTTGACCTGGATCTGGTCGTCACTGCCTTTGATGCAGATCTTAGGGTTACGCGTCGCGGCCTCTATAGTTATATTGGGCTCAGGAGATGCCCCGTCCAGAAGTAAGGGGGATGATATGCAAACGCCGGCAGCGAGAAAAGCCGTACTGGTCATCCATAGGGAACATCAGCAGCTTTCGATGGTCGTCACTGGCATGCAACGCCTTGTCCAACTGTTCGGTGCCGGCGTAGATGTGCCTAGGCCGGTGATGTTTCGGTCCATGCTGTTTTACATTAGCGAATATCCGGAGCGGCTACATCATCCCAAGGAAGAGCGCTATCTGTTCGCGCGCTTGCGGCACCGTGCTAACGACCTCGACAAAACCATCGACGAGCTAGAGGAACAGCACGTTCAGGGCAAAGCGCGGATGCGAGACATCGAACATGCGTTCACCCGATACGAGCTGGTTGGCGAGTCCGCGCTCCCGGTGTTGCGCGAGATGGTCGAAGAATACGCTGCGTTCTCCGCAAATCACAGGCGTCTGGAAGAAGAGGTGATTCTGCCTGCCGCGCGTCAATGGCTGACGGAGGAGGACTGGAAGGAACTGGATGAGGCGTTTGGCTCAAACCGCGATCCGTTCGGCGGCGTCAAGGTAGAGGCAGATTTCGGCCGCCTCTATGCATCGATCGTCAGGGCCATAAGGGAACCTTAGGTCAGAGCGCCGAACGGCCGCTTCAGGGGGAGCAGGTGCGATGTCCACAAAGCGGCGAAAGCCCCCGTTTATTTTTGTGCCGTTCTCTCAGTTGGTTCGCCTAGTACGCCTTCAACGGCTGCACACGGAAGTTCGACGCGTCCACGGACTTGGTTCCGGCGATCTGCACGCCTTCAGTACCTCACGCCATTCTGGCGAGTGCCCGCTGACCTATTTTGTGGGATCGGAACTCATTAGCCCCGGTCGTGCTGGTCAGGGGCGAGGAGCCGCGACGGGCACCACGCCGCCAGCCACCGCACGCTCAGGTGGGAAAGACATTGCAGGTCAGCACCTGGAGAAAATGATCATGGGATACAGCAGCATCCTGGTTCACGTGGACAAGAAGCCGTCCGCGCAGCAGCGCGTGCAACTGGCAGCACAATTAGCACACGCAAGCGAATGTCCGCTCATTGGCCTGTTCGCCGGCTTCATTCCGGACCCGACCTACTTCTATCTCATGGACAATCCTCACGAGTTCGTCGAGGCGGACCGCAGACGGCGCCTTCAGATCCGCGAAAAGATCCGGGGGGAGTTCCATGCACTTACCGGGACCCTGTCATTGGGGGCGGAGTGGCGTGCCGCTGAACAGGACTCCCTGAGCACCGCGTTGCAGGAATCGCGCGAGGCGGGTCTTGTCGTGGCCGGCCAGTATGAGCCTTCCAATATCGAGGGGCCAATCGCCAGGCAGATCCTCGAAGCGCTGATTCTTGAAAGCGGGCGGCCGGTCCTTGTGGTGCCGTGCGCGGGTCAGTTCCTCTCGGCAGGAGCGCGCGTGATGATCGCGTGGAACGGCAGCCGGGAGGCTGCGCGCGCTGCATGACGCCTTGCCCTTGATGGCAGGTGCGCAGGCCCGCATTCTCTGTGCCAAGACCGCCGCCAAGGAGGCGCGGCACGACGCCACGCCGGTCGCTCATGCCGTGCGCGTGCTGGAGCGCCACGGGGTGAGTGTCGAGGTGGAACATGGGCCCGGCGGCGCGGACCTCACCATCGGAGAGCTGCTGCTATCGCGTGCCGCGGATTTTGGCGCGGACCTTATCGTGATGGGCGCGTATGGTCATGGGCGCATGCGAGAACTTGTGCTGGGCGGGGTCACACGGACCTTGCTCGCATCGATGACCATACCGGTCCTGCTCTCGCACTGAGGCGTTGCCGGGTGAGGGCAGAGGGCCGGTTCCGCGTCCAGCTACGCAATCACTCTGAAGGAGACGGCATATGTACGAGAAGATCCTGGTGGCAATCGACGGCAGCGCTTGCAGCGATCAGGCGCTTGACGAGGCGATAGGCATTGCCCAGGCCTGTCATGCGGAGCTGGAGATCCTCCACGTCATCGAGAGCGGGTACGAGCTGGATGAAGTGCACGAGGGCCTGATCCAGACCGGGCACAAGCTGCTTGCGCAGGCACAGGCGAAGGCTGAAGCCGGCCATGTCGCCTGCCATGTCGTCCTTTCCAACGAGAAGCGGACACCCGGTGACGTTGCCAGCCAAGTCTGCCGAGTGCTGGCAAGCTGCCATGCGCAAATGCTGGTGGTCGGCACCCACGGGCGCCGCGGCGTCAGGCGGCTGCTGATGGGCAGCGTGGCGGAGGGTCTCGTGCGTCAATCCTCCGTGCCCGTCTTGTTGGTCCGGGTGCCAGAGGAAACCTGAGGCTGGGTGGGCGGTGCTGTGCCGCTGGTGTCCCGGTTTGCCTTTCTCGCGGGCAGGGGAAACAGACGCGCAGCACGACATGCCCACAGTCATCCGTCATCCCTTCGCGCGGGCATGCCCGACGTCAACCGCTCGGCAAGATCGATGGCATCAGGCCAGCACCGCCTTCACCGGACGGCGGAGCGAAAATGGTAGTGTCGACCCGTAGCCGAAGAGCAGGACTATATCCGGCGGTCGACCGGCCTCGCCGACGAGGCCTGCTAGTTCTGGACGAAAGCGCGTGACCTCGACGGGTTGATTGATGAAGGCGACCTTGATCCCAAGGTTCGTCGCCGTGAGCGCGAAGCGCTGACAGGCCTGGCCGACCTTGAACCAATGTGCTGTGTCTTCCCGATCGCCGACGAATACGGCGATGCCGGCTGACGAATCGATCTGGCGAGCGTATTTGTCGTTCTCAGTCCGTGCGGTGAAAAGGCGTTCGAACGCGAAGCGGCCGAGAGCGCTCGGCAGCACGGGATTCCCGCTCGCAGCGGAGAACAGCCCGTCGCCCGACGCCATAGCGCTGAGCTTTTGGTAGCACTCTTCGCCTGCGAACCCGGTGTTTCGCCAAAGCCGTACATTGCCCCCGCCTGAATGCCCGCAAGGCGCGGCGTTTCATAGCGGACAGCGTTGGATACTCGCGTGCCGCCAGCCATGCGGTCGAAGTCGAAGGCGCCAGTGGGCTTCTGTGGAATCCCCAACGTCTTGAACGGTCCCTGACGGAAACCGTAAATTCCGCCATACAGAAAGGCACCGTCGAACCGGTTCAGCGTCAGCGTGGTGAACATGAAATCGTACTGCGTGCCGAGGGTGAGCGTGCCGAGCTCCCGATGCTCCATACCGACGAGCGCCGTCCGATTGAAGATCGCACCACTCTGCGGAATGGTCTGACCGGCATCAAGATCGAACTGCGAGGTCAGTTCGAACAGCACCGATGCGCTGCCGCCCAGCACCTCCCGTCCCTTGATAGACAGGAGGTTCGGCGACAGAATTCCGCTGTCGAACAGTGTCGATCGGCCGCCGCTCTGATTACTGATGAAGCTGATTCCGCCATCGACGTTGCCGCTGACGGTCACCGACGACTGAGAATGGGCGACCGACATCGTCATGACCGAGAGCACGATGGCGAAGCGGCATCGATGGACACTGTTCTTCTTCACTTGGCGATCTTCTCGTAACCCCGGACTGGCTCAAGCCACTCGAACCGCCGTTCCGACTTGAGTAGGTGCTTGAGTTTGCCTTCGTATGCCACGCGGTATGACTTCTTTAGATGGTGCGCCTGGAAGTACTCGGCGCTACATGCCCATGTCTCATATAGAACAAGCGTGTCAGGGTCGTCAACCGATCGGTGAAGATATGTGTTGACGAAGTCGGGTTCATGCGACATCTCGTCCAGCACTTCGATCAGGCTCGAATAGAGCTCGTCCCGTGCTTCCGGCTTGCCGGGAAGGTGAACGATGAAGGAAATGTTCTGCGTCATGATGAAACTCCTACGTTTGGGTGGGTTTATTATGGACCTTACGGTCCACAATTAAAGACGATTTGCTTCAACATGGTGTTCGATTTCATTGAACGACTCCGAGGCGCCGTTATCGGACGAGTTTCGGATCCAAGCCTCAGAGACATGGCCCGGGCCGGCGCCAGGGCGACGAACGCCACGTCAATGGCCGTCCACCTTACCCGCACAAAAAGAGTTGCGAGGGGGCTGCTGTTTGTGGACCGTATGGTCTACAATTGAAAATCATCAAGGAAACTGAAATGGCGCGTCCACGCGAGTTCGATGAAGACGTTGTGCTTGAGCAGGCATTGCATGTCTTCTGGGAGAAGGGTTATGACGTCGCTTCCCTCGCGGATTTGATGAAGGCGACGGGTCTGACGAAATCGAGTCTCTACAAGGCGTTCGAGAGTAAGGAGGGACTATTTCGGCGCGTGCTAGAGCGCTACAACCGGGATCACCTGGCGTTTCGAATTGGCGCACTCGAACAGCCGACTCCCCGTCTGATCGCCGAATCGCTGCTCCAAGGGATCGTCAATCTTCATACCGGGAAAAATACCCCATCGGGTTGCCTTGTGACATTTTCCGCACTCGCGTGCAGCGCGGACGCACGTACGCTGAGCGAGGAACTGTCCAAGAGCCGCAACGCGTTTGAACAGCGTCTGCGCGCTCGCTTTGATGCGGTCAAGGATATCGGCCCGCTGCCGCCAGGCATGACAAGTGCCGAAGCGGCTTCGTTCCTGTGTACGTTCATCCAGGGGCTCGCCGTTCAGGCAAGGGGTGGCTCTACGCGGCGGCAGTTGTCTCAACTCGTTGAGGCGGTGCTGAAGGGCTGGCCCGAGACGGCCGTGCTCGCACGGTCGGCGGTCTGACAGGTGAGTCCGGCATGTCGGGACCGTCGCCGATCGTCGTTGGGCCGCTTCAGGTCGTACGCAATCAGTCTGAGAGACCGCTGGCCGATCCGGTTGTCGTCCCTGTAGTCGCCCAGACGTCGATCATCGTTCAGCTCAAGCAGTTTCGTCTGCATGGTCTCTGGCGCGAGCGGGAGCTTGTGTATATGGGCGCGCATTCAGATGGCGGCGTGTCGATCGTCAACATGGAGGAGGCGTGGACTTGCCACCACCTTTCCGCATTCGACAATCTCCGGCTGCGCATCGATCACGATCAGTTGTCCGAGATGGCAGCGCGCGCAGGCGCTGGCTCTGGCTTCTCGCTTGGCAATCCCGCGGGCGCTGTCGACCGAACCATGCAGTGGCTCGCCAACGCGATCGCTCCTGCGCTCGATGATCGAAACAATCTGAACCGACTTTATATCGCGCACGTCACCAGCGCGATGATGCTTCATGTCATCTCAACGTACGGCAACGGCCTGCGACGTGGCAGGCATGGGCCGTTGCTGAGTCCGCGCGACGAGCGCCGAGCGATTGAATTCATGCGAAATCGCGTCTCGGACAATATTTCCGTGGACGACATCGCAGCAGCGTGCGGGATATCGCCCAGCCACTTCACGAAGGCATTCTTTCGGTCAACCGGATTGACACCGCACCAATGGATGCTGAAGGCACGCGTCGACATGGCGAAGGTGTTACTGAAATCCGAGCTCGATATCGCAAGTGTTGCAACGCACTGCGGGTTCTCGGATCAAAGCCACCTCAGTCGCGTATTCAAGAAGATGACTGGCTTCTCCCCCGCAAGGTGGAGGAAACAGTAGCTCGCAGTTTTATCCATTTCCTAGCAGTTTCGTTCAAGACCCGCCGTGCGTTGCCGGGTATCTTGCGGTCAACGTTTATCACTGCAAGGGCGATGATCATGTTCGGTAGACCACCCGCTGTGCAAACTCCGCTGGCTCACCAATACCATCCAAGTTCACGCTCTGCGTACACGCAGACGTCGTTGCCGATCTCTCAGTCGCTTACTACATGGTACTGACGCAAACGTCGCATTGACGCGATTGAACAATCGCTGATTGAACAATCGCTTGATGCGGCCCACTCCTCGGCGCGATAAATAGCGCTTGAATGTTGTGGACCGTTAAGTATCTTATAGCTCAGACTCTGACCAAACACCCCCAATGTCTAACGCGACGGGCCTCGTCATGCCCGTCGTTCGCAAAGCCGTTCCTCGTGAATCATATCGACCCTGTCGATCGATGCGTCATCGCTTCATCGTAAATGGAGAATGTCATGAGCATGCTTACCCACAAGCGCGCGGCAGTAAACGGTGTACACCTGCACTACGTCACCGTAGGGAGTGGTCCGGTCGTTCTGTGCATGCACGGATGGCCACAGAATCACCGCGAGTTTCTGCCGGTGATCGAAGCGTTCCGCGAAAAGTATCGATTCATAGCGCCGGACCTGCGCGGCTATGCGGATAGCGACAAGCCCTTCGATGGCTACGAACCGAAGACCATCGCTGCAGACATGCTAGCGCTGCTAGCTGTGGAAGGCGTGGACAAATATCACATCCTGAGCCACGACCTGGGCGGTCCGCCTTCGGTAGCGCTGGCGTACCTTTCCAATGGGCGGGCGCTGTCGTTGTCGACCATCGAGACGCCGTTCTTTGGCCTGGATTTTCCGGGCTACGTAGATCCCCGTGTGCCGTACTGGCACCTCGGTATGCATATGAACATGGACATCACGCGATTCCTCGTCGAGGGGCGTGAAGAACAGTACCTCCGGCATTTCTTCCGGGACTTTGCGTACAACCCCACCGCGCTTCCTGAGGAAGAAGTCCATCAGTACGTGACGCAAATGCGCCAGCCCGGCAACCTGCGAGCGAGCCTTAATCATTATGGCTATATCCCCCAGATGGCCGAGCAGACGGCGGAACTCGCGAAGAACAAGCTGAAGGTGCCGATGCTGGCTTGGGCCGGTCGCGCCTCGTTCGGCGATCACTGCTTCGATTGCGCCAAGGCCATTTCGGTGTCCGCTCAGGGCGGTGTGATCGAAGAATGCGGACATTGGGTGTTCGAAGAGAAGCCAGCGTTCATCAACGAGCAGCTTGGCGCGTTCTGGGCGTCCCATAAGTGATTGGGGCAGATCATGGCTGCAAGTCAAACGCTGTTGGGGCGGGGATCACGCGCGCCGATCACACGGGCTTCACCGTTGCCTCACTCGATGAAGCACTGAAGTTCTGGGTGGACGTGTTGGGCTTTCGATTCGTGACACGCAACTACTATCCGCCGAGCGAGTTCCTGGATAACGTCGTCGGTGTACCCGGCGCCGCCTTAACTCTGGCGATGGTGGAGGCGCCCGGAGGCCATCTGATCGAGCTGCTCGAATACTCGGCACCAGAAGATCGTCAGTATTTCAGGCCACGCGCCTGCGATGTCGGATCTGTTCATCTTGCCTTCCTGATCGATGATCTTGACCCGTTGCTGGCCCGCATCGAAAAAGCCGGCTGGTTGCGGCTGGGAGAGCCGCAAACGGTTCGCGGTGGCGCGCGCGACGGGCTGCGGCTGTTCTATGCCCGAGGGCCTGATGGCGTGACGGTGGAGTTCCTGCAACCCCCACGTGGGTCGGACGGTCACGCTGCCAAATGGAAGAACTCGATGAATGAATCGTAGCCGAGCGAAGCTCATCCACTGTTTGGGGAAAAGCCATGACGCGCATTCAGACCCTGGTCACGTTAGTCACTGCAATGATGCTAGGCAGCGTATTCGCGCAAACCGCATCGACACCGCAACTGCCGCAATACTCAAAGACGCCCGCTGAACTGGCCGCGGCAACGCCTACAGGGGGGCCAGGTGGTTCCGGCAATCCGAAGGTTCAGGTCGTCAATATCCTTGGTGACTCATCCAAACCGGGCCCATATGCGCAGTTGCTGAAGGTTGCACCACATGCGTCCATCGCAGCGCATCACCACGCGGGAGACCGGATTGGCACCGTTTTGCAAGGGACTTGGAGATTCGGGTATGGCGGCAAATTTGATCAGGCCAAGCTGCGCACGCTGCCGGTTGGCTCCGTCTACACCGAGCCATCCGGCGGCCCCCACTTCGCGATGACTGGAGATGAGGCCGTGGTCGTGTTGATCACGGGCAATGGACCGACGGACACTGTCTACGAAAACCCGGCCGACGATCCGACCGCCAAGCGCTGAGACGTGGATGCCTGCTGAGCTGGCAACTGCGGCAGGCGGATGCAGGTCGCGCCATGCGAATGGCCAGTGTTGCCGTCCACCTTATAGGAACCGCATCATGAACAACCCGAAACTCGAAGTGCTGACGCCTCAAAACTGCCAGATAATCTTTATCGACCAACAGCCGCAGATGGCCTTCGGCGTGCAATCGATGGATCGCCAGGCGCTCAAGAATAATGTGGTCGGCCTAGCCAAGGCTGCGAAGATCTTCAATATCCCCACCACCATCACAACGGTCGAGAGCGAGAGCTTCTCTGGATTCACGTATCCGGAGTTGCTCGACGTGTTTCCGGACAAGGAAGTGCTCGAACGGACCTCTATGAACTCGTGGGACGACCAGAAGGTGCGCGATGCACTGAAGGCCAACAACCGGAAGAAGGTGGTGGTATCCGGCTTGTGGACCGAAGTCTGCAACAACACCTTTGCGCTGTGCGCAATGGCGGACGGCGGCTACGAGATTTACATGGTGGCCGATGCGTCCGGTGGAACGTCGAAGGAGGCACATGACTATGCGATGCAGCGCATGATCCAGGCCGGCGTGGTGCCGATGACTTGGCAACAAGTGCTGCTCGAATGGCAGCGTGATTGGGCCCACCGCGATACCTACGATGCCGTCATGGCGCTAGTGAAGGAGCATTCCGGCGCGTACGGCATGGGCGTGGACTACGCCTATACGATGGTGCACAAGGCAGCACAACGCACCGCGACCAAGCACGAAGCGCTTGCCGCGGTCCCTGCACGCTGAGGCAAGGACGCGGACGGTCGGCGGCGCGCTGCGTCGCCGACCGTCCGCAATTTCTATACGACTGCCCATCGCGCCTGGCAAGAGGCGCCCGACCGTTTCTCCCATTACCCGCCGCCAGTTCATCGCCGGCGCTGCAGCGGCAGCAGCCGCCACCAGGAGTTTTGCCATGAACCCAACGTCCGCCCCGGACCTCATCCTCGTCAATGGCAGGTTCACTACGCTGGACATGTCCAACCCGCAGGCGGATGCCGTTGCCGTGCGCGACGGGCGCTTTCTCGGCGTCGGCACGCGCCAGGACATTATGAAGCTGGCCGGGGCACAGACGAAAGTCATCGACCTGAATGGCCGGCGGGCCATTCCCGGGCTGATCGACAGCCATATGCATATCATCCGCGGCGGCCTGAACTACAACATGGAGCTGCGCTGGGACGGCGTGCGCTCGCTGGCCGATGCGATGCGCATGCTGAAGGACCAGGTTGCGCGTACCCCTGCGCCGCAGTGGGTGCGCGTGGTGGGAGGCTTCACCGAGCACCAGTTCGCCGAGAAGCGCCTGCCTACCGTGGAGGAACTGAATGCCGTCGCGCCGGACACGCCGGTGTTCATCATCCACCTGTACGACCGCGCGATCCTCAACGGCGCCGCGCTGCGCGCGGTGGGCTACACCAGGGACACGCCCAACCCGCCCGGCGGCGAGATCCTGCGCGATGCGCGCGGCAACCCGACCGGCCTGCTGCTGGCCAAGCCCAACGCCACCATCCTCTACGCGACGCTGGCCAAGGGCCCGAAGCTGCCGCCCGAATACCAGAAGAATTCCACGCGCCATTTCATGCGCGAGGTCAATCGGCTGGGCGTGACCGGCGTGATCGATGCGGGCGGCGGCTACCAGAACTACCCCGAGGACTACAGCATCATCGAGGAGTTGCACAAGGAAGGGCAGCTCACGGTGCGCCTCGCCTACAACCTGTTCACGCAGAAGCCCAAGGAAGAACTCAGCGACTTCAGGACCTGGACGTCAAAGGTAAAACCGGGCCAGGGCGACGACCTCTACCGCCACAACGGCGCCGGCGAGATGCTGGTCTACACCGCGGCGGACTTCGAGGACTTCCGCGTCGAGCGCCCCGACATGGCGCCGTCGATGGAGGCCGACCTGGAGCCGGTCATCCGCCTGCTGGCCGAAAAACGCTGGCCGTGGCGGTTGCATGCCACCTATGACGAGACCATCTCGCGCGCGCTCGACGTCTACGAGAAGGTCTCCAAGGACATTCCGTTCGACGGGCTGAACTGGTTCTTCGACCACGCCGAGACCATCTCCGACCGCAATATCGACCGCATCGCCGCGCTCGGCGGCGGCATCGCGGTGCAGCACCGGATGGCCTACCAGGGCGAGTATTTCGTCGAACGCTATGGCGCGCGCGCCGCCGAAGCGACGCCGCCGGTGAAGAAGATGCTGGAGAAGGGCGTCAAAGTGGGCGCCGGCACGGACGCGACGCGCGTGGCCTCGTACAACCCGTGGGTATCGCTGTACTGGCTGACCACCGGCAAGACCGTGGGCGGCATGTCGATGTATCCGCAGGCCAACCTGCTCGACCGCGAGACCGCGCTGCGGCTGTGGACCGAGGCCAATACCTGGTTCTCGTCGGAAGTCGGCAAGAAGGGCCAGATCAAGGTCGGCCAGCTCGCCGACCTAGCGGTGCTGTCCGCCGACTACTTCAGCGTGCCGGGCGACGAGATCCAGGACATCACCTCGGTGATGACCATTCTCGGTGGCAGGGTGGTCTATGGCGATGGCGACTTCGGCAAGCTCTCGCCCGAGATCCCGCCGGCGATGCCGGACTGGTCGCCGGTGCGGCACGTCGGCGGCTACCAGCCACGGCCGCAGGCGCGCAAGCTGGCGCTGAATACCGCTTGCGGCTGCGCCACCTCGTGCGGTGTACACGGCCATGCGCATGCCAAAGCCTGGACCTCCGGCGTGCCGACCTCGGACGAGAGTTCGTTCTGGGGCGCGCTTGGCTGTTCCTGCTGGGCGTTCTGAGCCTCAGAAGAACCTCAGAGGAATTTACGAAGTCATGAACGCATCCCCCGCCTCACCGATTTCGCAAGACCACCGTCGTATGCCGCGCTGGCTGCAGTGGATCGCCTTGTTGCTCCTGTGCGCCGCGTATCTGCAGGGCGGGCTCGTCAAGCTCTTCAACTTCGCTGGCGGCGTGGCCGAGATGCAGCACTTCGGATTGACGCCCGCCGGTCCGATGGCCGCGGCAACCATTGCGCTGGAGTTGGGAGCATCGATGATGATCCTGCTTGGGCTATGGCGTTGGCTCGGCGCGCTGGTACTGGCGGCATTCACACTTGCGGCTACGTTCCTCGCGCTCCGGTTCTGGATCGCTCCGCCCGAAGCGCGGTTCATGATGGCGAATGCGTTCTTCGAGCACCTGGGTCTGGTGGGCGGTTTTCTGCTTGTGGCATGGCATGATCTGTGCGCCCGGAGTCGTCCATGACCCTATATGTCATTTTCCGTGGGGCCGGCGTGTCCCCGATATTGACTTCGGACCATGAAACCAAGGCGGAAGATGCGGCACGCTGACTGGATGCTGGCTTGCCTTTGCGGAGGTCTTGCAACCCTGCATACGCCGGTTTTGGCCCAAAGTTTCGTGACGGTATATGGTCGCCTCAACATGGCGATTGAGTACTCGCATGCCAGCACCGCCACCGACGGCACACACCTTGGCGGCGTGACGCGCATGACCAACTACCGCTCTGTATTCGGCTTGCGCGGGGAAGAAGGGTTGGGCGGCTCGCTCCGGGCGGTGTGGCAGATCGAGAGCAACCTGTCGATCGATACGGGCGAGGGCCAGATCGCCAGCCGCAACTCCCGTATCGGCCTGCAGGGCGACTATGGGCTACTGTTCATGGGGCACTGGCATACGCCGTACACCGAATCGACCATGGGCTACGACCCATACTACCCGACCACGGCCGGTTACATGGCACTCATTGGCAATGGGTCGACGTCGAGTTCGGACAATGTGCAGAACACCAGCTCGTTCGACCGCCGCCAGAAGAATATCGCCCAGTATCGCTCGCCGCAACTTGCTGGCGTCAGCGTGTGGCTGGGCTGGGGCCTTCCCGAGGAAAAAGCCACAGTGGCGCGTAACCCGGCGCTGTACTCCGCAGCGGTGGTCTACGACAAGGGACCGCTCAACGCGACGTTCGCCTACGAAATCCACCAGCACTATCAGGCGGCGGGGCGCAATGACAACGCGTTGAAATTCGGCATCGCCTATCAGTTGTTCGCTGGCACCCGCATCGCGGCGGTATACGAGCATTTGCACTATCGTACCGACACGGGTGACTTGCAGCGCAATGGCTACTACGCGTCGCTGGTGCAGAAGCTGGGTCCGGGCAGCGTGCGATTGGGTGTTGCGCTAGCGGCTAACGGTACGGGGTCGTCCACCGATACGATTGGCTTCTTCCGCAGCGGCGCGCAGACCGGTGCGACGCAGTTCACGGTAGGGTATGACTATCCGTTATCAAAACGGACGGCGCTGTTTGCCTACTACAGCCGCATCAACAACAAGAAGAATGCGATTTATGATTTTGCGATCAATGAGCTGGGTGTGAGTGCCGGTGCGGATCCGCAAACCATCGCGCTTGGGATGCGCCATTACTTCTAGGTTCATGCTGGCCGAAACATGCTTCAAAAGGAGTCGAACCATGAAGGTCTATCTGATCTCGCTCGGAGCCGGAATTCTGGTCGGCATCATCTATTCATTGCTCGGTGTGCGCTCGCCGGCGCCGCCCGCGGTGGCCCTCATCGGTCTGCTCGGCATGCTGATTGGCGAACAGGTGCTGCCCCCTGTCAAGCGCATGATGGCCGGCGAGCCGGTGACGACCGCGTGGTTTCGTAGCGAGTGCGTGCCCAAAATCACTGGCAATCCCCCGAAAGAGCTGGTTGCTGCTCGGCCTGAGCAAGACGCCACGGGAGGGAGCCAGTAATGGCGCTGAATCCCCAAGCCGCCCCCGCGATGGGGGCCGCCGCGGGAACCGCGCCCGGCTGGCTGCTATCGTTTGTGGCTGGCTACGTCGACGTTGTGGGTTTCGCGGCGCTGTTCGGTCTGTTTACCGCGCACGTCACAGCCAACTTCATCATGATCGGGATCGAACTCGCCGGGGCGTCAGAGGGGCTGCTCACCAAGATCCTCGCGCTGCCGACATTCGTCGTGGCCGTGGCTGGCACGGGGCTGGCCGAATCTGGGTTGCGCCGGCGTGGGCAACCAGTGATCAGGGTGCTGTTCCTTGTCGAATGCGCGCTGCTGATGACATTCATGGTAGCCGGACTCGCTGCCATGCCGATGACGGACCCCAGTGCGCTGATGGTGGTAGTTACCGGGCTGCTCGGCGTGGCGGCGATGGGCATCCAGAACGCGATGTCGCGTACCGCGCTGTCTGACGTTGGTCCGACCACGATCATGACCGGCAACACCACGCAGATCGTGATCGATGCAGTCGACCTGCTCGGCGCAGCGCCGGAAGCACGCGTTGCTATACGGCGACGGATTAGCAAGATGGGGCCCGCGGTGATCGGCTTTGCCGTCGGCGCCATCCTCGGCGCGCTCGCGTTCGCACGGTTCTCGTTCTGGAGTGTGATGCTGCCCGCCGCGATGTTGTTCGTGCTGGCGATACAACTATGGTTGATCAGGGGCTCGTCGACCTGAAACGATCATTGACCCATGCTGCTGAGGGCAGACCGTTGCCCTTTGCCCCTTTGCAACCCGTGCGCTAACCAACATGCGCCGGTCGACTGGAGTTGAACCATGATCAGGATCCTTGGGATTTCCGGTAGTCTCCGAGCGCAGTCATACAATACGGCGCTGTTGCGGGCCGCACAAGCGTTGACCGGCGAGGAAGCGGTGCTCGAAATAGCCACCTTGCACGGCATCCCGCTTTACGACGGCGACCTGGAGCAGCAGGGGTTGCCGCAGGCGGTCGTCGACCTCAAGGCACGTGTCATCGCCAGCGATGGCGTGTTGCTGGTGACGCCCGAGTACAACAATGGAATTCCCGGCGTGTTCAAGAATGCGATTGACTGGCTGTCACGCCCGGCATCCGATATTCCACACGTGTTCGGCGATCGTCCAGTCGCAGTCATGGGTGCCTCGCCGGGCGGCTTCGGGACCGTTCTAGCCCAGAATGACTGGCTTCCCGTACTTAAGACGCTGGGAACGCGCCACTGGTCCGGCTCACGGCTGTTGGTTTCCCGCGCGGGCCAAGTATTCGACGCGTCCATGGGTCTTGCAGACGACGCCGTGCGCGCGCAGTTAAGTGGGTTCCTGCAAGGATTCGTGCGCTTTGTGGAGGCCGCCCGGCCCGCCTGATCCACCCGGTCAGGGACCTTGAGAGTACGGGCGGCTCGCGCGCCTTACTTCCCGGTTGTGGTGATTGCAGCGCCATCGGCGCATGCACGGGCGCGATCGATTCATGCGTAGGTGCCGTGCGTTGACGACACCGGCCAATCCACTGACTAGACCAGCAGCCCCGGGGCTTCGCACGCGACTTGATCGGCGCCGAGGCCGTGAAGGGCGCGTAGGCAAGCGGCTAGTTGCGACCCTTCTCTGTCATCCCTTGGATTCGAATCGAGAGAGCGAAGTGGGTCTATGAGCGGTCATCCGGCCTTTCTCCTGAGTCTTGCCACTCGCACGGCCTACGCCAACAAGTCATCCCGCTGCCGAACCCGAATTCCTGTGGAAGCTCCTCCCAAGGAATAATCCCTGATTCCAATACAAACAGGATGCCGTTCAGCCCGTGCGGTATCTACATGAGGACGCCTACCTTTCGGAGAGGCTTCTATTTGCAAGGGCTGCAAGGTTTGCTGCCCACATCGAGTGGGCAGCAATCGTTTGAGGGCTGACTAGTTGCCCATCGGGCGGGCCGGACCCCGAAGGATGAAGCAGGCTTGGGCCCGGTGAATTGCGCGGTGATGGGAATAAGATGATAGCCGGTGT
>NZ_JWMA01000137.1 GCF_000812465.1 Cupriavidus sp. IDO | reverse complement strand
CGAGTTCTTTAACAACCAAACAACCGATAAGTGTGGGCGCTTGGTAGCGGATGCCCGAGGTCTTCGGACTTCGGAAGCTTCAAAAGTTATCAGTGCTCGCACAGTAAAACATGTTCGGTTCATCTTCGGATGGATCGAGTCAGTTTTCTGAGAGTGAGCGACCGCTCGAAAGAGCGAGGGAGCCGCGAGGCTTCCACACAGAGATTGAACTGAAGAGTTTGATCCTGGCTCAGATTGAACGCTGGCGGCATGCCTTACACATGCAAGTCGAACGGCAGCACGGGGGCAACCCTGGTGGCGAGTGGCGAACGGGTGAGTAATACATCGGAACGTGCCCTGTTGTGGGGGATAACTAGTCGAAAGATTAGCTAATACCGCATACGACCTGAGGGTGAAAGCGGGGGACCGTAAGGCCTCGCGCAATAGGAGCGGCCGATGTCTGATTAGCTAGTTGGTGGGGTAAAGGCCCACCAAGGCGACGATCAGTAGCTGGTCTGAGAGGACGATCAGCCACACTGGGACTGAGACACGGCCCAGACTCCTACGGGAGGCAGCAGTGGGGAATTTTGGACAATGGGGGCAACCCTGATCCAGCAATGCCGCGTGTGTGAAGAAGGCCTTCGGGTTGTAAAGCACTTTTGTCCGGAAAGAAATGGCCTGGGTTAATACCTCGGGTCGATGACGGTACCGGAAGAATAAGCACCGGCTAACTACGTGCCAGCAGCCGCGGTAATACGTAGGGTGCGAGCGTTAATCGGAATTACTGGGCGTAAAGCGTGCGCAGGCGGTTTTGTAAGACAGGCGTGAAATCCCCGAGCTTAACTTGGGAATGGCGCTTGTGACTGCAAGGCTAGAGTATGTCAGAGGGGGGTAGAATTCCACGTGTAGCAGTGAAATGCGTAGAGATGTGGAGGAATACCGATGGCGAAGGCAGCCCCCTGGGACGTCACTGACGCTCATGCACGAAAGCGTGGGGAGCAAACAGGATTAGATACCCTGGTAGTCCACGCCCTAAACGATGTCAACTAGTTGTTGGGGATTCATTTCTTCAGTAACGTAGCTAACGCGTGAAGTTGACCGCCTGGGGAGTACGGTCGCAAGATTAAAACTCAAAGGAATTGACGGGGACCCGCACAAGCGGTGGATGATGTGGATTAATTCGATGCAACGCGAAAAACCTTACCT
>NZ_JWMA01000136.1 GCF_000812465.1 Cupriavidus sp. IDO | reverse complement strand
GGGCGGGGGTTTCCCCCCCCCCCCCCGTGGGGGGGGGGGGGGGGGGGGGGGGGGCCAGGCGCATGGCAAGCGTCGTTGCGCTTCACTCCGTGGAGACTCCTGCCCTCTCCCCCGCCCCTCTCCCATAAATGGGAGAGGGGAGACAACACCCGGAACTTTCACTTTGCCTGCCCTCATGCCTTTTCTGGCAGGAGCCCTCACGCCAGCAGGCGCGCATTAGCTCACTTCTTCTCCGGGTACCATCACCGCGCACTGCATGAACAGCCTGCTCGGGTTAAGCTTGCGTTTTCACCGGCACGGCCCGGCAGCGGCACGGGACCGCGCAAGCCACAATCACCAGGAGAACACGCATGTACCAGGATCTCGCCCTCTACATCGATGGGGAATTCATCAAGGGAGGGGACCGGCGCGAGCAGGATGTCATCAACCCGGCCACGCAGGAAGTCCTTGGCAAGCTGCCGCATGCCAGCCGCGCCGACCTGGATCGCGCACTGGCCGCCGCGCAGCGCGCCTTCGAAAGCTGGAAGAAGACCTCGCCGCTGGAGCGCTCGAAGATCCTGCGCCGCGTCGGCGAACTGACCCGCGAGCGCGCCAGGGAGATCGGCCGCAATATCACGCTGGACCAGGGCAAGCCGCTGGCCGAAGCCGTGGCCGAGGTGATGGTGTGCGCCGAGCACGCCGACTGGCATGCCGAGGAATGCCGCCGCATCTACGGCCGCGTGATCCCGCCGCGCCAGCCCAATGTGCGCCAGATCGTGGTGCGCGAGCCGATCGGCGTGTGCGCGGCCTTCACGCCGTGGAACTTCCCGTTCAACCAGGCCATCCGCAAGATCGTGTCGGCGCTGGGCGCCGGCTGCACGCTGATCCTGAAGGGCCCCGAGGACTCGCCCAGCGCGGTGGTCGCGCTGGCGCAGCTGTTCCATGATGCCGGCCTGCCTCCGGGCGTGCTGAATATCGTCTGGGGCGTGCCGAGCGAGGTCTCGACCTACCTGATCGAATCGCCGATCGTGCGCAAGATCTCGTTCACCGGCTCGGTGCCGGTCGGCAAGCAGCTGGCCGCGCTGGCCGGCGCGCACATGAAGCGCGTGACCATGGAACTGGGCGGCCACTCGCCGGTGCTGGTGTTCGACGACGCCGACATCGAGCCCGCCGCCGAGATGCTGGCGCGCTTCAAGCTGCGCAACGCCGGGCAGGTGTGCGTGTCCCCCACCCGCTTCTATGTGCAGGAAAAAGCCTACGACAAGTTCCTGGCCCGCTTCACCGAGGTGATCGGCTCGATCAAGGTCGGCAACGGCCTGGAAGACGGCACCCAGATGGGCCCGCTGGCGCACGAGCGCCGCATTGCCTCGATGGAGCAGTTCCTGAACGACGCCAGCCACCGCGGCGGCAAGGTGGTGGCCGGCGGTTCGCGCATCGGAGACAAGGGCTATTTCTTTGCCCCGACGGTGGTCACCGAACTGCCCGACGATGCGAAGCTGATGGTGGACGAGCCGTTCGGCCCGGTCGCGCCGGTGACCCGTTTCAAGGACACCGAGGAAGTGCTGCGCCGCGCCAACAGCCTGCCCTTCGGCCTGGCCTCGTACGTGTTCACCAATTCGCTGAAGACGGCGACGCTGGTGTCGAATGGCCTGGAAGCCGGCATGGTGAACATCAACCACTTCGGCATGGCTCTGTCCGAGACGCCGTTCGGCGGCGTCAAGGATTCCGGCATCGGCAGCGAAGGCGGCCAGGAAACCTTCGATGGCTACCTGGTGACCAAGTTCATCACGCAGGTCTGAAGACCCTGATACTTGCGCCGTTTGCCGATGCGTGAACGGCGCAAGTGCCTCATCTCAGCTTACCCTCCCCTCGCCTTGCGATAATCCTCCGCATACGCCTTCCACTGCGCGACCGATACCGCGCAGCCGTGCCGCGCCAGCCGCAGCACGCCAGTGCGCCAGCGAGTGCCGGCGGCAAACGCCTGCAATTGCTCGACGCGGTCCGCGGCATGGTGCCCGCAGCCACGCAGGTGCGCCCACGCCGCGGCATGCGCCATGGTGACCAGCACCTCGCGCAGCGACGCAAATCCTTTGCAGCTCGCCAGGTCGACCCGGTCAGCGGTCGGCTGCAGGCTTTTCACCAGGTAGGATGCCTTGCCCATGTCGACCGCAGACAGCAGCGCCGGCGAAGCCGCCTGCATGATCTGCTGCACGGCAGCGACGCGCTTTGCATCGCTGCCCCAGTGCGGCTGCGAGCGGTTTGGCAGGTCCTGCCACGCGCTGGGCGCGGCGCGCTTGATGTCGATCAGGCGCTGCAAGCCGCCCAGCTCATCGCGGGCCAGCACCACGTAGCGCTCCAGCCCGAGGCTGCCGATGCCCGCCACGCGCCGTGCGGCGTCGTCGGCGGCGAAACGGTGGCCGTGGTGGCTCTGCTTCGAGTAGGCAGCAAGGATCGCCCGTGCATGCTCACGGCCTGCCTTGTCCGCCGGCAATGCATGCCGGCCGTCGCATAGCAGGCGCCGCTTTCCCTTGCGCAGCGTGGTCCGCTCGGAAAGCAGCTGGCCCCGTCTGCGGCGCTTGACCCGGCGCAGCAGCGTGGCCACCATGCCGATTGCCGTGGCCCGCTCGAGCCAGCGCGCCTTGCCCGTCTGCAGCACAGCGGCGTAGGTGGACAGCATCTCCTCGCACGCACGCATGGCATTCGCCTCCGACAGGCCCAGCTCGCCCGCCGCAACCAGCACGCTTGACAAGACCCGGATCAGGTCCACGGTGAGTGGTGCGACCAGGGCGTCATCAAAGTCGTTCAGGTCGAAATAGACCAGCCCGTTGTCGCCCTTGAAACTGCCGAAATTTTCCAGGTGGAGATCGCCGCAGACGTAGGTGGTCGGCGCTTCGAGCAATGGCGCCTCATTGCGCAGCGACGCGGCATAGAGATGGTTGGTACCGCGGAAGAAGGCAAACGGGTCGGCGGCAATGGTTGCCAGCTTGCGGGTAAACCGCTCGGGATCGCGGCCGTGGTTGAACGTCAGGATAGCCTCGGTGGCAGCGTGCATGGGCTCTGCTTTCTGGTCGGTACAGGGGCCGGCAGCCGATGCCGCCGGTCGGCGCGCATGCCGCTACCCGAGCAGGAACTCAGTGGAAGAACAGGCCGCGCGTAATGAAAGTGTAATTCGCTTCTTCCGCCATCAGGCCGACCAGCACCAGCAGGCAGAGCGGCGGGACCAGGATGGCGCAGATCAGCGCCATGCGTTCCCAGGCCATATGCATGAAGACGCCGATGATCAGGCCGGCCTTCATGGCCATGAACACCAGGATCAGCGTCCAGCGCAGGTAGCCGGTGAAGTGGAAATAGTCGACCAGGTAGGACAGCGTCGACAGCACGAACAGCAGCCCCCAGATCTTCAGGTACAGGCCGATCGGATGCTGCTGCCCGGTGTGGGCAGTATCTGCGCTTGAACCGTGCACGACCTCTGTGGGGGAAGCAGGCGTTGAAGACATGGCAAACCTCACCAGAGATAGAACAACGCGAAGATAAAGACCCACACCAGGTCCACAAAGTGCCAGTACAGGCCGGCGATCTCCACGATCTGATAGTTGCCGCTCGCCTCATAGCGGCCGCGCAGGACCTTGGTCGCCACGACGAGCAGGTAGATCACGCCGCATGACACGTGCAGGCCGTGAAAACCCGTGATCATGAAGAACGTGGAGCCGAACTGCGCCGCGCCCATCGGGTTGCCCCAGGGGCGCACGCCCTCGTCCAGGATCAGCTTGGTCCATTCGAATGCCTGCATGCTGACGAACATGATGCCGAACAGCGCGGTCGCCAACATCAGCAATGCGCACTGCCGGCGCTGGCGCCGGTAGGCAAAATTGACCGCCATCGCCATGGTCCCGCTGCTCGAGATCAGCACGAAGGTCATGATGGCAATCAGCAGCAGCGGTATGTCTGCGCCGCCTACGTGCAATGCAAACACTTCGCTCGGGTTGGGCCACGGCACCGTGGTCGACACCCGTACCGTCATGTAGCCAGTCAGGAAACAACTGAAGATGAAGGTGTCGGACAGCAGGAAGATCCACATCATCGCCTTGCCCCACGACACCTTGAAGGCGCGCTGGTCGGACGACCAGTCGGCCACCAGTCCGCGCAGGCCCGCGGCGACTGCCCCCGGCCCGCTGGCCGTTGATGAGACTTGCGATGACATGGGTTGCCTCCCTTCCCTACTCGATCCCGCAGATGTAGCGGACCAGCTCCGGCGTCAGCCACCCCAGCGCGGCCAGCAGCACCGCCCAGACCGCCAGCAGGAAGTGCCAGTAGCGCGCACACAGCGTGATGCGCAGCACGGCGCCTTCGCCGCTGCCGCGATAGGCCGCCGCATACGCCCAGCCGACCAGCCCGCCGATGACGTGCAGTCCGTGCATGGCTGTCAGCAGGTAGAAGAAGCTGCCGGCGGGGTTGTTGGCGGGCACCACATGGATGGCGTGCAGTGCCTGCCAGGCCCACAGCTGCGAGCAGACGAACGCGGCCGCGCCGAGTCCGCCCAACCGCAGCGCCAGCCGTGCCGGCGCCATGTTGCCGGCACGCGCCGAGCGCGATGCGATATGCATGGCAACGCTGCCGGCCGCGAGCAAGGCCGTCGACAGCCACACCTGCCACGGCAAGGCGATCCGCTGCCAGTCCGCGCTGTCCATGCGCATGGCATAGGCGGCGAGAAAGAGTGAGAACAGCGCGGCGACCACGCCCATGAACACCCACAGGCCGATGCTGCCCGGCGCGCCGCCCATATTGCTGTGGCGCGTGGCATCGCCCCCCGCCGGGCTGCCGCCAAAATCATCGCGGCTGACTTTGTAGACGGCGTCCGGGTTCATGCGACGGCTCCCCGGCTGGCATGCGGCTCAGGCTCGGCGCCGCCCGCTTCCGGCGGCGCGTTCTGCGCGATGAAATCCTCGGGCGCGCCTGGCACGCTGTACGCGTAGGCCCAGCGGTACGCCACGGGCAGGTGCGGCCCCCAGTTGCCGTGCACCGGCGGCGTGTCCGGCGTTTGCCATTCCAGCGACGCGGCCCGCCACGGATTGGGGCCGGACGGGCGCCCGTGGCGCACACTCCAGGCCAGGTTGAAGACAAAGAGCAACTGCGCGGCGGCCACGATAAAGGCGGCGATGGAGATATACATGTTCATCACGTGCGCCGATTCGGGAATGAAGGCGTAGTTCTCGTAGGCGTAGTAGCGCCTTGGCATGCCCAGGACGCCGAGGTAGTGCATCGGGAAGAAGATGGCGTAGGTGCCGACGAAGGTGATCCAGAAATGGACGCGGCCCAGGGTGTCGTTGAGCATCCGTCCGGTCACCTTGGGGTACCAGTGATAGAGGCCGCCAAACACCACCAGGATCGGCGACACGCCCATCACCATGTGGAAATGCGCCACCACGAAGTAGGTGTTGGACAGCGGAATGTCCACGCTGACGTTGCCGAGGAACAGGCCGGTCAGCCCGCCGATCACGAAGGTGCTGATGAAGGCGATGGCGAACAGCATCGGCACCGTGAAGTGGATATCCCCCCGCCAGAGCGTGATCACCCAGTTGTAGACCTTGATCGCGGTAGGAATCGCGATGATCAGGGTGGTGGTGGCGAAGAAGAAGCCAAAGTACGGATTCATGCCGCTCACGAACATGTGGTGCGCCCACACCACCACGGACAGCACGCCGATCGCCAGGATGGCCCACACCATGGTGCGGTAGCCGAAGATGCTCTTGCGCGAATGCACGCTGACCAGGTCGGAGACGATGCCGAACGCCGGCAGCGCGACGATATAGACCTCCGGATGCCCGAAGAACCAGAACAAGTGCTGGAACAGCAGCGGGCTGCCGCCCTTGTAGTTGAGCTGCTGCCCCATCGAGACCATGGCGGGCATGAAAAAGCTGGTGCCGAGCGTCTTGTCGAGCAGCATCATCACGGCGGAGACGAACAGCGCCGGGAAGGCCAGCAGCGCGAGGATGGTGGCCATGAAAATGCCCCATACCGCCAGCGGCATGCGCAGCAGCGTCATGCCTTCGGTGCGCGCCTGCAGCACCGTGGTGACGTAGTTGAGGCCGCCCATGGTGGCCGCGACGATAAAGATCGCCAGCGACACCAGCATCAGGATGATGCCCCACTCGTAGCCCGGCGTGCCAGGCAGGATGGCCTGTGGCGGGTACAGCGTCCAGCCCGCGCCGGTCGGCCCGCCCGGGACAAAGAAGCTCGCCAGCAGCACGATCACTGACAGCAGGTAGACCCAGTAGCTGAGCATGTTGAGGAACGGAAACACCATGTCCCGCGCCCCGACCATCAGCGGGATCAGGTAATTGCCGAACCCGCCCAGGAACAGCGCCGTCAGCAGGTAGATCACCATGATCATGCCGTGCATGGTGACGAACTGGTAATAGTGGTTGGCGTCGATAAACGAGAAGCGCCCCGGAAAACCGAGCTGCATGCGCATCAGGTTGGACAGCGCCACGCCCACCAGCCCCACCACGATGGCCGTGATGGTGTACTGGACAGCGATCACCTTGTGGTCCTGGCTCCAGACATAGCGGGTCCAGAAGCTCTGAGGCCCGTGATGGACAGCGTCATCGGCATAAGCCATGCGTCTCTCCTGCTCACTTCGTTGCGCCCGCCTGCGCGGGTGCCGGCGGCGACGCGGACGGGGGCACCCCGGTTGCTGTCGACGTCGTATAAGTTCCGGCTTCGGCCGCGGCTGTCGGGGGCGCAGCTGCCGGGGCGCCCGCCGCCCCTGCAGCGGCCTGCGGTGCCGTCTCCGCGCCAGACCCGTTGGCCTGGATATAGGCAGTCAATGCAGCGATTTCCTCGTCGGTCAGTGCAATCTTGGGCATGACCGGCCCGAAGCCCTTGACCAGCCGAGCCTGCGGATCGGTGATTTCCGTCTTCAGGAACGCCGCATCGACCTGCGCACTGCTGCCATCGGCAAAAGTCTCGGTCTTGCCGAACAGTCCCTTCCAGCTCGGGCCGACACCAGGGCTGCCATCGATGCTGTGGCACCCCACGCAACCCTTGCTCTGCGCCAGCGCTCGCCCTTGCTCGGCCAATCCGGCACCGGGCCCGGTGGCTACACCTGCCGCGGCGACGGGCTGCGCCGCGGCCTTTGCCTGCGTCATGGCAAAGGTCTGCTGCCTGGCAAGCCAGGCATCGAACGCCGCCGGCTCTTCCACCACGACCATGCCGCGCATGTTGTAGTGCCCCACGCCGCACAGTTGCGCGCAGAGGATCTCAAAGCGTCCGGTCTTGGTGGGGGTGAACCAGAACGACGTCACCATCCCCGGCACCATGTTCATCCGCGCGCGAAACGGCGGCACATAGAAATCATGCAGCACGTCCTTGGAGCGAAGCAATACCTTGACCGGACGATTCAGCGGCAGGTGCACCTCGGGCCCGGCGAGCACGATATTGTCCTGCCCGCGCGGGTCATCCGGGTTCAGGCCGAGCGGATTCGTTCCCGTCACAAAACGCGGATCGCTGGTACCCAGCACGCCGCTCTTGCCGGGGAAGCGGAAGGCCCATTGCCACTGCTGCCCGACCACCTCCATGATGAGCGCTTCGCGGGGCGGCCGCACGTATTCAGCGTAGACGAACAGGCCCGGCGCGAGCAGTGCGATGACACCGATCGTGGTGCCCAGGACAAGCCACAACTCGAGCTTGGGGTCTTCCGGCTGGTACGCGGCGCGATGGCTGCCGCTGCGACTGTTGCCGCGCTCCCGATGACGGAAGCGCCAGACGATATAGCCGACGAACAGGTTGATGACGACGAAGAAAATGCCCGTGATGACGAGGGTAATGGTCAGCGTGTCGTCCATCTGTTTCCAGTTGGACGCCAGCGGGGTCGCCCACCACGGGCTCATGAAATGAAAGAGCACCGAAGCGACGACAAGCACAACCAGTGCGATGGCCAACGCCATATCGACCCTCCCTCCTCGCGCGCGGCGAGGGATGCGGAAGTCACGCGGATGAGATAAGACTAGTGCATGCCGTCAGGTCACTGCAAGGCGACACGGGCGTCGTGTCGTGCCGCACCGCACAAGGCGCACCAGGTGGATGAAGGCTTGCCTGGCCAGGGCAAAAAGCGGCGGATGGAGCCCAGGGGCCCCATCCGCCGCGGTGGTCGCGCGCGGCCCGTGTAGTGGCAAAGCGCGCGGCGAAAGCAGCGTGCCGGCCTTAGCGGCGCCTAATGCGATACATCCTTGCTTTCGAGTTTCCAGTAGCAGATGGCTGCCGTCATGCCGAAGATCATGTGCCCGACGATGGTGTGCCAGCCTCGCGCATCGATGAACCAGGTGAAGAAGCGGGTCATGACGTGGAAGTTGAACAGGTACACCACCAGCCCGAACACCGCGCCGGCCAGCAGCACCATGCCGATGCTCGAGTCCAGCTGGAACGGTGCCACAATGGCTGCGAGGATCATCCCGAGCACAGCACCCAGCACGAAGTGGATGACCAGTGCCGCCGCCACGGTGCCGACGCTGAACAGCGAGGTCTGCAACACGCCTGGCCCCATCAGGATGGCCGCGATCATGCGCGTGGTGCCCCACGGGTTCACGCCCGCCACCATCGTGGACCAGAACAGCTCGACCACCATCAGCAAGGCGCCGGCTGCCAGACCCGATACCGCCGCGGCGGTCCAGTCAGGCATGCGTCGCACATAGTGGTGCGATTGCATGTGTAGTTCCATAAGCCACCTCCTCCAACCTCTGTACCCACGGGACAAGACCCGCGTATTTGCACAGGATAGGACACGCAGATCAGAAAATTAGACCGGTCGTGGCGAAAAAGATGCCGGTGCGTGGCGTGGACAACAACGCGCCGCGCGCCAAGTGACAGCGCGAATACCTCGCCGTTTTTTTCTGTCGCACTGCGGCATGACGGCATGGGGAGAATCCCGATGCGCGCGGCCTTGTATCCGGCACACACTGTCTATACTGGAATGACAAAACAGAGAGACAGGAGACCGCCATGCACTTCCAGGCGCACGATCTTGTATTCCTGATTCCGATGGCGCTGGTAGGCGTGATCGCCATGGGCTCGATCCCGGTGACCGCCAGATACCTGAAGATCAGTTGCCGGACCATGGGCGCGCTGATTGGCGCCCTGGTGGCAGTGCTGGTGCTCGAGGCACTGCCGCTGCTGATCTGACGTCGGAGCTGCCGCAGGGCGGACGATCCGGACGTTTTTTATTGGAGAGGGAGGGCCGCATGTCCATCGGCCTGCTTGCCGCCATGATGGCGGCCCTGCTGCTGGCGACCATCGCCACAGCGATCTGGCGCTGCAGCCATCCGTACCGGATGCGCTACCGGCGTTGCATGCAGCGCCGGCAACGGGCAGGGATTTGCCGCCAGATGCAGCGGCACTGACGCGCCTCGGGCGTCACTGAAAATTGCCGGCAGGCGCCGGCAATGTCACAGTTCGATCATCGCAAACTCAGCCTTGCCAACGTCACATTCCGGGCAACGCCAGTCTTCGGGGATATCTTCCCAGCGCGTACCGGGCGCGATGCCGTCTTCGGGCCAGCCCTGTTCTTCGTCATAGACCCAGCCACAGATCACGCAAACCCAAGTCTTGTAGGCGACGACATCTTCCTGCTGCAAAACACACTCCTGATTCGGTTCGAGGTTCGATTTACCGGGCGGAATCATACGCGGTTTTCGCGGCAGGCACCGGCCGGGCCGTTCGTGCGAGGCCGGGCCGGTGCCTTGCGATCATGACTGGCGAACGGAGAAATCCACCCGGTTCGGCGCACCCTTGTCCTTGATGCCCTCGGCGCTCAGCTTGGGGGCCGTGAGGAAGAGGCGGTTTTCCGGCACCTTGGCATCGCGCTCAAGCGCCTGTTTCACAGCCAGCGCGCGTTGCTCGGCCAGACGCCTGAGGTCGGCGTCGGTGACCGTCGCGTTTTCCATCAGCAGTTTTTCCATCTCCTGTGGCGGCAGCGACTTGGTGAAGCCGATGAAATTGCGCGGCTTCTTCATCGACGCGCGCTTGTAGACCTCTTCCAGGTATTTCGGGTACTCCTGCTTCGACACCGTCACATCGGCGCCCTGCTCGCCGGCTTCGTTGTCGCCAGCCTCATCCCCGGCCTGCGCGCTGCTGCGCAGGTCGCGCCGCTTCTGCTCGGCCACGCGGGCATCCAGCCACGCACGGCGGGCGCCGGCTTCGTCGGTGGCCGGATCGATGCGGCCGCTGATTTCCAGCCGCAGCGACGGCCGGTCAATCAGCGCCTTGCCCACCGTGGCAATCTTCTCCTTTGCCGCGGGCGTGAGGGTCGAAGTGCCGGGCGCAAACTCCACGTAGCCCAGCTCTTCGCCACTGCCGCCGCCAAACGCAGAGGCGATCAGCGAGAACGGCGAAGTGATCGCCTTGGTCAGCAGGTTCACGATCACGCGCGCGATCACGCCGCCAATGCTGAACTGCGGGTCCGACAGCGATCCCGATACCGGCAGGTTGATATCGATCACGCCGTTGCGGTCCTTCAGCAGCGATACCGCCAGCAGCACGGGCAGCTTGGTTGCGTCGGGGCTGTCAACCTTGTCGCCGAAAGTCAGCTGGTCTAGGAACAGGTGGTTGCTCGCATCAAGCTTGCCGTTCTCGATCTTGTAGGCCACGTCCACCGTCAGCTTGCCCTTGGTGATCGGATAGCCTGCGTACTTCGCCGCATAAGGTGTCAGCCGCGTAAGTTCGACGCCCGACGCCTTGGCGGCGATATCGAGATACAACTGCTCGCCCAGCGGATTGATCTTGCCGTTGATATTGACCGGCGCATCGTCGTCGATGCGTCCGTCCAGCACCAGGTCGGCCGGAGTGGGATCGCCGGAAGACACCTTCGAGACCGAGCCTTTCATGCCGGTCAGGTTGGCGCTGTAGTTCGGCTTGACGAAGAAGTCAGAGAAATTGATGTTGCCCTTGTCGACCGAGACGCCACCGATGCGTATCTGCGGCTTGGGCCCGCCCGCGGCCCGCGCCGCTGGCGCACTGGCCGCAGGCGGTGCGGCGGCCGGCGCAGACGCCGGGCTGGCCTGCGTCAGGCTGGTGGACGGCGCGGCCTCGCCCTTGGCGGCACCGCCGGCCATCACGTCCTGCAGGTTGAGGCGGCCATTCGCATTCAGGATCACGCGGGCGTAGAAATCCGACAGCGCGATCTTGTCGAGGCCGACGCGCATCGGGCCTTTGCTTTCGTCCATGGCAAAGTCGATCCCGGACACTGCCAGCGTGCGCCAGCGCAGGAAGTCGTCGCCGGAGATGCGGTCAACCGTCCGTACGTTGCCTGCGGTGACATTGCCGGCAAAATTCGCTGTCAGCGGCTTGCCGGGCGGAGCGTTGACGCCGACCTTGCCCTTGACCGTCAGCGTGCCGCTGCGCAGCGCCGCGTTGAAGCGATCGGCCAGGTAGGGCTGCAGCGGTGCGATATCGACTTCGCGCAGGTCCAGCTGGAGCTGGCTGGCCGGCGTCGCTGGCAGCACGGTCCCGTCCAGCCCGATCACGCCGCGCCTGCCGGTTTCGGCATGCAGCTTGAGCGGCACCGCCGCCGGCGTCAGCGGCCACGTGACGGCGCCCGTGGTCAGGCCGACATTGCGGTACTGGAGAATCACCGGCCGGCCACGGTTGGCCGGGGCGGGCTCGTAGTCCGCCAGCCGCATCGCGCCGCCATCCAGGGCGATCTTGTCCAGCTTCACCTTCCAGCCAGGAGTGGCCGCGGTCGCTGGCGCGCCGTTCGCTGCCGCAGGCGGTGGCGCCTTGCGTTGGGACTCGGTCTGCCTGGCGGAGCCGGCGGCCCAGATGCGCGCCATGTCCAGCAACTCGCCCTTGTAGTCGCGCGTTGCCGCAATCTGCGGCCTGGACAGCGTCAGCTGCGCGGAATCGAGTGTCTGCTTCGCCAGATCCAGGTTGATGTCGTCGAGGATGATCTTTTCCGCCTGCATGAACGGCAGGTTGGTCCCTTCAGTGTCGCGCTCGCCGCTGCCGGCACGCTCGGATCGGGCGGCCGCCTTGCTGCGAGCGCGTCGCTCGGCGCGCTCTGCGACGTCCGGTGCCGCCTGTCCGCTGCGCACCGCCGCCTCCGCCACCGGGACTGTGATCGGCTGTTGCGTCGCCATGTAGAGCGGTGCCAGTTCGACCCGCGACTTCTCCAGCACAAACTGGAACGGCGCCGCCGCCCACGACATGTGGTAGTGGAGTTCGGCATTGACCGCCGTGTTGCCAAGGTGGCCTTTGAGCTCACGCGGATACCACGCGGCAAAGCCCTGCGGCTTCAGCCCGCTGGTTTCGAGCGTGCCCGCCAGCGTGCCATGTTGCAGGGACAGGTCGCCGGTATGCTGCAGCGTCTGCCCGTCGGCCACGGTCAGCGTGGCCTTCACCCTGGCCGGCTTATCGCCGTCTGCGCTGTTGACGCCGGTGACCTCGGCATCCATCGGCCCGAGTGCCAGCTTGCCCGGGCCGGAAGCCGCCAGGGCATCTTCAAAGCCGAACTTAGCCTGCTTCAGCGTGATACGGTCGACGGCATAGCTCCATGGCACTTCCTTCCCGGCCGGCTTGGCCTGGGCGTCCTGCAGCCCGGCTGCGGCAGGGGTGGAAGCCGGCGCTTGCGGCAGCGACTTCTGCTTTTCCGGCGCGGCCTGTGGCAGGAATGCCGTGGCCAGGTTGATCGAGCCGTCGGCGCGCCGCGCGGCCTGCAGGTTCAGGCCTTCGATCTCGAGGCTGCGCAGATGCGCCCGGTGCGCCAGCGGCTCGATCTTGTCGATATCGACAGCCAGCCGCCCGCTTTGCACCAGCGGTGCACCCGCGTGCGTGCGGATATCGGCTTCGCGCAGCGCGGCGGTGCCGGAGGCAAAGATCTCCTGCTTGTCCTTCTGCTGGCGGAAGCCCACTGTCAGCCGCGTATCGAGCAGGCCGCCCTTGACCTCCGCATCCTTGAGCCTGGGCACGAATGGCATGAACCGCGCGACTTCGAGCCCGTCGAGGTTGATGTTCAGCCTGGTCTCGCGCGAATCGGCAAACGGGAGCACGGCACCGTCGAGCGCCAGCGGCGTACCGTTGATGTGCGCGCTGAGCGTCGGCCGCGTGTAGATCTCGACGTCATGCGGCAGGTTCGACAGGAACGGCAGCGTCAGCGTCAGGTTGTCGATGCGCTGGGAGGTATTCAGGACCTTGTCGTCGTAGGCAAAGCTGCTGCCGGTCAGCGCGATGTTGTTGACCGAGAAGCGCGCGGGCTTGGCATCGGGCGGCTTCGGCGGCTGCGCGGCGAACTTGTCCTCGATATCGGCAAAGCTCATGCGCCCGTCGGCATTGCGCACCACGTGCACGGCCAGGCGATCGACATGCAGCGAATCCACCACAGGTGCAAGGTGCCAGACCGAGGCCACCGAGCTATTGGCTTCGACCTCGCCCAGGGTCACCATCGGCGTCTTGCCGTCCGGCTCGAAGATGGTCAGGTCTGAAAGCGTCGCCGCCAGCTCGAACGGCCGCACATGCGCCCCGCCCAGCGTGACCTTGCGGCCAAGGGCCTCGGTAGCATTTTTTTCTACCAGCCACTTGATCAGCGGCGGACCGCCAAGATAGCCGGCAACCCCAAAAAGCGCCAACGCGCCCAAAACGCCGCCCGCAACGCGCACGGCCAGCCGTCGGCGCGGCGTAGCCGTGGCTACCTGGATGGAATCCTTGAAAGCCATGTTTTCCCAGAAGATTTGACCCCACCTGCCGGCGTTACACGCTGCTTTGTGCCCCGGATTTCACTTTTCCCACCATTATGGCAATGGTTCGCTGCAAAGCAAAGTTTTCAGGCCTTTCCGACAGACGAGGAAAAAGGCGATCTGGTATCTTTACGGGTTTGCGAAGCGTTCCGTCGCAAGCCTGCGGCTTACCCGCCACTTAGTGCCTGCCTCTCCCGCGCTGTACCCCTCGGCCATATCCTCCACGTATTCCGTGTTGCGCGCTTCGCATGTGTTCTCTTCCATGCGAGTCAACTCATGTCTACCTCCAGCACCACCGCCGGGGCACTGGGCGCGCAAAGCAAGCCTGCGCGCCCGCTGACCGGCCAGGATTACAAAACGCTCGCCCTTGCAGCCCTTGGTGGCGCACTCGAGTTCTACGACTTCATCATCTTCGTCTTCTTCGCGACGGTCATCGGGCAGTTGTTCTTCCCGCCTTCGGTGCCTGACTGGCTACGCCAGCTGCAGACGTTCGGCATCTTTGCCGCGGGCTACCTGGCGCGCCCGCTCGGCGGGATCGTCATGGCCCACTTCGGCGACCTGCTCGGGCGCAAGAAGATGTTCACGCTGTCGATCCTGCTGATGTCGGTGCCGACCCTGCTGATGGGCCTGATGCCGACCTATGACACCATCGGCCTGCTCGCGCCGGTGCTGCTGCTGGTGCTGCGGATCATGCAGGGCGCGGCCGTCGGCGGCGAAGTGCCGGGCGCGTGGGTGTTCGTGTCAGAGCACGTCCCGTCAAAGCACATCGGCTATGCCTGCGGCACGCTGACCGCCGGCCTGACCGCGGGCATCCTGCTCGGCTCGCTGGTGGCCACCGGGATCAACTCGGTCTTCACGCCGGCCGAGCTGCACGACTGGGGCTGGCGCGTGCCCTTCCTGATCGGCGGCGTATTCGGCATCGCCTCCATGTACCTGCGCCGCTGGCTGCATGAAACGCCGGTATTCGCCGAACTCCAGCAACGCAAGGCGCTCGCCGCCGAAATGCCGCTCAAGTCGGTGGTGCGCGACCATCGCGGCGCGGTGGCGGTGTCGATGCTGCTGACCTGGATGCTGTCAGCCGGCATCGTCGTCGTGATCCTCATGACGCCGACCTTCCTGCAGAAGATCTATGGCTTTGACGCGCGCACGGCGCTGGTCGCCAACAGCGTCGCCACGCTGTGCCTGACGGTTGGCTGCGTGGTATCGGGCTCGCTGGCCGACAAGATCGGCGCAAGGCGCACGCTGTTCTTCGGCGGCCTGCTGCTGGCGGTCAGCGTCTATGCCTTCTACACCACCATTGGCACCCGCCCGGACCTGCTGATTCCGCTGTACGCGCTGGCAGGCTTCCTGGTCGGCACCATCGGCGCCGTGCCGTTCGTCCTGGTCAACGCGTTCCCGGCGCAGGTGCGTTTCTCCGGCCTGTCGTTCTCATACAACCTGTCGTACGCGATCTTCGGCGGCCTGACGCCGATGGTCGTGACGCTGATGCTGAAGAACGACCCGCTGGCGCCGGCGCACTATGTCGTGGCGCTCTGCGTGCTCGGCATGATTACCGCCTTGTTCATCAAGGATCGTTCGCGCGGCTGATCCCACCAGGCGATTCCGGCACACGCAAAGAAAAAAGGAGGGCAACGCGCCCTCCTTTTTCTTTGGCCGTCAGCGCCGGTGCTGCCTGAAGAACTCCCACATCATCGCGCTGGCGTCGGGGCCGATTGCGCTGTGGTAGCCATACTCCTCGTCGCCGCCGCTCCACGCATGCCCAAGCCCGGCAACCTCGACCAGGCGCACCAGGTCCTGGCTCCATCGGCCAAAGCGCGCTTCACGATAGTGGCCCGAAGGCAGGGCAATCTGGCAGAGGTCATCGTTCTCCGGCCTGGCCAGCGGCACCTGAACGGCACTGCCCGCCAGGCGATCGTCCAGCCGGTTGTAGGCAAGGAATTGCCGCGCCAGCAACTGGCCATTGACGGGATGGACGGCTTCGTCGGCAAGGCCGTGGAACACGATCGCCGGCATCGCCGGGCCGCCCGGCGTGACGCCCGCCGCGTCCAGCAGCCACGAGGGCTCCGAGGCAGAGCCGTGCTGCATGGCCTTCAGACCCGAACGGGGCGTGTCGGCAGCGCCGATGACCACGCCGGAATGCAGGCCCACCGCAGCAACCTTCTCCGGATAGCGCAACGCCACCACGGCCGCCATCGCGGCGCCGGCCGACATGCCCGCCAGATAGATTTCACCTTCGCGCACATCGTGGCGCTCGGACAGTGCGTCGATCAGCATCGATACCGCCTGGGCCTCCCGGCCGCCCTCGCCGGCGGCAAGGTCGAACCATTGCCAGCACCGCAAGACCTGGCGGCGCAGGGGCTGCTGCGGATAGGCCACGATGAAGCCTTCGCGCTCGGCCAGCGCATTCATGCGCGTGCCTGCCGAGAAATCATCGGGCGTCTGCCGGCACCCATGCAGCATGACCACCACGGGGAACGGGCCGCGGCGTGCACGTGACGGCACATAGAGGCTGTACGAGAGCTGCGGCACCAGCTCGCCGGGCAGGGGCGCCAGCTTGAGGCGGTGCGACTCCCATTTGCCCGGCAATGAGGCCGGGGTGGGATGCCGAGGGGACACCGGAGCCCTCTCGGGGGAACGGGTGCGGCGCCGTAGCGCCACCGGGTTAAGCGACTCGATTCGCTCCAGCCACGATTTCAGATGTGCTTCGGTCTGGACCTGCGCACGGCTGATTCGCCGTATTTGCGCATTCCAGTCACCGACAAGGCTTTTGGCCATGAGGACTCCTGGTCGTCTGAGACGGATCTCCCCCGCTTGCTGCCTTTATTGTTGCGTTGCAGCATAGCACACCATGAAGTCCTCTGGCATGTGGGTTTTTCGCCACGGCCGAGCGTGCTGTGACGCTCAGGAGCGCAAGCCCTCGATTGAAACTGATTGCAACCGAAAACATTCAATTAGCCGCACGAAAGAATGCAGATCGAAGATAGATAGTTGAGATTGTCAGCCGTTTATACTTGGCCATCGGTTCCCGGGAACTAAATTTGCCCATGCCCGACACCGGCGCCCCCTCCTGCTCTCTTTGCCTGTTCCGCCATGTCTGCGACCACATGAGTGCAGATAGCGGCGCAATTCGTGCCGGACGAACGCTGGCGCCAGGCCGTATGGAGGTCCGCACCGGCGACCAGTTCTATCGCCAGGGCCGGCCAACGACGGCCGTTTTTCCGCTTCGCCAGGGCAGCGCAAAGAGCGTCTACGAATCGCCGTTGGGATGGCGTCAGGTCACCGGCTTCTCATTGCCGGGCGACGTCCTCGGACTTGAGCCGAATGAAGCGCCTGCCCACGCCACCAGCGCCATCGCCTTGCAGGACGCGATCTGCTGCGTGGTCACGGCCGAAACCCTGCGCGAACATATGGCCGAGCCGGTATTTCGCGATTCCGTGCTGAAGGTCATGCGACGCAATGCCGAGCGCGAACGCATGCTGCTGGTGGCTGTCGGCTCGATGAAGGCGGCGCAGCGGCTCGCGATGCTGCTGCTTGACCTGACGGGCGAACACCAGCGCCGGGGCAGCACGGACGGCACGCTGACGCTTGCGATGTCGCGCACTGACATTGCCAGCCTGTTGGGCCTGACACTGGAAACGGTGTCGCGCCTGTTGTCGCGCTTTGCATCGGTGGGGCTGATCGCCGTGCGCCAGAGGCGCGTGCGGATCATCGACAAGGACGGGCTCGCATCGGTCTATGCAGACCTGGAGCCGATCTCCCCGCGCGCCGCACCGGATCACGAGATCGGCACCGCAGAAAACAACGAAGCCCGCCTGATATAGGCGGGCTTCCGGTCAGCCATGCATTCAGCGGTCGGCCACGCGCTGCCAGCCATCCGGCGCATAGCTGCGGATGGCTTTTGCGCGCGCAGCCGTGCCTGACCCGAGATCGCACTCATAGAACACCCGGTCGCTGCCCAGCAGGAAGGTGTGCACTCCTCCCATAGTCCGCGGGCCAGGCGATGAAGGCGAACTTGGCATCGCTGCCCTTGGGCGGCGCGATCATGCGATAGTGGTAGCCGTAGAAGGCGGAATCGGCTGGCGTCTCGGGCACCATTGCCAGCGCGTCCGGCCCGACCGGACTGGCGTCCGCTTCGGTTGCAGCAGGCCAGTAGAGCCCGTTGGTCTTGCCTGGATTGCTCACCAGCTGACCAGCGTAGCGGCCATTGCCCACTTGCTCGGCATAGCGCTGCTGAGCATCGGCCAGTTGCAATAGCGTTTCCATCGTTACCAGTTCATTGCGACCAAGGCGGCGGCGGTGCACCTCCTGCTGCCCGGCGCGCAGATCGAACTGCCAGCCGCCCTTGTGCTTGACCAGCGGCACGGGGAATGTCCAGCCGCTCTCACCCACCGCAACTTTGGCGCGCTGGTCGCCATCGGGCTCGATGGCGTGGCGCCGCGACCATGCGCCGAGGAATTCATAGACATCGTCGCGGTTGATTCCGCTCGGAGGCAGCAGCGAACGGTACTGGTTGCCCAGCACCTTGCGCAAGGCATCGTCATCACTGCGCGCGATGGCATCGCCGAGGGCATCGGCCGCTGCGTCCGGCGACGGATACACGTGCTGGGCCAACACCGGGAATGCGGCGGAAAATGCCGCCATCGTCACCAATACGCGCAGGCCGCACGCTGCTGCTGCAGGCATGGTTTTACGCATCATAACTACCTCCGGCCATGGCCGAGATGTCCGCCGCCGCCACCGCCACCAAGATGGCCCCCACCACCTCCACCCATGGCGCCGTAGCCGCTCCCACCCTGCCCGAAGCCGCCGGCCTCGCGTTGCGGCAGGCTGTGCGGCTCGGCCGACACGCGCTGGGCCTGCTGGCGGACGCGGTCGCCATTGCCCGCATCGTGCAGGGCGCTGTCGCGATTGGTATTGCGCGCGCGGTCGCGGGCGGCTGCCTGATCTGCGCGTTGCCGGTCCGCACCTGCCGGGCGCGGATTCTGCACGCCACCACCGGCGGCGCCAGGACGGCCTTCGCCGCCCGCGCGCCCGCGCTCGGCCATTCCGCCGCCGTGGCCAGGCACGGCCTGTCCGGTGCGGCTCTCGAAGGACTGCGCAGCGCGCTCGCGGGCCTGGTCGCGCGCGCCCGCCGGGCCTTGCACACCACCGCCGCCAGCGCCTGGACGCTGGCCACCCAGTTGCCCGCCCTGTGGGCGGTTGGCCAGGCCGCCCTGCCGTTGCTGGTCAAAGCGATTGCGCACATTGGGGTTGTTGTAGGGCACGTTGCCGCGATGCGCGGGATTGTGCTGCCAGTTGACGTTCGAGCGATTGACGTCGAGCCGCTGGTTCACGTTGATGTTGTTGTAGCGGTTGACGTTGATATTGACGTCGTGCGAACCCCAGTTGAAGCCGCCCCATAGTGAATTGACCGCCGCCACGCCCAGGCCGAAGCCGATACCCGCCACCAGTGAGGTTGCAAACACCGAGCCCGGCGGGGGCGGATAGTACGCTGGCGGATAGGCCGGATAGGGCCAGGCACCGTAGACGACCGTCGGGTTATACGCCGGCACGTAGACGACTTGCGGATTGGCCGGCTCGATCTCCACTACGGTCGTGCCGCCGGTCGTCTGTGTAACGACCCTCTGCTGCTCGGTAGTCTTGAGGCTACCGGCCTTCTGGGCCTGCTAGCGCAGCCGCTGTACCGAATCCATCACATCGTTGGGCTGTGCCAGGAAGGCATCGCCAACCGACTGCACCCACTGCGGCTGACGGCCCATCATATCCATCACCGAGGGGAACGCCACCAGCGACTGCACGCTGGGATCCCACGGCTCGCTGGCCACCGCCTTGGTGGCGGCATCGCCCGACAGGCTGGCATTGGATTTGGACCACTGCGCTGCGGCGGCAACGTCCGCGGGATACGTGGATGCCATCAGCACCTGCGACAGCAAGGCATCCGGATAGAGCGCAATCGGCGCAGTCAGCTGATCAAGCCGTGCGTTGTCCAGCTTTGCCTGGGCCATGGCCGGCGCGTGCGGCGCCAGCAGCATCAGCCCGAGGCACCAGGCCAGGATATGTCGTAAGCGGTGCATTATCGCTCTCCACAAAAATGCAGATGACTACCTGGGCCCGGATCTCCGCACCTAGCGGCCTTGCTGCGTGCACTCCTGGCGATAGGCTTCTTCCAGGCGCTTGCGGTCAGCCTGGCGCTCCAGCGTTGGATATGCGCGCCCGTCTGCCGTAGTGACAGAGGATTTCCCGGCCGACCACTGCGGGCCAGCAGGCAGCGCACTGATCTGGTCCAGCAGCGACTGGCAGCGCTGGCGCTGCGACACTGACAGCGTGCCGTCCGCGTCCTCGACCGTTGCGGTCGCGCTGTCGAGCATCCGCGGCGGCGGCGGCGCCACCATCGGGGCCGGGACTGCAACTTCCGAAGCCGCCCACGCATGCGCGGCTACCAGGCACGCAAACGCCAGCATGCCCGTCCTGATCAAAACCTTCTTCACACCGAACTCCAGATATGGCACCGCGGCACGTCACGACCTGACGGATCGCGAAAAGGGGCACCACCACACTTGCAAAGCCGCCCGCGTCAGCGGTCCTTGCCACTGCCATTGCGGCCGGTACGATTGCGCAGCAGCTCGAGCTTGAGCAGCGCGTCCGCAAGCATACTCTTGAGCCGGGCGTTTTCCTCCTGGAGTTCCCGCAATTTGCGTCCGTCACGCGCATCGCCCTGGTATGGTTGCCCGTAGCGCGCTCGCCAGCCGTAAAACGAGGCATCGCTGAACCCGTAGCGCGCACACAGCTCACGCACCGGCACGCCGCTGGCTGCCTCGGCCAGATAGGTGCGGATCTGCTCTTCCGAATACCGTCTGTTCACCGAATGTCTCCGCTCCGCAACGACCGACCCGTGCCGGATTCCATGCCTCCGACCCTGCCCCTACGTTAGCCCACCGCTGCTTCAAAAAGCAATTCAGTGTCTTCGGTCCGCGAGTTAAGCAATTTATGTAAGGACCGGTTGCCGGCGCCTGGGGACACGAAGTCATTTCCAGAGCAGCGCACAGCGAGAGCGGCCATCGGGTGCCATATGGTGCTGGCATGCCCTAACCCGCAAAACCACCCAAACGGGTCAGCATATTTCGTTATTCCAAATTGGAATCCGGATTGACTTGGCATTGCCATCAAAGGGCACCAAGAGACGACAGAGGAACGGAAAGAAAGTCGCGCGAAAGCGGGTTGCGCGGTGCTTGCTTGCCAGTTCTCGCCTATCTACAGCGGCTTTTCATTATGTTTTCATGTCTGCACAAAGGATCCTTAGTCCATAAAGACCGCGTTCGACATCAGTGCAAGTTCCTATGAACTTTCGGATTGTTGTATTAAGCTTCCTCGGCATACTAAATTTCGTACGCCTGCCAATAGCGCTCTACCGGCACTTGGAGACAGGCGGCCAGACAGTTCCAGCCGGCTTGTGGTCAGTACAAGCACGGTGATATGACGCGAACTGACGGCGAGCACCACCGGGCCTGAAAGATAGAGGAGTCACTGCGCCATTTGTCGACGCTTGTCGCACATTTAGGAGTCGTGCCATGCTTTTCCACAGCGAAGTGCCCGGGCGGAATGTGCCCGCCAATCATTCCAGCATCCCTGCAATCCATCCGGCTCGTCATATGCCGGCGTGTTGCCGTGCCTGAAGCCTGGTGGCGCTCCGCGTATCACAGCATCACACAGGCCTGAATAAGAACGAAAAAAGAGTCGTGGATCGGGAGAAGTCACAATGCGTCATGTCAGCACGAAGTTGTTGCATGTTTTTGTCCTTGTCATGGAATACCGCGATCTCAGCGCGGTTGCGGCGTGCACGCAAGGACGTGTTCCTACGGTGGCCTACAGCCTGGCGCGGTTGCGTGAAATTACCGGCGACCCGCTCTTTATCAAGCGCAATGGCACACTGGAGCCGACACCGCATGCACTCAGACTGGAACAGACTGCGCGCCAGATCCTCGCAAAATGGAATCTGCTGGTTCGCCCCAATGAAACCGGCGAGACCAGAAGCCGGGACGGACGACGCCTATCGATCGGATTTTCCTCTTCGATCGGCGACCCGGTAATTACCGAAATCCTGACCACACTTTGCGAGCAATTCCCGCAGGACAGCTTTGTCACGCGGCCGGTCATCGCCGATTCCACGCTGGCAGCCAGCCTGGACAACGGCGAACTCGATTGCGCATTTGTTGTCGACAGCGGCCACCATCCTGAAAAGGTCTTGCCCCACAATATTCTCGCCACGCCGCGCCGGCTGGTCAGTGCGACACGCGCCGGCGGCAGCGACGATACGGAAAGCGACTGGATTCTCCTGCAGGAGGACTGCGAGGCCGGCAGCCCGCTGCGCACCTTCCTCAGCCGGCAGGCTGGCACGCCGGGCCATCGCGAAACGGTCGTACCCTCCTGGCATACGCAGATCACGCTGCTCCACTCCGCCGGCGGAATTTGCCCGGTACTGGACTTCAACGTGCCGCTGGTCACGCGCGACCGGAAAACGCGCCTGCTGGCACCACCAAGCAGCTTCCCGGAGTGGGCTGCCCTGCATTTCTGGACACCGGAGCGCGCGCGCGACAATAGCGCGTTGCGGGACATCATGGACGTCGGCAGCGCAGTGCTGCGCGACCCGCTCAAGGCCATTGACAGCCGACGCCGGGGGCAGCTCGAAGTGCCCCGCCAGGTCGCAATCGCGTAGCCAGTTCGCCTTGCGCCTGCGTGCAATGCCCGCAAGACCGCGGAGGCGCGTTCTTCTGGTTTGCATGACATGCATCATTGCGCCGATACGCATGGTGCTGGCACCCTTCCTCAGCGTCTAGCCGGGTCCGTGCCCGGCTGGACTACCCGCCCCACACAATGCAAGACCGCGCTGCGCACGCGCTGGCGGCGTACGGGTCTATCGCGTGCCCATTGGCCAAATTTGCGAATCTTCTTAATCCATGAGGGTTTCGCGACCAGTATTCTCGCTTGGCATTGCCTGGCTCCTGGTCGTCTCCCGTTTGGCCGGCGAACAAGGCATGCGCGCAGTTGTTGATGCGTCTTTGCGCCGCACGTCGACTGACGTGCGGCGGCTTTTTCCGATGCATCACCGGCCGCCGCGGATAACGAGCAGAGGAGCAACGTGATGTCATTGAAGATCTTGCTGGCTGACGATCATCCGGTGATCGCCGCGGCAGTCAGGGACCGGTTGCAGACCCAGACGGGATGGGAAGTCTGCGGCGAAGTCACCACCGCCACAGACCTGCTGAACGGCGTAGAGATCCTTCGTCCGGACATTGTGATCACCGACTATCACATGCCGGGACTCGGGGAGAACGATGGCTTGAGGCTGCTCGCCAGCCTGCGGCGGCGGCATCCCACGCTTGGCGTGGCGGTCCTGACCATGATTACCAACCCCCTGATCCTGCGGGCAATCCTGAGCACGCCGGTGCATGGCCTGCTGTTGAAGGACTCGCCGCTTTCAGAGCTCGTCACGCTGATCGTACGCATGCAGCGTGGATTCTGTTATATCGGCAAGTCGGCCCTCCAGGTGCTTGCCGAAGCTGATCCCGGTGGCCTGACCACCGTGGGTCAGGACGCCAGTGGCCGCCTTTCGGTTCGCGAAATGGAAGTGCTGCGACTCTACCTGACAGGCCGTTCAGTCACCGAGATCGCGGCCACGCTATGCCGCAGCGTCAAGACCATCAGCCGGCAGAAAAACTGCGCGATGCAGAAGCTTGGCGTCAACAACGACCGCGAGTTGTTTGAGTGCGCGGCGCTCCAGGGGATACTGCTGCCGCCATAGCTATAATCAGCTGCGCGATCAGCCTTGCCACGGCGCTACCCGCCCCATTGATTTCCTTCGATGCCGCTACCCTCCGCTTCCTCCCACACCACGCTGCGCGTTCCCGCCATTCTGGTCGCCGCCCCGGCTTCCGGCCAGGGCAAGACAACCATTACAGCGGGCCTTGCCCGGCTGCACAGCCGGCAGGGCCGCAAAGTGCGTGTTTTCAAGACCGGGCCGGACTTCCTGGACCCGACGATCCTGACGGTCGCCAGCGGCGCGCCAGTCCATACGCTCGATCTCTGGATGACCGGCGCCGACGATGCGTGTGCCCGCCTGGCAAGCGCTGCGCGCGATGCCGATTTAGTGCTGGTCGAGGGCGTGATGGGTCTGCACGACGGCACGCCGAGCAGCGCGGACGTGGCACGCCGGTTTGGTCTGCCAGTGCTGAGCGTGATACAGGCGTCGGCGATGGCGCAAACCTTCGGCGCGTTGGCCTACGGTCTTGCCGGGTATGGCGAAGGCCTGCGGCGCATGGACGTGCTGGCCAATGGCGTCGGTTCCGAGCGTCACGCCGAGATGCTCAGGGCAAGCCTGCCATCACATATTCGATGGGCCGGAGCACTGGCGCGTGACCCCATGGCATCGCTTCCGGAGCGGCATCTTGGCCTGGTCGGCGCCGACGAATTGCCGGATTTGCCCGCACGTCTCGACCGGCTGGCGGACATGCTGGCGGGCCTGCCGGTGGCGGAGCTGCCAGAGCCGGTGGGCTTTCGCGATGCCGCGGTCGCGGACCCTGTCGTGCCCTTGCTTGCTGGCAAGACCATCGCCGTTGCACGGGATGCTGCTTTCTGCTTCATCTATCCGGCGAATCTGGAGACACTCCGGGAACTTGGCGCGCAACTCGCCTTCTTCTCGCCACTTGCCGATACGCAGATACCCGCCAGCGATGCGGTCTGGCTTCCCGGCGGATACCCGGAGCTCCATGCAGGGCGTCTCTCATCCAACCATGCCATGCTGGGCGCGTTGCGAAATGCGCATCGCGCTGGGTTGCCGATACTCGCGGAGTGCGGCGGCATGATGGCCTTGTTCGATGCCCTGGTCGACAAAGAAGGCATCACGCATTCCATGGCCGGCCTGCTGCCCGGTACGGTGCATATGCAGCGCCGGCTGGCGGCGATCGGACATCAGGCCGTCAGCCTTCCTGAAGGCGAATTGCGGGGGCACACCTTCCATTACTCGAAGACGGAATCGCGACTGGCACCACTTTCCTATGCGAGATCGCCGCACGAAGCGGCTTCGACATCGGCGCGTGGTGAAGCGGTCTACCGCAAGGGCACGCTGACCGCGTCGTATGTGCACTTCTACTTCCCATCCAATCCGCTTGCGATTGCCGCACTACTAGGAAGCGCTAGACGACATGACCAATCGGATCCACATGACACCCGAGATCGGCAAGGCGTTTGAGGAGACTGCGGATGGTTTTGTCGGCGTCGTGGCGGTCGAAGTAATCGGGGCCAAGGTCCGCATATTCAACGCCGTCCCGGAGCATATGGTAGGCGGCGGTGAGCA
>NZ_JWMA01000135.1 GCF_000812465.1 Cupriavidus sp. IDO | reverse complement strand
AACATTGAACCATTTACATGGGAACAACTAGGACGCAAAAAATGGCGCAAAGGCGCGCCATGTCTTGCTTAGCTGCGTTTCGGGCCCTCAAACTTCGGACTAGCGGGCGCAGCGACACCGGCGCCACGAATGCAGCGACGATGCCGATCACTAGCGCGATGGCGGCACGCGGCCGGTATTGAATGAGCTTCGGGACAGGGAGAACGGGGAGCATGAGCATCAGAAGGTGGGTAGAATGGCCACTTGCGCAGGCCGCCCGATCTGGCTCCGACGCGCGTTCCAACGAAAGCTCCTCGACCATCAACGGCTCGCCAGGCTACGGCTCGCGCTCCGGGCCGTGTCGACCCTTTGCACGAGGGTGGCCTATGCCTGAAAGCAGCTATATGGTGAGAATCTATGCCAGCGTAGCGCGTTCCAGTCGCCCGCTCAAGCTGCCTTCACCGGTCTATCGAGTTGGCTTCCATGCCTCAATGAGTGCCTTGAGCGCTGTCGTGATTGCAGCGTTCCCGATGCTCTCGTGAATATCGCGGAAGGCGTCCAGTTGGAAGCGAGGGGGATCAGCCGCTTTGGATCAATCTTGTGAGACGGCAATATGCTGAGGAGCATTGATGTGCATCGACGGGTTGAATCCGCAGGCCATTCCGGCGGTTCGGCGTCTGGCGCCAAACAGCCGAGATTGCGCAATAGAAGCCATCTCGGGTTGGCCTGATATTTCCCAGGGCCAATCCCCGCGGTTGCGAGTGGATGGCAAAGGCAACTGCAAACTGCTGGGCTCGTTTCAACTTCGGCCTCGCGGTAGCCGCACGAACATCCGGCGTGAGCTAGTTCAAGGCGAGGGCTTTGCTGTTGACGCGAGCGTCATCAACGCATCCGCGCTTGCAGATCATCCATTTCTTCCAGCAGGTCGGCCACCAGAGCGGCCAGCTCCGGTATGGCGTCAAAGTCGCGCTCCAACTGCCGCATGCGCCGCGCCCGTAGTAGGCTGGCGCTGGAAAACCGCCAGACGCCAGCGACACTTACGGCATGGGGGAACAAGCCCTCATCGACATGCCGCATTAGCCACTCTGGTTCCACCATGCAGGCTGCCGCCACCCGCTCCAGAGTCAGCCAAGCATCTTCCATCAGGCAGCCTATCAGAACGTCATCATCACGCATGGGTCAGGCTCTCCTATCCGGGCGCGGATTAAAGGCCAATTCCCGCGCCATCGTTTCATAAAGCTCCCGCGCCTTTGGGGTGTTTGCCGGCGGCAGCACCACCTGGATGTCCAGCAGCAGATCGCCCGGTGGATTAGCGGGAATGCCCTTGCCGCGCACACGTAGCTCGCTGCCGCTCTGTGCGCCAGGGGGAATGCGCACCTTCAGTTCGCCCCCAGGTAAATCGATGGGCACCACCGCCCCCAGCGCCGCCTCCCATGGCGCCACCGGCAGGGTGAGGTGTAGATTTCGCCCCTTCACTTTCAGTCGGTCGTGCGGTTTGAAATGCACCTCCAGAAAAAGATCCCCCGCCGGCGCACCGCCGATCCCCGGCGCCCCCTGCCCGGCCAGACGGATGAGCTGACCTTCGCGCACGCCTTTGGGAATTTTCACGCTGAGGGTCCGGCTCCCGAGCTGCACCACGCCCTGGGCGTCCATGCTTGGCACCCGCAGTGAAAGTTGACGGGTGGCGCCGGTAAAGGCGTCTTCCAGGTCCAGCAGCACCTTGGCGTGGTGATCCACACCGCGTGACTGGAAGCTGCCACCATCTGCATGGAAGCCGCGGTGTCTGCCCCCGACATGGCCAAACAGCTCGGCGAAGAAGTCGCTGAAATCGGCCTCTTCCTGGGGCGAGAAGCCCCGACTGGAGAACTCGAAGCCGCTGTCCCAGTCCGGCGGCGGACGGAACGCCTGGCCAGGCTGATAGCCTCGCTCCAGTTGTTCGTACGCGGCGCGCTTTTCCGGGTCGGAGAGCACGGCGTAGGCCTCGTTGAGCTGCCTCATGCGCGGTTCGGCATCCGACTCCTTGGAAACGTCCGGATGGAACTTGCGCGCGAGCTTGCGGAACGCCTTCTTGATGTCCTCCGCCGTGGCATTGCGTGCCACTCCCAGCGTCTTGTAGTAGTCCTGGAACTCCATGCGTGTTCCCCTTTTCCGGTCTCGAGGGCTGCCCTTCTCCTCGGAAGAGTGATGCCGAATATCAGCCAAATCAAGAACTTGAAATCCCCAAGCGAAGCCTTACCATTGCAACCGGGGGCGTCAGAATATGGCGCCCGCGCGAAAGCGAATGGAGGCAAACATGATGTATCGATCGTTGTTTCCCCGTGACGTATTCTCAGAACTGGAACGCCTGCAGCGCGAGTGGCAGCAGCCATTCGAGCTGTCTCCCAGCATTCGCGGTCGGGTCAGTTTTCCGGCCATGAATGTCGGCGGCACATCCCACTCGGTGGAAATCTACGCTTTTGCCCCTGGCGTCGATCCGGCCAGCATCGACGTGCAGCTGGTGAAGAGCGTGCTGACCATTGTCGGCGAGCGCAAGTCCGATCTCCCCGACAAGGACGAGCAAACCTCCGTGCATATCGATGAACGCTTCGCCGGCCGCTTCCGCCGTGTGGTGAGCCTGCCAAACGACGTGAATCCCAATGCGGTGGAGGCCAAGTACCGCGACGGCGTGCTGCACATCAGCATCCAGCGCCTCGAAGCCGCGCAGCCGCGCCAAAT
>NZ_JWMA01000015.1 GCF_000812465.1 Cupriavidus sp. IDO | reverse complement strand
CCCCGCCGCATCGATCCCGGCCGGTGCACCGCTGGCCGCCCGCACATCCGCACGGGTGGTGTCAGCCGCCACGCGGATCACGTCGATCTCCGGGCATGCCGCCGCCAGCGCTTCGGCAAAGCTGGTCCGCCCGAACAGCCACGCGCGCGCGCCAAGGAACGGCGACAGCGCCCACGCCAGAAACGTACGGCCCTGCTCAATCCAGGAGTCACCCTCACGGCGCCAGCGGGCCGGCGTGCGGCCCAGCACCACCTTGGTCAGGTTGTGGCGCCGCACGTAGCCCGCCACCGCCTCGACCATGTCGTTGCCCGCGAGGGTCTCGGTCCGCGCACCCAGCTCCTCCGCCAGCCGCATGGCCCCTTCCAGCCGCGCCCTTGCGGAATCCGGAAGCGGTGCCAGCCGCGGTGCGGCGACGGTGATCACGTGGCAATCGCAGTCAAGCTGGCCGGCAAGCCGCCGAGCACTCCTGACCACCTGCTCGGCATCGCTGCCGCTGCCGATGCACGCCAGCACCGCTTCACGCGTGCGCCAGACGGACTGGATCGATTCCGCGCGGCGATACGCGCGCACGTCGTCGTCGACTCGATCGGCCGTGCGGCGCAGCGCCAGTTCACGCAGCGCGATCAGGTTGCCCTTGCGGAAGAAATTGCGCACGGCATGCCGCGCCTGCTCGGGCAGGTAGACCTTGCCTTCACGCAGGCGGCGCAGCAACTCGTCGGCGGGCAGGTCGACGAGGATCACCTCGTCGGCGCCGTCGAATACCGTGTCGGGCACCGTCTCCCAGACACGGATGCCCGTGATACCGCCTACCGCCTCATTGAGGCTGTCGAGATGCTGCACATTGACCGTGGTCCAGACATCGATGCCGGACGACTGCAGCTCCTGTATGTCCTGCCAGCGCTTGGGATGGCGGCTGCCGGGCGCATTGGAGTGCGCCAGCTCGTCGACAAGGATCAGCGCCGGGCGGCGCGCCAGCGCGCTGTCCAGATCGAATTCCTTCAGCACCCGGTCCCGGTAGGGCACGTCGCGCATCGGCAGGCGTTCCACACCGTCGATCAGCGCTTCGGTCTCGGCGCGGCCGTGCGACTCCACCACGCCAATCACCACGTCGACGCCCTGCTCCCGCGCTGCCCGCGCGGCGGCGAGCATGGCAAAGGTCTTGCCCACGCCTGCCGACGCCCCGAAATACACGCGCAGCTTGCCGCGGGCCGCGCGTGCCCCCTCCTCCTGCAGGCGTTGCAGGAGACTGTCAGGATCGGGGCGTTCCGCAGGATGTCGCGCGTCAGGCATGGTCAGCGTCGTCGCCGTTCATCGGTACGGACGCAGGCAGATTGTGCCACGCCAGGAACTGCCGGAATCGACACGTTTCTCGAGCCATTAAGTGCGATCAGGAAGACCCCGTCCATGACAATGCAATCCGTGAGTGAGTGACTGGCACTCCGCAAATTGGAGGCGCGGCAGTAAAATCGGGGTGGAAAGCCAACGGCAGCGTGTAAAGAAGATATAAAATTCCCGGGCCGGGCGTCCGCCGACGCAGCAACAACGACGCCAAGGGCTTTGTGCGGCTTACTCCTCATATGAGAGCCCGCTGACCTGCGCCCCTCGGTTACGCATCTCAGCACTTTCTTGACATCCCGGTCGTATACGTGCCATAGTTACGGGCGTATAGCTTTTTATGGAAACCGGTACTGTCAAGTTCCTGCCGTACACCGAACTTGGCGCTATCACCCCTGACACTGGCTGCACGGACTGACAGGTCCACATCTTTCAGGTTCGCGGGGGTGCACCAGGGCACCAGTCTCTGAGTGCAATACCAGTCGCTTCGGCGACCGCAGTTTCCCCCGTTTGAACCCAGCCGCTTGCGCGGCAACCCCTAAAGGACTGAATTGACTAAGATCGTCTTGAAACCCGGTGAGCCCGTTGAAGTTGCAATGCGCCGCTTCCGTCGTGCCATTCTGCAAACTGGCCTGATCGTTGAGCTCAAGAGCCGCACCGCCTACGAAAAGCCCACGACCGAGCGCAAGCGCAAGAAGAAGGCTGCCGAGTCGCGTCTGCGCAAGCGCCTGCGCATGCAGATGCTGCCGAAGAAGCTCTACTGATTCGCGCAGTACGCAAGAAAAGCCGCCAGCATGCTGGCGGTTTTTTTATGCCCGCAGAAAAGCGCGACCGGCGGGCTCCCGACCCGCATGTGCGCCATGCAGAATTTCGCGGCTGCGGCCTCCCAAAGGCATGCTGCAGTGCGCCACCGGAAGCACAGCCCGATGACCGGCATAATGGCGGGTATTGCGCCCAGCGGCGCGTCCACCGGTTCCTGCCTTGACTGCCATCCTCGAGTTGCGCAAGGTGCGCAAGCAATACGGCGACACGGTTGTCGTCGATGACCTGGACCTGCAGGTGCATCGCGGCCAGTGCTTTGGCCTGCTCGGTCCGAACGGCGCCGGCAAGACCACGACACTGCGGCTGCTGCTGGGCCTGACCACGCCGATGGGCGGCACGCTCACCCTCTGCGGCGAACCCATCCCGGCACGCGCGCCGCAGGCGCGCATGCGCGTGGGCGTGGTGCCGCAGTTCGACAACCTCGACCCGGACTTCTCGGTGATCGAGAATCTGCGCATCTTCGGCCGCTACTTCGGCCTGTCTTCGGCGGTGATCGACAAGCGCGTTCCCGGCCTGCTCGAATTCGCCCGTCTGGAAAACCGCGCTGATGCCCAGGTCCGCGACCTGTCCGGCGGCATGCGCCGCCGCCTGACCGTGGCGCGCGCCCTGATCAACGATCCGGACCTGCTGATCATGGACGAGCCCACCACCGGGCTCGACCCGCAGGCGCGCCACCTGATCTGGGAGCGGCTGAAATCCCTGATGGCAAGCGGCAAGACCATCCTGCTGACAACCCACTTCATGGAAGAGGCCGAGCGCCTTTGCAACTACTTGTGCGTGATCGACGGCGGCCGCAAGATCGCGGAAGGCAAGCCGCACGAGCTGATCGACAGCCAGATCGGCTGCGACGTGGTCGAGGTCTACGGCGACGAGCTGGAACAATTGCGAGGCCGCCTGACGCCCCTCGCGGAGCGCACCGAAATGAGCGGCGAGACGCTGTTCTGCTACGTACGCGAACCCGCCCCGCTGCTGGCCGCCCTGCACGGCAACGGCGGCGTGCGCTACCTGCACCGCCCGGCCAACCTGGAGGACGTGTTCCTCAAGCTGACCGGCCGCGAGATGAGGGACTGACCATGAGTGAACAGGATCCGCGCCCCGGCAAGGTGCCTGCCATGACCGACCACCAAGCCTCCCGCAAGCCCGCTGCGGCCGCACCGCATCCCAGCTATCCGCAGCCGCTGCTGCCGCGCAATATGCGCAACTGGATGATGGTCTGGTACCGCAACTACATGGTGTGGAAAAAGCTGGCCATTCCTTCGATGATCGGCAATCTCGCCGATCCGATGATCTACCTGTTCGGCCTAGGCCTCGGCCTCGGGCTGCTGGTGGGACAGGTGAACGGCGTTTCGTACATTGCCTTCCTGGCCGCAGGTACCACGGCCTCAAGCGTGATGATGTCGGCCAGCTTCGAGTCGATGTACTCGGCCTTCTCGCGCATGCATGTGCAACGCACGTGGGAGGCGATCATGCACGCGCCGCTCACGCTGGGCGACGTGGTGCTCGGCGAGATCCTGTGGGCCGCGAGCAAGGCGGTGTTGTCAGGCCTGGCCATCATGCTGGTTGCGGGTGCGTTGGGCTATGCCAGCATGCCGGGCGCGCTACTGGCGCTGCCGGTCATCGTGCTGGCCGGGATTGCGTTCGCCAGCCTGGCGATGATCGTGACAGCGCTGGCGCCCAGCTACGACTTCTTCATGTTCTACCAGACGCTGGTGATTACGCCGATGCTGTTGCTGTCGGGCGTGTTCTTCCCGCTGGAGCAACTACCTGCGGGTGCGCGCGCGGCGACCAGCGTCCTGCCGCTGGCGCATGCGGTCGCAATGATCCGCCCGCTGATGCTCGGCCGGCCAGTCGAAAACGCGACGCTGCACATTGCCGTGCTGGCCGCCTACGCGGCCGTAGCGTTGATGCTATCGCTGGTGTTGTTGCGCCGCCGCCTGCTGCGCTGAGTACAATCCGTCCCTCACTTCACTCCGGCGGCCCGGCCAGGGCAAGCAGCGCTCATGCAACCTCGCTCTTCCTTCTCGTGCAGCCTGATCCGCGACGAAAACGGGCACCCTTCCGCGGCGCACACGCGCCGTGCGGCGTTCTTGCTCGCGATGATGGGGGGACTTGCGCTATCAGGATGCAGCGTCGTTGGCGCGACCGTGGCGGTCGGCAGTGCGGCGGTTTCCACCGTGACCACGGTGGGATCGGCAGCGGTCAGTGTCGCCTCGACCGCGGTCGAGGCGACCTATGACGTCACCAAGGCAGGCGTCAAGGCCATGGCCGGCGGCGACAGCGAACCGCCGCCCGCACCGGCGCCCTGACCGGCTGCCTTCTCTCTGGCTTATCCCTGCAGCCCGCGCAGCAGGTCAGCCTTCAGGTCTGCCACCGATTCCAGCCCCACCGCCAGGCGGATCAGCCCTTCGCTGATGCCCGCGGCTGCCTTTGCCTCCGGGCTGACCCGGCCGTGCGTGGTGGTATAGGGATGCGTGATGGTCGTGCGCGTATCACCGAGGTTGCCGGTGATCGAGCACAGCCGGGTGCTGTCGATCACGCGCCAGGCATTGGCGCGCTGCTGCTCGGGCGTGGCGCCCTTCAGCTCGAACGACACGATGGCGCCGCCGCCGCTCTGCTGGCGCATGGCGATCTCGTGCTGCGGGTGCGATTTCAGCGCCGGGTGGAACACGCGTGCCACCGCGGGATGCGACTCCAGGAACTCGGCAATTGCCAGCGCGCTGGCCGAATGCCGCTCCATGCGGATCGCCAGCGTTTCCATGCCCTTGAGCAGCACCCATGCATTGAACGCCGACAGCGTCGGGCCGGCAGTGCGCACAAACGGGAAGACCTTGCCCATGATGAAGTCGTGCGTTCCCAGCACGGCCCCGCCCAGCACCCGCCCCTGCCCGTCGATATGCTTGGTGGCCGAATGCACCACGATGTCGGCGCCAAACTTGATCGGCTGCTGCAGCGCCGGCGAACAGAAGCAGTTGTCGACCACCAGCAGCGCGCCCGCGTTGTGGGCGATATCGGCGACGGCGGCAATGTCGGCCACCTCCGTCAGCGGGTTCGACGGGGTTTCCAGGAAGAACAGCTTCGTCGTCGGTCTGACCGCCGCGCGCCATGCATTCAGGTCGCTCGGGTCGACAAAGGTCGTTTCAACGCCGAACTTCGAGAAGATGTTCGAGAACAGGGTCATGGTCGAGCCGAAGATCGCGCGCGAGCTGACCAGGTGGTCACCGGCCTGCAGCAAGGACATCACGACCGACAGGATCGCACTCATACCCGAAGCCGTAGCCATGCACGCCTCGGCCCCTTCCAGCGCGGCCAGACGCGACTGGAACATCGACACCGTGGGATTGGTGAAGCGGGAGTAGGTGAAGCCCTCCTCCGAGTGGGCGAAGCGCTCGGCGGCTTCGGCGGCGCTGTTGAAGCAGAAGCTCGAGGTCAGGAACATGGCCTCGGAATGCTCCATATATTCGCTGCGCAGCGTACCTGCGCGCACGCCGAGGGTGTCGATGCCAAACGATTCGGGATTGAGCGGTTCGTTCATGCTGGTGGCGCGGCGGTACCCGCGCGGGTTGCGATTATTCGGAGGCTCGGGATCGCGGTCCGGAGCGCGGCCATGAAAAAAGCCCGTACGATCGGTGAGTCGGATCGACGGGCTGCCTGTCTGGTACGGGATTCGCTGCGCGCTGCGCCGGTCGAGGCCGGCACTCCGCTTTAGCTGTTTCGGGCGAGCCCTGGAGGCCGTGCCCGCGTCCGCAAGCTGACTATCAAATCGACGCCCGGCCATGTTACGGCCGGGCCTCGCATTCGTCAACGTGTGTGGCCGTGACGCGGCTTACTCGTTGCCGCCGGAGCGCTGCAGGTGCAGTTGCGAGCGCTCGGTATCGCCACCGTTGCCTTCGCGGTCTGCCAGGCTGCGTGCCGTTTCCAGCCGATCCAGGTAGGCCTCGTCGATATCGCCGGTGATGTAGCGGCCGTCGAAGCACGATGCGTCGAAGTCCTTCAGCGCCGGGTTGATATCGCGCACCGCCTGCTTCATCGCCTCGACATCCTGGTAGACCAGCTGGTCCGCGCCGATGATGCGTGCGATCTCGTCATGGGTGCGGCCATGCGCCACCAGCTCGCTGCGGGTCGGCATGTCGATACCGTACACGTTGGGGAACTTCACCGGCGGCGCGGCCGAGGCAAAGATCACCTTCTTGGCGCCGGCGTCGCGCGCCATCTGCACGATCTCGAACGAGGTAGTGCCGCGCACGATCGAATCGTCCACGATCAGCACGTTCTTGCCCTTGAACTCCACGCCCATGGCGTTGAGCTTCTGGCGCACCGACTTCTTGCGCACGGCCTGGCCGGGCATGATGAAGGTGCGGCCGACATAGCGGTTCTTGAAGAAGCCTTCGCGGTAGTTCACGCCGAGGCGGTTGGCCACCTGCATCGCGGCGGGGCGGCTCGAATCGGGGATCGGCATCACCACGTCGATGTCGCCGGCCGACACTTCCTTGCGGATCTTTTCCGCCAGGTAGTCACCCATGCGCAGGCGCGCGTCGTAGACCGGCACGCCGTCGATGCACGAATCCGGGCGGGCCAGGTAGACGTACTCGAAAATGCACGGCGTCAGCACCGGGTTGTCGGCGCATTGCTTGCTGTAGAGCTTGCCGTCGAGGTCGATGAAGATGGCCTCGCCCGGCGCCACGTCGCGCTCCAGGCGGTAGCCGATGCCTTCCAGCGCCACCGACTCGGATGCCACCATCCATTCCTTGCCGGTCGGGGTATCGACGCTGCCCAGGCACAGCGGGCGGATGCCGAACGGATCGCGCACGGCCAGCATGCCGTAGCCGGCGATCTGCGCGGCAATCGCGTACGAGCCCCGCACGCGGCGGTGCATGCCCGCCACGGCCGTAAAGATGGTTTCGGGCTCCAGCGCCATGCCGTGGCTGGCGCGTTGCAGCTCGTCGGCCAGCACGTTCAGCAGCACTTCGGTGTCCGAGTGCGTGTTGATGTGGCGGCGGTCGCGGCGGAACATTTCCTCGCGCAACTGTTCCCAGTTGGTCAGGTTGCCGTTGTGCGCCAGGATGATGCCGTAGGGGGCGTTGACGTAGAAAGGCTGGGCCTCTTCCTCGCTGGAAGCCGAGCCGGCGGTCGGGTAACGCACCTGGCCAATGCCTGCCATGCCGGGCAGGCCACGCATGTTGCGCGTCCGGAAGACGTCGCGCACGAGGCCATTGGCCTTGTGCATATGGAAGGTACTGCCGTTGGCGGTGGCGATGCCGGCAGCATCCTGTCCACGGTGTTGCAACAACAGCAGGCTATCGTAAATCAGTTGGTTTACGGGGGTGGCAGAGACCACGCCGACGATACCGCACATGCCAAACTCCCAGGAAAGGCTTTGAATCAGGGGGCGCAACCTTGTCCCGGCGGACAGGGCCTGCGTACTACCGGCCGGACGGGATGCCCGGCCTCATGTCTTCACGTATCTGGCCAGCTCCGGAGGCAGCCAGGGCCTGAGCGACTCCATCGCCTGCATCACATAGGGACGCGTCACGGCGTCGCGCCAGAAGGCCTCTTCCGGCAACTTGGTGAGCCCGGCCAGCGTCACCACCAGCATCACCACCAGCGCACCGCGCATCAGCCCGAACACCAGCCCGAGGCCGCGATCCGCCGGCTTCAGCCCGGTGCTCTCGAGCAACTGGCCGAACACCGTGCCAGCCAGCGCCGCGCCGATAACGGTGCCGATCAGCAGCACCACGAATCCAAGCGCGTGCCGGGCCAGTTCTCCGCCCGGCAATGACTCGGGCATCCAACCCGCGGCAACAGCGCCATAGCGATATGCCACCCAGAACGCCACCACCCAGCCGATCAGCGACAGCACCTCGCGGACCAGGCCGCGCAGCACACCGATCAGGCTGGAGGCGATCAGGATGAAGGCCACGCCATAGTCAAAAAAAGTTGGCTGCATCGTTCAAGCGGGGCCGCACCGCGTGCCCCGCGCTGGCGTCACTGTTCTATCACCTTCGACGTCAGCCCCGTGGCGCGCACGCGCTTGTCGGCAGCATCGGCGGCGTCACGGTCACTGAAGGGACCGGCGCGCAGCAGCACGCGCTCGCCGTCGGCCAGCACTTTCTTCTCGATGTATGCCGGCACCTTGCTCGCCTTGAGCTTGGCCAGCCAGTTTTTCGCCTTCTCTTCCGACGAGAAGGCGCCAATCAGGATCAGGAATTTGCCGCTGCCCTGCGGCTTGGCTTCCGCGGTCTTTGCGTCAGCAGGCCTGGATTCGGCGGGCTTGGCCTCGGCACGGGTGGCGGGCTTGTCGGCAGCAGGCTTGGCGGGCGCGCTGACCAGTTCCTCGCCGGCGTCCAGCGCGTCGGCATCGGAGCGGGCCTGCGGGGCGGGCGGCAGCGGATCGGCCTTGCGGGGCTCGACCTTGGGTTTCTGCGCGGTGCCCTGCCCGCCGGAGACTTTCACCGATACGTCTTCAGACACCGGGCGAGGCTTGGTTTCAAAGATGATGGGCAGCACGATGACCGCGGCCACCACCAGCACCACGGCGCCGATCAGGCGGCGGCGCGCGCGCTGCTTCTGCGGGAATTCCGGGTCGAGCGTGTCGTCGGCATATTCCTCCGCCAGCCGGCGCGACGAGGCGATGCCTGCACCCGGATCGGTACGCTGACGGCGCGCACGCTCTGGTGCCGGGTCGTTGCCCTTGCGGGAAGAAAACAGCGAAAGCAGGCCCATAGATTGGTTCGGTGCGACGGCTGGTTGCGGCCAGCCGTTGAGTTTGTGGCTCAGTTATCGCGCATTACCGCGTGCACTGTCACATCAGTGCGCCTGCGTGGCGCGGTACGCCATCACGCCGGCAACGGTATAGAACGATCCGAAGACCAGAATTCTATCATTCTCGGTCGCTCTCTCGATGGCATCGCGAAATGCCGCCTCCGGGCTCGAAAAGCAGGCAGCGGTCGCGTCCGGGCCCGCCTGGAAACCGCCCTCTTCCAGCTTCGCAAGCAGCTCCGCGGCAGGCGCGGCGCGCTCGGTCGGAAGGTCGCACAGACACCAGTGGTCCACCTTGTCGGCCACGTGGCGCAGCACGCCGGCGATGTCCTTGTCCTGCATGGCGCCGAACACTGCATAGGTGTACCGGAAGAAGCCCATGTTCTCCAGGTTCTGCCCCAGCGTGGCCGCTGCATGCGGGTTGTGCGCCACATCGAGGATCACGGCGGGACGCCCCGGCAGCACCTGGAAGCGCCCCGGCAGTTCCACGAACGCCAGCCCGTTGCGCACTTCCTGCGCACTGACCGGCAGGCGCGGACGCAAGGCCTGCAGCGCCGCCAGCGCCGCCGAAGCGTTCAGCAGCTGGTTGGCGCCGCGCAGCGCCGGGTAGCCCAGACCGTTGAGCTTGCGCTCGCGGCCGCTCCAGTCCCATTGCTGACGCTCCTGGCCCTTAGCGGCCCGGAAGTTGAAATCGCGCCCCACCAGCCACAGGTCGGCACCGATGGCCTCCGCATGCTCCACCAGCGATTTGGGCGGCACCGGATCGCCGCAGATCGCGGGCACGCCGGGCCGGAAAATGCCGGCCTTTTCAAAGCCGATTTCTTCCCGCGTGTTGCCCAGGTACTGAGTGTGGTCGATATCCACGCTGGTGATAATCGCGCAGTCCGTATCGATCACGTTGACCGCATCCAGACGGCCGCCCAGCCCCACTTCCAGGATGATCGCGTCCAGGCCGGCCGCAGCGAAGGCATGGATGATCGCCAGCGTGGTGAACTCGAAGTAGGTCAGGCTGACCGGGTCCGCGTAGCTGTTGCGCGCGCGCTCCACCGCCTCAAAGTGCGGCAGCAGCTCGGCATCGGTCGCAAACTCGCCGTTGATGCGCGCGCGCTCGTTGAACGAGATCAGGTGCGGCGACGTATGGCAGCCGACCTTGTAGCCCGCTTCCAGCAGGATGCGCTCCAGGATGGCGCAGGTGGAGCCCTTTCCGTTGGTGCCACCGACGGTGAAAACCACGGCGTCGATGCGCAGCCCGAGGGCTTCCTTGACGCGGGTGATCCGGGTCAGGCCCATGTCGATGCCCACCGGGTGGGCGGTTTCGAGATGGGACAACCATTCGGGAAGGGTATGGAAGACTGGCATGAGGGGCTTGGAAAGCTTTGCTACTAGATTCGGCCAGCAGGCCTCAAAGTCAAGGGCGCCGGCAGCATGCAAACGCCGCGGCGACGCCCAAGAAAAGCGAAAGGCGCGTCAACCACCCGCGCCCTCGCTCCGATCATTCAATGCAATTTATGCGACCGCATCCGCCGGTTGCTTTTGCAGCAGCGCCAGCAACTGGGCCAGTTCGCTGCGCAGCTTGCGGCGGTCGACGATCATGTCGATGGCGCCCTTCTGCAACAGGAACTCGGCGCGCTGGAAGCCCTCCGGCAGCTTCTCGCGCACGGTCTGCTCGATCACGCGCGGGCCGGCAAAGCCGATCAGTGCCTTGGGCTCGGCGATCACCACATCGCCCAGGAAGGCGAAGCTGGCGGACACGCCACCCATGGTCGGGTCGGTCAGCACGCTGATGAACGGCAGCTTGGCGGCCGTCAGGTGGTTCAGCATCGACGTGGTCTTGGCCATCTGCAGCAGCGACAGCAGGCTTTCCTGCATGCGCGCGCCGCCGGTGGCGGTAAAGCAGATGAACGGGACCTTCTGCTCCAGCGCGGCCTGCGCGCCACGGACGAAGCGCTCGCCGACCACGGAGCCCATCGAACCGCCCATGAACTCGAACTCGAAGCAGCTCACCACCACCGGAACGGTGTGGATGGCGCCGCCCATCACGACCATGGCATCGGTCTCGCCGGTGTCTTCCATGGCCGCCTTGATGCGGTCCGGGTACTTCTTGGAATCCTTGAACTTCAGGGCGTCGACCGGCACGATTTCCTGGCCGATCTCATAGCGGCCTTCGGCGTCCAGCAGCGCGTCCAGGCGCGCGCGCGCGCCAATGCGCATATGGTGGTCGCACTTGGGGCAGACGTGCAGGTTGGCCTCGACGTCGGTCCGGTACAGCGTGGACTCGCACGACGGGCACTTGACCCACAGCCCTTCCGGAATGCCCTTGCGGGTGGAGGGGTCGGTCTGTTGAATCTTGGGGGGCAGGAGTTTATCCAACCAGCTCATGAAAGCTCCTTTCGGATAGCTGCCGCGGCCTCGCCGATCTCCGCAATTGCGGAACGGCACAGGAACGGCAGGGAATCAGGCCGCGAATTTACCACGCCGACCGCGTCTGGCCGAAGCAAAACGCGCGCCTTGTGCATCCTGAGCCACTAAATAGTGGCTCAGGTGTCGGCAACAGATCACCTTCAGCTATCAAGCGCCTGGCGAATTTCCGCGATAAACGAGCGCAGCGATTGTACCGCCTGCGCGCGCGGCGCATCTTCCAGCAGTTGCACCAGGCGGCTGCCGATCACGACCGCATCCGCCACGCTGCCGATCGCGCGCGCGGTCTGCGCATCGCGGATGCCGAAGCCGACGCCGACCGGCAGGTTGGCATGACGCTTGATCAGCGGGATGCGCGCAGCCACGCTGTCCAGGTCGAGCGTGGCGGAACCCGTCACGCCCTTGAGCGACACGTAGTAGAGATAGCCGCTGGCCACCTTCGCCACGGCTTCGATGCGGTCGTCGGTCGAGGTCGGCGCCAGCAGGAAGATCGGATCCATCTGGTTGGCGCGCATCAGTGCGGCGAACGACTCGCACTCCTCGGGCGGATAGTCGACCACCAGCACGCCATCGACGCCGGCCGCGCGAGCGGCGGTGGCGAAGGCCTCTTCGCCCATGCGCTCGATCGGGTTGGCGTAGCCCATCAGCACCACCGGCGTATCCGCATTGGTCTGGCGGAATTCGCGCACCCATTGCAGCACCTGCGTCAGCGAAACGCCTTGCGCAAGGGCGCGCTCGGAGGCGCGCTGGATCACCGGGCCATCGGCCATCGGATCGGAAAACGGCACACCGAGTTCGATCACGTCGGCGCCGCCGGCCACCAGTGCATGCATCAGTTCCACGGTGAGCCCCGGCTCGGGATCGCCCGCGGTGATAAACGGAATCAGGCCCTTCTTCTGCTGCGCGGCCAGTGCCGCGAACGTCTTCTGGATACGGGACATATCAGGGAATCAGGTGAGGCCGCGGCACCGGCGAGGCATCGTCGTTGGCGGCGGCAGGGGTTGGGTTCGCGTCCGCCGGCCGCGACAGCGGCATGGTGGCGGCAATGCGCTTGTGCGCCACGCGCACATAGTCGGGATTGATCTCGAAGCCGGCAAAGCGCCGGCCGTGGCGCAGGCACGCCACCGCCGTGGTGCCGCTGCCCGCGAACGGGTCCAGCACCAGCCCGCCTGGCGGGCAACTCGACAGCACCATCCGCTCGACAATCTCCAGCGGCTTCTGCGTAGGATGGTCGGCACGCTCCGGATCCTGGCGGTGAATGCGCGAGATGCTCCACAGGTCCTTGGGGTTGTAGCCGACCTCCAGCCACTTCTTGCCTTCGAAACGCGGGCGGCTGCGCGCCTTCTTGGTCTCGGGATCGTACGGAATCCGCACGGGATCCAGGTCGAAGTAGTAGTCGCGCGCCTTGCCGAAGAAGCCGATGTTGTCGTGCACCGACGAATACTTGCGCGTGGTGCCGCCCATGCTCGGCACGCGCCGGTCCCAGATGATCTCGTTGATCATGGTCAGGCGCCGCTTGAGCATGACGAACAGCTCGGGCGAGTATTGCCAGGTGCAGAAGAGATAGAGCGTGCCCTTGGGTGCCAGCTTGGGCACGACCGCATCCATCCAGCGCTCCGACCAGTCCAGGTAGGCCTGGCCGGACAGCAGGTCGGAATCATTGCCGTAGTCCTTGCCCAGGCCGTACGGCGGATCGGCGACGATCAGGTCCACGGAGCCGTCGGGCAGGCGGGCAATGCCCTCGAACATATCCTCTTCGAACAGTTGCCAGGTCGGCGCGTCCGGCCCGACCGGCGAGGCCGGAGCTCCGCCGTCGGCGCCATCGAACAACGAAGGTTCAGGTGGCAGCGTGCGCATCAGAGCTTCAGCCCCGAACGCTCGGCCACGGTGTGCATGTCCTTGTCGCCGCGCCCGGACAGGTTGACCAGCAACAGCTTGTCCTTGGGCAGCGTCGGCGCCAGCTTGCACGCGTAGGCGATGGCATGGCTCGACTCCAGCGCGGGGATGATGCCCTCGATGCGGCAGCAGTCGTGGAACGCCTTCAGTGCCTCTTCATCGGTAATCGGCACGTACTGGGCCCGGCCGGTGTCCTTGAGCCAGGCATGCTCGGGGCCGACGCCGGGGTAGTCCAGGCCCGCCGAAACCGAATGGGTCTCGATGATCTGGCCGTTGTCGTCCTGCAGCAGGTAGGTACGGTTACCGTGCAGCACGCCCGGCGAACCACCGATCAGCGACGCCGCGTGACGGCCGGTGTCCAGGCCATCGCCGGCGGCTTCCACGCCGATCAGCTGCACGTCCTCGTGCTCGATGTACGGGTAGAAGATGCCCATGGCATTGGAACCGCCGCCCACGCAGGCGATCACGGCATCCGGCTGGCGGCCGGTCATCTCCGGCATCTGCACCTTGGCCTCTTCACCGATCACGCACTGGAAATCGCGCACCATCATCGGATACGGATGCGGACCCGCAACCGTGCCGATGATGTAGAACGTGGTCTCGACATTGGTCACCCAGTCGCGCATGGCCTCGTTGAGCGCGTCCTTGAGCGTGCGCGAGCCGCTTTCCACCGGCACCACGGTGGCGCCCAGCAGCTTCATGCGATAGACGTTGGCAGCCTGGCGCTTGACGTCCTCGGAGCCCATGTAGACCACGCACTCCATGCCGAAGCGCGCCGCGATGGTGGCCGTGGCCACGCCGTGCTGCCCTGCCCCGGTCTCGGCGATCACGCGGCGCTTGCCCATGCGCTTGGCGAGCAGGGCCTGGCCGATGACGTTGTTGATCTTGTGGGCGCCGGTGTGGTTCAGGTCTTCGCGCTTGAGGTAGATCTGCGCGCCGCCGAGCATCTCGCTCCAGCGCTGCGCATGGTAGATCGGCGACGGACGGCCGACGAAGTGCTTCAGCTCGCGGCGGTATTCCGCGTCGAAATCGGCATCCTTCTGGTAGTGGGCATAAGCCTCGCGCAGCTCATCGAGCGCGTGAACCAGGGTTTCGGAAACGAAGGTGCCGCCATAGGGGCCGAAATGGCCACGGGAATCGGGCAAGTCGTACATGTCTAGACTCTTCAGAACTGCGGCCTTGCATCGGAAAGCAAGGGCGCAAAGTTGACAGCGATGTGCGGTGCCCGCGCCGGCAGGCTACGGGCGGCATTCGGAACTTGTCGCGGAGCGACCCGGATCATCCTGCCTCGGTACTGCGGACAGCGCGCACGAACGCGGCGATGCGGGCATGATCCTTCACGCCCTTTGCGGCCTCGACGCCACTGCTGACGTCAACAGCGTACGGCCGCACGCGTTCAATCGCGCCAGCGACGTTTTGCGCGTTCAACCCACCACTCAAAACGATGCGAGGAGCGCCGTTTGCGTTCGGGTTGCCGGTGGACGGATGGTCGTGCGGAAGCCATGCCGGGGGAATCAGGGTCCAGTCGAAGACGTGGCCGCCACCGCCGTAGCCTTCCACGAAGGCATCGAGCAGCAAGGCAGCGGCATCACGATAGTGATCGGCGAATTCTACCAAATCGAGACCCGGCCGGACACGGGCGGCGCGCAGGAACGGCAGCCGGCAGCGCTGGGCGGCCTGCGTGCAGAACTGCGGGGTTTCGTCGCCGTGGAGCTGAAGCAGCGTCAGCGGCACGCGCTCGGCAACATGGGCGATCTCCTCCACGTCCGCATTGACGAACAGGCCGACGATGGAGACGAAGGGCCCGGCCGCATCGGCCAGCGCGGCAGCGCGCGCCACATCGACAAACCGCGGGCTGCCCGGGTAGAACACCAGGCCGATGGCATCTGCGCCGGCATCCACCGCGGCGCGGACATCGTCCTCGCGCGTCAGGCCGCAGATCTTGATGCGGGTGCGCTCAGGCCTCGTCATCGCGAAACACTCCATGGAACAGGCTGGCGGAGGGATCGACCGCCGGGATCTGGTAAGCCTCAGGATACTTCACGTCAGCCAGGTACAACCCGTCCGGCATGAAGGTGGGCGCCGCCAGCCGGCGGTCGCGCCCCGCCAGCACCTGGGCCAGCCATTCGGGCGGATACCGCCCCCGCCCCACCGCCACCAGGCAACCCATGAGGTTGCGGACCATATGGTGCAGGAAGGCGCTGGCGCGAAAACGCAGGAACACCCAGTTGCCGTCGGCCTTCAGCGTCACATCGTACATGGTCTTGACCGGCGACTTGGCCTGGCATTCGGCGGCACGGAAGGCAGAAAAGTCGTGCTCGCCGATCAGGCAGGCGGCTGCCGTGCGCATGGCGTCGACGTCGAGCCGCTGGCCTGGCGGCAGCATCAGATAGCCGGCGCGGCCATGAATCAGCGGCACCCGGTGCGGGCCGACATAGAGCGCGTAATAGTACATGCGCTCATAGGCCAGGAAGCGCGCATGGAAGCTCTCGTCGACCTTGCGCGCCCACTGAAGCGCGATCGATGGCGGCAGGAAGGCGTTGACGCCGCGCACCCAGGAGAACAGCTCGCGCTCCAGTTCCGTTTCGAGATGGATCACCTGCCCCAGCGCATGCACGCCAGTGTCCGTCCGGCCCGCCACCGTGGTCGGCAGGCGCACGCCGGCAAAGCGCTCGATGGCGTCTTCCAGATGGTCCTGCACGGTGTTGCGGTGCGGCTGCGACTGCCAGCCCGAGAAGGCGGCGCCGTCGTAGTGGAGGCCGAGTGCGATGCGATTCATGTAGCGATGTGGATGCGGGGCGGCGAATTGCTTTGGACCTGCTGGCGCTGCACGCTGCAAGCGCCAAAAGAAAATGCGCCGGAAGGGACGCTTCCGGCGCATCGCTTCGGGCCACGGCACAGCGTGCCGCCGCCCGGGCCATCAATGATAGCTCAGGCCACCTCGAGCAGCAGCGACCGGGCTTCGGCCTGCAGGCTGTCCTGCGACTGTTCCACCACTTCCTGCAGCAGCTCGCGGGCCCCTTCCTTGTCGCCGATCTCGATGTAGGCGCGGGCCAGGTCGAGCTTGATCTGCATATCGCGCCCGCCGTCCATGCCGTCCGACGAGAGCGTACTCGGCGAAACGCCGCGCGCGGTGTCCGACACGTTCTCACCGGAAATCCGCGTCAGGTCGATCGGCTCGGTCAGCTTGCCGTTGCGCATCATGGTCGGCGACGGCAGCGGCACCGTGGATTCGGCCAGCGAGCGGGCATCGGCCTGGGCGTCCGCATTCAGGTCGAGCGAGATGTCCGGCATGTCGAAGTCCAATGGACGCGACAGCGTCGGCGTATCCAGCGCCGGGGTATCCAGGCGCGGCACGTCGGCCAGCGGGTCGGATTCACCTGCCGGCATGTCGAAATCCAGGCCGCTGTCCAGGCGCATGACCGGCTCGGCAAGCGGATTCTCATTGCCGAACACCAGTGAGGCCGACTCCGGCGCCACGATCGGGTCGCCCGCGGCCGGTGCCGGGAAGGCATCCAGCGGCAATGCCAGGTCGCCCAGCGCGGGCTCGCGCGGCTGGGCAGCCGGATCCAGCGACGGATCCCGCGTGCGCCACTGGTCCGACGCCGGGGTCGATGTTTCCGGACCGGCGCCGGCATCCGGCGTTACCGCCAGGTACATTGCATTGCCCGCATCGAGGGCCCGGCCCATTTCCGCGGCTTTCAGCCATTCCGCTCCGTGTCCGCCGGTCTGGGCGAACATTTCTTCTGCAATCACGCGGAACCCTTCCACATCCTGACGATTACTGTAAATCTCCAGGAGCTTCAGCCTGACCGGCTGTTGCTCCGGGTTTTTCTGCAAGGCTTCGCGCAGGATTTCTTCCGCCTGCACATCGCGCCCGTAGGCGATATAGACCTCGGCCTCGGCGATCGGGTCGACCTCATTGGCTTCCGGCGTGTTGTTGCCGATGCGGAAATCCGCACCGAACACGCTGTGCTGCGAGGTATCGACACTCTGCCCGCCCGCGGTGCCGAAGAGCGAATTGGCGCCAGCCATCACCGTGCTTTCCTGCGACAGGATGCTGTCGCCGAAGCCGGCGGAATCGCTCGTCTTTTGCTGCTGCCGACGCCGGTAGATCGCATAGCCGCCCAGCAGCGCGATCAGCAGGCCGCCGCCTGGCAGCAACGTCGGGTTGGCCAGCAGGCCATCCAGGAACGAGGGCTGCGGAGCCGGCTCGGCCTGCACCACCACCGGCGGGCGCTTGGCTGCCGGCGCCGATGCCGGCGCGCTGGCCTGCGCCGCGCTTGCAGTTGCCGCCGGCGCCGAGGCGGGAGCCGCGGCAGTTGCAACCGCAGGTGCGGCGGCTTCCGGTGCTGCACCGCTGGCCGCGGCAGTAGTAGCGACAGCGGGCGCAGCAGCGGCGACAGCGGGCGCGGCAGCGTTGGGTACATCCGCCTTGGGCGGCTGTGCAGCGACGACGGTCGGTGCAGTCGCTTCGGGCTTTGCCTGAGCCTGAGCCTTTTCCTTCTCGGCCTGCGCGGCCTGGTTGGCCTGCGACAACTTGGCAATCTCGCCGTTCTTCAGTTCGAGCAGCCGCTGCATGTCGCCAACGTTCTTCTCGAGCTGGGCCATCTTGGCCTCGGCTTCCTTCAACTGACGGTCGCGCGCGACATTGGCTTCGGCCTGAGCCGTTGCGTTGGCCTGCGCGCCGCGCTCCGCCTTGCTCAGCTTGAGCTCGTCGCGCGGGCCGGCAGCAGGCGCCGCCTGCTCCTGCACGCGTGCCGTGACGTTGCCCGAATGCTCGCGCCCGCTGTCGGCCTCGACCGCCTTGGCGGCCGCGGCGCTGGCCAGCCGGCTGCGATAGGCATCGAAGCCTTGGGTGCGGGCAACCACCTCGCGGCGGGCGGCCTTTGGCGTCACCGCCTGCGCTTCCTGCCGGGACGGCACCTTCAGCACGGCACCCGACCTGAGCCGGTTGATATTGCCGCCGATGAAGGCATTGGGATTGTTGCGATAGAGCGCCAGCAGCATCTGGTCGAGCGAGACCGATTCCTGACCCTGCATGGCATCGCCGGCGATCGCGTAGAGCGTATCGCCGCGCTGCACGGTGTAACCCGCGCCGGGGGCCTTTTCTCCGGCATCGGCGACAGGCGCGCGCCTGGGCGTTGCCGCCTGGCGCGCTGGCCGAGGCTGCTGGGCAGCCTGCGCCGGTTGCGGCGCAGGCTGAGCGGCGGCCGGCGCGGCATCGGCCGTGGCGGCCGCTGGTGCCGGCACGCTCGGCGGCGCGTCAGGCGTTGCGGCCGGCACCACGGTCGTCGGCGAGAAAGTCTGGTTCGAGGCCTTGGCCCCGGCGGGGTCAAGCAGGAAGGTGTAAGCGCGGGAAACTTTGCCGCTCGACCAGCTCATGTCGACCAGGATGTCGACAAACGGCTCGCTGATCGGCTGGTTCGACCGCACACGTGCGACATAGCTGCCGTTCGGGCGTCGCTCGATATCTAGGCGCAGGCTGCTGACGGCGGGCAGGTACGTCAGTCCGGCCCTGGCATAGGCGTCCGGGGAAGCGAGCTTGATGCTCAGCCCGGCCGCTTCGTCGGCGCTGACGCCGCTGATGTCGATTTCAGCCTGTAGCGGCTGCCCCAGATTCGACTGTACCCGCAATTGCCCGAACCCCGCGGCGTACGCGGCAGGCTGCGCAAGCAGCAGGCCGATAGCCGTCACGGCCAGCGTTGACCAGCGCTGACGGACAGTAGGCGCATCTTTCCGGCGATGTTGGCTCACACTCACCTTGTGCTCCGTTAGTTATGTTCTAGTAACGAAATAGACCCCGACCCAAAAGAAACCAGGCGCAGCAAGCGGGCGTTCTGACCGAGCCCTTCCCAGCTCGCGTGCCGGCATCGGCCAAAGCGGATGCCGGGCGCATGCCGGCGTATTGTGACGCATCGCCCGGGAAAAAAGGCAGCCGGATACAACAACGCCGCGCATGGGCGCGGCGTTGCGGGCAAAGCGATACATTCTGTTGCCTGGCCGCAACGAAAGCAACCAGGCAATTGGCATCCGGAGGCGGGACTCAGGATTCGATCAGAATGCGCAGCATACGGCGCAGCGGCTCGGCGGCGCCCCACAGCAACTGGTCGCCCACGGTGAAGGCCGACAGGTACTCGCCGCCCATCTGCATCTTGCGCAGTCGGCCGACCGGAATGGTCAGCGTGCCGGTCACGGCAGCCGGCGTGAGGTCGGTCATGCTCGCCTCGCGCGTGTTCGGCACCACCTTTGCCCACGGGTTGTGGGTCGCCAGCATGCCTTCGATCTCGTCCAGCGGCACGTCCTTGCGCAGCTTGATGGTCAGCGCCTGCGAGTGGCAGCGCATCGCGCCGATGCGCACGCACAGGCCGTCCACGGCGATCGGCGTGGCGCCGGTCGCACCCAGGAAGCCCTCGCCGCGGCCCAGGATCTTGTTGGTCTCGGCGCCGCCCTTCCACTCTTCCCTGGACTGGCCGTTGCCCAGGTCCTTGTCGATCCAGGGAATCAGGTTGCCGGCCAGCGGCACGCCGAACTGCCTGGTTTCCTCGGCGGACAGGCCATGCTGGGTCGCCAGGATCTTGCGGTCGATCTCGAGAATGGCCGAAGCCGGGTCATCCAGCAGCGGCTTGACCGACGCGTTCAGCGTGCCGAACTGGGTCAACAGCTCGCGCATATGCTGTGCACCGCCGCCCGAAGCGGCCTGGTACGTCATCGAAGTCATCCACTCGATCAGGTCAGCCTCGAACAGGCCGCCCAGACCCATCAGCATGCAGCTGACCGTGCAGTTGCCGCCGATGAAATTCTTCACACCCTTGGACAGGGCATCCTTGATCACACCCTGGTTGACCGGATCCAGCACGATGATGGCATCGTCCTTCATGCGCAGCGAGGACGCCGCGTCGATCCAGTAGCCCTTCCAGCCGGCCGCGCGCAGCTTGGGAAAGACCTCGTTGGTGTAGTCGCCGCCCTGGGCGGTCAGGACCACGTCGCACTTCTTCAGTGCTTCGATATCGTTGGCATCTTTCAGCGTGGTTTCGTTCCTGGCCATGGCGGGCGCCTTGCCGCCGGCATTGGACGTGCTGAAGAAAACGGGCTCGATATGGTCGAAATCACGCTCTTCCTGCATGCGCTGCATCAGGACGCTGCCGACCATTCCCCGCCAACCGACGAGACCTACAATCATGACTTACCTCGATGTGATTTGAACTTCCCCGCCATTTTCCTCGCCCGGCGTGGCTGCGCGGGGAAGACGGGCAGGCACGACGAACGGATCTAGGCGATCGCGGTTTTAATAGTGCTTTTAATCGTCGTTGCAGATTGGCCGGGCGAAATCGTGCCGACCGGGCCGCGGGTAGCGGTCAGGGCAACAGCAGCAGTCAGGGTGGACTGGGAAAATCGGGCCATTCGCGGAGTTTACACGATTTTGCGGCGCCGCCGCAGCGTGGAAAACAGGGACAAATAAAAGAACGGGCACCACTCACGCGGAGCCCGTTCGCATGTGACTTACAGTGCCGCCAGCACCGCGTCACCCATCTCGCGGGTGCCAACCTGCTTGCAGCCCGGCGTCAGGATGTCGCCGGTGCGATAGCCCTGGGCCAGCACCTTCTTGACGGCATTCTCGATGCGGTCAGCCTGCCCGGCCTTGTTCAGCGAGTAGCGCAGCATCATGGCCGCCGACAGGATGGTAGCCAGCGGATTGGCCACGCCCTTGCCCGCGATGTCCGGTGCCGAGCCATGCGACGGCTCGTACAGGCCCTTGTTGTTGGCATCCAGCGAAGCCGATGGCAGCATGCCGATCGAGCCGGTCAGCATGGCCGCCTCGTCCGACAGGATGTCGCCGAACATATTGCCGGTGACGATCACGTCGAAGCTCTTGGGCGCCTTGACCAGCTGCATGGCCGCGTTGTCCACGTACATGTGCGACAGCTCGACCTCCGGGTATTCCTTGTGCACATCGATCACGATGTCCTTCCAGAACTGGAAGGTCTCGAGCACGTTGGCCTTGTCGACGCTGCACAGCTTCTTGCCGCGCTTGGCCGCGGCCTGGAAGGCCACGTGGGCGATGCGGCGGATCTCCGGCTCGCTGTAGCGCATGGTGTCGAAGCCTTCGCGGGCGCCCTTGAACAGGCCGTCCGGCGCTTCGCGCACGCCGCGCGGCTGGCCGAAGTAGATGTCCCCGTTCAGCTCGCGCACGATCAGGATATCCAGGCCGGCCACCAGCTCGGGCTTCAGGCTGGAGGCGCCGGTCAGTTCCGGATAGCAGATCGCCGGACGGAAGTTGGCGAACAGCTGCAGGTGCTTGCGCAGGCCGAGGATGGCCTGCTCGGGCCGCAGCGGACGATCCAGGCTGTCGTACTTCCAGTCGCCCACCGCGCCGAACAGGATGGCGTCGGCTTCCTTGGCCAGCTTCAGGGTGTTTTCCGGCAGCGGATGGCCTTCGGCCTCGTAGCCGGCGCCGCCCACCGGCGCGGTTTCCATTTCGAACTTTTCGTCGAGGGCGTTCAGGACCTTGACGGCCTCCGCGACGATCTCGGGACCAATGCCGTCACCCGGCAGGACTGCGATTTTCATGCTGTGCGTCTTCCTTGTTATGTGCGTATGGAGTTCAGCCAACCAGGCGGTTGTTCAGCCACGGCATTTTGGCCACGCGCTCGGCCTCATACGCCTTGATCTTGTCGGCGTGACGCAGGGTCAGGCCGATGTCGTCGAAGCCGTTGAGCATGCAGTACTTGCGGAACGGGGCGATGTCGAACTCGTAGGCCTGGCCCGACGGCGTGAGCACCACCTGCTTGTCCAGGTCGATGGTCAGCTTGTAGCCGTTGAAGGCGTTGGTCTCGTTGAACAGGTGGTCGACCTGTTGTTCGGTCAGCACCACCGGCAGCAGGCCGTTCTTGTAGCAGTTGTTGAAGAAGATGTCGGCGAAGCTCGGCGCGATCACGGCGCGGAAGCCATATTGCGTCAGCGCCCACGGCGCATGCTCGCGCGAGCTGCCGCAGCCGAAGTTGCGGCGCGCCAGCAGGATCGAAGCGCCCTGGTAGCGCGGCTGGTTCAGCACGAAGTCCGGGTTCAGCGGACGCTTGCTGTTGTCCATGCCGGGCTGGCCGACGTCCTTGTAACGCCATTCGTCGAACAGGTTGGGGCCAAAGCCGGTGCGCTGGATCGACTTCAGGAACTGCTTCGGGATGATGGCGTCGGTGTCGACGTTTTCGCGGTCGAGCGGCGCCACGAGGCCGCTGTGTACGGTGAACTTGTCCATGTCTCTTTCCTTACCTCTTGGCCGCGCGCTCGAGCGAGCTGCCGGCGGCCTGCGTGTCCTTGCCCAGGCCGGCCATGGTGTTGCAGCCGGCAAGCTGCAGCATGCCGAGGCATGCCAGCAATGCGATCAGGGTCCTCTTCATCGTTGCGCTCAGCCCAGCTTGCGGATATCGACGAAGTGGCCTTCGATGGCGGCAGCCGCTGCCATCGCCGGGCTCACCAGGTGCGTGCGTCCGCCTGCGCCCTGGCGGCCCTCGAAGTTGCGGTTCGAGGTCGACGCGCAGCGCTCGCCCGGATCGAGGCGGTCGGCGTTCATGGCCAGGCACATCGAGCAGCCCGGCTCGCGCCATTCAAAGCCGGCAGCCCTGAAGATCTTGTCCAGGCCTTCGCGCTCGGCCTGTTCCTTGACCAGGCCCGAACCCGGCACCACCATCGCCAGCTTTACGTTCGATGCAACCTTGCGACCGAGCTTCTGCACCACCCACGCGGCGGCGCGCATGTCTTCGATGCGGCTGTTGGTGCAGGAACCGATGAACACCTTGTCGATATTGATGCTCTCGACCGGCACGTTGGGCTGCAGGCCCATGTATTCGAGCGCGCGCTCCATGGCGTTGCGCTTGTTGGGGTCCTTCTCCTTCTCGGGGTCCGGCACGCGGTCCTCGATGCTGATGACCATTTCCGGCGAGGTGCCCCAGGTCACTTGCGGGCGAACGTCTTCCGCGCGCAGTTCCACCACCTGGTCGAACTTGGCACCGGCGTCCGAATGCAGCGTGCGCCAGTAGCCGACGGCCTGCTCCCATTCCACGCCCTGCGGCGCGTACGGACGGCCCTTGACGTATTCCAGCGTGACATCGTCCACCGCCACCAGGCCGGCGCGCGCGCCCGCTTCGATGGCCATATTGCAGACGGTCATGCGGCCTTCCATGGTCAGGTCGCGAATGGCCGAGCCGGCGAACTCGATGGTATAGCCGGTGCCGCCCGCGGTGCCGATCTTGCCGATCACGGCCAGCACGATGTCCTTGGCGGTGCAGCCGCGCGGCAGCTTGCCTTCCACCTTGACCAGCATGTTCTTGGCCTTCTTGCCCAGCAGCGTCTGCGTGGCCAGCACGTGTTCCACTTCCGAGGTGCCGATGCCGTGCGCCAGCGCGCCGAATGCGCCGTGCGTGCTGGTATGCGAGTCGCCGCACACCACGGTCATGCCCGGCAGCGTGGCGCCCTGCTCCGGCCCGATCACGTGGACGATGCCCTGGCGGTGATCGTTCATCTTGAACTGGGTGATACCGTAGCTGTCGCAGTTCGCATCCAGCGTATCCACCTGCAGTTTCGACACCGGGTCGGCAATCCCCTGGCTGCGGTCGGTGGTCGGCACGTTGTGATCCGACACTGCCAGGTTGGCGCTGATGCGCCATACCGGCCGCTCCGCGATCTTCAGCCCTTCGAACGCCTGCGGGCTGGTCACTTCATGCAGCAGGTGGCGGTCGATATAGAGCAGCGTGGTGCCGTCTTCCTCGACGTGGACGGTGTGGTCATCCCAGAGTTTGTCGTAGAGCGTCTTGGCCATGATGCGGTGGCGGCCCGGCGACCCGTCCTGGCAGGAAGGTCTGAGGTACCGCACAGTAGTTTGCAGGGGTATTTTTTCGCTTCAGTCGCGACGGCGAGCGGTGTGGCGACAATGGCGATGATCGCGCCGGAAGCCGCCTGAAGCGAGCGCTTTTGCGATGCTTGACTTCGCAATTGATTATGCCACAGGGGGTATGGCGTTCAGCCCCCTGCCCGGCCCGGCTGGCGGCTGGAATGTAATGTGATTGGCGAAAGGGGGATTTCGTCGATGACGAAAAGGCAGGCCGTCGCCGCCGCGTATGGCGGGACGACGGCCTTTTGCGGATCAGCCGCCCAGGTAGGCAGCCTTGATGCGGTCGTTGGCCAGCAGGTTGGCGCCGGTATCGGCCAGCACCACCTTGCCGGTTTCCAGCACGTAGCCCCGGTCCGCCACCTGCAGCGCCTTGTTGGCGTTCTGCTCGACCAGGAACACGGTGACGCCTTCGTCACGAATGGTGCGGATGATGTCGAAGATCTGCGCGATGATCAGCGGCGCCAGGCCGAGCGTGGGCTCGTCCAGCAGCAACAGCCGCGGGCGGCTCATCAGCGCGCGGCCGATTGCCAGCATCTGCTGCTCGCCGCCCGACATGGTGCCGGCGCGCTGGCCCGAGCGCTGGTCCAGCCGCGGAAACAGCTTGAACACATGCTCGACGCCCGCTTCGATCTCGTCGCGCTTCGCGAAGAACGCGCCCATCTTCAGGTTTTCCAGCACCGTCAGGCTGGGGAACACGCGCCGGCCTTCGGGCGAGATCGCCATGCCGAGCCGCATGATCTCGTGTGTCGAGCGGTTGGTGATGTCCTGCCCCTCGAACAGCACGCGGCCCCTGGACGCGCGCGGCGTGCCGCACACGGTCATCATCAGCGTCGTCTTGCCGGCGCCATTGCTGCCGATCAGGGTGACGATCTCGCCCTTATTCACTTCGATCGATACGCCCGACAGCGCCTCGACGGCGCCGTAGTGGGTATGGACCTGTTCCAGCTTCAGCATCAATCCTCTCCCAGGTAGGCCTTGATCACGCGCGGGTCGTTGCGCACGGCTTCCGGCGCGGCCGTAACGATCGGCTTGCCGTGCTCCATCACCAGGATGCGGTCGGACACGCCCATCACCAGGCTCATGTCGTGCTCGATCAGCAGCACGGAGATCCTGAATTCGCGGCGCAGCTGGTCGATCAGCTGCTGCAGCTCGATCTTTTCCTGCGGATTCAGGCCGGCAGCGGGCTCATCCAGCATCAGCAGGCGCGGCTTGGTGATCATGCAGCGCGCGATCTCCAGGCGCCGCTGGTGGCCGTAGGACAGCGTGCCCGCCTCGCGGTTGGCGACCTTGGTCAGGCCCATGCGCTCCAGCCAGACCGCGGCACGCTCCAGCGCCTCGCGCTCGGCGCGGCGGTAGGCCGGCGTGGCGAACAGCCCGCGCAGGAGGCCGGACTTGACCTGCAGGTGCTGCGCAACCAGCAGGTTCTCCACCACTGTCAGCGACTTGAACAGGCGGATGTTCTGGAAGGTCCGCACCAGCCCCTTGCGGGCCACCTGGTGGCTCGGCAGGCCGGCGATAGCGTGGCCGTCCAGCGTGACCTGCCCTGCCGTCGGCTTGTAGAAGCCGCCCACGCAGTTGAACACCGTGGTCTTGCCGGCGCCGTTGGGACCGATGATGGCGAAGACCTCGTCGCTGCGCACATCGAAATCAATGCCGTCCACGGCCAGCAGGCCGCCGAAGCGCATCTGCAGGCCCGAGACTTTGAGCAGTTCTGTTTGTTGCACCGCTTGCTGCATCGTATTCATCGCGGCAACTCCACGTGGGGACGGCTCGCGGGCAGCAGGCCCTGCGGACGCCACATCATCATCAGCACCATCACCAGGCCGAAGATCAGCATGCGATATTCGGCAAAGCCGCGCGCCACCTCGGGCAGCACGGTCAGCAGGATTGCCGCCAGGATCACGCCCAGCTGCGACCCCATGCCGCCCAGCACCACCACGGCGAGGATCAGCGCCGACTCGATGAAGGTGAACGATTCCGGGTTGACCAGCCCCTGGCGCGCCGCGAAGAACGCCCCGCCGATGCCGGCGAAGGAGGCGCCCAGCGTGAACGCCGACAGCTTGATGCGGGTCGGGTTCAGGCCCAGCGAGCGGCAGGCGATCTCGTCGTCGCGCAGCGCTTCCCAGGCACGGCCCATCGGCATGCGGATCAGGCGGCTGGTCACGAACAGCGTGAAGCCGACCAGCAGCAGTGCCAGCAGGTAGAGGAAGATCACCATGTGCTGGCCGCTGTAGTCCCATCCCAGCAGTTCGTGGAAGGTCCTGGTGCCCTCCACGCTCGCGCTGCGCGCCATCTCGATGCCGAACACGGTCGGCTTCGGAATGCCGGACACGCCGTCCGGGCCGCCGGTCAGGCTGGTCAGGTTGTTGGCCAGCAGGCGGATGATTTCGCCGAAGCCAAGCGTCACGATTGCCAGGTAGTCACCGCGCAGGCGCAACACGGGGAAGCCGAGCACGAAGCCGAAGGTCGCCGACATCGCCGCCGCGATCGGCAGGCATTCCCAGAAGCTCAGCCCGAAATACTGGTTGAGCAGCGCATAGGTGTAGCCGCCCACGGCGTAGAAACCGACGTAGCCCAGGTCGAGCAAGCCGGCATAGCCCACCACGATATTCAGGCCCAGGCCAAGGATCACGTAGATCAGCGCCAGCGTTGCTACGTCAACCGCGCCGCGCGAGCCGAAGAACGGCCACACCAGCCCGACCGCCAGCAGCACCCACACCGCCACGCGTTGCTGGCGCGAACCAAGCTGCGGCACCGACGGCAGGCGCACGGCGCTGCCGGCACGCGACAGCAGCGGCTTGAACAGCTGGAACAGGAAGACCGCCGCCACGGCGATCCACACCGGCCGCCAGTGCGGCTCCAGCACGACCTTGTAGCCTTCCAGCTTGAGCTGCAGGCCAAGGACGGGAATGGTGAGGATGGCCGTCATCACGGCTGCGGTAATCGCGTTCTTCAGCGACTGGCCCGGCGCGGCACCGCGCGCGGCTTGTCCGGCCGGCATCGCAGAAATCTTGTTAGTCATGTCTCGTCCTCCCTCAGACCTTTTCCACATCAGGCTTGCCCAGCAGCCCGGTCGGACGGAACAGCAGCACCAGCACCAGCAGGCTGAACGCGACCACGTCCTTGTACTCGGCCGGCATGTAGCCCGAGGCGAAGGTTTCCGCCAGGCCCAGCAGCACGCCGCCGAGCATCGCGCCCGGAATGCTGCCGATGCCGCCCAGCACCGCCGCGGTAAAGGCCTTGATGCCGGCAATGAAGCCGATAAAGGGATTGAGCTTGCCGATGGTCAGCCCGATCAGCACGCCGCCCACCGCAGCCAGCATTGCGCCCAGCACGAAGGTGAAGGAGATCACCTTGTTGGTGTCGATGCCGAGCAGGTTGGCCATGCGCATGTCTTCGGCGCAGGCGCGGCAGGCGCGGCCCATGCGCGAATGGCCGATAAACAGCGTCAGCGCGATCATCAGCACCAGCGTCACGCCGACGATCAGCAGGCGCGAATACGGCACTGTCACGGTAAAGTCGCTGCCCATCTGGAATTCGATGGCGCCCGAGATCAGCACCGGCACGGACACGTCGCGCGCGCCCTGCCCGATCTGGACATAGTTCTGCAGGAAGATCGACATGCCGATGGCGGAAATCAGCGGCACCAGCCGCGGACCGCCCCGCAAGGGCCGATATGCCACCCGCTCGACCGCAAAGCCGTAGACGCCGGTGACCAGCACCGAGACCAGCAAGGCGGCGCCCAGCACCAGCGGCAAGGGGTAGCCTGCCTGGGCGCCGATCGCGGTGAGCGTGACCAGGCCTACGTAGGCACCGATCATGTAAATCTCGCCGTGCGCGAAATTGATCATGCCGATGATGCCGTAGACCATTGTGTAGCCGATGGCGATCAACGCATAGATCGCACCCAGCGTCAGGCCGTTGACCAGCTGCTGGGTGAACTGTGGAAGGAATTCATTCATGAAGGAAGCCTCAGGAACTTGAAGCCCGATACCAGAACGCCCCGCTCGTCTGCCGAGCGGGGCGTGTGCGGGGAATGCGCCGACTTAGTTGGCGGCGGTCTTGGTGGCGTCCTTGTGCCAGGTGTAGACCACGAACTTGAACGACTTCAGGTCGCCCTTGTCGTCGTACTCGACCTTGCCGATCGGGGTCTGGAAGGCGTTCTTGTGCATGTACGCCGCAACCTTGGTCGGATCGGTGCTCTTGGCACCGGCAATGGCGTCGCCGATGATCTTGACGGCGGCATAGGCCGGCATCTGGAACGGACCGTTGGCGTCACGCTTCTTGTCGGCGAACGCCTTCACCAGGCCGGCGTTGGCCGGGTCGGCCGAGAAGTCGGCTGGCAGCGTCACCAGCATGCCGTCCGAAGCCGGGCCGGCGATTGCCGTCACATCCTTGTTGCCCACGCCCTCGGGGCCCATGAAGGTGGCCTTCACGCCCTGCTCGCGCGCCTGGCGCAGCAGCAGGCCCATTTCGGGGTGGTAGCCGCCGAAGTAGACGAAGTCCACGCCCTGCGACTTGAGCTTGGTAATGACGGCGGAGTAGTCCGAATCGCCGGCGTTGATGCCTTCGAACACGGCAACCGGAATCTTGGCGGCTTCCAGGTCCTTCTTGACCGAGCTGGCGATGCCCTGGCCGTACGACTGCTTGTCATGCAGCACGGCAACCTTCTTCGGCTTGACCTTGCTGATGATGTACTGGGCAGCGGCAGGACCCTGCTGGTCGTCGCGGCCGATGGTGCGGAAGATGTACTTGCGCTTCCTGGTCTCGGTCAGCTGCGGCGCGGTGGCCGAAGGCGTGACCATCACGATGCCTTCGTTCTCGTAGATGTCCGAAGCCGGAATGGTCGAGCCCGAGCAGACGTGACCGATCACGTACTTGATGCCCTGGCTGACGACCTTGTTGGCAACCGCCACAGCCTGCTTCGGCTCGCAGGCGTCGTCCATCATCACCGCTTCGAACTTGTTGCCGCCGGCGCCGCCGGCTGCGTTGATCTGTTCGATGGCGGTCAGCGCACCAGCCTTGACCATGTCGCCATACTGGGCAACCGATCCGCTCATCGGGCCGGCGATGGCGATCTTGACGGTTTCGGCGTTGGCGGCAGCACCAAGGGTTGCCAGCACGGCGGCCAGCGAGATGGAAGTAAGACGGGACAGCGTCATCAGGAGCTCCTCGATTTTTTGTTGGGTCATACGGGCAGAAACGGTATGACCTGCGCAATCGAACAACACCCGCGGACTACAGAGAAAGACGCCCGAGACGCGGAAGACGGACCTTGCAAGATGACAGCTGAATGCGGGGCCCGGCATGTGTCAGTCCCGCTGAGGGTTGGGGACCAAGGTTCGGAAAGACAACGTTTGATGCGTTCTCTATTGCGCAAGCGACTCGCCTGCCCCGCTTGCCGCACCGCACGCCGGAAGGGTGGCCCGGCTGCCGTCGGCAAAGCAGCCCGCATTATAGGGTCAAAACTCCCGTCGCAGGCGGAAATCGCACAATAAATGCGGAACCGAATCAACAGACTGAGACATAATTCTCCACAAATTGCGCTTCTCACCACTTATCCGGCAATTTCCTGCCTCCTGCCTCGCTGCGGCGCACAAGCCGCGCCGGCCCAGAAAGACAAACGCCCCGGCGGGCCGGGGCGTTTGTGATTGCTGCGTCGCGCAGCTGGATGAAAACCCAGCGATCAGCGCTTGGCAAGGTCCGGCACGTCGCGGGTGGCGGCGCCGTTGAACAGCTGGCGCGGACGACCGATCTTGTATTCCGGATCGGTGATCATTTCCTCCCACTGCGAGATCCAGCCCGGGGTGCGGGCCAGCGCGAAGATGCAGGTGAACAGCGAGGTCGGGATGCCCAGCGCGCGCTGGACGATGCCCGAGTAGAAGTCGACGTTCGGGTACAGCTTGCGGCTGACGAAGTACTCGTCTTCCAGCGCGATCTTTTCCAGCTCCATGGCCAGCTTGAACAGCGGGTCGTTGTGCAGACCCAGCTCTTCCAGCACTTCATGGCAGGTTTCGCGCATCAGCTTGGCGCGCGGATCGTAGTTCTTGTAGACGCGGTGGCCGAAGCCCATCAGGCGCACGCCCGAGTTCTTGTCCTTGACCTGCTTGATGAACTCGTTGATGTTGTCGACGCTGCCGATCTCTTCCAGCATCTTCAGCGCGGCCTCGTTGGCGCCGCCGTGGGCCGGGCCCCACAGGCAGGCCACGCCGGCGGCGATGGCTGCGAACGGGTTGGTGCCCGACGAGCCGGCCAGGCGCACGGTCGAGGTCGAAGCGTTCTGCTCGTGGTCGGCGTGCAGGATGAAGATGCGGTCCAGCGCGCGCTCCAGCACCGGGTTCACGGTGTACGGGGCGCACGGCGTGCCGAACATCATGCGCATGAGGTTGCCCGAGTAGGACAGGTCGTTCTGCGGGTAGATGTACGGCTGGCCGATGTTGTACTTGTATGCCATGGCGACCAGGGTCGGCATCTTGGCGATCAGGCGGATGGCCGAGATCTCGCGCTGGTGCGGATCATCGATGTCCATGGCGTCGTGGTAGAACGCGCTCATGGCACCCACCAGGCCGGTCAGCACGGCCATCGGGTGAGCATCGCGGCGGAAACCGCGCAGGAAGAATTGCAGCTGCTCGTGAACCATGGTGTGGTTCATCACGGCGCCGGTGAACTCTTCCTTCTGCTTGGCGTTGGGCAGCTCACCCTTCAGCAGCAGGTAGCAGACTTCGAGGTGGTTGCACTTCTGCGCCAGCTGCTCGATCGGGTAGCCGCGGTACAGCAGCTCGCCCTTGTCGCCGTCAATATAGGTGATCTTGGAGTTGCACGAAGCTGTCGACATGAAACCGGGGTCATAGGTGAACTTGCCGGTCTGTCCGTACAGCTTGCGAATGTCGATTACGTCAGGGCCAACGGTGCCCTTGTAGATCGGCAGCTCAACGCTGGGGGAACCATCGGAAAACGATAGCGTGGCTTTCACATCGGACGGCGTCATGTCGGTTCCTTCTAATACTGTGAATAATAATGTTGACCAAACTCAGACCGAACGCAGCAGGCCAATTACGCGCTGCATCGGGGGCGTGTCGAGCTCACCGTCCAGCTCCTTGCGGGCAAGCAGCAGGTCCATCAACTCGTTGTCGCTCAGCTCGAACAGCGTGCTCAGCGATGCCACATCCTCGTCGGACAGGCTCTCCTCGTAACGGTTGAAAAAACGTTCGACGATGATGTCGTTCTCCAGCAGGCCGCGGCGGGCACGCCAGCGCAAACGAGCGCGCCGGTGCGGGTCGGCCTGATGGGAGAAGGTGGTGGAAAGACTTTCGGTCATGGCTTTCACTTCCGGCGCGCCCACCCGATATAGCCGCTCGGGCTGACGCGCCGCTTACAACACACTACAGCCGCTACATCAAACAGCGCGGCGAACCATCAGCTCTTTGATCTTGCCGATGGCCTTGGTCGGGTTCAGACCCTTCGGGCACACGTCCACGCAGTTCATGATGCTGTGGCAGCGGAACAGGCGGTACGGGTCGTTCAGGTTGTCCAGACGTTCGTTGGTGGCCTGGTCGCGGCTGTCCGCGATGAAGCGGTAAGCCTGCAGCAGGCCGGCCGGGCCGACGAACTTGTCCGGGTTCCACCAGAACGACGGGCACGACGTCGAGCAGCTGGCGCACAGAATGCACTCATACAGGCCGTCCAGCTCGTCGCGTTCCTGCGGCGACTGCAGACGCTCCTTCTCGGGCGGCGGCTCGTCGTTGATCAGGAACGGCTTGATCGAGTTGTACTGCTTGAAGAAGTTCGTCATGTCGACGATCAGGTCGCGCACGACCGGCAGGCCGGGCAGCGGACGCAGCACGATGCGGTCCGGCAGCTCGCGCATATTGGTCAGGCACGCCAGGCCGTTCTTGCCGTTGATGTTCATCGCGTCCGAACCGCACACGCCTTCGCGGCACGAGCGGCGGAACGAGATCGTCTCATCCAGCTTCTTGAGCTTCACCAGTGCGTCCAGCAGCATGCGCTCGTGGCCGTCCAGCTCGACCTCGTAGGTTTGCATGCGCGGCGCCGCGTCCTTGTCCGGATCGTAGCGGTAGACTTCGAAAATACGCTTCATTTCTGTGGGTCCTGTTTTCTCTACGATTCGGTACTCAGAAGGTACGAGCCTTGGGCGGCACGCTTTCCACCGTCAGCGGTTCCATCTTCACCGGCTTGTAGTCGAGGCGGTTGCCTTCGCTGTAGAACAGCGTGTGCTTGAGCCAGTTCTGGTCGTCGCGGTTCGGGAAATCGCTGTGCGCGTGGGCACCGCGCGATTCCTTGCGGGCAGCCGCCGAGATCATGGTGGCCTTGGCCACTTCCACCAGATTGGCCACTTCGAGGGCTTCCACCAGCGCGGTGTTGAAGACCTTCGACTTGTCCTTCAGGTGGATGTTGGATGCGCGCTCGCTCACTTCCAGGATGCGCTCCACGCCTTCGTCCATCAGCTTCTGCGTACGGAACACGCCGGCATGCGACTGCATGTTCTTGCGGATGTCGTTGGCAACGTCCTGGGTGTATTCGCCCGATGACGACGACTGCAGCTTGGACAGGCGCGACAGCGCACGGTCGGCGGCGTCCGCCGGCAGCGGCTTGTGTTCCTTCTGCTTGAGGGCGTTGGCAACGATGTGGTTGCCGGCTGCACGACCGAACACCACGAGGTCCAGCAGCGAGTTGGTGCCCAGGCGGTTGGCGCCGTGCACCGAGACGCACGAGCACTCGCCGATCGCGTAGAAACCGTTGATGACCTCGTTGGGGTTGCCGCTCTTGGGCGCCACCACCTGGCCATGGATATTGGTCGGAATGCCGCCCATCTGGTAATGGATGGTCGGGACCACCGGAATCGGTTCCTTGATCGCGTCGACATTGGCGAACTTCATGCCGATTTCGCGGATCGAGGGCAGGCGCTTCATGATGGTCTCGGCACCGACGTGCGTCAGGTCGAGCAGCACGTAGTCGCCGTTCGGACCGCAGCCGCGGCCTTCCTTGATTTCCTGGTCCATCGAGCGCGACACGAAGTCACGCGGCGCCAGATCCTTCAGCGTCGGGGCATAGCGCTCCATGAAGCGCTCGCCGTCCTTGTTGCGCAGGATACCGCCCTCGCCGCGCACGCCTTCGGTGATCAGCACGCCCGCGCCGGCCACGCCGGTCGGGTGGAACTGCCAGAACTCCATGTCTTCCAGTGGCACGCCTGCGCGCGCCGCCATGCCCAGGCCGTCACCGGTGTTGATGAAGGCGTTGGTGGAAGCCGCGTAGATCCGGCCGGCACCGCCGGTCGCGAACAGCGTGGTCTTGGCTTCGAGGATGTAGACCTCGCCGGTTTCCATTTCCAGCGCGGTCACGCCCAGCACGTCGCCGTCCTGGTCGCGGATCAGGTCCAGCGCCATCCATTCGACGAAGAAGTGGGTCTTGGCGCGCACATTGCGCTGGTACAGCGTGTGCAGCAGTGCGTGGCCGGTACGGTCAGCCGCGGCGCAGGCGCGCTGCACGGGCTTTTCACCGTAGTTGGCCGTGTGGCCGCCGAACGGACGCTGGTAGATCGTGCCGTCGGGGTTGCGGTCGAACGGCATGCCGAAGTGTTCGAGCTCGTACACGACCTTCGGTGCTTCACGGCACATGAACTCGATGGCGTCCTGGTCGCCCAGCCAGTCGGAGCCCTTGATGGTGTCGTAGAAGTGATAGTGCCAGTTGTCTTCGCTCATGTTGCCGAGCGAAGCGCCGATGCCACCCTGCGCCGCCACCGTGTGTGAGCGGGTCGGGAACACCTTGGAGAGCACGGCCACGTTCAGGCCGGCTTCTGCGAGCTGGAGGGATGCGCGCATCCCGGCGCCGCCCGCCCCGACGATGACCACGTCAAAGCGGCGACGCGGCAATCCAGTCTTGACTGCGACCATTTATTACACCCTCCAGAGAATCTGAGCAGCGTAGCCCGCACAACCGACGAGCCACAGAATCGTAAGTACTTGCAGCACGAGGCGCACGGCCATCGGCCTCACATAGTCCATCCAGATGTCCCGGACGCCGATCCAGGCGTGGAACAGCAGCGAAAGGACCGTCAGGAACGTGATGATCTTCATCCACTGGTTGGAGAAGAGCCCTGCCCACGCTTCGTACGAAGCGCCGTTCGACAGCAGGAATGCAATGGCCAGGATCACGGTGAAGACCACCATGATCACGGCCGTGACGCGTTGCGCGAGCCAGTCTTTCAGACCGTAGTGCGCGCCAACGACGAGACGCTTGGGACCGATATTATTGTTTGCCACCTTGATTCTCCTCAGAACAGGCCGTACAGCTTCAGGCCGAAGATCAGGGTGAGCAGCAAGCTGATGACCAGCACGCTGACGGCGGACTTCGCCGAGGCGGGCTTGGAAACGCCGACGTGCACATCCAGCAGCAGGAAGCGGATACCGGCGCAGAAGTGATGCAGGTAGCCCCAGATCAGGACCAGCAGAACCAGCTTGACGAAGCCACCGGACAGGAGAGCCGAGAACTTTGCGAAGCTCAGTTCGGAAGTGACGCTCTGCTCAAACAGGTACAGGACGAAAGGAAGGAGGAGAAACATCAACGCACCGCTCACGCGATGCAGGATGGATACCTTGCCGGCCCAGGGCAACCGGTATCTCGCGATCTGCGAGATACCGATATTCCGGAATTCCGGCCTGGCTTGTTTGACGGCTTCAGCCATGCGAGACCCCATTTTGCGGTAAACAAAAAACGAAACTGCCATTGCCCTGAATGCAAATGGATGCATTGGAGCAAATCCGTGAGATTTTAGCGCCTTTGTTGCGCGCTGCACCAATAATTTTCAGCTATCACGCACCAACACGAGGTGCCCGACAATCGCACGCAGAGGCACCTGACTCACAAAAACCACTCAATCGCCGCAACGGCTTCAGCGACTATGACAAAAGCCGCAACAATCGATCCTGGCGTGCCCGACCACCCGATGCACAGGCCTCAACTCAGGTCGTTCTGATAATAGTGCCGCGTCGTGACATACAGCCCGCGACGCACCTCGACGGGTCGGTCGCCATAGGTGTACGACACCCGCTCCACCGACAGCAGCGGCGATCCCACCGGCACGGACAGCAAGTCAGCGGCGGTCTGGTCGGCGGCGACTGCGCGAATCTTTTCCGAGGCGCGGATCATGCGCGTGCCGAATTCGGCCTCGAACAATGCATACATCGGGCCCTTCCACTCGGTCAGCTTTTCTGCCGTGAGCCCCTTGAAGTTGGCGCCGAGCAGCCAGATTTCGTCCAGCACGGTCGACTCGCCAGAGAAGTTCAGCACGCGGCGGATCTGCACCACGCTGTCGCCGGTACGGATATCGAGCAGCCGCGCGATTTCGGCCGGTGCGCGCAGGCGCTTGCATTCAAGCACATGGCTGGCGCCATAATGCGGCTCGCCCTCATCGGGCACCAGGCGCAGGAAGCGGAACTTGACCACGTCTTCATGATGGGTGGTCACGAAGGTACCCTTGCCCTGCCGGCGCGCCACCAGGTTTTCGGCGGCCAGCTCGTCGATGGCCTTGCGAACGGTGCCCTGGCTGACCTTGTAGCGGGAAGCCAGCTCCATTTCGCTCGGGATCATTTCGCCGGGCTTCCATTCGCCGGATTGCAGGCTGCGCGTGATCAGCGCCTTGATCTGCTGGTAGAGCGGGCTGAAGGTCGGTGACGGCACGGCATGGACCGCGGGGGCAGCCGGCGGCTGCGAGGGAGACGGCTGCGCCCCGACACCAGCTGTGATGGCGCCAGAATCCTGCGCTCCGGGTGCGGGGGCGCCGGTCAGGGACGTAGGCAGGGAAGACATAGCCGGATTTCACCACAAAACGGCGAAGCCCGTCCAGCCTCGCGTTAAATGTCTTATGTCTTATATAAGACATATGAATTGACACCAGCATAGCCCCGGCCTACACTCGCGCAGGTCCACGCCGGCGGGCCCGCTCGTTCTGCGGTTGACGCAGTTCAATCTGGATATCGCGCCCCGCTTCGCAGTAGACTTACGGTTTGTTGCATCACCATGACCCGTTGCGGCTCTCCCTCACCGGTTCCGCCCCGTGGCTTCGCCACCAGGTTCCGGCCGACTGCCGCTCCCCGCTGTGGCGACAACCAGCACCGGTGACGTTCCGCCCTCCGATATGCGGCGACGGCACGCCACCGACCGGCTACCCCCTTCTATCGTTTGGAGATTTACTCATGGCTAAAGCCCCAATGCGCGTCGCAGTCACCGGCGCCGCTGGCCAGATCGGCTATTCCCTGCTGTTCCGCATCGCCAATGGCGACATGCTGGGCAAAGACCAGCCGGTCATCCTCCAACTGCTCGACCTCCCGCAAGCCCAGGCCGCCGTCAAGGGCGTGGTGATGGAACTGGAAGACTGCGCGTTCCCGCTGCTGGCCGGCGTGGTCATCACCGATGATCCCAAGGTCGCCTTCAAGGACGCCGACGTGGCCCTGCTGGTTGGCGCCCGTCCCCGCAGCAAGGGCATGGAACGCAAGGACCTGCTCGAAGCCAACGCCCAGATCTTCACGGTGCAGGGCAAGGCACTGGACGAAGTCGCCAGCCGCAATGTCAAGGTGCTGGTGGTCGGCAACCCGGCCAACACCAACGCCTACATCGCCATGAAGTCGGCACCGAACCTGCCGCGCGAGAACTTCACCGCGATGCTGCGCCTGGACCACAACCGTGCCCTGTCGCAGATCGCCGCCAAGACCGGCAAGCCGGTGTCGTCGATCGAGAAGATGTTCGTGTGGGGCAACCACAGCCCGACCATGTACGCCGACTACCGCTACGCGACCGTCGACGGCAAGAGCGTCAAGGACATGATCAACGACCCGGTGTGGAACAACGATGTGTTCCTGCCGACCGTCGGCAAGCGCGGCGCCGCCATCATCGAGGCGCGTGGCCTGTCGTCGGCCGCCTCGGCCGCCAACGCCGCCATCGACCACGTGCATGACTGGGTGCTGGGCAGCAACGGCAAGGTCGTTACCATGGGCATCCCGTCGAACGGCGAGTACGGCATTCCCGCCGACACCATGTTCGGCTTCCCGGTGACCACGGCCAACGGCAAGTACGAAATCGTCAAGGGTCTGGAGATCGACGCCTACAGCCAGGAAAAGATCAACATCACCCTGAACGAACTGGAAGAAGAAAAGGCCGGCGTGCAGCACCTGCTCGGCTGATCTTCCGATCCGTCCATGAAAGACCGGGGCTTCGCAGCGATTCACGAATCGGTGCGAGCCCCGGTTTTTTCATGCGCGTCGTATCCGATGCGTTCTCTCATTCACTCCTGATCCGAATCAACGTGCATCCATCCGAGGTCTTGTTCCAGGGCGAAGCCATCCCCGTCCAGTTGCCGGTCTGCGACCACTACGCGGGCAGCGAGAAGCTGATGAGAAAATCGCTTGCCCTGCAGCAAGAGCTTGGTCCCGTCTTCGACATCACCTTCGATTGCGAGGACGGCGCAGCAGTTGGTCAGGAGCGCGAACACGCCGAGCTGTGCGCGCAACTGATCAACAGCCCGCTCAATGCCCACAACCGGGTTGGCGTGCGCATCCACGACCCCGTGCACTCGTCCTGGCGCGATGATGTCGACGTCCTGGTGCGCGAGGCTGGTGCCCGCATTGCCTACGTGGTCATTCCGAAGGTCACGGACGTCGTGGAAGTCGCGCGCGTCACCGACCAGGTCAACCAGGTGGCCCGCACCGCAGGCATTGCACGTCACATTCCGATCCATGTGCTGATCGAAACCCATGCCGCGCTGGAACAGGCCTTCGATATCGCCGCACTAGTGCAGGTGGAATGCCTGAGCTTTGGCCTGATGGATTTCGTCTCGGCCCACCACGGCGCCATTCCGGGCGATGCCATGCGCTCGCCCCAGCAGTTCGAACACCCCCTGATCCGCCGTGCCATGCTGGAGATCTCGGCGGCCTGCCATCGGCATGGCAAAGTGCCCTCGCACAATGTGAGCACCGATGTGCAGGAACCCGGCCGCGCCGGCGCTGACGCCCTGCGCGCCCGCACCGAATTCGGCTACCTGCGCAAATGGAGCATCCATCCTGGCCAGATCGAACCCATCGTCGCGGCGTTCCGCCCCAGCGTTGGCGAAATCGGCGCGGCCAGCCAGATCCTGCTGGCGGCCCACGAGAACAACTGGGCCCCGATCCGGCACGAAGGCCAGCTTCACGACCGTGCCAGCTATCGCTACTACTGGTCCCTGCTGCAGCGCGCCCACGCCACTGGCACAGCGCTGCCGGGCAATGTGGCGGAGCTGTTCTTCGCCTGAACGCAGACGACAGTCATAACAAATCCGGTGCATGCCCGCCACGGACATGCGCCCCGAAGGAGACACTGATGTCCGCCTCGAAGCCCGATGCACCACCGGTCACGCCCAAGTCCAAGAAATCCGTCGCCCTGTCGGGCGTGACCGCCGGCAACACCGCGCTGTGCACGGTCGGCCGTACCGGCAACGACCTGCACTACCGCGGCTACGACATCCTCGATATCGCCGACACCTGCGAATTCGAGGAAATCGCCCACCTGCTGGTGCACGGCAAGCTGCCGAACAAGGCTGAACTGGCGGCCTACAAGGCCAAGCTGAAGTCGCTGCGCGGCCTGCCCGCCAACGTCAAGGCCGCGCTGGAATGGGTGCCTGCCAGCGCCCACCCGATGGACGTGATGCGCACCGGCGTGTCGGTGCTCGGCACCGTGCTGCCGGAGAAGGAAGACCACAACACCCCGGGCGCGCGCGACATCGCCGACCGCCTGATGGCCAGCCTCGGCTCGATGCTGCTGTACTGGTACCACTACAGCCACAACGGCCGCCGCATCGAGGTGGAAACCGACGACGACTCGATCGGCGCGCACTTCCTGCACCTGCTGCACGGCGAGAAGCCGTCGGAGCTGTGGGAGCGCGCCATGCACACGTCGATGATCCTGTACGCGGAGCATGAGTTCAACGCCTCGACCTTCGCCGCGCGCGTGATCGCCGGCACGGGTTCGGACATGTACTCGGCCATCTGCGGCGCCATCGGCGCGCTGCGCGGCCCCAAGCACGGCGGCGCCAACGAAGTCGCGTTCGAGATCCAGAAGCGCTACGACAACCCGGATGAGGCCCAGGCCGATATCACCCGCCGCGTCGGGAACAAGGAAGTCGTGATCGGCTTCGGCCACCCGGTGTACACCATCAGCGACCCGCGCAACCAGGTGATCAAGGAAGTGGCGAAGAAGCTGTCGAAGAACGCCGGTTCGATGAAGATGTTCGACATCGCCGAGCGCCTGGAAACGGTGATGGGGGACATCAAGAAAATGTTCCCGAACCTCGACTGGTTCAGCGCCGTGAGCTACCACATGATGGGCGTGCCGACCGCGATGTTTACGCCGCTGTTCGTGATTGCCCGCACTTCGGGCTGGGCAGCGCACATTATCGAGCAACGCATCGACAACAAGATCATCCGTCCGAGCGCCAATTATGTGGGCCCGGAGGACCTGAAATTCGTGCCGATCGGCAAGCGCAAGTGAACCTTGGCTAACCATGTGCCCGAATAATGTAACGAAAGGCCAGAGCCCTTCGCCGACCCTGGCAAATCGTAGAGAATAGCGGCGGAATTCAACTCCAGGCCCTGCAGAGTATCGCGGCGGCACCCGTCCGAAACGAAATTCGAAAGGTACTCACAAAATGAAACAACTTATTCTCGCTGCCTGCATCGGCGCATTCACCCTGACCACCGCCGGCACGGTCATGGCCCAGGAACCGGCCAAGAAGACCACCACCAAGAAGGCGCCCGCCAAGAAGAGCAAGGCAGCCCCGGCCGCAGCCGCCGCAGCGACCGTCCCGAATGGCGAAAAGTGGCAGTGCGAACTCGGCAACACCCTGTATATCGCCGGCAACATGCAGCGCGATGAGGTCCTGACCGTGCACTGGCAGGGCCGCGACTACAAGCTGCCGCGCCAGACCACGGTCACCGGTGCCGACCGCTACTACGACGCACGCTCTGGCCTGGACCTGGTCGTGATCCCGAGCAAGGCCATGCTGTTCAACCATAACCTCGGCCAGCGCCTGGCCGACGAGTGCCAGAACGCCGACATGCAGGCTGGCGGCTCCGCCCCGACCCAGGCCGGCGGCCTGCGCGCCCCGGCCACCACGCCGCTGCTGGCCGCACCGCAGCAGCAGCAGCAGCAGCAGCAGCAACCGGATGCCGCCCAGCAATCGGCAGCACCCAAGCAGTAAATACCATCTCCGGCCGGTCAGCTGACCGGCCGGAAAGCATTACGCGAGCAAGCTTCCAGCAGTGTGACTGCTGGCGGCCTGCTCGCGCGGCGGTTAGAGTATCAGTGCGCAGCCGAGATCGGACCGCGGTGATCGCCGTGGCTGCGTACCGGGGTCTGGAACAAGGTCCGAGTCAACGCCATCGCATCTTCCTTCGATCGGAGTACGGCAATGCCCCATCAATTCAATAAGACGCTAAAAGAATTCAAGATCGGCTCTTCCGGCAAGGGCCAGTATTTCTCCCTGCCCAAGCTGGGCGAGGAACTGGACATTGCGATCGGGCGCCTGCCGGTGTCGATCCGCGTGGTGCTGGAATCGGTGCTGCGCAACTGCGACGGCAAGAAGGTGACCGAAGAACACGTCAGGCAGCTGGCCAACTGGAAGCCGAACGCCGAACGCGTCGACGAGATCCCCTTCGTGGTCGCCCGCGTGGTCCTGCAGGACTTCACCGGCGTGCCGCTGCTGGCTGACCTTGCCGCCATGCGCAACGTCGCCGAGAAGATGGGCAAGAACCCCAAGAAGATCGAGCCGCTGGTGCCTGTGGACCTGGTGGTCGACCACTCGGTGCAGGTCGACCACTTCCGCGAAAAGAAGGCGCTGGACCTCAACATGCAACTGGAATTCCAGCGCAACAACGAGCGCTACCAGTTCATGAAGTGGGGCATGCAGGCATTCGATACCTTCGGCGTGGTGCAGCCCGGCTTCGGCATCGTGCACCAGGTCAATCTCGAATACCTGGCCCGTGGCGTGCACAAGAAGGACGGCGTCTACTACCCGGATACCCTGGTGGGCACCGATTCGCACACCACGATGATCAACGGCATCGGCGTGGTGGGCTGGGGCGTCGGCGGCATCGAAGCCGAGGCCGGCATGTTGGGCCAGCCGGTCTACTTCCTGACCCCGGACGTGGTTGGCGTGGAGCTGAAGGGCCGCCTGCGCGAAGGCGTGACCGCCACCGACCTGGTGCTGACCATCACCGAAATGCTGCGCAAGGAAAAGGTCGTCGGCAAGTTCGTCGAATTCTTCGGCGAAGGCACCGCCAGCCTGGCCCTCCCCGACCGCGCCACCATCGGCAACATGGCGCCGGAATATGGCGCCACCATGGGCTTCTTCCCGGTGGACGAGAAGACCATCGACTACTTCAAGGGCACCGGCCGTACCGAAGAGGAAATCGCCGCATTCGAGGGCTATTTCCGCGCCCAGAAGATGTTTGGCATTCCCAAGGCCGGCGAGATCGACTACAGCAAGGTGGTGACGCTGGATCTGGGCACGGTCGCCCCGTCCCTGGCCGGCCCGAAGCGTCCGCAGGACCGCATCGAGATCGGCAACGTCAAGAGCACTTTCGCCTCGCTGTTCAGCAAGCCGGTGGCCGAGAACGGCTTCAACAAGGAAGCCGCCGACCTGGACCGTGCCTACACCACCACCGACGGCATCGAGGTGAAGAATGGCGATGTGCTGATCGCCGCGATCACCTCCTGCACCAACACCTCCAACCCGAGCGTGCTGCTGGCCGCCGGCCTGCTGGCCAAGAAAGCAGTGGAAGCCGGCCTGACGGTGGCGCCGCACATCAAGACCTCGCTGGCGCCGGGCAGCCGCGTGGTGACCGAGTACCTGAAGGCCGCCGGCCTGCTGCCGTACCTGGAAAAGCTGGGCTTCGGCGTGACGGCCTATGGCTGTACCACCTGCATCGGCAATGCCGGCGACCTGACGCCGCAACTGAACGACGCCATCACCAGCAACGACCTGGTGGCTGCCGCCGTGCTGTCCGGCAATCGCAATTTCGAGGCCCGCATCCACCCGAACATCCGCGCCAACTTCCTGGCCTCGCCGCCGCTGGTGGTGGCCTATGCCATCGCCGGCAACGTGACCCGCGACCTGATGACCGAGCCGGTCGGCAAGGGCAAGAACGGCAAGGAGATCTGGCTGGGCGACATCTGGCCGACCTCGGAAGAAATCCACGCGCTGATGAAGTACGCGATGGACGCCAAGACCTTCAAGGGCAACTACGAGCAGGTCAAGAAGCCGAGCAAGCTGTGGGCGGCCATCAAGGGCACCAAGGGCCAGGTCTACGACTGGCCGAAGTCGACGTATATCGCGGAACCGCCCTTCTTCCAGGATTTCAGCATGCAGCCGGCCGCCACCAGCGGCAGCGTGCGCGACGCACGTGCGCTGGGCATCTTCGGCGATTCCGTGACGACCGACCACATCTCGCCGGCCGGCTCGATCAAGGACACCTCGCCGGCTGGCAAGTACCTGCTGTCGCACGGCGTGCTCAAGGCCGACTTCAACAGCTACGGTTCGCGCCGCGGCAACCATGAGGTCATGATGCGCGGCACCTTCGCCAACGTGCGCATCAAGAACCTGATGATCCCGCCCAAGGCGGACGGCTCGCGCGTGGAAGGCGGCGTCACGCTGCTCCAGCCCACCGGCGACGAAATGTCGATCTATGACGCCGCCATGAAGTACATCGCCGAGGGCACGCCCACGGTGGTGTTCGGCGGCGAAGAGTATGGCACCGGCTCGTCGCGCGACTGGGCGGCCAAGGGCACGCAGCTGCTGGGCGTGAAGGCCGTGATCGCCCGCAGCTTCGAGCGCATCCACCGCTCCAACCTGGTTGGCATGGGCGTGCTGCCGCTGCAGTTCAAGGGCAGCGACAGCGCCGAGACGCTCGGCATCACCGGCAACGAGACCTTCGACATCGAAGGCATCGAGGGCGAGCTCAAGCCGCAGCAGGACGTGGTGCTGGTGATCAAGCGCGCCAATGGCGACGTGCAGCGCGTGCCGGTGCTGCTGCGCATCGACACCCCGATCGAAGTCGATTACTACAACCACGGCGGCATCCTGCCGTTCGTGCTGCGCCAGTTGCTGGCCGCCTGAGTGCCATGACGCTGTCCCGCTGAGGGGCAGCTGCCAAGGCTGCGCCGCCTGCCATGCCCCGGACCTTCGCGGGGCTACGGCAGGCGGCGTTTTTCATGGGCGCGCGAATTGTGGCCCCCAGCCGACTTTTCACTCAAGTCTTCCGTGTAAGTTCCACGCAAGCCTGCACTGCCAAACTGGGCTTCAGAGAAAAAGCGGTCAACGCACGGGAGGCCTGCAGGCCCCCGGAACCCAGACAGGAGACACCATGGCAAAGATCATCATCGCATTCGTTGTCGTTGCAGGCGCGGCACTCTATCTGCTGACCAAGGGCGGCGGCGAGGTCTCCATCGCGGGCGAGCAGCACGGCATCGAGACCCACGCCCCTGCCGATCCGGCCCAGAAATAACGATTCCGGGACCAGACAAATCAGCCGCCCGGCACCGGGCGGCGATTCTTGTCAACGCAGCGAGTAGAATACCGTTTTACGAAAAAATACGGACGGTTTCTCTATATGGCAGGTTTTCGCCCCAAGGCTTCTCCACGTCTTTCGCCCGACGCCGAGCGACTGGTGGCCGATGCGCTCGCCCTCGACGCCTCGGGCAGCCGCATGGAGGACGGGTATTGGGAACGGCGCCTTTCCCAGCGCCTGGGCCGCCTGTTGAAGAACGGCAGCCAGACCGCGCTGGACGCGGCACTCGAACACCTGTTTAAACACAACGCCGACGCCTCCGACGTCCTGGCCGAGCAGGCCGAGACGCTGGCCGAATCCGCGACCGTCGACATCGACGGCGTGCGCTATGACGCATTGCTGGTCGCCGCGCCGATCCTGGCGCACACCCGCTACGCCATTCCCTCCGGTGCGCTCAAGCCCGATCTGGTGCAGAACCTGGCGGTACATCTGCAGGCGCACGTGCTGGCGACCAACACCAAGGTGGCGCTGTCGCCCTACCTGTACAGCATCGACCAGCTGCCGCGCACGCATAGCGACACATTTGCGCTGACGCACAAGCTGGCTTCGGCCGCGCTGGGCGGCACGGTGCCCAAGGTCGACCTGCGCGACCTGCCCGAGACCGCACCGATCCTGGCCGATCCACGCTACCTGCTGGCCGTCGTCGTGGCGCCGCACGAAGGCGCGCTGTTCCGCTGGCAGGAAGATGCCAAGGAGCACCACGCCGAGCGCTCGGTCTGCCTGGAGCAATGGCGCAGCCAGGTCCAGCCTTCGGTCGCCCTGCTGCTGCCAGGCTGCGAATTCGAACTGCTGTTGCCGGACGCCTTCTTCCTGTCGTGCCGCGAGTCGGACAAGAGCATCCGCCCGCTCACAGTGCGCGCCGCCGTTAACTACCTGTCCGGCACGCTGGACGTGCCGGCCGGCCAGCTGGCCGCGGTGGTGGCAGCTTTCGGCGAAGAAGTCGTCGAGGAATACCGCGTGGGCTTCACCATGCGCGGCGAGAAGGATGTGATCTATGGCATCGTCTGGCCCGTCTACGGCCGCGAGGCTGGCGAGATCGACGCCGAGGAAAAGGGCAACCCGCTCGAGCAGATCTGCGAGGAACTGCGCAACGCCGGCGTGGAAGACATCTTCCGCCACGCCGCGCTGTTCGATCCGGAGTACTGCGAGGACTGCGGCACGCCGCTGTACGCGGACCGCAACGGCGAGATCGTCCACGCCGAACTGCCGGAAGATGCACCGACGCAGCAGCCGCTGTTCCACTGAACAGCCCATTCCCAGTCTGAAGCGGCCCGCCCAGCGCGGGCCGTTTTCTTTATCAGGCCCCGACTACCCGGGGCTGCGTTCGCTGACGCAGCGCCACAAGCCATGGCCCGACGCCGCGTACTTGCGCTCGAACGGCGTCATCGCCTGCGTTGGGTGCCAGGCTTCGGTCTGCGCCGGACGGCCGACCAGCGTCAGCGCCTGGGCAAACTCGTCGATATAGACCTGCCAGTTGCTGCGGCACTCCAGATAATCGCCACACGCGGCCAGCGCCGGAAAGACGGCATGGCCCTGCCAGCGCCTGCCGAAGTGGCCGATCTTGGGCCAGGGATTGGGATAGAGCACGTAGTGCCGGCGCACAGGCACGGCTTCAGCCTGCAGCAGACGCCAGACATCCACCAGATCGGCGCGGGCCCAGCAGAAATTGGGGGGCATTTCCGACTCCCACCAGTCCTTGCCTGCCGTCAGGCGCTTCTCCGACTGATCGACGCCGATCACGAAATGGCCGGGGAAGGCGGTCGCCAGGCGCAACGTGCTTTCCCCAACGCCGCAGCCGGCATCGAGGATCAGCGGCGCGCCGCCAGCTTGCTGCCAGCGCTCCAGTGCCGTGGCAAGCGCACGGCGGCTGGGCTCGCCGATCGGCTTGCGGAACGGCTCGGCAAGGTGGCGCGCCACGCGCGCGGCCAGGTGATCGTGGACATCGGACTGGGCCGAGACGATGGTGCGGGAATTGGCAAACATGGCCGCAATTCTACCGGCCCTGCCCCACCGGGCGGATGCCGATGGACAAGGCGGGGCCTGCCCTGCAAGCATAGCCGGATGACTGCGGCATCGCATGCGGTGCATGGATGTCGCTTTAGCGGCACAATGCGGGGCAAACCCGCCTGAGAACCTGTCCGTCGCCGCACGCCGAGCGCCGGCAACGGACCCGTACGAGGAGCCCTTCCCGATGAAAGCCAGCCGACGTTTCCACGTTTCCCTGCCAAGGCGCAGCCTGCTGCGGGCCGGCACCGCCCTGGTGCTGGGCGGTGCCGCACTGACCTTGCTGCCCGCGGGCGCAGCGCAGGCCGAAGACCTGCGCATCGGCTTGTCGGCGGACGTGACCTCGATGGATCCGCAGTGGAACAACTCGGGCCCCAATAACGCCATCGCGCTGCATATCTTCGAGTCGCTGGTGTTCATGGACAAGAACGCCCGCTACATTCCCGGGCTGGCGCTGTCGTGGAAGCCCGTCAACGCGATCACCTGGGAAATCAAGCTGCGCCCGAACGTGAAATGGCATGACGGCTCGCCGTTCACCAGCGAAGACGTCAAGGCGTCGCTGGAGCGCCCCGAGAAGCTCGTCAACAGCCCGGGCTCGTTCACCAGCTACACCAAACCCATCGCGCGCATCGACACGCCCGACCCGCTCACGGTGCGCCTGACCATGAGCGTGCCCAACTACGCCAACCTCGCCAACGACCTGAACAGCGTGCCGATCATGCCGAAGAAGATCGCGGCGACGCTGACGCAGGCGGATTTCGATTCGGGCAAGGCCATGATCGGCACCGGCCCCTTCAAGTTCGTACGCTTTGCGCGCGGGCAGGAAATCGTGATGGAGCGCAATCCGAACTACTGGGGCCCGAAGCCCGAGTGGGACCGCGCCATCTTCCGCATCATCACCGACAACGGCGCGCGATCGGCGGCACTGCTGGCCGGCGACGTGGACGTGATCGAAAGCGTGCCGTCGGCCGACGTCGCCAAACTGAAGCAGAACCCGCAGTTCAGGATCGAGCAGCAGGTGTCGTGGCGCACCATCTTCTGGCAGATGGACCAGTCGCGCGACAACCCGCCGTACGTGACCGACAAGGCCGGCAAGCCGCTCGGCAAGAACCCGTTCAAGGATGTCCGCGTGCGCGCCGCCATCAGCAAGGCGCTGAACCGCGACGCCATCGTCAGCCGCATCATGGAAGGGCTGGCGGTGCCGGCATCGTCGATCGTGTCTCCGCAGATCTTCGGGCACCCTGGCACCAAGCCGGAGGCCTACGATCCCGAAGGCGCGAAGAAGCTGCTGGCCGCCGCCGGCTATCCCGACGGCTTCGGCCTGACCCTGCATGCCACCAACAACCGCTACCTGAACGACGCCGCCGTCGCGCAGGCGACGGCCAGCATGCTGACCCGTATCGGCATCCAGACCAAAGTGGAAACGCTGCCGGTAGCCGTTTACTTCACGCGTGCGCGCCAAGGGGACTTCTCGTTCGAAATGCTGGGCTGGGGCTCGGCCGCGGCGGACGTGGCCCTGCGCTCGATCACGGGCACGCCGAATCCGAAGACCGGCTATGGCACCTGGAACTGGGGCAAGTACAGCAACAAGGAGCTCGACGCCCTGATCGAGAAGTCACTGACCACCGTCAGCAGCGACAAAGCACGTGAAGAGAACGCCCGCGTCGCGGCCAGGTTCGCGCTGGCCGACCATGCGATCGTCCCGTCGCACAGCCAGTTGGCGATGTGGGCGATGAAGAAGGGACTGAAGTACGAAGCGCGCACCGACGAGTGGTCGCTGGCGCAGTTCTTCCACAAGCAGTAAGCAGGCGTCGCCCCTCTGCCGTCGGGCAGAGGGGCAACAATCAGATCACCAGGCGCTCTTCCTGCCGCGCATTCGCCGCGCGCAGCTTCTGAACCCAGTCCAGCGCCGGCAGTCCAGTGGTGGTTTCCAGCACCTTCGCGCGCGCTTCCAGCGTTTCCCACGCCACATCGATGGCCGGCCCGTTGAAGGCCATGGCGATGATGTTGCCGTCGTGCACCTCGGGGAACACCAGCACCCGGTTGTCGAACGCGTCGCAGATGCGCGCGATATTCTTCGGGAAGCTGTCGTGGTCGCCGAACAGGTTGATCGTCATCACGCCCGGCGCCTTCAACGTGCGTCGGCAGGCCCTGTAGAAGGCGGTGGTGTCGAGCACCGGGCCGCGCGCGGTGGCGTCGTACAGGTCCACCTGCAGCGCGTCCACCGATGCCGTGCTGGCGGCATCCATCACATAGTCCCAGGCATCCTGCTCGCGCACGCTCAGGCGCGCGTCGTCATTGCGCAGGCCGAACATGCTGCGGCCGGCCACGATCACCGCCGGATTCAGCTCGACAGCCGTCACGCGCGCGCGCGCAAAATTGCGGTGGCAGAACTTGGTCAGCGCGGCGGCGCCCAGCCCGAGCTGCGCCACATGGAAATCGTCCGCAGCCGGCGACAGGAACAGCAGCCACGCCATCATCTGCTGGGCGTATTCCAGCTCGATGGCATCCGGCTTGCGCAGCCGCATCGCACCCTGCACCCACTCGGTACCAAAATGCAGGTAGCGCACGCCGTCCAGCTCGGAGAATGTGACGGGCGCAAAGCGCGGCGTCATGCGCTTTTCCTCGCGGGCCGGCGCCTCGCCACGGTTGCGGGTACCACGTGCAGGACGGCGCGAGGCCACGGCTTCAATCGATTTGCGTTTAAGAAGAGTCATGTTGTCCAGAATTGCACACAAGGTGCGGATCATTGGCCGAGCGCAGCTTGCGCGCGTTGCAGCCACTCGCGATTGTATTCGCGGGCGTGGCGCGGCCAGTGTTTGGCATCGTGCACGATGTCGCCGTAGAGGGCGCGGGCACGTTGCCGGTCGGATTCGTCAGGCTGTGCCGCCAGCCAGTCGGCAAACAGGCAACGCGGTGCGGCGTCGCTGGCACAGGTCAGGGCCTGCTCGAATGCGGCACGCGTGCCTGCCGCGCCGGTCGCGGCCAGTGCGCGCGCGTACAGCAGGGCCGGATCGGGTTGCTGGCGAGCCATGGGACTGGCGGCGAAGAGCTTTTCGAGCGTTGCCTGGGCTGCCGCGGCATTGCCGACGGCGAACTGCGCACGGGCGAGGCCCTGCAGCAACGCCGGATCGGAAGCAAAGGGCCCGTTGGCGGCCGCCTCATAGTGCTGGAGCGCCTCGGCCGGCTGGCCGGCTTCCAGCAGCGCGGCGCCCAGGCGCATACGATGGTCGACCGTCGGCGCGCGGTCGAAGGCGGCACGCGCCTCCCTCACCGCCCGGTTGGGATCCACCAGTTGCGTGATGGCACGCGTGGCCGCGCGCGCACCGCGCGACTCGCGCAGCGCCGGCAGGTAGACCGCGAAGAAGTACACCACGCTGCCAAGGCCGGGGAACAGGAACAGGATCAGCAGCCAGTACATGTTCTGGTGGCTGCGCACCGCGTGCACGGCAAAGTACAGCGCGACAATGATGTGGATACTGATACCAAAAAGACGCATAGGCAGGTCGCTCAGGGTGGATACGAGCAGCCGCTCCAGAGCGGCCGCAGGCCGAGATTGTGACACGGCACGAAGCTCAGGCCGCCGCACCGACCCCGGCGCCGGCCGCTTCGAGCCCAGCCATCGCCTGCTGCGTGAACACCGGATCGCCGTTCACCGCACGGACGATGATCGCATCGGGGTCCTCGACGGGAATGCCCTGCGCCCGGTACCAGGCGTCGTCGTAATAGGTATTGCCATAGCGATCGCCGCTGTCGCATAGCAGGCCGACGATGGCACCCTGCTCGCCCGCTGCCTTCATCTGTTCGGCCAGATACAGCATGCCGACGAAATTGGTCCCGGTCGAGCCGCCCACGCGGTGCCCCAGGCGCCAGGCCAGGTAGCGCATGGCGGCAAAGGACAAGGCATCGGGCACCTTCAGCATGGCATCGATGCAAGTCGGGATGAACGAGCGCTCGACACGCGGGCGGCCGATGCCCTCGATTCTCGAGCCGACGTCGAGGCTCAGGCCGCGGTCCGGATGTCCCGCCAATGCGCTTTTGAAATAGTCGAAGAACACCGAGTTCTCGGGGTCGGCGCAAAGCACGCGCGTCTTGTGCCGGCGGTAAGCAACATAGCGGCCCAGCGTGGCAATCGTACCCCCGGTGCCACCACTCGACACCAGCCAGGCCGGCACCGGGTACTCTTCCTCGGCCATCTGCCGGAAGATCGACTCGGCGATATTGTTGTTGGCCCGCCAGTCCGTCGCGCGCTCGGCATAAGTGAACTGATCCATGAAGTGGCCGCCGGCTTCTTCGGCAATGCGATGCGATTCCGTGTAGATCTCCGACGGATTGCCGACCAGCTGGCAATGGCCGCCATAGAACTCGATAGCTTCGATCTTCGCCCTCGAGGTGCCGGCCGGAATCACGGCCACAAAGGGCAGACCCAGCAGGCGCGCGAAATACGCCTCCGAGATGGCCGTCGAACCGCTCGAGGCTTCCACCACCGTGCTCTTCTCGTTCAGCCAGCCATTGCAGAGCGCATAGAGAAACAGCGACCGCGCCAGCCGGTGCTTGAGACTGCCGGTCGGATGGCTCGATTCATCCTTGAAGTAGAAGCGGATATCCGGGTAACCGGGCAGGTCCAGCGGGATCAGGTGGGTATCGGCGGAGCGGTTGAAGTCGGCTTCGATCTTGCGAATCGCTTCGTGGGTCCAGTCGGAAAATGGCATTGAGGTTCTCCCATGGGGGACTGCCGGGGCTTCGGGACAGGCCGTCAGGATGCCAGAAGCGCGCGTCACATATCCAGATGCGAATCAATGCCGGTGCCGGCTTTTCCTCAACCGGCGTGTGTGGCTTTTTCTTTACTTGACTTTCATTTAACCGATTGGTTAAATGAACGCATGCCAGCCACACCCGACACACTCTCCAATGTCTTCGCCGCCCTGGCCGACCCCACCCGGCGGGCGATCCTGGCGCGGCTGTCGGAGGGCGAGGCCCCGGTGAGCGAGCTGGCTCGCCCGTTCGAGATGTCGGCCCCGGCCATCTCGAAGCACCTGCGCGTGCTGGCGGACGCCGGACTGATCGAACGCGAGGTCAACGCGCGCTGGCGCATCTGCCATCTGCGCGCCGACGCCCTGCGCGATGCACACGACTGGCTGGACGCCTACCGGCGCCATTGGGAAGGCAACCTCGACCGGCTCGTCGAATTCGTCGAACGAACCCACACGGCAGCTTCCGCCAGGGGCCCGGACGACGCAACCAAGGAGTGAGGGACACCATCATGGATCAAGCCGCCACCTTCGAACTGGAAATGACCCGCCTTATCCGCGCGCCACGCGAGCGGGTCTTCGACGCCTTCACCAGCCAGGCCGCGCTGGCCGCGTGGCATTGCCCGCGCGGCATGAGCGTGTTGGAGGCAAGTGCCGATGCGCGCGTCGGCGGCAGCTACCGCATCGTGATGGGCGGACGCGACGGCTCGCGGCACATTGTCGGCGGCGAGTACCAGGCCATCGACCGCGCCAATTTCCTCGCCTACACCTGGGCCTGGGAGTCGGGCTCCCTGCCGCCCGATCTAAAGACGCTGATCGAGGTCACGCTGACCGAGCAGGAGGACGGCACCCACCTGCACATGCGCCACAGCGGCTTCCCGAACGCGCAGGCGCGCGACTCGCACATGGGCGGCTGGCAATCCGTGTTCAACCGCCTCAGCGACTATCTGGACCCGAAGGGCAGCGCCGGCACCGTCACCGTCTTCGGCGACCCGCGCAGCAGCTACTGCCGCACCGTGCGCATGGCGCTGGAAGAGAAAGGCGTGGCCTACACGCTGGATCCCGTGCCCCCGCATTCGCCGGAAGTGCTCGAGCACAACCCGTTCGGCCGCATACCGGTATTCAGCGACGGCCCGATCACCTTCTACGAAACCCGCGCCATCCTGGGCTATATCGAAGAGGCCTTCGAGGGACCGAGCCTGCTGCCGCAATGGGGCGTGACCGCCCGCGCGCGCGGCGAACAATGGATCAGCCTGATCAACTGCCACGGCTACGATGCGATGGTCCGCCGCTACGTGCTGCAGTACGTGTTCCCCAAGGGCAAGGACGGCCAGCCTGACCGCGCCGTCATCGACGCCGCCGTGCCGGAGATCGACAAGCACCTCGCCGTATTTGAAGCGGCCTATGGCGACCGCGACTACCTGGCGGGCAGCACGCTCTCGATGGCCGACCTCTTCCTCGCGCCGATCGTGATGTACGTCGGCATGTTCCCCGAGGGGGCGGCGCTGCTGGAGAAGTATCCCAATGTGCGGCGCGGGCAATCCGTCATGCGCGAGCGGCCGAGCTATGCGGCCACGCAGCCGCAGTTGGGCTGAGAGCGCATTCAGGCCCGGCGCGGCCCGTCAGCCATGCCGCCATAGCCGCCGCCACCGCTTGCGGCGCTTCCATGGTGGTCATATGCCCGGCATCCTCGATCACTTCGAGCCGCGCCGCCGGGATCCGCTCACGCATGGCCACGTGATGCGCCAGCGGGTTCCAGCGATCCTGGCGCCCGCACAGCAACAGCGTCGGGCAGGCAATGGCCGGCAGCAGCTGTGTCGCGTCCGGACGCCCGAGCAACGCGCGCACCTGCGCGGCGAACTGTGCGGGATTGCTGCGGTCGATCATGTCAAGGATCTCATCGAACAGCGGCGAGCCAACCCGATCGGGATGCACCATGCCTGTGGCCCAGTTGCGTCCGATCGACCGCATGCCCGCGCTGCGCGCCTGCGCCAGCAGTGCGCAGCGCGCTTCGCGCTCGCTGTCGCCTTCCGGGCCTGGCGGCAGGGGCTGGAAGCCGGTGTCGAGCAATGCCAGCCGCTCCACGCGCTGCGGCGCCTGGCGCACGACTTCCAGCGCGACGCGGCCGCCCATCGAATGGCCGGCCAGCGCAAAGCGCGCTTCCGGCACACTGGCCAGCAGGTGCGACGCCATCGCCTCAATGCTGTCGAGCATGCCCCACGACGCAATGCGGCAGTCCGCCAGCGTCGTCAGCCGCCACCCTGGGCCGGCCCACGCCGCTTGGTCGCACAACAGTCCGGGCAGCAGCATCAGGACGGGACGCGGCTCATCCATATTGGCTCTCAGGCTGCCACGCCACCGGCCTCGGCGGCATGGCCGATCGGGCGCCACGTCAGCGCCACCGCCAGCGCGCCCAGCCCGGCGACCAGCAGTGCCGCGTAGGGCAGCACGTAGGAGCCGGGCACCATGTCCATCAGCAGGCCGATCAGCACTGGCGAAATGGCCGCCGCGACCTGGCCGCCGAAGTTGATGATGCCGGCGGCCGAGCCCACCGATTCGTCCGGAATATGCTTGAGCGGGATGGCGAAGACTGTGCCGTACACCACCGTATAGCCGACCAGCGCCAGCGTCCACAGCGTGAGCATCGCCGGCAGCGATTCCGCATAGGCCATCAGTGCGATGAAGGCCACCATGGCGGTAGCGCCTGCCGCCATGAACAGCCGCTCGCGGCCATGGCCTACCTTGTCGAGCAGCCACCCCACCACGAGCAGGCTGATGAAAGCCACCACGTAAGGCACCGCCGAGGCGATGCCGGCGTGCAGGATGTCGATGTGGCGCACCCTGATGAGGAAGGACGGCATCCACGACACCAGCGCCACATACACGATGTTGGCAAAGAAGAAGACCAGCATGGTCCTGCGCAGCACCGGCGAGCGCAGCAGCTCGCTGAATGCGGCCTTGCCCGGTTGCTTCTGGCGCGACGGCGGACGCTTGACGGCAAACCACAGCACCACGGCCACGAGGATCCCGAACAAGCCGAAGACATGGTAGGCAAAGCGCCAGCCGTGGCTGTGGATCAGCGCGGCGATGGCGCCCGAGCCGACCGCGCTGCCGAGGAACGAAGCCCCGATCACCAGCGACTTGGCTCGCGCCCGCTCAGGCTTCGGGAAGGCCTCGGCAATGGCCACCGAACTGGCCGGCGCGAAGCCGCCCTCGCCGATGCCGAACAGCACGCGAACCACGAACAGCATGACAAACCAGGATGACGCGCGCACCGAAGCGGTCGCCCAGCCAGCCAGCGGCAAGCTGCATGAGCGCGTAGCTCACGTAGAAGGCACTCAGCAGCAGGCCCGCCGAACGCGCGTCGAGGCTGAACTCATTCTGGATGGGGACGATCGACACGCTCATCGCCATGCGGTCGGCATTGCCGATTGCAGCAGCACGAGCCAGACGCTGCGCCTGGTAGCTGAGCAGGCGGTTGATCAGGGACGCAGGCGTACGACAAGCTGGCTCAGCTCCTGCCCTCGCCTTCCCAGCAGCTTCCAGAACTGATTGATGTTTTGGTTAGTTTGACATCTTGAGTCGCTAACTTCCTTCTTGCCAAGTCAAGAATCCGCCTGCCGATGGCCAGGCCCAGCCTCACCGGCTACCGCCCTTGCCGACCCTCCCTAACGCACGCATCGAGATGACGCATCTGGCACGAAATCAGTGCGCGGGCCGGTCCCGCCGCGCCATTTCGCTGCGCCGGCAACCTGACGCAACCCCAGTGAGCTATGGCATAGAGCTTGCGTAGAGGACACACAGGCCAACGGCGGCCTTGAAACAAACTGGCAAGTCGCGATGACACGCTCCGTAAAGGAGCATCCCGGGCAACGGCGCCCCGAAGCGAAATGACCACGACCCGGACAACCGGCTCGCAGGCATCTCGCTTCGGGGCGCTTTTTCTTTGCCGGTCAGCGCGGTGCACGTCTGCGTCCACACTACCTGCAAGGCATGGCATGAACGCTTTTTCTACTCCGTCACCCGAGGCCGAAGTGTCCGCCGAAACCATCGGTGCATTGATCAACCTTTCCGGAAGGCAGCGCATGCTGTCGCAACGGATCGTCCTCCAGCTGCTACTCGCTTCGCGGGGGGACACTGCCGCGCTCGATATCGCACGCAAGTGCCTGTCAATGTTCGAGTCGGCGCATTCGGATCTCGTGACGGGCAACGAGCGTTTCCCCGGCGCATTCTCCGGCGCCTTGCAGCAGCTGTACTTTGGCAGTGCGCGCGCTGACTCGCGTATCCGTGAATTCATCGCCCAGGCCAGAACAGCGACAGACGCGCCACTGGCCGACACCAGCCGGCAAGCCTCATCCCTCGATGTGCTTGTGGCGCAGGCCACGCCAATACTTGAACTGCTGCAGACCGTCACGCAGGCCTACCAGGAGGAAATGCACCGTTGCGAGGTCGCTGCGCGCAAACGCCAGACCGACCTCGCCGAGCGCCTCAGCGGCATTTCGATGCAGGCGAACATCGTGGCAATGAATGCGCGCATCTCGGCGGCACGGGCGGGAGAGTACGGCAGGGAGTTCGCGGTGATCACGCAGGTGCTTGCGGACATCATCAAGGAAATGGATCAGCTGATCCGCCACGTCGTCGGCTCGAGCGACGCGTCCAAAGGACCAACCAGAGTTTGATGCGGAGACGCCCTTGAAACGTTACCTCTGTTCCTTCTGCCTGATTGCCTGCAGCATCCTGGCGCTGGCTTTGGCCGGGACCGCTTGCGCCGAAACGCTGACGATCAACGCGGCGATCAACAAGGCGGGCCGCCAGCGGATGCTGTCTCAGCGCATGGCCAAGGCTTACTGCCAGGCCGGTCTCGGTGTTGAAGTCGAACATTCGAAGAAGATCCTCGAGCAGTCCGTGGCGCTCTTCGACAAGCAGCTCATGGAGCTGAAGGCGTTCGCGCCCACGCCAGAGATCAAGGACACCTACGCCAGGCTCGAGCAGACATGGATTCCCTATAAGCAGTTGCTGTCCGGCGGTAATTCGAATCTCGATAACGCGAAAACCATCGCAAGAATGAGCGATGACGTGCTGAAGCTTGCGCAACAGGGAACCCTCCTGCTCGAAAAGCATTCCGGGACCACCACGGGCAAGCTGATCAACGTTGCCGGCCGCCAGCGGATGCTCTCGCAGAGAATCGCCAAGATCAGCATGTTCCGCGCCTGGGGCATCACCTCCCCCGAGATGGCGCAGGATCTGGACACGGCTACCAGGGAGTTCGCAGCCGCGCAGGCACTTCTCACCTCGGCGCCGCAGAACTCAGAGGCCATCCGTCGCGAACTGCAGCTTGCCGGCTCTCAGTGGCTGTTCTTTGAAGAGGCAGTCAATCAGACCGGGGTCAGTCGCGCGGAACAGTTGAGAAACATCGCCACGACCAGCGAGCGTATTCTTCAGGTGATGGATGACGTCACCGGCATGTATGAAGGGATGCCCAAATGACGTGGGCGCGTGAATGAGTTATGCCAGCCGCGACTTTGCAGGCAGCCACCCTTGCAATGCCTGCCAGGCACGCAGCTTTTCCGGGTAGGGCAAGGTGTGAGCGGGACTACTGGAAGGAAGCTTGATGATTCGGTGATGGTCGTCATGCTGCCCAAGGACCTTCAAACCGATACGCGCAGCAGTGCCGCCATTGAAGGCGATTGCAGCGAGCCTGGGCAGTGATTCGATCAGCCCGATCAGGTCATTGCCGGCGTGATCCCGAATGTTGCTGTCCAGGCTGCCCTCACGCTTCGCTTCCGCGACCACGTCCCACAGGCCGACGTGATGCGCCAGAAGCGTTTGCAGCCGCGCGGGATAGTCCATGTGGACCAGGTCTTCACCCAGAACATCGCCGGTCAGGCGCCAGAACTGATTCTGCCGATGCGCGTAATACTGGCTTTGCTTCAGTGACGCCTCGCCCGGCAGGCTGCCGAGAATAAGGATGCGCGTGCCGGCGTCAACGACAGGCGGAAAGCACCGCTTCAGCGTCATCGGTCACGCGCTCCGCTGCAACACATTGAGATGGGAATCCCCCGCCGCCTGCGCGGCGAGGGCAACCGGGACGTCAGGCCAGCAGCTTGTTCACGCGCTGCACGTACGCCGCCGGATCGTCCAGCATGCCGCCTTCTGCCAGCAGCGCCTGGTCAAACAGCACCTGCACGCGATCGCCGAACGCATCCCCTTCCGGCAGGTCGCGTAGCTTCTTCACCAGCGCGTGGTCCGGATTCAGCTCCAGGATCGGCTGCGCGTCCGGCGCCTTCTGGCCTGCCTGCTTCAGCATGCGCTGCAGGTAGCCGCTCATGTCGCCTTCGTCCGAAACCAGGCACGAGGCGGAGTCGGTCAGGCGCAGCGTCACGCGCACGTCCTTGGCCTTGCCGTCGAGCACGGCCTTGGCGCGGGCGACCACGTCCTTCCAGTCGTTCTCGGCCTTTTCCTGTTCGGCCATCTCGGCTTCGTCGGCGAGCTTGCCGAGGTCCAGGTCGCCACGCGCGACGGACACCAGTTCCTTGCCGTCGAACTCGCGCACGAAGGACAGCATCCACTCGTCCACGCGGTCGGTCAGCAGCAGGACTTCAATGCCCTTCTTGCGGAACACTTCCAGGTGCGGGCTGTTCTTCGCGGCAGCCCAGGTGTCGGCGGTCACGTAGTAGATCTTGTCCTGGCCTTCCTTCATGCGGCTGACGTACTGCGCCAGCGCCACGCTCTGCTCGGCGGTGTCGTTGTGCGTCGAGGCAAAGCGCAGCAGCTTCGCGATGCGCTCCTGGTTGGCCTGGTCTTCACCCATGCCTTCCTTGAGCACCTGGCCGAACTGCTGCCAGAAGGTGGTGTATTTGGCGCGTTCGGCTTCATTTTCGTCACCCTCGGCGCTGTCCGCCAGCGTCTCGAGCATCGACAGCACACGCTTGGTGCAGCCTTCGCGGATCGCCTTGACGTCGCGGCTTTCCTGCAGCAGTTCACGTGACACGTTCAGCGGCAGGTCGGCCGAATCGACCACGCCCTTGACGAAGCGCAGGTAGGCGGGCAGCAGCTGGTCGGCATCGTCCATGATAAAGACGCGCTTCACATACAGCTTGAGGCCGGCCTTGTGGTTGCGGTCCCACAGGTCGAACGGTGCGCGCGCCGGGATGTACAGCAGCTGCGTGTACTCGCTGCGGCCTTCCACGCGGTTGTGGGTCCAGGACAGCGGCGCCTCGTTGTCGTGCGCGTGTGCGATGTGGTGGTAGAAGGCGGTGTACTGCTCGTCGGTGATGTCCGACTTGGCGCGCGTCCACAGGGCGCTGGCCTGGTTGACGCTTTCCCACTCGTCGGTGCGCTTGTAGGCGCTGGCCTCGGCATCCCAGATCTCCTTGGGCATGCGGATCGGCAGCGAGATATGGTCGGAGTACTTCTGGATGATGCCCTTCAGGCGCCAGGCCGAGAGGAAATCGTCCTCGCCCTCGCGCAGGTGCAGCGTGATGGTGGTACCGCGCTCGGCGCGCGAGATGGCGTCGATGCTGAACTCGCCGTCGCCGGCGCTTTCCCAGCGCACGGCCTCTTCGGCGCCCAGGCCGGCACGGCGGGTTTCCACCGTCACCTTGTCGGCCACGATAAAGGACGAGTAGAACCCCACGCCAAACTGGCCGATCAGCGCGGCGTCCTTCTGCTGGTCGCCGGAGAGCTGCTGGAAGAATTCCTTCGTGCCCGAACGGGCGATGGTACCGAGGTTGCGGATCGCCTCGTCACGGCTCATGCCGATACCGTTGTCGGTGATCTTCAGCGTGCGCGCCTTGGCATCGGCTTCGATGCGGATCGCCAGGTCGGCGTCGTTTTCCAGCAGAGACGGATTCGCGATCGCCTCGAAGCGCAGCTTGTCAGTGGCGTCCGAAGCATTCGAGACCAGCTCGCGCAGGAAGATTTCCTTGTTGCTGTAGAGCGAGTGGATCATCAGGTGCAGCAGTTGCTTCACTTCCGCCTGGAAGCTCATCGTTTCGTGCGGTGCGGTCATGGTTCTCCTCTTGGAACTGGCGAATCTGGAATAAGTAAGGGGGCACTTGGCCGTGCAGCTGAAAATAGGGCCGGCCGGGCCCCTTTTCAAGGCCCGGTGCTGTCGGGACGGCTCGTCACAGCCGGTCGAGCTGGCGGGCCAGGAAGGCCAGCATGTCGGGATCGCCGCTGCTGGCGACATTAAATCGCATCCAGCCGGACGGCATCTGTGACGGCGAGAACAGGCTGCCGGGGGCAAACAGATAGCCCTCCTCATGCCCCGCCGTGGCAATGGCGTTGGTGTCGCGGCCGCTGTCGGCCCACAGGTACATCCCGGCGTGCTGGCCGGGAAAGAGCCGCAGGCCGAGCCGATCGAGCGACTGCCGGGTCTCGTCGCGGGCACGGTCCAGCCGGGTGCGCACCCGCTCCACATGCTTGCGGTAATGGCCCTCGGTCAGCACCTTGTACAGCACGCGCTCGTTGATCTCCGGCGTGGCGAGCCCCGCCAGCAACTTGCTGTCGGTCAGCGTGGAGGCCAGTTCCGGATGCGCGGCGATAAAGCCGACGCGCAGGTTGGCGGCCAGCGTCTTGGAGAAACTGCCGAGGTAGATCACGCGGCGCAGCTGGTCCAGGCTGGCGAGCCGGGTCGCGGCATGGCCCGGCGGGCACAGGTCGCAGTAGATGTCGTCCTCGACGATCAGGAAGTCGTACTGCTCGGCGAGCCGCAGCAACTGGAAGGCCTTGGCCGCCGACAGCGAGGTGCCGGTCGGGTTGTGCAGCACCGAATTGATGACAAAAAGCTTAGGCCGGCGCGCCTGCACGATGCGCTCAAGCGCCTCCAGGTCCGGCCCCTCCGCCGTGTATGGGACGCCGATCACCTGGGCGCCCTGCGCGGCAAAGCGGCCGAACATCACGAACCAGGCCGGATCGCCGACCAGCACGGCGTCGCCGGGATGCAGGTAGAGCCGGGCGATCAGGTCCAGCGCCTGCGTGATGCCCGAGGTCAGCACGATCTGGTCGGGCGTGGCGCCGATTTCCAGTTCCTCCAGCCGCGTGCGCAACTGCTGCCGCAGCGGCAGGAAGCCCTGCGGCGTGCCGCTGGCCAGGAAGTGATTGCCCGGCTGGCGGCCCAGCCCGCGCAAGGCGCTGGCGATCAGCTCCCCGTCGAGCCATTCGTTGGGCAGGAAACCGAGGCCGGGCGCCTTGTGGGTCTCGGCGGTGTGGAACATGCTGCGCAGCAGCCAGGTCACGTCGATATTGCGCGCGGCCACCCCTGCCGGGGAGACCGGCGCCGCGGCGGTTTGCCCCGTCCGCTCTCGCACATAGAAGCCTGAGCCACGGCGCGATTCCAGGTAGCCCAGCGCCACCAGCCGCTCGTAGGCCTCGACCACGGTGAAGCGCGAGATGCCCTTCTCCTGCGCCAGCTGGCGGATCGACGGCATGCGCATGCCGGCGCGGAAGACCCGTTCGTCGATCCGCATCCGCGCCCATTCGGTCAACTGCTCCACCAGCGTCATCTGGGCCGACGGCACCGGGTCGGGCAGGCGCTCGGTGCTGGGCACGACCAGCCGGAGCGAGCGCCCGGATGCGCCTTGCGCGCCGCCTCCGCTATCCTTGCGCTCTGGGCCGGCGGATGAATCGTTAGTGGTCTGGCTGCCGTCCATGTGGTGCTCCTGCAACTGTACTGAATACGATCTGAGCAACTGTACCGGTACTGTACCGACAACCTTGACTACCATCAAGCCAAGATGAAGCTAACCCTCGATCACCTCATCGTTGCAGCCGCTGCTCTCGATGCCGGAACCGAATACGTCGCCAGCCAGCTCGGCGTGGCGCCGCAAGGCGGCGGCGCGCACCCGGGCATGGGCACCCACAACCGGGTGCTCGGCATGTTCGGCGGCGTCTACCTGGAAGTGATCGCGATCGACCCGGATGCCGCGCCCACGCGCGCACGCTGGTTCGGGCTGGACACCGACGCCGTGCAGGCCCGCCTGCGCGACGGCCCCTTCCTGCTGCACTGGGCTGCCCGCGTGGAGCGCCCCGCTGATCTTTCGCTGTGGCGCGAGCAGTATCCGCAGCACGTCGTGCCGGTCGTCCCGATGAATCGCGGCGACCTGCGCTGGCGCATCACGGTGCCCGAGGACGGCAGCCTGCCCGCCTGGCAGGGGGAAGCCGGCACGGCCGGCGAAGGCCTGCTGCCCAGCCTGATCCAGTGGGACGTGGCCCGCTACCCGGGCGTGAGCCTGCCGCGGCAGGACCTGGCCCTGCGCCGGCTCACCGGCCAGCATCCGCGCGCCGAACTGCTGCGCCAGGGGCTGGCGTGGCTGGGCGGCGAGCCCCTGCTAACGCTCGAACAGACCGACGGCCCGCCACTGCTGGCTGCCGAGATCGAAACCCCGCAGGGCATCCGCACCCTGCGCTAGCTGCACCAGAACAACAAGACCAAGGAGACCCACCGATGTCCGCCACCCGCAAGCGATTCGACGACGACCCCTATCTCGACCACTGCACGGCCACCGTGATCGCCGTGGACGCCAACGGCATCGAGCTGGACGAAACAGTTTGCTATGCGCGCAGCGGCGGACAGGCCGGCGACACCGCCACGCTGACACTCGCCGATGGCCGCACGGTAGCCGTGGCAGACACCGTCTACGCCGATGACCGCACCCGCATCCTGCATGTGCCCGCAGCCGACAGCGAGCTGCCGCGTGTGGGCGACCGCGTGACGGTGAAGATCGACTGGGAGCGCCGCCACCGCCTGATGCGCCTGCACACCTGCCTTCACCTGCTGGGCTCGCTGATTCCGGTGCCGGTGACCGGCTGCGGCATCTCGCCCGATTCGGCGCGCATCGATTTCGACCTGCCCGAATCGACGCTGGACAAGGCCGTGCTCACTGAACAGCTGAATGCGCTGATCCGCGCCAACACCGCCGTGCGCATCGAGCTGATCACGCCGCAGGAGCTGGCCGCGCAGCCTGAGCTGGTGCGCACCATCGGCGCCGCACCGCCGGCGGGCACCACCAGCATCCGCATCGTCGAGATCCCCGGCGTGGACCGCCAGCCCTGTGGCGGCACCCATGTGGCGAACACCAGCGAGATCGGCGCCGTGCTGGTGACCAAGGTCGAAAAGAAGAGCCGCACCAACCGCCGCGTGGTCGTCAATTTCGCCTGACGGCCATGGATGCCAATTTCCTGACCGGCCTGTCGGCCGCACAATTCTTCGCCCTGCTGACGCTGCTCGCAGTGGGCTCGTTCACGCCCGGCCCCAACACCACGATTGCCGCGGTGACCGGCGCCAACTTCGGCCTGCGCGCAACGCTGCCGCACTGCATAGGCGTGGCGTTCGGCTTTGCCAGCATCCTGGCGCTGTGCGCGATCGGCGTGGGCGCGCTGATCCTGAGCAATCCCGCGCTTGCCACCATCGTGCACATGGCAGGCGTTGCCTACCTGCTGTGGCTGGCGGCAAAGCTGGCGCGCAGCACAGTGCTGGCCGAGAAGCAGGTGCTGCGCCCGCTCAGCGTGTGGCAGTCGGCCGCGCTGCAGTACGCCAACATCAAGGCATGGATGATGGCGCTGGCCACCGCCGCCTCGTACATGGCCGGCGCGCCGTCGCCTGCGCAGCGCGTGCTGCTGGTCTGCACCGTGTTCGGCATCTTCGGTTTCGTCAGCAACAGCCTGTACGGCGTGCTAGGCGCCTCGCTGCGGCAATGGCTGATGCAGGGCAACCGGGTGCGCTGGTTCAACCGTGCCATGGGCCTGGCCCTGGCGCTGACCGCCGCGTGGATCGCCATCGGCGTACGACCAGGCACGCACTGACACCCCGCCAATCATCGCGAGCGCCCCCATGTCCTCAACTTCTGCCTCCCAGCATCACGTGCCCCCCTCCGGCGGCATGCTGCTGGGCTTTATCGGCGTGGCAATCTTCAGCCAGACGCTGCCGTTCACCCGCATGGCCGTCGCCGAGCTGGACGCCACCTTCGTGGCACTGGCGCGCGCTGTCGTCGCGGCGGTGCTGGCACTGGCCCTGCTCGGCTTCCGTGGCGCGCTGTCCGCCGGGCGACGCCCGCGCGGCCGGCAGTGGCCACTGCTGGCGGTGACTGCACTGGGCGTGGTGGTGGGCTTTCCTCTGTTCTCTTCGCAGGCCATGCGCGAGGTGCCGGCCAGCCACGGCGCCATCGTGATCGGCCTGCTGCCGCTTGCCACCGCGGTCTTTGCCGCGTGGTTCGGGCGTGAGCGGCCATCGGCGGCATTCTGGCTGTCTGCGCTGGCCGGCAGCGCGCTGGTGGTCGGCTTTGCCGTGTGGCAAGGCGCTGGCGGCCTGCAGCATGCCGACTGGTATCTGTTCGCTGCCGTCGTGCTTGGCGCACTCGGCTACGCCGAAGGCGGCAAGCTGTCGCGCGAGCTGGGCGGACTGGAAACCATCAGCTGGGCGCTGGTGATTTCGCTGCCGGTGCTGCTTCCGGTGGTGGGCTGGCTGGTCCTGCGCGACCTGCCGGCGATTGCCGCCGCCTCGCCGCGCGCATGGCTCGGGATGGCCTATGTTTCGGTCTTTTCGATGTTCATCGGCTTCCTGTTCTGGTACGCCGGGCTCGCAAAAGGCGGCGTGGCGCGCGTGGGGCAGATACAATTGCTGCAGCCGTTCCTCACGCTGGCGGGCGGCGCCCTGATGCTGGCCGAGCCGCTCGACGCACCCACCATCGCCTTTGCGGTGGCCGTAATTGCCGTGGTGGCCCTCGGCCGCCGCGCCGCCGTGCAAAATAGCGCACCCGCCGGTGCTGACCGTACCGGACCCGCCGCCACGGAAACAAATTCCATCCTCCCAGGACGTATCCACTGACAGGAGCTCACATGTCCGTCTATGACACCCTCGCACGCCTCGGCGTGGAACTGCCCGCCGCCAACGCGCCTGCCGCCGCCTACGTCATGGCCGCGCAGACCGGCAACACCGTATTCCTTTCCGGCCATATCGCCCGCAAGGACGGCAAGGTCTGGGCCGGCAAGCTGGGCAAGGACATCGACACCGAGACCGGCAAGGCCGCCGCGCGCGCCATTGCCGTCGACCTGCTGGCCACGCTGCACGGACATGTCGGCGACCTGAACCGCGTCACCCGCATCGTCAAGGTGATGAGCCTGGTCAATTCCACGCCGGAATTCACCGAGCAGCACCTGGTCACCAACGGCGCGTCGGAATTCCTGGTCGAAGTGTTCGGCGACAAGGGCAGGCACGCCCGCAGCGCGTTCGGCGTGGCCCAGGTCCCGATGGGTGCCTGTGTCGAGATCGAAATGATCGTGGAAGTGAAGTAAGCCAGACAGCAGCTGATGCGCATCGACAACCTGCCCTTCGGCACCACCGACTGGTCCGCCATCGAACCCACTCGCCACCCCGGCGAACGGGGCGAGGCGCTCTGGCGCACCCGCCAGTTCGGCGATATCCGGGTGCGCATGGTCGAGTATTCGGCCGGCTACCTGGCCGACCACTGGTGCAGCAAAGGGCATATCCTGTTCGTGCTGGACGGCGAATTGCATACCGAGCTGGAAGACGGCCGGCAGTTCGTGCTCCGGGCAGGCACCAGTTACCAGGTTGCCGACCATGCGGAAGCGCACCGCTCTTTCTCGCCGACGGGTGCGAGACTATTTATCGTTGACTGAGTCGACCACCGTAATCCGATTCATCCCCCAGACCAAAAGAGAAACATCATGAAATGGGCCATCTCCCGCCGGGCGCAGCAACTGACCAGCTCGGCCATCCGCGAAATCCTGAAGGTCACCGAGCGTCCGGAAGTCATTTCGTTCGCCGGCGGCCTGCCCTCGCCGGCTTCGTTCCCGGTAGCGGCCATGGAAGCGGCGGCGGCCCGTGTATTCGCCGATAACCCGCAGGCGGCGCTGCAATACGCCGCGACCGAGGGCTTCCTGCCGCTGCGCGAATTCGTGGCAAAGCGCCACAAGGTGGGCGTCGAGCGCGTGCTGATCACCACCGGCTCGCAGCAGGCGCTGGACCTGATCGCCAAGGTGCTGATCGATCCGGGCAGCAAGGTGCTGGTCGAAACCCCGAGCTACCTGGGCGCGCTGCAGGCCTTCTCGCTGTTCGAACCCGAATTCACCTCGGTGCCCACCGATGAAAAGGGCCTGGTGCCCGAAGCGCTGACCGCCGAACTGACCGCCGGCGCGCGCTTCCTGTACGCCCTGCCCAACTTCCAGAACCCGACCGGCCGCCGCCTGCCGCTTGAGCGCCGCCAGGCTCTGGTGGCCCGCGCGAAGGAACTGGGCGTGCTGCTGATCGAAGACGACCCCTACGGCGAACTGAGCTACACCGGCGACCAGCTGCCGAGCCTGCTGTCGATGAACCCGGACGGCGTGATCTACATGGGCTCGTTCTCCAAGATCCTGGCACCGGGCCTGCGCCTGGGCTATGTGATCGCCCCGCCCGAGCTGCACTTCAAGCTGTGCCAGGCCAAGCAGGCGTCGGACCTGCACACGCCCAGCTTCACCCAGCGCCTGGCCTACGAGACCGTGCGCGACGGCCTGCTGGACACGCACATCCCAACCATCCGCGCGCTCTACAGCAAGCAGTGCAACGTCATGCTGGACGCGCTCAAGCGCCATATGCCGGCAGGCGTGACCTGGAACCAGCCCGAAGGCGGCATGTTCATCTGGATGGAGCTGCCGCAGGGCCTGGACAGCATGGCGATCCTGGAAGAAGCGGTGAAGCGCAACGTGGCCTACGTGCCGGGCGCGCCGTTCTACGCCGGCAACCCGCAGCGCAACACGCTGCGCCTGGCCTTCGTCACGGTGCCGCCGGAGCGCATCGAACAGGGCGTGGCGATCCTGGGTGAGCTGTTCCGCGAGGCGATCGCATCGGCGGCCGCGCACGCGCGCGCGGCGGCCTGAGGCAGGGGACGGAACCGGAGAATCGTCATGCTGCGTATCTGGGGTCGGCTGTCATCGATCAATGTGCAGAAGGTGGTCTGGTGCGCGCGCGAGCTGCACCTGGACCATGAACGGATCGACATCGGCGTGAGCCAGGGCGATCTCGATACCGAGGCCTATGTCCGGCTCAACCCCAATCGCCAGATCCCGGTGATCGAGGATTTCCGCGGCACCGACGTGGGCGGCGAGCCCTTCGTGCTGTGGGAATCCAACGCCATCGTGCGCTACCTGTGCGCGCGCTATGGCGAAGGCACGCTGTGGCCGGAGGATGTGAAAACCCGCGCCTCGGCCGACCGCTGGATGGACTGGCAGACCACCTCGTTCAGCCCGGCCATGGTCACCGCGTTCCTGAACCTGGTGCGCGTGCCGGCGGCGCAGCGCGACGACGCCGCCATCGCGGCTTCGTGCGCGCGCACCGAGCCGCTGGCGGCCATGCTCGACAAGGCACTGGCCGGCCGCGAGTTCATCGGCGGCGACCGCTTCAGCATGGCCGACATCTCGCTGGCCTGCGCCGCGCATCGCTGGATGGGGATGCCCAAGGTAAAGCACGAGCCGCGTCCCGAGCTGGAACGCTGGCTCGCAGCCATGCGCGCCCGCCCCGCCGCTACCGGCATTCTCGAACTGCCGCTACGCTGAAGCGCTGACTTCCTACTTGGCGGCGCGGGAACCCGACGTCGCAGTAAACACACCTAACCCGATGAAGGCCACCGCCGTCAGGTAGCGGCCCATCGCCCGTGCGCGCCCGGCGCGCCGCAGCCTTGGCATCACCGCGGCGGCGGCCGTCACGTAGCAGACATCAGTGGTAGCAGCGATCAGCACGAAGGCCGCGCCCAGCGCCAGGCTCTGCACCAGTGCCGATCCGCCCGGGCTCATGAACTGCGGCAGGAAGGCCGCGAAGAAAATCGCGGTCTTGGGATTGAGCAGCGCCACCACGAAGCCGTCGCACATCACCTGGCGCAGGCTGCGCGCCGGCGGCGCGACGGGCTCGCCGTTTTCGGCCACCGCAGGTTTGGCCCGCAGCGTGCGCAGCCCCAGCCAGATCAGGTAGACCGCCCCGGCGTACTTGACCACCGTGAACGCCAGCGCCGACACCGAAAACAGCACCGCCAGGCCCAGCGATGCACCGATCGCATTGCCCAGGTTGCCCAGCGCCACCGCTCCGACCGAGGCGAGCCCGGCGCGCCTGCCCTGCGCCAGCGTACGCGTGACGATATAGACCACCGCAGGTCCGGGGGTAACCGCGAGCGCCACACTGGCCAGCATGAAGGCGGCCAGCAAGGGCCAGGCAGGAAGGATCTCAGGCATGGGAATGCTCCGATGGTCGGGGTAGGTGATGGGGGTCGCGCAGGATGACAACGCAGTGCCCCTCATTCTGCCAGCCGGTGCAGACGGCAACGCGAAATGCCGATTGGCTGGCATACATTTAAAAGAGGCGCCGTTTAGAGTACGCTCCGGGCAGGACGTGCGCCAGCCTGCCCACGGGCAAACCCTGTTCCCTGAATCCGGCTCATGGGTCCGATGACCGGATTTAAGGCGGCGCGGCGAGAACCCATCCTTACAATCCTTGTTTTCGCGCGCGCGTGCGGCTTAAGGCACAAGCGGCGCGGATCGCATGACGGCCGTCCAGGGTACGCAGAATGCCCGGGTTGCCGGAGCCAACCTGAGGAGGATTCAATCGTGTGGAGTCAAGTCTATGACCCGCTAAGCAATATGGCGCTGTCCACTATTGCCGCGGGGGTGCCCGTCGCCGTGCTGCTGGTCGCACTGGCGTTCTTTCATATGCAGGCCCATCTGGCAGCCGGCCTGGCGCTGGTGGTGGGTGTGGTGGTGGCTTCCGCGGTGTTTGGCATGCCCGCGGCCATGGCCGGCAAGGCGGCCGGGCTTGGCATCATTTCCGGCCTGTTCCCGATCGGCTGGATCGTTCTCAACATCATCTTCCTGCACCGGCTGACCACGCTGAACGGGTCATTCAAGGTCTTGCAGACGTCGATTTCCGGCGTGACCGAAGACCGCCGCCTGCAACTGCTGCTGGTGGCCTTCAGCTTCGGCGCCTTCTTTGAAGGCGCCGCCGGCTTCGGCACCCCGGTGGCCGTGACCGGCGCCATCCTCATCGGCCTGGGCTTCTCGCCGCTGGCTGCCTCGGGCCTGGCGCTGATCGCCAACACCGCCCCGGTGGCATTCGGTGCGCTGGGCGCCCCGATCATCGGCCTGTCGTCGGTGACCGGCATCGACCAGGTCACGCTGTCCGCCATGATCGGCCGCCAGCTCCCGTTCTTCTCGGTGCTGGTGCCGTTCTGGCTGATCTGGGCCTTCGCGGGCTTCCGCGGCATGCTCGCGATCTGGCCGGCCATCCTGGTGGCGGGCGTGACGTTCGCGGTGCCGCAGTTCCTGGTGTCGAACTTCCACGGCCCGTGGCTGGTGGACGTGATCTCGTCGCTGGTGTCGATGGGCTGCCTGACCCTGTTCCTGAAGATCTGGCATCCGAAGGAAATCTGGACCTCGACCAAGATTCTCGGCCGTCACGACGACTCGAAGGTCGACCACCCCGAAGCGCTGGAGGCCGATGCCCGCGCCACCGCCGCCTCGGCTGGCATCTCGGTGGTGAAGGCCTGGATGCCGTGGGTCATCCTGACCGTGTTCGTCTTCGTCTGGGGCGTCCCCGAATTCAAGAAGATGATGGACGCCCTGTGGCAGTTCAAATTCCCGGTTCCGGGCCTGGACAAGACGATCATCAAGCATCCGCCGGTCACGCCGAAGGAAATCGCCGAACCGGCCGTGTTCCTGTTCAACGTGCTGTCGATGGCCGGCACCGGCATCCTGGTGTCCGCCGTGGTTGGCGGCCTGCTGATGGGCTACTCGATTCCGCGCATGGTCAAGGAATACTGGGAAACCATCAAGCTGACCAAGTTCTCGCTGCTGACCATCAGTGCCATGTTCGGCATCGGCTACCTGACCCGCTATTCGGGCCTGGACGCAACGCTGGGCCTGGCGTTCGCCCAGACCGGCGTGCTCTACCCGCTGTTCGGCACCATGCTGGGCTGGCTGGGCGTGGCGCTGACCGGCTCGGACACCGCCTCGAACGTGCTGTTCGGCGGCCTGCAGAAGACCACGGCCGAGCAGCTTGGCCTGTCGCCTGTGCTGATGGCCGCGGCCAACAGCTCGGGCGGCGTGATGGGCAAGATGATCGATGCCCAGTCGATCGTGGTGGCTTCCACCGCGACCAAGTGGTACGGCCACGAGGGCGACATCCTGCGCTACGTGTTCTTCCACTCGATTGCACTGGCGATCCTGGTTGGCCTCTTCGTCACACTGCAGGCCTACGTGGAGCCGTTCACGCACATGGTCATCCACTGACCCTGCCGCGACGGCCGCACTGCGGCTACAGCCAAAGCGCCGCAGCCGGCCAAGGGCGGTGGCTTAGTGTTGAGCGACGATTGCAGAATGCCCCTCAACAAGCGGTTGAGGGGCATTTTTTCGTGGCCAGGATCTCTTCCTCTGGCCAGCCACAGGATTCCGCCTGCGGCCGGTGAGCAGCGCCGTCAGGGTAGCGACGCGCGGCGTCCGCCACCAGCCTTGCATGCTACGAGTCGTGCGGTTTGGGCGTCCGACTCATCGTACCGGTAAGACAACGAGACAATGCGGCCGCCGCTGAACTCGAACACGTGCCCACCCACCATGCGCGCGAGCCCCCTGCCACAAGACATCGCGTGCGTGATCTCGCCCTGTGTCGTCAGGTGTTTGCCATCGAAACGTTGATCCGACATCGGAGCATTGACCTTGCGAGCGATCAGATCATCGACATACCGCTCCTTGATCGCCGCCTTGCCGACGCAGGGTATGTCGAAAGTGCACTTCGTACCGGACACTACGACGGCGTCATCAGTGAATTGCGCGATCGCCGCGTCGGCCTGGCCAACGCTCACGGCGTAGACGAGGGTGTAGTACGCGGCTATCGACGAGGAGACATCATCGTTTCCTCCGAAGGCCGCGCCGGCACCGAGGGTGGCGCCAATCGCCATGAGCAGCTCCATTGGCTTGAACATGCTGCACCTCCTGCTTGTTGTTGCTTCTTACCCCCGGTGAGCGAACTTGAGCATAGGCAAGATCCACGACAAATCTCGGGCGGACGCAGACCGTTTCCTCATAAGGCTTATGAGGTCCGGTTATGTAGGACAGGGGGTTCCAGCTCCGGCGGCGGGTAGCAAGACGGCAAACGGTAGTGGCCGCCGGCGGGGCCGTTTGCTTGCGCAGGGCGCGTATCATGGTGCGTCTGATCCGCCGCACGCGCGTTCCGGTTCCCACAAGGAAGCCAGAACACGCCGGGCACAACAGGAATCCGCCATGTTGCGTCGCCTGGAAAGACTGATCGACCCCTTCCGGGGCATGCCCGACCACGAGCCGCCCGGCCAGGTCTGGCGCTTCTACGCGTGGTACCTGCGCGAAGTCTGGGGCGTGTTCGCCCTGCTCTTGCTGGTGGGCCTGGTTGGCGCGCTGATCGAGGTGGCGCTGTTCAGCTTCCTCGGCCGGCTGGTCGACATGGCACAGACCACGCCGGGCGCGAAGTTCTTCAGCCGGCATCGCAACGAGCTGCTGTGGATGGCCGTGGTGGCGCTGCTGCTTCGCCCGATCTTCTTCGGCTTGCACGATGTGCTGGTGCACCAGGTCATCAACCCCGGCCTGGCCAACCTGATCCGCTGGCAGAACCACCGCTACGTGCTCAAGCAGAGCCTGCCGTTCTTCCAGAATGACTTTGCCGGGCGCATCGCGCAGCGCATCATGCAGACCGGCTTCTCGCTGCGCGATTCCGCCGTGCAGGCCGTGGATGCAATCTGGCACGTGGTGATCTACGCGATCAGCTCGCTGGTGCTGTTCGCGCAGGCCGACTGGCGGCTGATGATCCCGCTGCTGCTATGGATCGCCTGCTACGTGGCCGCCCTGCTCCACTTCGTGCCCCGCGTGAAGCAACGCTCGGTGGTGGCCACGGAATCGCGTTCCCGGCTGATGGGGCGCATCGTCGACGGCTACACCAATATCACCACGCTCAAGCTGTTCGCCCACACCCGGCACGAGGAAGACTACGCGCGCGACGCCATGGCCGAGCAGACCGAGAAGTCGCGGCTGGCCGGACGCATGATCAGCGGCATGGACATCACCATCACCGCCATGAACGGCGCGCTGATTGCCGGCACCACGGGGCTGGCCCTGTGGCTGTGGAGCGAGGGGCACGTCACCACCGGCGCGATTGCGCTCACCACCGGGCTGGTGATCCGCATCAACAATATGTCGGGCTGGATCATGTGGGTGGTCAACGGCATCTTCGAAAACGTCGGGCAGGTGCAGGACGGCATGAAGACGATTGCTGTGCCGCGCGTGGTGACCGACCGCGCTGATGCGAAACCGTTGCGCGTCACGCATGGCGAGGTCCGCTTCGAGCAGGTGGGCTTCCACTACGGCAAGGGCTCCGGCGTTATCGAAGGCGTGGAGCTGACCGTGCAGCCGGGCGAGAAGATCGGGCTGGTCGGTCCCTCGGGCGCGGGCAAGTCGACGCTGGTCAACCTGCTGCTGCGCCTCTACGACGTCGAACGCGGCCGCATCCAGATCGACGGCCAGGATATCGCCGGCGTCACGCAGGAAAGCCTGCGCGCCCAGATCGGCATGGTGACGCAGGACACCTCGCTGCTGCACCGCTCGATCCGCGATAACCTGCGCTACGGCAAGCCCGCCAGCACCGAGGCCGAACTGGCCGAAGCCCTGCACCGCGCGCGCGCCGACGAGTTCACGCCGCACCTGATCGATGCCCATGGCAACACCGGGCTGGACGCGCAGGTCGGCGAGCGCGGCGTGAAGCTGTCAGGCGGCCAGCGCCAGCGCATCGCCATCGCGCGCGTGCTGCTCAAGAACGCGCCGATCCTGATCCTGGACGAAGCGACCTCCGCGCTGGACTCCGAAGTGGAAGCGGCCATCCAGGAAAGCCTGGAGACCCTGATGCAGGGCAAGACGGTGATCGCCATCGCGCACCGGCTGTCGACGATTGCCCGCATGGACCGGCTGGTGGTGCTGGGCAACGGCCACATCGTGGAGAGCGGCACCCATGCGCAATTGCTGGCGCATGGCGGGCTGTATGCGCGGCTGTGGGCGCACCAGACCGGCGGCTTCGTCGGCGTCGACTGAATGGCTAGATAAGCCCCAGCAGGCCGGCTGCGCCGCCCAAGGCCACCAGCACCAGCGGATGCAGCCGTGTCTTCAGCATCAGCAGCACCGTCAGCGCGGTCACCGCCATGGCGGACCAGTGATGATCGACGCTGCGGGCCAGCACCCAGCCCGAGGAAAACACCAGCCCGATCGTCAGCGCGGCGAGTCCGCGCCGGATCAGGCCGGGCCAGCTCGCGTGCGGCGAGCGTCCCGAGAAATACTCAAAACCGAGCGCGATCAGGCTGGACGGGCCGCACATGCCGAGCATGGCCGCCAGCGACCCGGCAAACCCCGCCACCTGCCAGCCGAACAGCGAGACAAACAGCACGTTGGGTCCCGGCGCAGCCTGCGAGATCGCATACATGGCCGAGAATTGCGCATCGGTCAGCCAGCCGTTGGCCTCGACCAGGTAGCGATGCATGTCCGGCAGCGTCGAGCTCGCGCCGCCGATGGCCAGCAGCGACAGTGCGCTGAAATGAGCCAGCAGGCTGGCGAGGAGTTCCCCCGTGCTCATGCCTGCGCTCCCCGGCCCGCCAGCCATTCCCACACCAGCGCCAGTGGCACCAGTACTGCCATCACCGTCACCAGCGGCCAGCGCAGCAGGCCGATCGCGACGAAGGCCGCGCCGCCGATCAGCAGTGCGCGTGCCGTCAAGGACAGGCTGCGCGCCAGCCGGAAACCGGTGGCCAGCATCAGCCCGGCGGAAACGGCCGTCATGCCCCTCAGCATGCTCTGCACGGCCGCGACATCCTGATAGTGCTGGTATAGCAGCAGCAGGCCCAGCACCAGTGCCATCGGCACCATGACCAGCCCCGAGAACGCCGCCAGCGCGCCACGAAAGCCGGCAAAGCGCAGCCCCAGCATCAGCGCCAGGTTGATGACATTGGGGCCGGGCAGCACCTGCCCCAGGCTGAGCAATTCGACGAAGTCACGGTCGTCGAGCCAGCGGTTGCGCTCGACCACCGCGCGCCGCACGAAGGGCAGCACGCCGCCGAAGCCGGACAGGCCCATGCGGGCGAATTCGATGAAGAGCTGGCGGGGGCCGGGTGGGGGCGCCAGTTCGGAGAGCGGGGGGAGGGACATGCGGGATGAAGCGAGCGCTTCTTGGTTTTTGTTGTTTTGGGCTGGCGCCTTTCCATTACGGCGGGAACCGCAGGCATGGCACCTGCCAATTGTTTGCTCCCTCTCCCGCAAGCGGGAGAGGGAGCAAACCGAGCCGGCTTCGAGAGGTTAGTTGCCGTTCGCCGGCGGGTCGATCCTGACCGGATCGATGCGCGGTTCCTTGAGCTTCGCCTCGATCGCACGGCCCTTGCGCGCCCGCTTGCCCACGTATGGCAGCAACGACTGCCCGGCCAGCTTCTGCGACGACGGCTTGCCGCCTCGGCCCGCGCCCGACAGCACCAGCCCCGGCGCGCCGACGGCAATCGCCTGCTGCAGCTTTTCCTTCGGCTCCAGCTCCATCAGGATCACGCCGCGGCCACCGGCCGACAGCACCTTGACTTCATCGAGCGCCACCAGCAGCAGGCGGCCGTTGCCGGACAGGCAGGCCACGTGCGTGGCCTCGTCGCCGATCGGCGCGGGCGTGAGCGGTGCGTCGCCCTCGTCCAGCGTCAGGAAGGACTTGCCGCCCTTCTGCCGGCCGATCATGTCGCCCACCTTGGTCAGGAAGCCATTGCCGCCCGCGGTGGCAATCAGCATGCGCTGCTCGGCACTGCCCGCGAAGGTATGCGCGATCTGGCTGCCAGGCTGCAGCTCGATCAGCGTGGTGAGCGGCACGCCATCGCCGCGGCCGCCCGGCAGCGCTGCGACCGGCACCGAATAGACACGTCCGTTGGTGCCGAATGCCAGCAGCACATCGATCGTGCGGCACTCGAAGGTGTCGTAGAGCGCGTCACCGGCCTTGAAGGTGAACTGCTGCGCGTCGTGGCCATGGCCCTGGCGCGTGCGCACCCAGCCCTTCTGCGACACCACCACGGTCACCGGCTCGTCGATCACGCGCACTTCGGCGGCGGCGCGGCGCTCTTCCTGGATCAGCGTGCGGCGCGGATCCTTGTCTTCCGGGCTGAATTGCTTCGCATCGGTCTCGATTTCCTTGATGATGCGACGGCGCATCACGGTCTCTGACTTCAGCAGCACATCCAGGTCGGCCTGCTCTTCGCGCAACTCCTTCAGTTCCTTCTCGATGCGGATGGCTTCGAGGCGCGCCAGCTGGCGCAGCCGGATTTCAAGGATGTCCTCGGCCTGGCGGTCGCTGAGGCCGAACGCCTCGATCAGCGCAGGCTTGGGCTCGTCGCTCTCGCGGATGATGCGGATCACCTCGTCGATATTGAGCAGCACCAGCATCCGGCCTTCGAGAATATGGATGCGGTCCTCGACCTTGCCAAGGCGATGGCGGGTGCGACGGGTGACGGTGTCGAAGCGGAACGCAATCCACTCGCGCAGGATCTCGGCCAGGCCCTTCTGGCGTGGACGCCCGTCGGTGCCGATCATCACCAGGTTGACCGATGCGCCCGATTCCAGGCTGGTATGCGCCAGCAGCGTGTGGGTGAACTCCTGCTGGCTGATGTTCTTGCTCTTGGGCTCGAACACCAGCCGCACCGGCGCATCCTTGCCCGATTCGTCGCGCACCGCGTCGAGCACCGCCAGCATGCTGGCCTTGAGCTGTGTCTGCTCGGGCGTAAGCGCCTTCTTGCCGGTGCGGATCTTCGGGTTAGTGATTTCCTCGATCTCTTCCAGCACCTTCTGCGCCGAAGTGCTCGGCGGCAGCTCGGTCACCACCAGTTGCCACTGGCCGCGCGCCATCTCTTCGATGGTCCAGCGCGCGCGCACCTTCAGGCTGCCGCGGCCGGATTCGTAGATCTGGGCGATATCCGCCGCCGGCGAAATGATCTGGCCGCCGCCGGGATAGTCCGGTCCCGGCATCAGCGCCAGCAGTTCGGCCAGTGTGATGTTCGGGTTGCGGATCATCGCCACCGTGGCCGCGGCCACTTCGCGCAGGTTGTGCGGCGGCACTTCGGTCGCCATGCCCACGGCAATGCCTGAGGCGCCGTTGAGCAGCACGAACGGCAGCCGCGCCGGCAGCAGCTTCGGCTCTTCCATCGAGCCGTCGTAGTTGGGGATGAAATCGACCGTGCCCTGGTCGATCTCGTCGAGCAGCAGGCGCGAGATCGGCGTGAGGCGCGCTTCGGTGTAGCGCATTGCCGCCGCGCCGTCGCCGTCGCGCGAGCCGAAGTTGCCCTGGCCGTCGATCAGCGGGTAGCGCAGCGAGAAGTCCTGCGCCAGGCGCACCAGCGCGTCGTACGCGGACTGGTCGCCGTGCGGGTGGAACTTGCCCAGCACGTCGCCGACCACGCGGGCCGACTTGACCGGCTTGGCGTCGGCGCGCAGGCCCATCTCGTGCATGGCGAACAGGATGCGCCGCTGCACCGGTTTCTGGCCGTCGGCCACCTCGGGCAGCGCGCGGCCCTTGACCACGCTGACCGCGTAGTCCAGGTAGGCACGCTCGGCGTAGCGCGCCAGCGTCAGCGAATCCGCCGGCTCTTCAGGTTGAAACTGGATGTCTGTTTGTTCCATGGATTGGCAAGAAGACGGCGCGCCGCGAAGAGAAGCCGGCGCGCCGGGTTACTTGATATTCGGAAAAGCTTCAGGGCATGTTGCGGCGACCACCGATCACCATCTTCACACGCGGTCCTCCGCCAGCCGCGCTGGTCCGCATCGCCACCACGCCATCGGGCTTGTAGAGGCGATAGAACTGCAGGACCGTGCTCACGTACTGCTGTGTCTCGGGAAACGGCGGAATCCGGTTGTTGTAGCGCTGCACCGCGCCCTCGCCCGCGTTGTAGGCGGCCAGCACCAGCTCGAGGTTGTCGGGGAACAGCTCCATCAGCCAGCGCAGGTAGCGTACGCCCGTCGCGATATTGGTGCGCGGGTCGGCCAGCTTCTGTTCGACCGTGCGCCGCGCGTCGGCGCTCACGCCGAATCGCGCGCCGGTATCGGGAATCACCTGCATCAGCCCGATGGCGCCCTTGGGCGACACCGCGCCGGGATTGAAGCCCGACTCCACCGCCATCACCGCCTTCACCAGCGCGGGATCGACATCCTGCTTGCCGGCGATCTGCCGGATCATCGGCTCGACGGTCTTGATATTGGGGTGATTGACGATGTAGCGGTACAGCTTGTGCTGTTCGAGATCGATGTCGCCGGCACCGGCCGCAGTGCCGCTGCTGCCGCGCCGCCCGGGCATCCGCTCGCTGTCCAGGCTGCCGCCGTCCTTCATGAACAGCTTGTAGCGCTCGTCCAGCTTCTGGTCGGCAAAGTGCGCCACGCCGTCGGCGTCGATATAGCCGTAGAGCGCGGCGTGAGCCGCCGGCGCACAGGCGAGACCGGCCAGCATCAGGACGGCCGCAGCCGCCTTTTGCCATGGTTTGCCGGTGGATCTCGTCTTCATCGTGCGTTCCGGGATGCGGCCGGCGCTTCAGCGCGGCGGCAATTGTGCTTAGAAAGCGGCCAGATGCGGGGCAAAAGTGCCGGAGAATACCGACCGGCCGCCATGCCGGCTGCCGGTGGAAGCGGGCATTATCCCCCAATCCCGGGCAGGTGACATGAGGCCGGAGCGGCCCGCCGGATCAGATATCCGCCTCGACCTCGTTGCCCTTTTCCTCGAGCCAGCTGCGGCGCTGGGCTGCCTCGCCCTTGCCCATCAGCATGTTCATCATCTCGACGGTCTGCGGCAGGTCGAACTCGCCCAGCGCCACGGGCAGCAAGCGGCGTGTGTCCGGATTCATGGTGGTTTCCCACAACTGCTCGGCGCTCATCTCGCCCAGGCCCTTGAAGCGGGAAATCTGCCAGGTGCCTTCCTTGACGCCGTCCTTCATCAGCTTGTCCTGGATCGCCACCAGCTCGCCGTCGTCCAGCGCGTACAGCTTCTGCGCGGGCTTCTTTCCGCGCGCGGGCGCATCGACGCGGAACAGCGGCGGGCGCGCCACGCAGACGTTGCCGGCATCGATCAGCCTCGGAAAGTGGCGGAAGAACAGCGTCAGCAGCAGCACCTGGATGTGCGCGCCGTCCACGTCCGCGTCGGACAGGATGCAGATCTTGCCGTAGCGCAGGTTGGACAGGTCGGGCTCGTCGTTCGGACCGTGCGGGTCCACGCCGATCGCCACCGCGATATCGTGGACTTCGTTATTGGCAAACAGGCGGTCGCGCTCGGTTTCCCAGGTGTTCAGCACCTTGCCGCGCAGCGGCAGGATGGCCTGGAACTCCTTGTCGCGCCCCATCTTGGCCGAGCCGCCGGCGGAGTCGCCCTCGACCAGGAAGATCTCGTTGCGCGTCACGTCGGTGGACTCGCAGTCGGTCAGCTTGCCGGGCAGCACCGCCACGCCGGAGCCCTTCTTCTTCTCGACCTTCTGCGCCGCGCGTGTGCGCGCCTGGGCCTGGCGGATCACCAGCTCGGCCAGCTTCTTGCCGTACTCCACATGGTGGTTCAGCCACAGCTCCAGCGCCGGACGGCTGAAGGTGGAGACCAGGCGCACCGCGTCGCGGCTGTTCAGGCGTTCCTTGATCTGGCCCTGGAACTGCGGGTCGAGCACCTTGGCCGACAGCACGAACGAAGCGCGCGCGAACACGTCTTCGCTCATCAGCTTGACGCCCTTGGGCTGCAGCGCGTGCATCTCGATAAAGCTCTTGACCGCCTGGAACAGGCCTTCGCGCAGGCCGGATTCATGCGTGCCGCCTGCGGGCGTGGGAATCAGGTTGACGTAGGACTCGCGCACCGGCGCGCCGTCTTCGGTCCAGGCCACCACCCACGAGGCGCCTTCGCCGTCGGCAAAGCCTTCCTCGCCGGGGTTGGCGTCGGGGTCGGCAAAATGCTCGCCCTCGAACATCGGGATCACCAGCTCGGCGCCGCTGCCTTGCGCCAGCGCCTCGACCAGGTAGCCCTTCAGGCCCTGGTCGTACTGCCAGGTCTGGCTTTCGCCGGTCTTCTCGATCACCAGCGTGACCTTCACGCCCGGCAGCAACACAGCCTTGCTGCGCAAGAGACGCTGCAGCTCGGCCTGCGGAATCGCCGCCGAATCGAAATACTTCGCGTCCGGCCACACCTGCACGCGCGTGCCGCTCTTCTTCTCGCCGCGCTCCAGCTTGCGCGAGGTGAGCGGCTCGGTGACGTCGCCGCCGGAAAAGGTCAGCGTGGAGGCCATGCCTTCGCGCCAGACCCTGACGTCGAGCCGCGTCGACAGTGCGTTGGTCACCGACACGCCGACGCCATGCAGCCCGCCCGAGAAGGCATAGGCGCCGCCCTTGCCCTTGTCGAACTTACCGCCCGCGTGCAGCCGGGTGAAGACGATCTCGACCACGGGCACGCCCTCTTCCGGATGGATGCCGACCGGAATGCCGCGGCCGTCATCCTCCACGCTGACGCTGCCGTCGCGGTGCAGAGTGACCAGGATCTCGGAGCCGAAGCCGCCCAGGGCTTCGTCGGAGGCATTGTCGATCACCTCCTGCACGATATGCAGGGGGTTGTCGGTACGGGTGTACATGCCGGGCCGCTGCTTGACCGGCTCCAGGCCCTTCAGGACCCGGATGGAAGATTCGCTGTACTGACTGGTTTTGCTCGCCATGGAGTCGCTACGAAAGTGGAGGTCTCGGCCATCCGCGGGCGGAAAATGTGCACGCGCCGGGGTGCCGGGCACTGCATTGTAATGGAAGCGCGTGACTGTCCCCGTGGGGAAAGGAAGCGTTGCAAAAACGCAGCTTTGCCGGCCGTCCGGGTCTTTTTGCCGCCCGTCCCGGGGCGCGGCGGCGTCATACGCGTTCGCGCCAGCCGGGGTAAACTCGCGCGACCGGCTCCGGCAATCCGCCGTCCGGGACGGAAAGAACAACAAAGACAAAACCGGCGGCGACGCCCTACCCGGGCCACGCGGCCTCGCACCGAGCCCGACATGAAGAACCGACAACTCTCCCTGACCACCGTCCTTGTGTGCGGCGGCCTGCTCGTCACCCTTTCCATGGGTATCCGGCACGGTTTCGGCCTGTTCAACCTGCCGATCACCCAGACCCATGGCTGGAACCGCGAGACCTTCGCCTTCGCGCTGGCGCTGCAGAACCTGATGTGGGGCGCCAGCCAGCCGTTTGCCGGCGCGCTGGCCGACAAATACGGCGCGCTGCGGATCATGCTGATCGGCGTGGCGCTCTACGTGGGCGGCCTGGTCGTGATGGCACTGGCCACCAGCGGCACCGCCTTCGCCACCGGCGCCGGCGTGATGATCGGCATCGCCCAGTCCGGCACCACCTACAGCATTGTCTACGGCGTGATCGGCCGCGTGGCCAGCCCCGAGAAGCGGGTGTGGGCCATGGGCATCGCCGCGGCGGCGGGCTCGTTCGGGCAATTCCTGATGATTCCGGTGGAACAGGGCCTGATCTCCGGACTGGGCTGGCAGAACGCGCTGTACGTGATGGCGCTGATGGCATGCGTGATGCTGCCGCTGGCGCTGACGCTGCGTGAGCCGGAACAGGTGGCGCACGCGGGCGGCCACCACCAGACCATCGGCCAGGCCATCCACGAAGCCTTCGGCAACCGCAACTTCCAGCTGCTCACGCTGGGCTACTTCGTCTGCGGCTTCCAGGTCGTCTTCATCGGCGTGCACCTGGCGCCGTACCTGAAGGACAAGGGCCTGACCGACCCGAAGGTGGCCGTGGTGGCGCTGGCGCTGATCGGCCTGTTCAACGTGTTCGGCACCTACACCGCAGGCGCCATCGGCCAGCGCATGCCCAAGCGCTATCTGCTGTCGTTCATCTACGTGGCACGCTCGGTGGTGATCGCCGGCTACCTGCTGCTGCCGCTGACGGTAGCCAGCACCTGGGTGTTCGCGGCGCTGATGGGATTCCTGTGGCTGTCCACCGTGCCGCTGACCAACGGCATCATCGCCCAGGTATTTGGCGTGAAGTATCTGTCGATGCTGTCCGGCGTGGTGTTCTTCTCGCACCAGATTGGCAGCTTCCTCGGCGCGTGGCTGGGCGGGTTCCTGTATGACCGCACGGGCGGCTACACCACGGTGTGGCTGCTCGCGATCGCACTGGGCGTGCTGGCGGCGCTGGTGAACCTGCCAATCCGTGAGCAGGCGCTCGCGCGGCCGCAGCCGGTGGCGGCGTGATGCTGGCAGCGCGGCACCGCGTTGCGCGCGCGGCCGGGCTGGCAGCCCTGGCCGCGGCGCTGGCTCTTGGCTTCGTGGGCTATCTGAGGCCGGGCTTCATTGTTGACCTGACCAATATGGTGCTGGCCTGGTGCGGATAGGCCGCGGGTGGGCCAGGCGCCTCAGGCCCCCTCGCCCTTCGTCTTCGCTTCCAGCACTTCCCACCGCTCCAGCGCCTCCAGCAATTCCATCTCGATCTCGTCGTGACGAGTGGCAAGCTGCGCTGCCTTGCCGGCATCGCTGACGTAGAGCGAGCCATCCTCCAGCTGCTCGGTAATCGCCTTCTGCTCGGTTTCGAGCGCGTTGATCCGCTCCGGCAGCCCGTCCAGCTCGCGCTGTTCCTTATACGATAGCTTGACCGTCCGGTTGGCGCCGCGCGCGTCGCGCGAATCCTTCCCCCTGGCTGCCTCGGCCGCCTTCTGCTCTGGCTTGCGCGCCGCCTGCAGCGCTGCGCTGCGGGCCGACTGCTCTACCCAGTCGGAATACCCGCCCACCGACTCGCGCCACAGCCCATCGCCTTCCGCCGCGATGGTCGAGGTCACCACGTTGTCCAGGAACGCCCGGTCGTGGGAGACCAGGAACACCGTGCCGCTGTAGTCCTGCAGCAGCTCTTCCAGCAGTTCCAGCGTGTCGATATCGAGGTCATTGGTCGGCTCGTCCAGCACCAGCACGTTGGCCGGCCGCGCGAACAGCCTTGCCAGCAGCAGGCGGTTGCGCTCGCCGCCGGACAGCGACTTGACCGGCGAACGGGCGCGCTCGGGCGCAAACAGGAAGTCGCCCAGGTAGCTCATCACGTGCTTGCGCTGCCCGTTGACTTCGACCCAGTCGCTGCCCGGACTGATGGTATCTGCCAGCGATTTTTCCATGTCGAGCGCGGTGCGCATCTGGTCGAAGTACGCCACCTGCAGGTTGCTGCCATTGCGCACGGTGCCGCTATCGGGCGGCAGTTCGCCCAGGATCAGGCGCAGCAGCGTGGTCTTGCCGGCGCCGTTGGGGCCGATCAGGCCGACCTTGTCGCCGCGCATGATGGTGGCGGTGAAGTTGCGCACCACCACCTTGTCGCCATAGGCCTTGTTCACGTCGGTCAGCTCGGCCACGATCTTGCCGGAGCGGTCGGCCTGCGAGACTTCCAGCTTGACGTTGCCCTGCACATCGCGCCGCGCGGCACGCTCGGAGCGCATCGCCACCAGCCTTTGGATGCGCGCCACGCTGCGCGTACGGCGGGCTTCCACGCCCTTGCGGATCCAGACTTCCTCCTGTGCCAGCAGCTTGTCAAACTTGGCCTGCTCGACCTGTTCGGCCGCCAGCAGATCCACCTTACGCGTCTGGTAGGCGGCAAAGTTGCCCGGGAACGACACCAGCCGGCCGCGGTCCAGTTCGACGATGCGCGTCGCCACGCGGTCGAGGAAAGCACGGTCGTGGGTGATCAGCAGCACGCTGCCGCGGAAGCCGAGCAGCAGGTCTTCCAGCCAGCGGATGGCTTCCACGTCCAGATGGTTGGTGGGTTCGTCGAGCAGCAGGATGTCGGGCTCGGCCACCAGCCCCTGCGCCAGCGCCACGCGCTTCTGCAGGCCGCCGGACAGCGCATCCACGCGCACGTGCGGATCCAGCGCCAGGCGGGCCAGCGTGGTTTCCACGCGGGTGCGCAGTTGCCAGGCGCCGGCGGCGTCGAGCTCGGACTGCAGCCGATGGAGTTCGGCCAGTGCGGCATCGTCGTGGCTGTCAGCCAGGCGTTCCGCGGCTGCTTCATAGCGCATCAGCAGGTCGTGCGCGGTGCCCATGCCTTGCGAGACGGCATCGAACACCGTGATGCCCGGCTCGAACTGCGGCTCTTGGGGCACATAGGCCGAGGTCACGCCGCTCTGGCGCGCGATCAGCCCGTCATCCGGCGCGGCCAGCCCTGCCACGATCTTGAGCAACGACGACTTGCCCGAGCCGTTACGCCCGATCAGGCCGACGCGTTCGCCGGCTTCGAGCGAAAAATCGGTGTGGTCGAGCAAGGCCACGTGCCCGAAGGCAAGCTGGGCATCGGAAATGGAAAACAGGGCCATGGGAGCGGGTCCAGCGGGAAATAGGAGAACAAGCGGGAATCTTGCGGCAGCGGCGGCGGAGCGTTGCCGGCGCGCGGGTAGGCGGCATTGTAGACGACTGGCGCCGGCGGGCGCCCTTCCGCGGCCGCGCCAAAAAAAGAAGGGCCCGCGCATTGCGGGCCCAAGAGTCTCTCCTCGGTGCCCTGCTCGCAAGGCACGGGACCAAGCATAGCAATCGCGGTCACCGCGCTCCAGTTCGGAAATATCCGTAAGGGAAAGTCCGGTCAACGCCAGTGCGCCGGCACCGTTGCTCGCCGAGTACGCCACCAGCGCGCCAGTTGTCGGCAGCCAGTCTGCCGTGGAACAATGGCCCTCGTCATCAGGGCCCAATTCATTGTGCAATGGGTTCTCAGGGGTGCAGCACAGCAACGACAAGCCAGAGCCGGCTCCGACCCGGCCAGAGACGGCAGCGAGCCGCAGCTTCTTTTCAGTCATTTCTGCACGGGGGGGTTTCATGATCAATCCGGGTCTGCCGCGCCTGGCTTCCTACCGGAAGCTGGCGCCTGTCTTCATTTCCGTTGCCTGCGCCAGCCTGCTGGCGGTTTCTCCCAACATGGCCGGCGCGGCCAATGCGCCTGTGCTCCAGCATATCCAGCAGAGCGGCGCGATCCGCATCGCCCATCGAGAGAGTTCGGTGCCGTTCTCATTCGTGGCCGATGGCAAGCCGGTCGGCTATGCCGTGGATCTCTGCCTGAAGGTGGCGGATGCCGTGCGCACCGCGCTGAAGATGCCGTCGCTCAGGGTCGAATGGGTGCCGGTCACGCCGGCCAACCGCATCCCGGCCATCGTCGAGGGCAAGGCCGACCTGGAATGCGGCTCGACCACCAACAACCGCGAGCGGCGCGAACAGGTGGCCTTCACCATCCCCCACTACATCGCCGGCAGCCGGATGATCGTCAAGACCGGCTCGCACATCGCGAAATGGTCGGACCTGCGCGGCAAGACCGTGGTGTCCACCACCGGCACCACGCCGCTGGCGATGCTGCGCAAGATGGACGAGTCCGGCGTGATGCAGCTGCGCGTGATCGAGGCCAAGGACCACGCCCAGGCCTTCGCCATGGTGGAAGCCGGCAAGGCCGACGCCTTCGTGATGGACGACGTGCTGCTCTACGGCCTGCGCGCCAACGCCAGCAACCCGGCCGACTTCACCGTCACCGGCGACCTGCTGACCATCGAGCCGTACGCCATCATGCTCTCGAAGCGGGACGAGGAATTCAAAAGGCTGGTCGACAAGACGCTTGTCGCGGCCATCTATGACCAGGACACCCAGAAGCTGTACAAGAAATGGTTCCAGTCGCCGATCCCGCCGCACGGCATCAAGCTCGACATCCCCATGAGCTACCTCCTGCGCGATTCCTTCAAGTTCCCGAGCGACAAGGTGGCGGACTGATGCAGCCAGCCCCCGGGGAGTCCCCGGGGCGGCGTTGGTGACGGCGTGGCACTCGTGCGAAGATGGCGGCCGTGCCGAGTAGGTCCCATCCCGCCGCCCCGCAATGGTGGCCGTGGCCATGCAGACCCCGGCCGAGCGCGAAGCCGCGCTGCAGCATGCTGGCGCTGTACGTGCTGCGCCTGCGACAAGTTGCCTGAGACGAGCTAGAGCAGCAGGAACCCGATATCCGCCGCGCTGATCTGGCCGACCGGTACGCCCTTGCGGCGCTGGAACAGGATGTGGTGCAGGACCTTGTCGCGATGCTCGGCAAAGACGGCCGGCTCGAAGCGCAGCGCCGCCATCGCATAGTGCTCCGCCAGCAGCTTGTAGACCCGATGGCGCACCAGCAGCATCTCGTTATCGGTCTGCAGGCGGCTCAGTTGCCCGGCATTGTCGTCCTCCAGCTGGCGCATGCCCACCACCACCCGGGCATGCATGCCACGGTAGCGGTCGATTTCCGCATGCGCCTTGCGCAATTCCTCGCGCAGGGCGCGGACCTCCTGCACCAGCTTCAGGTTGCTCTGCACGCCACGCTGGATGCGGCTGGCCTCCTCGAGTGCATAATCCGCCGCAGCGATGGTGTTCTGCCAGACGCCACTCTCATCCGCCTCCTCGCCAACGACCAAAGGCAAGGTCGGCCATGCCGTTGCCCCGTCACTCCCATTATTGCTATTCAAACCGCTCCCCTTGACACCCAAATCCTGCCACCGGTCCTGTTATTTCTTGCCGGTTGGTCAGATTGCTACCGCGACTGCCTGGCAATCCCGTCGGATTGCATGCGCGCTGCGCATAACATGCATTCAAACCCTCAAATGCATTCGGCACAACCACCGCAAGGGAGGGCGCGGCATTGGCGCAACAGAGGCATGTGCGCCTAAGATGCCGACTCCAACTGCACCAGACACCATTGCGCCTCACCTATGAACGGCTATCTCCTGCTCACTCTCGCCATCGTCGCCGAAGTCATCGCAACCAGCAGCCTGAAGGCCTCCCAGGGCTTCACCAGGCTGCTGCCGAGCCTGCTGGTGGCTGGCGGCTACGTCGTCGCCTTCTACCTGCTGATGCTTGTCATGAAGACCGTCCCGGTCGGCGTGGCCTATGCCATCTGGAGCGGCGCCGGCATCGTGCTGGTCACGCTGATCGCCATGGTGCTGTACCGGCAGATCCCGGATCTGGCGGCATGCCTGGGGATCGGGCTGATTATTGCGGGGGTGGGGGTGATCCAGCTGTTCTCAAAGACCAGCGGGCACTGAGTCCGGGGCGGGAGCACCGCGCTACAGGCCCGTCTTCGTGTTCTCGACACACGCCCTGGCATAGGCCACGGCCTCGCGCATTGCCTCGTCACGGCTGGCAAACCGATCCCTGATCTTGTGCCTCAGGCCGGGAACAAATTCGTTGGTATGGTCGATCTTCCGCTCGAACAGCACGGATGCCTCCCATTTTCCGTCCTTCGCCTCCCAGACTGAGCAGTGGCAGAAATACTCCCCTTCTTCAACGAAAACGTGACTGGACATGGCTGCCTCCGGCTGTTTCAGGGAAGCGTAGCAGGTGGCAAAGCACGCGGGCACATCAGTCCAACGCCAGGGATGGACCCACACCCTTCAAGGGCGCGAGGCATAGTCGGCCAATGTACACACGTTGGCGCGGCTTAGTAGCGCATCCCCCGATCCCTGTCTCCACCGTAGTCCCGATGTTCGCCCCGGTCGCGATCGCCACGATCGTGATCGTGATCCCGGTCGTGATCCCCCCGGCCATCTCCGCCGTAATACCCGCCACCGCCTCGGTGCTCGTCACCATAGGGCGCCACAACGCAACCGCTGAGCAATGCAACGGAAGCGGCGAGCAGCACAAGAATGGGCTTCATAAGTCTCTCCTGCTCCACCTTTCGGCTTGTTTCAGCATATGCGTCGGGTTGCCAGCCGGATGTAGGAGATGTGTTCTCCGGCAACAGGGATTTCTCCTACAACGAGGCGCGCACATGAGCGGCGGCGATGAGCGTGCCTGGCATGGCGCCGGCGCGCGGGAGGCGATTCCCCGAGTGTGGGCGGAAGAACTCCGGAGGCTTCAGCCGTGATCGTCAACCCAGGCTTTCGCCCATGCGATCCCGGCTGCCGCAGCGCGCTCAAACGAGGGGTAGTAGCCCAGGGGATCCGAGCCTTCCACAGGGTGCCCGTCCTTTTCGACTGCACCGGATGCCTCGAAGGATCCGTCGCCAAGCTGCTTGGCAAAGCCGCGGACGGTGTAGCCCTGGTAGCTTTCGATTGTCATGACGACCTCCGGTCTAGGCGGGAAATCGTAGCATGGAGTACCGGCCACCCAGACATTCGATGGAGAGGTACTTAAGGAAACCCGAGGTCAATAGCCCCGCCGCTTGTCCTCATGCCGCGTCAGGCATTTCTGCAGGAAGCGCAAAAGGTTGGTACCGCAGTGCACGTTGACGCGGGGCAGGCCAAAGGCGTTGTCATCGGCGCGCGCCAGCCCGCGCTGCGTCAGCGTGGCATTGTCGTAGCCGGCCTCGCGCACCATTTCCCGGTGCGCCGACTGCTGTTCGCCGTAGGGGTAGCAAAACGCCGTGACCGGCATAGCCACCAAGTCCTCCAGGGCTGCCTTGGAGGCTTCAATCTGCCGGCGGGCTTCAGCCGGCGGCAATGCCGGCAGGTGTACGTGGTCGACCGTATGGGCGCCGACTTCATTGCCGAGGCGCGCCCATTCCCGCACCTCTTCGCCGTTCATCAGCGGAGCAGGCAGTACGCCATGGCTGGCGTCCCAGACATTGCTGCCGCCGATCTGGCCGGACACAAAGTAATTGGTGGCACTGAAGCCGAACTCCGCAAGGACGGGCAGCGCATACCGGTGGACATTGCGGAAGCCGTCGTCAAACGTAATCCCGAACACTTTGCCGGTAGCCTTGCCCCGGATATAGGGCATGAGCTCGCGCATCGACAGGCCGCGATAGCCCAGCCGGCGCATCCAGGCGATCTGCTGGCGGAACTGCGCAGGGCTGACGGTCAGGCCACGTAACGGCGTGCCATGGGGCGGCACGATATCAATCTGGTGATAGGTCAGGATCGGGATCGACATGGCGTGGGAAGTTCGTGACTGGCCGGGCACTGGGTCAGCGCAGCTTGCCGGGGTTTAGACGGCACCCCCGCTTCGAGGGCTGCCTGGTACACGGCGAGTGTGCCGGCGACGAAGGTATCCAGGCCAAAGTGCGCCCGACTCTTTGACAGGGCAGCCCCTCCCATCTCGGCCAGCCGATCGGGCGCGGACAGGATTTGCTCCAGCCGGGCCCGTAGTGCCGCGATGTTGGCACACGGCACCACCCAGCCGTCCAGCCCGTCGGTCACGTTCTCCGGCAGGCCGCCGGCATCGGAAACCAGTACAGGCAGGCCCATTGCCATGGCTTCGCGGCAGGCAAACGACAAAGTCTCGCGCCGCGACAGCACAAAGGCGGCGTGCCCTGCCATCAGCGTGGAACGGACATCGTCCAGCAAGCCGGTGAAAACGACCTGGTCGGTGAGCCCCAGTGACGCGACCCTGCGGGTCATGCTCGGCAAGGGCGCTTCGCCAGCCAGGATTACGCGGGTTCGGCTCCGCAAGTGGGCGGGCAATTGTGCAACGGCTTCGACCAGGTCGGTCCAGCCCTTCTCGTACTTGGTCCCCGCAGTGCTGACGAAGACCGCGCATGCCTCCCCGGCCCCGAAGTATCGCGCCCGCAGCGCATCGGCCTCAGCCGGCGCCGGCGGTGCAAAGTGATCGATGTCGATGCCGTGGCTTACGGTAGTGACCGGCACACGGCGGTACGGGGACGCGTGCAGCTTCCGGGCGACATAGTCGCTGACCGCAATCACATGATGGGTACCAAGCCAAGCGCGCAGCCAGTTGCCGACACTGTTGCTGCGGTGATCGTTGTGCTTCGTATAGACAATGCGCGGCCGGTGCAGGGCAACCAGCCGCACGAGCATGACCAGCTTATGATCAGCTGAACCGTTGACATGGATGATGTCGAAACGCCCAAGGCTGATGAGCCGCCAGAGCGTCCACAACTCGCGCAGCCAGCACAGGCCCCGCGGCGCAAAGTCAACCGCCGCCACTTTGACGCCTGCGCGGCCGCTGGCGAGCCGGAACAGACGGCTAGTCCGTGGAGTAGCCACGGTCACTTCATGCCATTGCACCAGCCCGGCCAGCAGGTTGATCACATACGTATCGTGTCCTCCACCGTTGCCACGATGGAAGTTCGTGAACAGCACTCGCAATTTCTCCTCCACCGCCAGCATTTCTCGCGTTGCCGGACTAGCTTTCAATCATTACATAAAATTACAGCCCCACCCATTGGGGCTCGCCCGAGCATCCCGCTTGGCGGCCCGCCTTGGTCAACTTTGTCGGCTTTCTCGCGCGGAAATAGCGAAAACGACCAGTGGGGGACGCAATTACACCGCCCGAAGAAGGGCACGCTACTGCCGTATCGTACCCGGCGGACCCGTGCCACCGCTGTAAGATTCCGTAACGTGTTAAGAATAACTCGAGCCGAGCCGCGAGAGAAGGCCGAGGTTTGGAGTGCCATGTTGGACAGCGGGACTCTCTGGATTGTGCTTAGCGAGCACATTGGCCGATGACAGGCGCTTGCGGGTGGCTGCCAGCCCCCGCCCGTCGCGCGGGTTAGCTCTGTTGCGTTGCAAGCAGTTCTACCCCGCCAGATTTCCAGATGAAACTTGGCCAGTGACTGTCAGCGTTGGGGATCAGCATAGTGAGAAATTGGCCCCGCCCGGCCAGTTGCGCCATAGGCAGGCCACAGCCAATGCCGGCTCGTTGGGAGAGGGACCTGGTCCCGCCGACAGGCACCCATGGTTCCTTCCTGGCGGGAGGCCGTGGTACTAAATAGCAAGTGTGGCAAGACATTTGAGGTTAGCGCCCGCTGACTTTTAGGGCTTCAGCAAAGTCCCGTTGGTACAGCAATTGGCCTCCTGTTGGTACACCGGCCCCTGTGGTCGAATCTGAACAGGCGCGAGCCGAGGACTAACCCGGATGACTTCTGCGTCGGGCTCCCCTCGAGTGGGGCGTTCAAATTGCCCCAGCCCGAGAGCCAGCGGTCAGGCGACACACTTGAACTTGACCTCGGCCTCCTGAGGCGTCCAGCCGCGAACCCCAGCCGTACCGATGTCCCCCACAAGCTCCATAGCCTTGCCCTGCTTCTGGCAGTAGTCGTTGGCTTTCGTCACTGCCATGGCCTTGACTTCGTTCCAAGAGGTCATTCCTCCTCTAACGTGACTCGCAACCATGTAGGTGCCGTTGCCCCAAGGGGTCACGTCCGATACCGATGCGCAGCCAGCCAAAGACACCACCGCAAAGCCCAGCCATAAGCCCTTTTTCATCTTCTTCCCCCGTTTGAATTTACCCGTGGCCGAGATCATACATGGTCACATGAAGCCAAACCTCAGGGGAGAACCGCGCCTCCATGGGTGACCTGTTGGTGATCTCTGCCCCCCCCTGTTCTGCGGAAAGGCCCCCGGGTGGGTGGCAGGGGGTACCTTGCCGCTCCCGTTTCAAATTTCTCTGGCGGCGATCTCAGTCACACAAGGCCGAACAACAACACCGCAGTCGAGGCTTTACCGGCTTTTTTGAAGTGAGGGTGAGTGTGGCAGGGAGGGGGTACTTGTCAGAACTGGAGGGGCAGACGAGCAGCGAGCCTCAGATCGCGGGTCTTCAGACTGAACTGAATCGAAGTCTTGCCTACCACGGAGACAAGGTCCTTGGGGACGCCTCGATTGAACCAGTACGGCCCTGTCGGCGAACGTTTCTTCAGATGGCTCACTGTGACTACTACGGTGCTACTCAGGCGAAAGAAGGTCATTTTGGTACACCGATTGGTACACTGCTTGGTACACCACGGAGACCTTGATAAACCTTGAATGCCTTACCCAGTAAGGCTTTGCGGGTATTTCAGGCGGCGAAAACTGGTCCCGCCGACAGGAATCGAACCTGTATCTAGCGCTTAGGAGGCGCTCGTTCTATCCATTGAACTACGGCGAGGGACAGAGCTGTCAGGACCGGGAACCGCGGGCGCGGTGATCCTGAAGACGGGGCGGAGTATATCAAAAACCTCCCCTGCCCGGCTCGCCGCCGGGGAATTTGGATCAACAGCGGCGGCGTTCTCCGCCCTGGCGTCCTTCGGAAGCCGTGCGTGCCGGACGCGCCACATTGCGCGGGATACGGCGGCCGGCGCGGTGGCGGCCACGGGCGCTGGAGGCCGGCGCCACGCAACGGCGGTGGCAGGCTCGGCCGCACAGGCTGCAACGTTGTTCCCAGTCGATCAGTCCGGACATGGCAGGCTCCTTGGTATTTGTGGCAGGCCGCGGCACTCAGGCCGCGCGCAGGCTGAGTTGCAGGCCGACGCCGTGCGCTTGCAGGAAGACGCCGAGCAGCAGCGCGACGGTGTGCAGGGCAACGCCGGGATGACGCAGGCAGGTTTCCACTTGTTCGCTGCGGCTTTTGCCCGACAGGCACCACGAGCAGAAGTGCTCGCAGTTGTTGGTAAGCAGGTGGTATGCGTTTTCGCCGAGGCGGGAACGGGCACGGCGGACGGCTTCCGGGCCGACGAAGCGGGCGCAGGGTTCGTTGCGGATGGCGATGCGGTAGCCGCCCGCAAAGTCTTCCAGCGAGGTTTCCTCGACCGGGGCAGCGTGCAGCGAGCGGGCGAAGCCGGCATAGTGGATGACGCGGCCTTCGCCGGCGTAGATGCCATGGTGAACGTAGCCGTGGCGTTCGGTCACCAGGTGGGCGCCCAGCGGCAGATCGTCGGCAATCCGGCTGTCGCGCGCTTGTTGATCCTGGTGGTTCATGGCTGGCCTCTGATCTGTCTGGTTGCTGCAGGCATTCCTGCGTCGTTGCAGGCAAACCGCATCAACCATGCCAGCGACCACCGCTGACGGCGGGACAAGGGTCTCCGGGAAAAATGGCGATTCCGGCCGGACTCAACTGTCGTAGGCGGGCCAACACAGGAATGGTGGTTCTGTTGGCTGGCCACTGCCAGTTGGTCAGTTGCAGGGATTTCTCAGGCTGCGGGCAGTGCGGGCGTCCGACGCTGCCCTGGATGGTGGTCGATGCCCACCACCTTTCTGCCAGGTGTGTCGGCCGGACACCAACGCTGGCGGCGCTGCGCCATATGAATCCCCGGTGCCATTCCGCCCGCAAACGGCGCCAGCCCGCCAGATCCGGTCCGGCCCCAGATGCCCGCCTTGGGATGGCACGCGCCTTGCTCATCTCAGGCACGGCGCACCGCGCCTCGAGATACGGAGACCGATCATGGCCACCCTGGCAATCAAGGACCTCAACACCCACCGCGACCTGGACAGGCGCGCCATGGGCCACATCCGTGGCGGTGGCGCCCCCTGGGTATTCGGCTGGATTCAGCCGTTCGTGCGGCCCACCAATTCGCCGGGTGCCGCGGTGATCAACTTTTACGAGATCAACAACAGCTTCTATGCTGATCAGATGAACAACCAGTTCCAGAACATCGACGTCCGCAATAACGCGCCCAACTCGAATATCAACGTGCGGGTTGACCAGGGTGCAAGGAACGACGGCCGGCTGATCTGACCGTTGTGCCGCCGTGGCGCGAGCTGGCGCGCCACCTCAACCCTGCGCAGACTGGAGAATATCTTGACCTGCGTATCGCAATTCCGCTGGACCTCCGCCGCCTGCACCGACGTCGGGCTGGTCCGGGAGCGCAATGAAGACGCCTGCCTCGACCTGCCCGGCCAGGGCATCTGGGCGGTGGCCGACGGCATGGGCGGGCACGCTGTCGGCGATTTTGCCAGCCAGGCCGTGGTCCAGGCCCTGGCCGCCATGCCACCGCAGTCCTTGCTGGAAGCGCTGCTGCACGAAACGCGCGCGGCCATGCAGGATGTCAACCGCGCCCTGATCGACGAAGCCGCGCGCATGCGGGTAGGCTGCATCGGCAGCACGGTGGTCATGCTGATGGCCGGCGACCGGCGCTGCGGCTGCCTGTGGGCCGGCGACAGCCGGCTCTACCTGATGCGCGACGGACAGCTCAAACAGCTCACGCGCGACCACAATCAGGTTCAGCGCCTGCTCGCCCGCGGCCTGATCACGGCCGAGGAAGCGCGCCACCATCCGGCCCACAACACCATCACGCGCGCGGTCGGCGCGGCCGACACGCTGGCGATGGAGCAGGTGATGGTCAACGTGGACGACGCCGACGTATTCCTGCTGTGCAGCGACGGGCTCAGCAATGAAGTGGACGATGACGCCATCGCCGCCACGCTTGGCGGCGTCCGCACCGGCAGCGACGTCGCGGAGGCCGCGCGGTTGCTCGTGGAGCAGGCACTGGACGCAGGCGGGCACGACAACGTTTCGGTCGTCGTCATTCGCGCCGAGGACCTCTACGGTACGGACAAGACGCTGGTGAATCCGGAACTCGATTCGTAAGACCCGCGGCTACACCTTCCCGCCTTCGGCTTGCCGGTTGCCCCTGAAGTCCTTGGAATGGATGCCATGCTTCTTGAGCAGCATCTGCAGGTGCGAGCGGTTCATGTCGAAGCGCCGCGCCAGTTCGGCGACAGTGCCCCCCACCTCCTGCAGGCCGCGCTCGAGGAAGGCGCGCTCGGCCTCGTCGCTGGCCGCGCGCTTGGCTTCGCTGAGCGACGTGGCGATCACCGCTTCGGGCACTGCCTGCGCACCGGACGCTACCACCAATAGCCCGGTCGGCTTGGGCCGGATGTCCTGCGGCAGGTGGATGACATCAGCGGTATCGCCCGCCAGGCACGAGATCCGGTACATCAGGTTGCGCAGCTCGCGGATATTGCCCGGGTAGTCGTAGTGCATCAGGAAGTCGCGCAGCCGCGGCGTCAGTTTCACCGGCCGCCGCTTGAGCATGCCCGCGGCCTCGTCACTGAAGTAGGACACCAGCAGCGAGATCTCGTCGCGCCGCTCCCGCAGCGCTGGCAGGCTGACGTGGATGACGCTGAGGCGGTAGAACAGGTCTTCGCGGAAGGTGCCGGCCTGGCTCATGCGGCGCAGGTCCTTGTTGGTGGCGGCGACGATGCGCGCATCCACCGAAATGGCCTCGTCCGATCCCACCCGCTGGATCTCGTGCGCCTCCAGCACGCGCAGCAGCTTGACCTGCCCCGTCAATGGCAGCTCGCCGATCTCGTCGAGAAAGATGGTGCCGGTATGCGCGCTCTCGAACTTCCCGCGCCGGTCATTGCTGGCACCGGTGAAGGCGCCTTTCTTGTGGCCGAACAGTTCGGACTCGAGCAGGCTGTCGGGAATCGCGCCGCAGTTGACGGAGATGAACGGCTTGTCGGTGCGCGAGCCGTTGGCGTGGATGACCTTGGCCATCAGCTCCTTGCCGGTGCCGCTCTCGCCGTCGATCAGCACCGGCAGGTCGGTGGGCGCCGCCTTCTCGGCGATCTCCAGCGCTTCGAGCAGCTTCGGGTTGTCGCCAAAGGTGCCTTCGAATATAAAGCTGCGTTCCATCAGCGCCTGCCGCCGTTCGCGCGGCAGGCGTTCGACCTCCTCCTGCGGCGCGGGCTCGGCCGTGGCCGCCTGCACAAAGCGCTCCTTGTGCGACAGGCCCATCACCTCGTCGCGCAGCGTGGTGGCCTGCTTGAGCAGCTTCTCGATCTCGGGCCGGTCGAGCTTGGAGGACCAGCGTAGCGTCGAGCGCAGGATCTCGATCTTCTCGATCAGCCCGGCAAAGGAAACCGGCGACGTGACATTGGCGGGAGTGGCGCCCTGGTTATATAGCTTCATGGCTTCATGCCGCACTCAGTTGCTTCTGCACCAGCTGGAAGTACATGCCCTTGCGTTCGAGCAGTTCCTCATGGCGGCCCTGCTCGACAATCGCGCCCTCGTATAGCACCAGTATCTTGTCGGCCTGCATGATGGTGCTGAGCCGGTGCGCGATGATGACCGCGGTGCGCCCGCGCAGGATCTCCTGCATGTTCGCCAGGATATTGCTCTCGGACTGCGTATCGAGCGCCGAGGTCGCCTCGTCGAACACCAGCAGCCGCGGGTCGTGGTACAGCGCGCGGGCGATGCAGAGCCGCTGGATCTGGCCGCCAGACAGGCCGATGCCGCGCTCGCCCACCACCTGCTCGTAGCCAAGCGGCAGCTTGCTGATAAAGGCGTGCGCGTCGGCCATCTTGGCCACTTCCTCGATGCGGCGGCGCTCCGGGCTGTCGTCGCCGCAGGCGATGTTCTCGGCGATGGTGCCGGAGAACAGCAGGTTGGACTGCATCACATAGCCCACCTGTGCACGGTAGAACTCGGTGTCGATCACGTTCAGGTCATAGCCGTCCACGGTCATCGATCCGTCTGTCGGCTTGTAGAAGCCCACCAGCAGCTTCGCCAGCGTGGTCTTGCCCGAGCCGCTGCGCCCGACGATCGCCACCATCTCGCCCGGCTTGATGCTGAAGCTGATGTTTTCCAGCACGTAGGGCGTGTCTTCGCCGCCGTAGCGGAAGTAGAGGCCATTCATGGCGATCTCGCCCTGCAGGTCGGGCAGCATCACACGCGACAGCACGTCCTGCGGCTTCTGCTCCGGCTCCAGGTCCAGCACGTCGCCCAGCCGCTCCATTGCCACGCCAGCGTCGTTGAGCTGGCTCCATAGCGCCACCAGCCCCATCAGGGGCGCCAGCACGCTGCCCATGAAGGCATTGAAGGCAATCAGCTGGCCGATGGTCAGCTCGCGCTCCAGCACCAGCGTGGCGCCCACCCAGAGCACGGCAATGGTGGTGGCGGCGTTGAGCAGCTGGCTGATCAGGCCCACCAGGATATGGAAGCCCTGCGCCTTGTATTGCCGGTCCAGCGCCTTGGCGTACTTGCGTTCCCAGCGCAGCCGCACCGGCCGCTCGATGCCCATGCCCTTCACGGTCTCGGCGCCGCCCAGTGTTTCCATCAGGTAGGCCTTGGCGTCGGTGGAAGTCGCGAATACCTCGCGCGCAAAGTTCTTGGCCCGCGGCGTCACGATCACGGTCAGCGCCGCGATCGGGATCACGAAGGCGATCAGCAGCAGCGTGAGCTTGATGTTGTAGAGAAACATGATGGTGAAGTAGATAAACACCATCAGCAGGTTCAGCGCCGTAGTCACCGTCGATTCGGTCAGGAAGGCGCGGATGGTCTGGTTCTCCTGGAAGCGCGCAAAGATATCGCCGGTCTTGCGCTTGGCAAAGAACGACAGCGGCAGCGACAGCGTGTGCTTGAAGAAGTGCGACATCATGGCGAAGTCCATGTTGCGCACCATGAAGTTGGCCAGGTAAGCGCGGATCGTGGACATCAGCTGCGAGAACACATTGGAGATGATCAGCCCCACGATCAGCAGGTGCAGCAGCCCCACGTTCTGGTGCACCACCACCCCGTCCAGGATGTTCTGGATGATCAGTGGCGGCACCACGCCCAGCATCTGGATCACGAACGTCGCCAGGAACAGGTGGGCCAGGATCTTCTTGTACGGCGCCAGGTAGCCGATAAAGCGCAGCCACGGCGAACGCGCCACCGACAGCTGCGTCATGCTGTCGCCGGCGGTGAACAGCAGGCAGGTGCCGCTCCAGCCGCGCTCGAATTCCTCCGCGCTCATCTTGCGGAAGCCGATGGCCGGGTCCGCCACCCAGACCCAGCGCGCCGACATCCCGTACACCACGATGTAGTGATAGCCCTCCCAGTGCACGATAAACGGCAGCTCGAAACCCATCAGCGAATCGCGCGTGCACTGCACGCCGCGCGTGGTGAAGCCCAGCGATTCGCCGGCGCGCGCCAGGCTGTCGAGCGTCGCGCCCTGCGTGGTCACGTTGGCCAGTTCGCGCAGCTTGCCCAGCGTCATCGGCACGCCGTAGTGCCGGCAGATCATCGCCAGGCAGGCGGCGCCGCAGTCCATCTCCTCGGCCTGCTCCACCAGCGCGAAGCGGCGGATCAGGCGTTCGCCGAACTCCGGCTTCGAGTGCAGGTCCAGCAGCACCGGGCGCTTGCGACGCTCGGCCAGCTTCTTCTGCCGGTGCAGCTCGCGGTCGATCACGCGGATGCGTTCCTCCAGCACCTCGCGCAGGCGCGGATTGCGCTCCAGGATAAGCTGGACCGTTTTCTCCGGGATCACCAGCAGGCGCGTGTCCGTCTCCGCAATCGCCGACGCGATCTGTTCCTGCCGCATCACGCAGGCGCGCTCGCCGAAGATGTCGCCCTGCCCCAGCGTGGCCAGCGGAAACTCGCTGCCTTCCTCGTTGCGCACGATGCGCACCGTTCCCTGGCGCACCACATACAGCCGCCGGTCCTCGCGCCCGTCCTGCCTGAGGATCTCCTTGCCGGCCGCTACGCGCTTGACGCCCACGCTGCGCACCGCGTCCTGCAGCTCGCTCTTGTCCAGCTTGCCGCGCAGGTCGAACAACCGCGCCACGAAACCGCCGGCGGAACTGATGGCGACGTAGCTGGTAATGAACGCCAGCGCGGCCGGGTTGCCCGCCACCACAGCTTCGCTGACGCTGCGCGGGATCATCAGCAATTCCGTCTTGCCCGACGCACGCACCGACGATTCATGCCGGTACTCGCGCAGCAGCGCGATGTCCGCGAAGACCTCGCCGGTCTTGCGCACGCCCATGCTGATTTCCTTGCCATGCTCCTCGTTGAAGACGCGCACCGAGCCCGACCTGACGATGAACAGCCCTGCGGCCGATTCGCCGGCATTGCATACCGTGTCGCCAAACGCGAACGTCTGCGACTGCGCTGCCGCGGCCAGCCGTTCGAGTTCCTCGCGTGTCAGCGGCGAGAGGATCTCGACCGTCGCCAGGAAGTCAGCCAGCGAGGCCGGCGGGG
>NZ_JWMA01000134.1 GCF_000812465.1 Cupriavidus sp. IDO | reverse complement strand
CGGGGATGGGGGGGCTTCCCCCGCCAATAATGGTGGCGCCGCTGCCAGAGCACTGACCGTCAGAACAAGGACAAAGAGCGATTTGAATTTCATTTTGACTCCTGCAACTGCTCTGGTTGGTGGCCATGCGAGGGCAAAACTCGCTCACCGCCTCCACGGTGTGCTTCCTCCACAGGCACTGGTATGCCGGGCGGCCCGCCGATGTCGGTGGGGGCCGCAACCGGGGGCGGTAGCGGCAGCCCTACCGCCAGACGCATGGCAAGGATCTCCTGCTGCTGCTCAACGATGATCTCCTGCGCCAAACGACGCAACTGCTCATTGTCGCCAAAGCGCAGATAGGCCTGCGCCATGTCGATCGCACCCTGGTGGTGTGGCGCCATCATGGCGACAAAGTCCCGATCGATATTGCCGCTCGGCGTGATTTCCATGCGCCTCATCATAACGGTCATGGCCGAGCCGTTTTCGGCTAGGAACGCGCGCTCCCCCTCGTCGTCCGCTGTGCTGCCGGCCGCGTGAGCCGGCATTGCATGGATAGCAAGCATCAGCCACCCCATCGCCACAAGGCATGACGCGATTCTGGTAACGGACGTAGGCATTTCGGCAACCCCTTGCAAGAGCCGCCACTCGGACGGCATCGGTCTTTTAAGAGAATAGGCAAATTGCGCCGCGAGGCCAGCGGGAATAAAACCGAAGCCAGCGTGTTTACTAATCAAGCCCCCTTGACTAACTACCGCACGCTGCGATGCAACTTGACAACGCCCCCGACACCGAAAGGGTCTCGGAAGTCGATATTCAGGCGTATGCAGACGGTCTCCTGCCCCCCGGCAAGGCCGCAAGCCTCGACAGGTATCTTGAAGGCTACCCCAGCGAAGCTGGCAGAATTGCCTTCTACATGCGCCTCAACGAGCACATCAAACAAGCATATCCTCATCAAGATGTTGCGCAAGAAGCTGATTCTCGCGCGGCCAGCATGCGGCCCATGAGTTACACCGTTGCCTGCATGTTCGTATCTGGCTTGGTGCTGCTGGCGGCAGTGGGCGGCTGGCTGGCTGGCGCAAGCGCGTCGAACGAGGAGCTCGACAGTGTGGCGGTACTTGCGCTGGTCGAGGCAACGAGCGCACCTGGTTATCCCAAAGCGATCGGCATGGCCGGAGGCAGGCCCTCGCCCGACCTGAATTCGGTCGGATTCACTCTAATGAGTCGAAAGCCGGTGCGCATCGGGCCGGTGTCTGAAGTGCTCCAATCGGTCTATGAAGACCCGAATCAGCGGCGTATCGTCCTGCTGCAGGCCAGCGCGCTGCCTTTTGATCTGGCAACTCCACATTGGTCCGCACACCGGGTTGGCAATGTTCGTTTGCTGTCCTGGAAGGCCGGTACCACGCACTACGTGCTCGCCGGTAGCGCCAACACCCCGCGCTTGATGCAGGCAGCCGATCTTATGACTTCGCGCTGACACCGAGCGCATCGACAAGGACTACAGTGAGATGGGATCGCATCAGCAACGACAGTTCCTGACTGGAGCGGGCCATGAAAATCCAGGACGAGTTGGTCGAGCATGTGCCGCGACTGCGCAGGTATGCCAGGGCATTGATCCACAATCACGATCTGGCCGACGACCTTGTGCAGGACACGCTGGAACGCGCGTTGGGCCGAACCGAGCAGTTCCGTCCAGGTTCCGACCTGCGCTCCTGGCTGTTTTCCATCATGCATAATCTTTTTATCAACCAGATTCGCCGGGCCTCCGAGCGGGTGGTGCACGTATCGGTCGACGATGATTCCGTAGATGAAAGCGAATACGCAGTGGCCCCGGAGCAAATGCGCTCCCTGGAAATGCGCGATCTCGACTACGCGTTGCAGCGCCTGCCGGTGGAACAGCGTGAAGTCGTCCTCCTTGTGGGTCTGGAGGAAATGAGCTATGCCGATGTAGCGATTGCGCTGGATGTCCCGATTGGCACCGTGATGTCCCGCCTCTCGCGTGGGCGGGAACGGTTGCGGGCATTGATGGCGGGCTCGCAATCCAGCGCCAGACTCAGGGTGGTGCCATGAGCGAGCAACAGTTTTCCATTTCCGAAGCCGATCTTCATGCCTATGCCGACGGGGCTCTGTCGGAAGAGCGCCGCGCCCAAGTTGAGCGCGCCCTGGAGCAGGACCCAGCCCTCGCGGCAAGGGTCAGCGATTATTTCTCGCTGAACAGTCTGCTCCATGAGCGCTATGACAGGGTCCTAGCCGAGCCGGTGCCGAAACGCCTTCAGCCATCTCTTACATGGCATCCCGGCCGGCGCGAAGCGGCCAACTGGCCTCGCTTCGCCAGCATCGCTGCAACACTGGTGTTGGGCATTGCACTCGGTGTCGGGACCCAGATGGTGCCACGCATGACAGGTCAGCTCGCCAGCAATGGGCCGATCAGCAGCCTGCCCGGCCAGGATGGACTGGCACGCAATGCCGCGGTTGCACACGTCGTCTACATGCCCGACGTCGTTCGTCCCGCCGACATCGGCGCGGATCGGGAGCAGGACTTCGTCCAGTGGCTGGCAAGTCGGCTTGGCACCAATGTGCACCCCCCGGTGCTGACGCGGGTAGGCTTTGAGCTGGTTGGCGGCCGCCTGCTGCCCGACTCCAGCGGCGGCGTTGCGCAGTTCATGTACCGCGACGCCAAGGGCGAACGGATCACCCTCTACATTTCCCACCGAAGCACGAGCGCGAACACTACCGCGTTCAAGCTGTACCAAGACGGACCTGTCAATGTCTTCTACTGGCTGGACGGTGACTTTGGCTATGCCGTAAGCGGCGGCATCGATCGCAAGGTGCTGCTCGACATCTCGCACGATGTCTATGCCCAACTGACACCTGGAAAGAAGGAATAGTCGAGCGTAGACCGTACTAAACGTTGTCACCGCTACGACAGTAAATTTGTCAACTCCTGACCCGGTGCGCGGGTAAACACCGGCGCGGCCTTGCACCGCAAAGGCTGGAAGGCGGCGAAATGAATCTGTCACCAGCGAAGTTGGGGCCGGCCGGTCCATCAGGGCGGCGATATCAAGATCCGGCTGACGGCAAGCCGACGGGCAGGCGGTCGGGGGTCCTTTACCGGGCAGTAGCGGCCTTATGCCGATTACACGACGAACGGCAACTCTTGTTCTGCGGATTCAACCGGTCGATACACCGGCTGAACGATTCCATCAATCCATTGCGTCGACCGGTTGAATCCGCATTCAGGTTTCTGCCATTCCATAACCTAGCGCTCGGCAGACCGCGACTTTTCTGGCTGCTGCCAGACTCATGATCACCAAGCCATCTCTTGCGCCTGCTTGCACATGATCTTTGTATTCGTCTGTATCGCGAGGCGGCGTTAATACGTGTAGCGACAGAACTGGCCTGTTCGCGCTACACGCGCGATACAACGGTTTCCTTTAATACGCTCCACAGTCCCATAGCAACGATGCGATTCCGGCCAGCGCCATAACCCGGTGAACCGCCGCGGCGTTTTTGAGGGCGCAATGTGGCTACCCACTGCGACGGGGCCTGCGCCTGATGCTAAACAGCAGATGAATAGAGACCACCGTGAAGAAGATCGGGGTCGACGACGCGTCGGACGCCACAAGTGAGGGATGGCTGCTGTGCACCCAACACCCGCCATTGGCTTGGCAAGCCCTCTAATGGCAGAGAAGGGTCGGCTAGAGACGACGAGCATGACCGTCCGCGGGGTTCCTCGTCACAGTCCAATAATTTCGTGATCATGAAATTATTTGATTGGGCACTGCTTCGATCTGTCTCCGGCCAGGCCTGCAGCCTAGATCTCCGGGTCTCTGTGAAGCGCTCTGCGAGAGTCTTCCCAAGGGTTTATACTTACCCTCGTCTCCTCTCTTTCTCCGAAAGGGATTCATGCCCGCCCGAGCAGCGGGCATTCTTTTGCCTGTGCTCCTGATCGACTAATCAGAAGTTCTCGGAAAGTCAGGACTCTCTACATCGAGCGCGTGGCCGCTCGTCAGCCTCCGAAGTCGACCTGTCCCTATTCTGCAGACCTTCATGCGTCGTCTCGCAGCGTATCAACATCATTGTCGCGGGCTCCTCGTCTGCGCTGGCGTCGGCAGCCTCCGCGGCGGTGCGCAGATATACTTGCCGAGAGACGATGGCGGCGATCACGATGAAGGCACCGACGCCGAAGGCCAGGGCCAAAATCGGACGGTATCGTGCCATGGAAATCCTACGGGATAGCAGAGGTGATGGTAGCGAGGCAACACGAAGCTGCCACGAGTCTGAGCTACGCCATTGCACGATTGACACCGCCTCCGTTTCGCCGTAGCGAGGCCGGGGCCCTTCAGAAACACCGCACTGGGCCGGATGAGCATGCCAAAGACGATCACGCCCTTACCGCGCGGCCAATACTGGGCCACACCCCACGCCCCCTTTCCGCTGGACGGTCCGAACGGCCATGACGAAGTCTTCCCTGGCGCCCACTGCGTCAGCGACGGCAAGTGGGTGTCCTTCTATAAGAACGGAGAAGAGGTCTGGGCGTGCAATGCCATCTATGCCGCCGCGCATTTCGACTTTGCTGGCGTTTCGAGCGCCTGCGCGTCGACGGCTAACTGAGGTGCCGGCGGCGCCGACCGACGTCCGCCCCTCCCCCGTTCAACATAACCTCCCAGCAACCCGCAAGATTTCGGTGATCGGACGTTATGTTCAATCACAACAATCCAGCTAGCCCGGAACGAGGATTTTCGTTGGTTTGCACAAATTTGTTCTTGGTTGTCGATCGCCGGCGTAAAGGAGCCGGGCATCTTCGGCGTAATGGAGCCAGGCGGAGTCGCCTGGATCGGGCTCGAACGGGGTTTCAAGAATGGCGGTTTTTTCCTCCTTTTTCAATGGCTGATTTGGGCTGCTCGGGCATGGTCCTGGGCGCGCGATAGCTCTCGCCGTCGAGGACGACCCGATAGGCGCCGTGACGCAAGCGGTCGAGCGTGGCAGCGCCCAGGATCTTGTTGCTAGCGAAGGCGTCTCCCCACTCGCTGAAGTCCAGGTTACTGGTCAAGATGGTGGAGGCCCGCTCGTAGCGCTCGGCGATGAGATCGTGGAGCAGTTCGTCGTCCGGCGTGCGCAGTGGCTTGAGCCCGAAGTCGTCGATGATGAGGACTGGTAGCCGGGCGAGTGCCTGGAAGCGGCGTTCGTATGTGCCGACGGCCTCGGCCTGACGCAGAGTCCGCAGCAACTGCGTCTGGGTGGTGAATAGGACGTCGTGTCCCTGGCGGACGGCAGCATGCCCCAGCGCCTGGGCCAAGTGGCTCTTGCCGGTACCGCACGGGCCGGCGATCAGGATGCAGACCTTCTCCTCAATGTAGCGGCCGGTGGCCAGGTCATAGACGGTCGCCCGGTTCAGGTTGGGCACGCGATCGAAGTCGAAGCCCTCCAGGGTCTTCTCCCCACGGAAGCTGGCGCGGCGTACGCGTTGGCTGAGTTTCTTCTGGTCCCGGCGAGCCAGCTCGTCGTGGACAAGCAAGGCGAGGAAGTCGGTGTGGGCCAACTGGCGCTCGATGGCTTCGCGATTGCGCACCTCCAGCGTGTCGAGAACGCCAGACAGACGCAGTTGCTTGAGGGCGGAGGAGAGTTCGGGGATCGGATTCATGGGATTCAATGAAGAAGCAGTGTCTGGGTGTCGCGGCAGAAGCGGCCGCCTTGGGTGTAGGTGGTGGCCAGTGTGCTGACCGTGGGCGTCGGTTCGAGATCCAGCCCCTTGGCCAAGATCTGCTTGACCGCCCCGTAGTTGGGCGTGCCGAAGTGGTTGGCCCGCCGGCAGGCGGCCTCCAGCCGTTCGTCGCCGTATTGCTGGGCGAACCGCAACAGGCCTTGGACGGCTCGCAGCTTGATCAGCACCCGATCGCCGAACAGCACGCGCACCAGGGCGGAACAGGATGGACCGATGCGCTTGGCTTCGCGCAAGCACCACTGAACATCGTGCAATTGCCAAGCCTGTGCCTCGGGTGGCAGATGGTCGGTGACGGTACTGCGGGCGCCGGGCGCACCCTGTCGCAAGTGCGTGGCAACCAGGATGTGTTCCTCATACAGATGCACCATCGTCGCCGTAGCCTTGAGCCACAGCGACTTGCCGGCCAGCCGGAACGGCGCCGAGTAATAGGCCCGCTCGAACTGAACGTGGCCATCCCGGTGTACCTTCACTCGGCCCCAGGTCGCCAACTCGGGGGCCACTGCCGGTAACGGCAGCAACAGGCCTTGTTCAGTGCCGGTGAAGCTGACCAGAGGCTGCTGGCGCGTAGTGCCGTGGATACGAATGCCGGCCTCAGCCATGACCCAGGCGCGCACCTGGCGGTTGGCATCGGCGAGGTCGCGGAAGTCGCGCAGGGGCCCGAAGCTGTTCTTTACGTACTTGACTCCCGATTCCACGATGCCCTTCTTCTGTGGGTCCCGTGGCGGACAGGGATCAATGCGGAAGCCATAGCCCTCGGCACATTGGGCGTAGGCCCGCTGGACTTCCGGCTCATACAGGCAGGCCCTGATGATGGCGCACTTGGGGTTATCGATGATGAGCCGCTCCGGCACTCCATGGAACCATTCAAAGGCATGCCGGTGACACTGCAGCCAGGTGGCAATGGTTTGGTCACGGACTAGCTCGACATACTGGTGCCGGGACCAGCACAGCGTCATGACGAAGTACCAAGTCTTGTGGATCTCGCCCGTGCGCACGTCGGTTAGCGTCGGACCGGCACCGAAGTCGATCTGGGCGGCCTCGCCTAATAGGAAGGATCGCGTAATCGGAAGGAACGTGCCGAGCCCTCGGACAGTTCGTATCTTTTCGCGGTTCTACTTTTCATTATGGGCACGTG
>NZ_JWMA01000133.1 GCF_000812465.1 Cupriavidus sp. IDO | reverse complement strand
TCTCCACTCGGTACGACAAGCGAGCCGACAGCTATCTCGTCTTCGCATCGCTCGCCTGCGCCTTCGGACCATTGGTTCAATTGTGAACAGACCCTAGCGACCACGACGCGCCGTCGAAGGCGCCACCGGATTCCCGACAGCCTCTTCAGGTGCCTCATTGGGGCACCCGGACCTTACTCATTCCATTGCCATTGTAAAGGACCCCAACCATGTTCAAGCGCTCAGCGCCGACCGCGCTCGCCGCAGTCGGCTTCGCCCTTCTCACTGCCGCCTGCGGCACACCGCCAGCGAACCTTGACCTTTCGCTGCAGCATCCGAGCTCCGAAGGCAAGTTCGTGGTCCGCATGGCCCCCCCGGCTATGGGGCCAGCTATTAACCAGATGCACGCCTGGCAGGTGCATCTAGAGACACTCGATGGAAAGCCTGTGTCGCGAGCCACGATTGGCTTCGACGGGGGCATGCCGCAGCACGGCCACGGCTTCCCTACCAAGCCCCGCATCACACGCGAGGTAGCGCCTGGTGTCTACGCACTCGAAGGCATGAAGTTCAGCATGACCGGCTGGTGGGACATGCGTTTGGCAATTCAGGCCGGGGATGTGACCGACGGAGCCGTGTTCAACGTCATCGTCGGGGACTCCGGGCTTCAGCGCTAAGCGTCAGGGTCAAGGAGACAGTTTCATGAGCCAGCTCCACAAATCCTGGCTGCCTGCGTCACGGCAGGCAAGCCAGCGCGCAAGGCTGACGGGCGCACTCGCCGCTGTGGTCGTGGTCCTGGCACCGCTTGCCTTGCTCATCGGCTTTGGACGCGCTGACGGCGCCACGGACCACCTCGACTCGTGGTCGAAGGAGGAACGGGCCGTCCTGTCCTCGATGAGCCTGAACAAGCTTCCTGCGCCGCCGCGCGACCCGTCGAACGCCGTGGCGGACAAGCCGGAAGCGGTCGCGCTCGGCAAGCGATTGTTCGCCGATGCACGCCTATCTAGCAACGGGGCGGTGTCGTGCGCCAGTTGCCATGCGCCCGACCGCCAGTTCCAGGACAGCCTGCCCGTCGGAAGGGGCGTTGGCGTCGGAAAGCGCCGCACTATGCCAGTCGCAGCGACGGCGTACAGCCCGTTCTTGTTTTGGGACGGCCGCAAGGACAGCCAGTGGTCCCAAGCATTGGGTCCGTTAGAGGATAGCGTCGAGCACGGCGGCAACCGCGTCCAGTTCGCCCGGGTCGTGCGAACGCACTACCAGCGGGAGTATGAGTCGCTGTTTGGCGCCCTCCCGAACCTGCAGGACCTGCCGGCCGACGCGAGCCCACTTGGCAGCGCCGACGAGAAGCGGGCCTGGTCTCGGCTGACGAACGCGCAACGTGATGCTGTCAACCGCGTCTTCGCGAACCTTGGGAAGGCCATCGCGGCCTACGAGCGGACAGTGACCTACGGCGCGTCCCGCTTCGACCAGTACGTTGAAGCGGTTCTCATAGGTGAGCGCGCGGGCCCCCAATTGTTATCGACCCAGGAGGTCAATGGCCTGCGTCTGTTCATCGGCAAGGCGCAATGCGCGACGTGCCACAACGGCCCGCTCCTGACCGACCAAGCCTTCCACAACACGGGCGTCCCGCCCAGAGAGCCAGCACGCCCAGACCGTGGCCGCGCGCCTGCCACAGCCAAGGTTCTGGCCGACGAGTTCAACTGCCTGAGCCGCTACAGCGACGCGCCTGCGCAAGCCTGCCAGGAGCTGAGCTTCATGGTGACCGACGAACCGGGCATGGAAGGCGCCTTCAAGACACCGAGCTTGCGCAACGTGGAACTTCGGGCTCCGTACATGCACGCCGGCCAGCTCGCGACCTTGGACGAGGTAGTGACACACTACGTGCATTCGCCGGCAGCGGCTATGGGTCATTCCGAGCTGCCACTCGGTGGCGGAGGGCGCGCTGAGCGCAAGCCCATCCGCCTGACGGAGGAGGAGATGCGAGACGTTGTCGCGTTCCTGCGTAGCCTTTCGGGTCCCATCATGGAGCGTCCTGCTCGATAAGAACCGAGAGGGTCGCCGGGTCACTTCGGCCGCGTTTGCACGGGGGAAAATGGACGCAGAAATGGACGCAGCCTCGCAAACTCGGCATCGATTGCCATGGCGTTGACGACGCAGCCGGCGCGCCACGAAAGAGACTCCGCTGTTAGGGGGCGAACGCTTCCGATGTTTTCGGCCAGAACCCATAGCGGAGGTAAGCGACTGGCCCCGCGCCCTGGCTAGGTCCCCTAGGCCAGGTCACACCGCATGCAGTACAGTGTTAAGCCCTCGTGCCGTTGAAACGCCTTCGAGGCTCGCACTTCATCTGGCAACTGGTTTCGTGGAACGAGCAGAAAGCCATGTCGGCCAAAGTAGCTCGCACAACCATTCCACAAGGACACTGCCTGGCGGCAACCGCTGGCCCGCGCTCTCATCAAGATAGCGCGGACGAGATGCGAAGCGATACCTTGGCCTTGGAACTCGGGAAGCACCGCAACGGGGCCCACAATGACAGCGTCGCCATGCCGTTCGGCGCCAGCGCATCCTAGCAGCAAGCCGCCTCCTGCGGCAATGTGGAAAGTTGTCCCAAACGGGTCAACGTCAGAAGCGTCGAGACCGCATGTCTCCAGAATGCCGACAAGTAACCGCCATTCGCCGGTCATGGCGGCACGAATCGAAATGGTTCTCAACACAACACGATACTCCCTCAAACCCTGCCATCGGACTGCGATGCCCACGTACCCACCATGCCAATGGTCTGTCGAAGCTCACCGTTCGCTGCCAGATTGAGTCTATGAAAAAGGCGCACTGTGCCGGATAGCCCCATGGCTTCCAAGTGGAATGTCCCTCGACGACTGTCGAGAGTAAGTATCCGAGCGATACTTGGACATTGCTATCACCCGATTGAGCTACGCATCGCGTCGGAGCAGGCCACTTGAATCGCCGAACACCTTCCGCTCATCTACAAATAACTGGTATTCGAAACTGCGCTGACTGTCAGCGCGAACACGGGCCGCGTCGGCAACCTCCCGTGCGCTGAACGGCGACTGACGCCAGCCTCATGCCGGGCAACAGGCGAAAAATGGCCGGCTTCGCTTCCGGCCAAACGTCCTTGAACCCAATGACAAGTCAAGGTCGATAGGCGCGGTTGTGGGGCGCGCACGAAGGGCGCGCCACGCGGTGAATTAGAAGCGGTGGCGCACGCCGACCATGGCGCCCGTTTGGTTCTGACCCGGCAAGGTATTGGCCGTTCCGGTCACGCCGAAGGTGGCATTGCCCTTGTTGTTGACATAACCCAGCAGCAGATACGCATCGGTGCGCTTGGAAAAGGCGTAGTCGGCGTTCAGTACAAACATCCACGAATCCTTGCTGTCGGTGCGGGCATCCGTATAGTAAGCCGCGCCAGTCAGGGTGAAGGCCGGGGTGAACTTGTATAGCGCGCCGAGCCAGTACAGATTGTCGTGACGGGCCGTACCGGTGGTCACTTCATCGCGCATCCAGCGGTAGCCAGCGAACGCCTTGGCATCGCCAATGGCATACGAGGCGCCAATCGCGGCGCGCTTGGCGGTCAGGTCCGCCGAAGCCAGGGTGCTGCCCTGGAACTGGTCATAGGCGGCGCCCACCGAGAACG
>NZ_JWMA01000132.1 GCF_000812465.1 Cupriavidus sp. IDO | reverse complement strand
GGGCAACTCGCACTCGCTCTCTCCACGCTGTGTCGCAGTAGCGCATTGGAGACGCCGAATTCATATAAGTTCTATCAAGAACGGAACACTACACTAGCACTCGGGCAATGGCCTCCAGCTCGGCTAGCCCAGCCGCACGGAGTTGGACATTTCTTATCATTCTCGTTTCGCGTCACGGCACCGCCACAACTGATAGTCGCCCCTCCGCGACCTTCCGTGAGCAGGTACATCCGAAAACCGGAATATGCACCGGCACAGTGAAGCCTGTCATCACCCGACTGAGTCACGAGCGCGGCGTAATGACTGGAGAGTGCAGTTTCAGGCACCAAGCGGAGCAGCGCGGCCTGCTAGGGAAACCCACTAGTCCGTTCCAACGATTCCCCACGCGCGCGCCATCACTACGCTGTCATCACAGGCACACGCGAGTGCCTGGTCTGTCCCAGCGAACGGCTACCGCAACTGAGCGCACGAATGCCGACCGGCAGGTCCGCCGCCGGATGGCGGGAGGCCTTCGTCCTGACACAGGCTTCGCCGGCCATTCCCCCTTACAAGGAGCGAGACTTCAATGAAATCCAGCACAAGACAACTGATACGCGGTGGCCTGCTGGCCACCAGCATGGCACTGGCCGTGGCGGCGTGGGCGAAGGCCACCCCGGAGGAGCTCAAGCAGCTTGACAGCACCCTCACGCCCATGGGCGCCGAGCGTGCCGGCAGCAAGGACGGCGATGTCCCGGCGTGGAGCGGCAAATGGCTGGGCACCCCGCCCCAGGTCAAGTATCAGCGCGGCGAGCGTTATCCTGACCCGTATGCCGACGAGAAGCCGCTGTTCGTCATCACCGCGCAGAACATGGCCCAGTATGCCGAGCGGCTGAGCGATGGCGAGAAGGCGCTGTTCAAGAAGTACCCCGAGACCTTCAGGATGCCGGTCTACCCGAGCCATCGCGACTTCCGGTACGAAGACGCCGTCTACAAGGACATCCGCACCCACGCCACCACCGTCAGCATGACCGACGATGCCAACGGCCTGAAGGACGCGGGGCCCCAGGTTCCCTACCCGATTCCGAAGACTGCGATGGAGCTGTTGTGGAACCAGCGCTTCTCGTCGGCCGTCGGCACCGAGAAGGCGCAGTACGACCAGGCCGTGGTCTATCCGAATGGCTCGATCGCGTGGGGGCGTGTTTCGTACAGCATCCTTTCGCCGCGCAATAACGGCAAGTTCGACCCGCACAACGCCCTCAACGAGCGCTCCTTCTTCCGCACGGCCACCGACCTGCCATTGCGTGACCGCGGCCAGGTGATCGTGGGTTATGCCGTGTGGGACCAGGAAGGCTCGGACACCAACCGTACCTGGATCTACAACCCGGGCACGCGGCGGGTACGCCAGGCGCCGGAGTTCGGCTTTGACCAGCCCCAGGGGCCCGGCGGCTTCCGCACGGTGGATGACGACCGCCTCTTCAACGGCTCCGGCGAGCGCTACAACTGGAAGATCGTCGGCAAGAAGGAGATCTACGTCCCGTCCCACAACTACAAGCTGCTGAGCACGTCGGTCAAGTACAAGGAGCTGCTCACGACCGGCCACGCCAATCCGGACGTCATGCGCTATGAGCTGCATCGGGTATGGGTGCTGGAGGCAACGCTCAAGTCTGGCTTCCGTCATCAGTATGCGAAGCGCGTGCTGTATCTTGACGAAGATACCTGGCAGGCCCGCGCGGCGGACAACTACGATGGCCGCGGCCAGCTGTGGCGCACCAACCTCCAGGCCTCGGTGTATGCCTATGACGCACGCCGCTATCATCCGACCGTGGTCTTCTACCATGACCTGATTTCCGGCGCCTATATGGCCGACCGTCTGATCAACGAAGGGCCGATGTTCTCGCTGAACAACAGCCCCGAATTCACCGAGGCGTTCTTCTCTCCGGACGCTGCGCGCGGGTCCGGTACCTGATCGCGTGATACCCGGCCGGGCGCAGCCTTCTGGCGCCCGGCCGGTTCCCCCCTGGCCATGCCGCAAGGCAAAGGCTCCCGCCCGCTGTTGCCTCCGCCCGCCTGCTGCTTTCTCTCTGTCTGCCCACGAAGCGTTTCCCGAAAACTCTGGGCCTAGGGTCTAATGCGGTTCAGATAAGCCTTCAATCAGTACTGTCATTCCCGCGCGGGTGGGACAATGCGCTGCGGTGCGTTGGACGTGCGCAGGACGGCCCGAAGGGGTGAGTGCAGCGAGCAATCCAGCGTCTTTAAGAGGGTTCTTCGCCGGATCGCGGGATTTGGCTCTTGGCATGCGTGGCTGTTTCGCCGGCGTAGCCGGCGACTCCCTTTTTGACTGCGCCAAAAAGGAAGCAAAAAGCGCCTTCTTGCCCGCCGGGCGGGAGTCTTATCGTAGTGTGCGCGGGTTTTTGTACGGGTATTCGCTTCAGGGCATGGCTGGACTGCCTGCCGCGCAGATCGCCAGGGGCAACGCCGGAAACGGCGCTGTCCTCCCGACCTCGTGAGAGCGGAGTGGCTCGGTCATCGAGCCGCGTGCCTACGGCAAGAGGTTCTGGACCACGACGGTGGTGCGCGATGCAGCTGCGCATACCGACGAGCCTCAAGCTGCGTACCACTCCGCTCTCACGAGGTCGGGAGGACGGCCTGTCAATGCCTCGCGCCGTCTCGTTACCACGCGGCAGGCATCGTAGCTATGCCCTGAAGCAATTACCCGTACAAAAACCGTCGAACACTACGATAAGACTGGCCGTCCGCCGAGGACAGACGGCGCCTTTTGCCTACTTTTGGGCGCCGTCCAAAAGTAGGTCGCCCGGCAGGGCGAAACCGGGCCGTCGACCTACGACAGCGCCAAACCGCAGCCACTAACCTCAGGCGCACCAGCAGCATCCCCTCCAAGCCCCCAAACCCGGCAGCCGTCGGCAAGCATGCGCTGGCCCACGGCCGCGCCCATGCCGGAGGCGGCACCGGCAATAACTGCGGTTTTCATACTGCGGATTCCGTGAGGGTTGTCGTCAGCCCTCGAACACATGCCGCAGCGCCGGCGGCTCGATATTGCCCGGGTTAAGCTCGATCACGCGCCGTGCCACACTGGACGGACGCACCTGCTCCACGTCAGTGTAGAACTGCTGGTACCAGTCGCGCATCTGGTAGACGGGTCCGTCGCCTTCGCACAGCAGTGGATTGTCGATGCGGATCTTGCTGTCCCAGATCGCCACGTCCTCATAGAACGCCTGGCGCGCCTGCTCGACGTAGGCTTGCGCCATGGCGCGGTTCTGCTCCTCGGACAGCCCCGGGATCCTCTTCACCAGCACGCCGTAGCGCAGCACAAAGCTGTTCAGGTCAATCGGCACATGGCAGTTGAGCAGGATCGAGTGGATCTGCTGGTCGCCCATCTGGCCGGTCATCTCGGTGATGTGGTACGCCGGCCCGAAGTAGGTGGACAGCGCCGTCAGGCGCGCATCGCCCGACAGCCGGGCACTGCGCCCGATCATCAGCTGCGTGGCCTTGTGGTCTTCGAACAGGTTGGCGAAGTAGTCCACCGGCGCGCCATGGACCACGCCGAAATGCGCCATGTCGGAGATGTTGTCGACCAGCTCGCGGCAGTTGGTGCGGATCACCATCTCGTCGATGGCCCAGTCCGACCACTCCGGCGAGAAGCAGGCGTCGATGCGCGGGATCGCCACTTCCGGCGGCGCCGGGCGGCCTTCGGGGTCGTGCCAGATAAACAGCAGCCGGTTCTGCTCGCAAGTCTCCCAGGCGCCGACCCGGGCCTTGGGCGGCACCCGCTTGCAATACGGGATCGACTTGCAGCCGCCGTCGCCACCCCACTGCCAGCCGTGGAACGGGCACACCAGGTTGTCGCCCTGCACGGTGCCGGTGCTCAGGTCCGCCCCCATGTGCGGACAGTGGCCGTCAATCACGCGAATGACGCCGGACGAGTCGGCAAACGCCGCCAGGCGCCGGCCGAAGACATCCAGCGTGTGCGGCTTGCCGTCGCGGTAGGCATCGGCCAGGCCGAGGCAATGCCAGCCGCGCGCGTAGCGGGCCTCGGGCGGGCGTGATTCGATCTTGTAGGCGTTCCTGTAGCCGTCGGTCATGGCGTCTGTCTCCTTGAATTCCCGTGGGAGCTTCAAGATAAGAGCGTCCGGCCGGCGGCTCATCGTCTCATCGGACTACTGCAGTGCAACCATGCGCGTGAGCGCCGGGTCGTTGCCGGGGCCATGCACGCAACTGACGCCGGCGGGGTCGTAGATCCTGGCCACGCAGCCATTGCAGCTGTCACAGGCAGACTGCTTCACCGCGCCGCTGCGCCAGTTGGCGACCAGCGCGGGGTCGTGGATCAGCGCACGCGCCAGCGCGATGCAATCAAATCCCTCCTCCATCAGCCGCTCCACGTTGTCGAGCGACTTGACGCCGCCGATATAGGCCAGCGGCATGCGCACCGCCTGCCGCACCACGCGCGATGCCTCGAGGAAATACAGCTCGCGAAAGGCCAGGTCGGGCGGCGTGCGCTTCTCCAGCATGGTGATGCCGAACCTCGCCACCGCACTGGGCGCGACGGCCTTCATCTGCGCGGTGGGCATGGGGCTGCCGAACAGTGCCCACGGGCTCTCGACGTTGCGCCCGCCGCTGAGCGTGAGCAGGTCGGCGCCCTCCGCTTCCAGGATGCGCGCGGTCACGGCGGCATCCTCCGGCTGGTTGCCGCCCGGCACGCCGTCGCTGACGCTGAGCTTGCAGCAGACCGCCATCCCGGCGCCGACGGCATCCTTCACCTGCCGTAGCACTGCGGCCGGAAAGCGGGTGCGGTTCTCCACACCGCCGCCGAACGCATCGCGCCGCCGGTTGCTCAGCGGCGACAGGAACTGGTTGAGCAGGTAGCCATGCCCCATATGGATTTCCACCGCGTCGAAGCCGGCTTCGCGCGCCAGCCGCGCCGCCGCGGCAAACTGGCCGGCTACGCGTGCCATGTCCGCCTCGCGCATGGCGCGCTGGAAATACACGCCGTGCAGCATGCCAAACGCATTGAGGCCGGACGATGCGCTGCCCGGCGCGCGGCTGCCGGCGTGGCGCATGGTGGTAAAGGAGCCCGCGTGCGTGATCTGCAGGCAGGCCGCCGCGCCTTCGCGGTGCACGGCATCGGTCAGCACGCGCAGGTGCGGCACCTGCTCCGGGCGTATGCTGAGCTGGTGGGAAAAGGTCAGTCCGTCATCAGCCACCGCCGCATAGGCCACCGTGGTCATGCCCACGCCGCCCGCGGCAAGCTCGCGGTGGTGCCGGACCAGCGCCTGGGTCGGCAGGCCCTGCGGCGTCATGCCCTCGTTGGCGCCCGCCTTGATAAAGCGGTTGCGCAGCGTAAGCGGGCCGACGCGAACCGGCGTGAACGGCAATGCGGCGGGGGCCTGGCTATCATGCATGCTGTCTCTCCGGGCCATCGTCTTACACCACGTCGGATTTCAGGGCGTGTGCCGGTGGCGCCGCCTCGCCGCGCGCAGCGGCACCGGCGGCCACGCGCGCCCGCTCTTCATCCTCCACGCCCAGCCACGCGGCCAGCGCCGGCAACATCGACACCGCGCCGAACAGGTTCACCAGGAACATGAAGGCCAGCAGGATCCCCATGTCGGCCTGGAACTTGAGCGCGGCAAAGGCCCAGGTGCCCACGCCGATGCACATCGTCAGCGCCGTGAACAGCGCCGCCGAGCCGCGCTGGCGCATCGCCTCGGCAAAGGCCTGCGGCAAAGCCTGCCCTTCCTCGCGGATCTGGTGCTGGATGCGCTCGTACAGGTAGATGCCGTAGTCGACGCCAACCCCCACGCCGAGCGTGATGACCGGCAGCGTCGACACCTTGAGCCCGATGCCGAGCCGCGCCATCAGCGCGTTGCACAGCACCGACACCAGCGTCAGCGGCACGATGATGCACAGCACCGCGCGCCACGAGCGGAACGTCAGCAGGCACAGCAGCGTGATCGCGCCGAAGATCGACAGCAGCATCGTCACCTCGGCCTCTTCCACCGCCTCATTGGTGGCTGCCATCACGCCGATGTTGCCGCCGGCCAGGCGGAACGCCACGTCGGGCGTCTTGTCGGTGGCGTTGAAGCGGCGGATCTCGCGGATGATATGGGCAATGGTGGCGCCCTCGTGGTTGGCCGTGTAGATCAGCACCTGGATGGCCTGGCAGTTGGGCGTATTCATGCCATTATCCGGGTCGAAGGCCTTGGCGCCCTGGCTCAGGCCCTCGCTGCTGCGCGGCAGCGCCTCCCAGCGCGGATTGCCCTCGTTGTAGGCGCCGATCACCACCTTGGCCAGCGACGACACGCTGACCACCGACTGCACGCCGGACACGCCGCGCATATGCATCTCGAAGCGTTCCACGGCGCTCATCACCGGGTAGTGCAGGCAGCCGTCGTCGAAGCCGGTGGGCTCCACCACCACGGTCAGCGCATCCGAGCCGATGTTGTACTGGCTCACGATGCTCGCGCTGTCGTGGTTATAGCGGGAATCCGCACGCAGCTCCGGCGCGCCGCTGCCGACATCGCCGATCTTCAGGCCACGCGACTCGATCGCGCCCGCGGCCAGCAGTGCGAGCGCGGCCACGAACACCCCCAGGGCCGGGCCGCGGCGCGCCAGCGCACCGAACTTCTGCCACAGCCCGCCATTGCCCTGCGCGCGCCGCGCCTGCGAGCGCGCCAGCGCCGAGGGCTCCAGCCGCGTGTACGACAGCAGGATCGGCAGGAACACCTTGTTGGTCACGATCATCAGCAGCACCCCCAGGCAGGCCGTGATGCCAAGCTCGCGCACGATGTCGATCTGGATCCGCATGATGACCATGAAGCCCAGCGCGTTGGTCAGCAACGCTACCGTGCCGGGTATGAACAGCTTGCGGAACGCCGCGCTTGCGCTGTCCAGCGCGCTGTGCCCCTGCACCACCTCCTGCTTCCAGGCATTGGTCATCTGCACCGCGTGCGAAACCCCGATCGAGAAGATCAGGAACGGCACCAGGATCGACATCGGGTCGATGCCGTAGCCCAGCAGCGGCAGCAGGCCCAGCAGCCAGGCCACCGGCAGCAGCGCCACCACCAGCGCCAGCAGCGTGATGCGCAGCGAACGCGTATAGAGCCACAGCAGCAGCGCCGTCACGGCGAAGGCCAGCGCAAAGAAGGCCATCACGCTGGCAATGCCTGCCTCGACATCGCCGACCAGCTTGGCAAAGCCGACGATGCTGACATCGACGTCGGTGCCACTGAATTCCGCGCGAATCTTCTCCAGCTGGCGCGCGACCGAGCTGTAGTCGATGGTCTTGCCGGTGGCCGGATCGGTCTCCCGCAATTCCGCGCGGATCAGCGCGGACCTCAGGTCGTTGCTGACCAGGCGGCCGATCTGCCCGGAGCGCGCCACATTGCGCCGCACCTTGTCGAGCTCGGCCGGCGTGCCGGAAAAGCGCCCCGGCACCACCACATCGCCGCGAAAGCCCGCCTCGGTCACCTCGGTGTAGCGCACATTGGGCGTGAACAGCGAGAACACGCGCGACCGGTCCACGCCGGGGATGAAGAACACTTCATCGGTGGCGTGGCGCAGCTTGTCCATGAAGGCGGCGTTGTAGATATCGCCGTCGCCCTTCCAGCGCAGGCTCACCAGCACGGTATTGGCACCGGAGAAGGTGCTCGCGTACTTGGTGAACACCTGCATGTACGGGTGCTGCAACGGGATCATCTTGTTGAAGCCGGGATCGAGCCGCAGCCGCGTGGCCGAGAAGCCGAGGGCCATGGTCACGGCCAGGCACAGCGTCAGCAGCAGCCGGCGCCGGTGCATCAGCACGCCGGCGCAGGCATCGACGAAACGGCCCAGGCGGCCGGAGGATTGGGTGCGGTTCATGGTCGTTCTCGCGTCCTGTGAGAGTCAGCGGGCCAAGGCGGCGCCGGGGAGCGCCACGCCGGCAAGCCCGCCATTGCCACCCAGTGCCAGCGCGTGCTTGCCTGCGGGCGCCAGCGCGGCGAGTGTCTGAGGGCTGCCGGCGGGCAATGCGGCGAAGTGGCGCCCGCCATCGGCGGACAGCGCCAGCGTGCCGCCCTGCCCGGCCAGCACAATGCGGCCATCGGCCAGCTCGATGCCGCCGAAGAACGAGGTTCTGAGGCCGGTCTCCGCGGCCTGCCACGTCGCGCCGAAGTCCTCGCTGCGCAGCGCGTTGCCGCGCATGCCGAAGGCCAGCCATGCGCCATCGCGCAGTGGCAGCACGCCGTACAGCGAGCCCTCGTAGGGGGTCTTCACCAGCTCCCAGTGGCTGCCGCCGTCGGTCGAGCGCAGCGCCAGCCCGGCTTCGCCGACCAGCATCAGGCGCCCCTGCGCATCGCCGGCGATGGCGTTGAGGTGGCGGTCCTGCATGGCCTTGTCGGGAGCCTCTTCCCAGTGCCTGCCCTGGTCGCGCGAGACCAGGAAGCGGCCGAAGCTGCCCACCGCGAACCATGACCCGCTTGCCTGCGCCCAGGCGCCCAGCAGGGGGTCGGACGAGCGCGCGTCGAAGGCAACCTGCTGCCAGTGCGCGCCACCGTCCTCGGTGCGCAGGATCCAGCCGCTGTGGCCAACTGCCATGCCGAGGCGGCTGTCGGCAAAGGCCACCTGGGTGAGCGCGGCGCCTTGCGGCTGGTCCACGCTGGCCGGGCGCCAGCTGCGCCCCTGGTCATCGCTGAACAGGATCCTGCCGCGCTCGCCCACCGCCACCAGGCGTTCGCCGGCGCGCGCGAGGCCATTGACCTGCAGCCCATCCGGGCGCAGCGCGGTGGCCGCGAACGGTGGCAGCGGGCGCGGCGCGAAAGACCATACCGCGGTGCCGAGCACGGCCAGCGACATGGCGATGCCGATCAGTCGTTTCATGATGTCTCCTACATATGGCATGCGGCCTCGTGGCGGGCCGTCCATGCCGGGCTGCTTATAGAAGTGAAGTGTTTGCTCCCCTCTCCCGCTTGCGGGAGAGGGGCCGGGGGAGAGGGCCGGCGCTCGGCAGGCACCGTGACGCCTCACTTCGTGGAGACTCCGGCCCTCTCCCCCGCCCC
>NZ_JWMA01000131.1 GCF_000812465.1 Cupriavidus sp. IDO | reverse complement strand
TTGTCTTGGCCGCCATGCTTGCCTGCCGCTCTCGATGTTCTTCTTTCCACATCCGAACGTTAGATCACATCTACGGCGAATTTTCAAACGGGCTCTTACGACGATCCAGGAAGACTTGCCGATCAAGATCGTCGTGTTCGACAACAGCAAGCTGGGCTTTGTAGAAATCGAACAGAAGTCCGAGGGAATGCTCGACACGTTCACGCGCCTGAAGAATCCCGACTTCGGCAAAGTGGCTGCAGCAATCGGCCTTTGGGGAAAAACGGTTCGACACGCCTCTGAGCTTCCAACGACCGTGCAAGAGTGGCTGTCCCAACCTGGCCCTGCACTTCTTAACGTCATCGTCAATCCGCTGGAGCTGGTCAAACCACCCTTCTTTGAAGCAAGGCCTGCGATCGGCATGGCGCTGTACTCCGTTCGCGCCGTACTTAACGGCCGCGGGGCGGATGTGCTGGAAATGGTGCGTGAAAACTTCCTTTGAACTGGCGCAATTTGCCTGCGGAAAGCAAGCGTTACGCCGATGACGGCGGGGCTGCTTTCCGCCCCAACAATTTGGTCCCACACGCAGGGGGGTAGAGTTTGTCTCCCGACGAACGCGTGGATCAACACCATTTTCCACGCCGGCGCGTGGACACCGCGCGTTTATCCACGAAGCCTTCATGAAAATCGCCTGCGGCATCATCTGCTGGCGCAGGCTCAGAGATCCATTTAAAGCCTGTAAAGGCGATTGAGGACCGGCCAGTTAGAGCGCCCTATATCTCCCCTTAGTAGCGGTAGCGCAAGTAAGCGGTGTAGAAATTGCTGCCGGGATTGGGCTCCTTGATGCCTGCGTTAGAAATATGCTGGAAGCGAAAGCCAGCTTCAGCGGCTTGCCCGGGTCCGAACGCGGCGCCCATACCGATCATGTCCGAGAACTGGAATGCAGTGCTGAAGCTGTGCTGATCCGACGTGCTCGTATGGCTCAACAGCCGCGGTCCGACAGAGGCCTCCAGGAACGGTACTACCGTCCCGCCACGCTTCTCAAGACGAGCGATCGGCGAGAACCCGAACTCGGTCACACTTTGACGGTTAGTGCCGCTTCTCGAATCCCATTGCGCGAGCTCCACCTCCCATTGCAGCCTGGCTTGCCAATCCTCCGGGTTGCCCCACGCAAAGCCGGAGTTCCAGTTGATGCCGACTTCGTACTTATTAATACCATGTGACGGATCTCGGGCAAATGCCAGGTGGACCGCCGGATCGGCGCAGGCCGGCGCACAGATCGCCGCGGAAAGCGAAATGGTTGCATACCATGCACGAAGAGGGGCACAGGCCAGGTACGTGTTATGACGGTGCGAAATCATGGTCGGCATTCAATTTTTTGACTCTCGTTCATGACGGTACTCCTGTAGTCGCTGTATGGACGATGCAATTGATAGGCAAGCTTCAGTCTGTCCAACACCGATCTCAGGCTTGTGACCAATCAGCGAGACACGATGACAATTGAAATATGAACTGTGTACCGTGTTTTTTCGAACAGCGGGTCGAAAACCCACGGTCAATGAGCGCAAGGACTAGCCGTCACGGCCACCGACATTCCGTTCTCCGATGGGGTCACTGAAATTGGTCGATGAGCGCGATCAACGCATCTCCATCGACTGGCTTGCGAAAGAAGCCTACTGCACCGTGGTCCAGATAGAACGACTCAGGGCGATCGCCGGGTTTCCCGGTGATGATAATTACCGGTAGCGCACCCGGCCGACTCCGGACACGACGGAGCACCTCCAGACCATCGATCGGCCTCATGCCGAGATCTGTAATGACGCACAAGAAGTCGGACCTATCTGCAGCCAGAAACAGATCCCCTGAAATGAAAAGCTGGGTTCCATAGCCGCAGGAGGCGAGAAGGTTCGCGAGCGAATTCAGTACCCTGCGGTCGTCGTCGACAACTGCGATGGCTTTCGCATTTCGGGACCGCATCTATGCAAAGCCTCCCTTCGTTCGCGCGGCACCGGAAGAATATAGCGGCTCCCGGACACTTGGCGGCCTTCTCGACCACATCGCATGATCAGCGCTGAGTGAGAGCCTGCCTCGACGGATATGACCGACTATGGGCAGCTACGACCTCAGCGGCATAGCGATGGTTCCTTTCTCGAAGCGAAAGGCTTGGCGCCGATGCCCAACTGCTCAAGGGTAGACGTACATGAATATGTAGTATCGCATGTCCGATCCTGGGTACAAGATGCAACCGAACGATAAGTCACGGTGCCATATCGCCAAGCGGCCATTTACGTATAGCTGGCTCTCCGCAGAGATAGGAATTCCGCAACTAGGGATAATAGAAGGCAAGCCTTCGGATTCCAATAGCATGATTGTTGTAGAGCGTTTACATTGACCTTGCGCCACTCGTCGACTGAACGACTTCATTTCGACGAAACAGGTCGACCCCGTCCCACACTGCGTTCCGCGAATCAGACTCCAAGTTTATGCAATTGCGAAGCGTCACTGCATCGATTAACTTTATTGCGATCGCTAATACCTTCCGACAGACATGAGACCAGCAACCTCGGCTACTGATACTGTGCATATCCTCGTGGCGGTCGACGATTCTGAGATGCGCCAACTGATCGTCGACTATCTTGGCACCAACGATATACGCGTTACATCGCTGCCGGATGCCCGCGGAGTTGAGGATGCACTGGCTCGCGAGACCATCGATCTGTTGATCGTTGCCGTGAAGCCTCCCGGCGATGACGGATTGCGGCTAACCCAACGACTACGGGATGACTCCGACTTGCCGATAATCATGTTAGCCGGTCGGTCCGACGAGGCGGATCGTGTCATGGGACTGGAGCTAGGGGCTGATGACTATCTCGTCAAGCCTTTCTCTAACCGCGAGCTCCTGGCCAGGGTACGTGCCTTGCTGCGCCGATGCCGTTCGAGGTACTCGGTAGCGGACCGGTTGACGCGTATTCGCGCCTATCGCTTCCAGGGATGGGAGCTGAACGTTCGGCTGCGTCGTCTGATCCGACCGGATGGAGCTGTCGTCGCGCTAACCAATGCCGAGTTCAACTTGCTGGCCGCATTTCTGAACGCACCGCAGTGCGTGCTGAGTCGCGACCAACTACTTGAGCTTTCCCGGCTGCACAACGACGAAGTCTATGAGCGTGCAATCGATGCACAAGTTGCGCGCCTCCGCAAAAAGCTCAGCATGGGTCCGGTCGCGGGAGACATTATTCGCACGGAGCGTGGCTTTGGCTACGTCTTCGCTGCCGCAGCCGTGCACGTGAGCTGATTTGCTTGCCTAGCATACGCGCGGTGACACCTCGAACGAGCCGCGTGGGCAGCGCGGGCGGCGCTAGCCGCCCCTGGCACGCTGGTATGCCTCTAGCCCCAACTGGCTTGCCTGCCTGACGAGCGAGGCAAACGAGCCCGCTTGCATCTTCTTCATAATGTGACCGCGATGCACCTGCACGGTGTACTCGGTGATCCCAAGCACGTCTGCTGCCTGCTTGTTCAGCATGCCCCCGACAAGCAAGGGTAGAAGCTCTTGCTCTCTTGGTGTCAGGGTCTCGTAAAGCGCCCGTAGCGCTGCAGCTTCCGCGGCATCCCTGCGCTGTGCACGCGTCTTCGCGATTGCGGTGTCAACGGCTCGGAGCAGGGCATCCTCACTGACGGGCTTCGTCAGAAAATCGACAGCCCCGCCCTTCATCGCCAGTACCGTGGAAGGCACATCGTTCCTGCCTGTGATGAAAACGATGGAAGCATGAGAGTTATTAATAACCTGCTCCTGGACTTCCAGGCCACTCATGCCCGGCATGCGCATATCGAGAATCAGGCACGCCACTGTGTCCCATTGAGTTTCTTCCAGAAACTCGTGGCCAGAGTTGAACGACCGCACACTTTTGCCATGGGCGCGCAGCAGGCTTGCCAGGGCTTCCCGGACGCGTGAATCGTCGTCCACTATGCACACGAATTCGTTGACCGACTCCATGGAACGTCTCCGTCTTATGTCAGCTTGCCCGTCCCCTTCACTGGGGCCAACGGAACAATTGAGGCAACGAGACATTGCTGTCGCGTTGAATAAAAATGCCGCCCCAAAATTATAGCCAAGCAAGTACCCGGATAACGTCCGGGGATCGAGCAAACTGGCCTACATGAATATGTAATTCCCAATCTACGCAGAAGAGGTAGCCTCCAAAAATTCGAAATGGCGCGCCCCAAAGAGCACATGCAATCCGACTAGGGCTGAATCCGCCCCGGACGGATGGAAGCTCAGCGAAGGGAAATTCATGGCATTCAGGAACAGGCGTGCGCACGATGCGCACCCGGGCGATCTCAGGTACTCAGCCCCATCCATGGGCCGATACCACTAGCTTCATGTAATGGCGAACCCACGTCATTGAACTTATTATCCAGACACCCTTGAGGCTGTCACAGGATCAAACACAACCCAAGGATGCGTATTTCCCCGGGGGCATGAAGCGTTAGTACGAGTTGACAGGCAGCTCGATACGTTGGCGCTTTGCATGAGCGTTATTTGAAGCCGTCGACTGCATGGTATGCAATCAGTTTGCAAGATCGTTCTGGCGAGCGGTCCAACGCCACGACCGCAGCAACAGATGGCACGCATCCTGGTGGCATCACCCGCCCTACCAACAACCGGTCTGCCTTCGGCAATCATGGGGAAGAGCCACTCGCCTATGGACTCAAGGCAATCGGGCAGGTTGAGGGTACGCTGTCGGGTTGGTGCCTCCGGCCCGGCGCGATCCATGGCATGCGGAGCGGTGCTGATGAAGTGCCGCCTGCCAGACACGGCGGGATACGGGCCGGCCGGGGCGAGAATACCTATACGTTCATGTAGTTCCCCCCGGCAAACCGTGCGCATAAGATGCCAACAACGGGTATGGATGCCGCCACGATCGGTGCGCGGACCCGATGCTCAGCTTGGCAGGGGTAGTGGCTTGTACAACAATCAGGTAGTAGCGATCGTCGACGACGACGAATCGGTCCGCGTGGCGACATCGAGCCTGGTCCGCTCGCTCGGCTGGGAAGCCCGCCCGTTTTCCTCGGCGCGTGATTTCCTGGATTCGGGCAGTGCCGCCGAGGTGGCGTGCGTGATCTCCGATATCCAGATGCCGGGCATGACCGGGCTTGAAATGCAAAGGGCGCTCGTTCACGCCAGCGTCCTGGTACCGGTGATCTTCATTACGGCCTTTTGTACCGAGAGCATCCGCAAGCAGGCGCTGGAGTGCGGGGCAAGATCTTTCCTTTGCAAGCCCGTCGATGGCACCGCGGTATGCGAATGCCTGGAACAGATAACCCGCGAGTCAGCCCGCGAGCCGTAGCAGTTGCACGCGGGAGGAGACGCAGTGAAGGCAATCGGACACGCGCAGCGCACATTGGTGCGCCGGTGCCTGGGATCGGCATGCAAGACGAAGCGCCAGATGACAACCCATGCCGGCCGGCGTGGGTTTCGCGCATTGGCATGCTGGCAGCGCTAGGGTCTGTTTACATTTGAATAAATGTGTTTACATCTTGTCTTTTGCGCGAGCGAGGCAAGATGGTCCGGACGCTGTTGAGCGACGAGGTATGGCA
>NZ_JWMA01000130.1 GCF_000812465.1 Cupriavidus sp. IDO | reverse complement strand
CGATGACATGGCTTTGTTAGCTGCCCTTGTGCAGATGACCGTTAGCCTCGGAGAGCGGCCGTCCATATGGCGCAGAAGCCAACGGCGCAAGCGGGTCGGCAACGGCTGCATTGGGTCGGTAGCGAATGCAGGTCAACCGCCGGCTCGACATGGTCCACCGCGCGTTCAGCCGCTTGTCCGACAACGCGTCGAATCGGATTACGAGATCGACGCCGCTTTCCACGAAATCGATCGGCAGTCCGCACTGTCGAACTTCCGCCAGATCACCCACGCATCCGCAACAGATCAGTGTAAGAGACCAGCTTGCGTTTCTCATTAGCAAGCGTCTTTCGTTTGGACGCCGAGCGGGTTGGTTGGCCGCGCTCGAACTTGGCGGCGGCGCGTACGTCCTCCCGCGTGTAGGTCCGCGCGGCTTTGGCTTCCGCCTTCAGGCGTTCAGCTTCTAGCCGCGCAGCAGTGCGTTCCTCTCGGGCAACATCTTGCACGGCCGACATGATTTCGGCTCTTAGTAGATCGCGCCTTTGCTTGGCAGCGGCACGGGCAGCCTGCAATTGCTCTTTCCTCTGACGCAGCCAGTCTTTCCCATTGACCGGCGCAGGCCTGGCCTCTGGCGGTACGCTCAGGCGCAAAGCCCTGCTGATTGAAACCCTCTCGGTCGGCAGGATGCGCCGCGTTTCCTGCTTCGCATTACTCACGCTGCATCACTCCCCCAGCACCACATAGGTGCGGCCCATGCATCACCAGTTGAAGTCCATGAACTCATCTCCCCAACCTTACCATAGGACTCCATCTCGGGGCTTGGATGAAGGCGGCTGAACACCGGCATACCGCGGCGACCGGCTGCTCCCGGCCAGTGGACGGTACCCGTCAGAGACCCAACTACCGTTCATCGGCCCTATATGGACGCGGGCCTCCAGGGCTTCCAACAAGCTCGGCAGGGAAATTCAATCCAATACTGCGCCGATCAGAATAGAAAGCAGTGCCACAACACATCCATATGCAGACAACGTCTGACACAGTTATGGACCGGCACTTTCGCATCCGAAAGGATTCAATTCGCCTGCCTCGAAGCTAGCGCATGGCGTCCGACAGAAGGCGCCGCTTGGCGAATTGTCTCTTCAGCTTGGTAGACACGCCTCTCGCTACGGCGCTTCAGCCAAGCGCAACTCATGGACCAGGCTAACAAGGGCGCGCAACCGCGCGGGCACGAAGCGATGACCTGAATAGTAAAGCCTCAGTCCGCCAAACGACGGGCACCACGGAACCAGCACGGGCACCAGAGCGCCGGTCTTCAACTCTTCCGCGATGAACCATTCGGAGATAAAGCCGATGCCCAGCCCGAGCAGTACCGCCTGCTTGATGGCCAGCAACTCATTGAGCGCGATACGGACAGGCAGATCCATCTGTAGCTTCTGGCCCTTGTGCTCCAGCTCCCAGTGATAGATGCCACCGTGGGACATACGCATGCCGATGCTCTGGTGCTGGAGCAGATCACGTGGGTGTCGGGGCGTGCCGTGGCGCTCCAGGTATTCAGGCGTTGCCACCACAAGCATGCGGACGTCGCGCGAAAGCGGCACGGCGATCATGTCTTGCGGGACGGATTCGGCCAGGCGAATACCTGCATCGAATCCTTCGGCCACGACGTCGATCATGCGCGACTCGCTCATGATGTCGATCCGTACCTCGGGATAGCGCTGCGCGTACAGGTTGAAAAGCGGCTCCAGCAGCAGGTTTGCCGCGCCCTGCGGCGCATTGATGCGCAGGGTGCCACTCGGCACGTCTGGGCCGGTACCGGCTTCTTCGCCTGCGCTCTTGATTTCCGCCAATGCGGGGCCGATGCGCTCCACATAGCGTAGCCCCGCGTCCGTGAGGGCAACGCTGCGTGTCGAGCGATTGAAGAGACGCACCCTCAAGCGTGCCTCCAGTCCGGCCACGGCGCTGCTCACGGCTGAAGTGGACATGCCCAACTCCTGCGCCGCGCCACGAAAGCTGTTCCTGCGCGCGACGGCCAGAACAACTTCCAGCTCGGTCATTCCTGTTCTGTGCATGAATTGTCCTGAAATTCAGCATACATCATCAGCCACAAGACGGCTTATCGGAACAGTAAACCAATCCTAGACTTCGTTGCATCCCACTCGGAATAAGCCACCATGCAACGCATTAAGCACATCTACATCAACGGCGAATTCGTCACGCCGCACGGCCAGGAATGGTTCGACCTCCACAACCCGAGCACCGAGGAAGTCATCGGTCAGGTGCGGCTGGGCGATGCGCAGGACGCGCGGCGCGCCATCGCGGCGGCCCAAGCGGCATTCCCCGCCTGGTCACGCACCACGCGCGAGGAGCGCATTGCTGCTCTGCAGCGCATGCATCGGGCCGTGGCGGCGCGTGAAGATGAGTTGATGGAAGCCATCCTGACGGAATACGGCGCGCCGTTAGTCCGCGGGCGCTGGATGGCGACGTATCCGGCCGATGTCATTGCCCAAGCCATCGATACCCTCGAGTCCTTCGCGTTCGAGGAGCAAGTCGGCTCGGCCAGGGTGATCCAGACGCCTGTCGGCGTTGCCGGTCTGATCACCCCATGGAACAGCAATGCGGGCTTCATCTGCAACAAGCTGGCCACCGCGCTGGCGGCGGGTTGCACCGCCGTCATCAAGCCCAGTGAGATGAGCGCGATGCAGACGCAGATCGTGGCCAGGGCGTTGCACGAAGCCGGCCTCCCCCCAGGGGTATTCAACATCGTCAATGGCCGGGGCGAGGTCGTCGGCGAAGAGATCGCGCGCAACCCCGGCGTCGCTAAGATTTCGTTCACGGGCTCGTCCGCAGTGGGCCAGCATCTGGTAGCCACCGGCGCGGCGACAATGAAGCGCGTGACCCTGGAACTGGGCGGCAAGTCGCCCACGGTAGTCCTAGCAGACGCGGACTTTCCGGCCATCATGCCGCTGGTGCTGCAGGCGGGCTTCGCCAACAGCGGCCAGGCTTGCATTGCCGGGACGCGTATCCTCGTGCCTCGCAGTCGTCTGACAGAGTTCGAGCAGATCGCGAAGGAGGCAGTCTCTCATTTCCGATCCGGGGATCCGCGCAATGCCGACACCGACATCGGCCCGATGGTGAGCCGGAAGCAATGGGAACGGGTGCAGGACTACATCCGTATCGGACAGCAGGAAGGCGCGACGCTGCTGGCAGGTGGTGAAGGCCTGCCCGATGGAATGCGCGCCGGATGGTTCGTGAAGCCCACCATCTTTACGCATGCCGACAACCAGATGCGCATCGCGCGCGAGGAAATCTTCGGTCCTGTGCTGACGATCATCCCCTACGAGGATGAGGCTGACGCGATCGCCATTGCCAACGACACACGCTATGGCCTGAGTGCCCTTGTGCTGGGAAAGAACCTGGAGAGCTGCGAACGTGTGGCACGCCAGATTGATTCGGGCCGTGTGCTCGTCAACACCCTGGCCCACGAGCCGCGCGCACCATTCGGAGGCTTCAAGCATTCAGGGCTCGGGCGAGAAATGGGCAGATGGGGTATGTGCGCCTACTTGGAACCCAAGACTTTGCTTACAAGTACAAACTGAGCCGCATAAAAGCCTAGTGAGGCTCTCCCGAAATCAGTGCCGCCCAAAATGCTTACCCAAGTCACAGGGCGCGGCAGGGAGCGCGACTAGCGCCGACCCGCGACGCAACTTCCGAAGTCGGCCAACAAGCGACATTCAGGCACAACCTCGTGCGGACGTTCGAAGGTCGATTCACCATCCCATACCGGTCGTTCGGAGGCTCGCTCCGCAGCCGCGAAGCCCTGTGGCTCGCGTGCCCTAGCCGTCCGCCGTGGCGGGCCGTCCCATCAGGTCAGACGCATCATCCGCTTTCCAGCCACTACTTCTCAATCCACTGTTGATGGCGCTCGGCGAGCGTGGCTGCGTGCAATCGTCCGGCCGATCCGGTCCTCGCGTGCGTCACAGCTCCGCGTCGAGCGCAAGGCTGCGAATTGCGACGCGTTCCTTTACGTAGACCTGAACGTCGCGGGTGCCCCAGCAACACTGCGCTGACGGGCGTGCTGGGCGTGCACATGAAGTCGGGCGAGCATGCACCACCGAGGCATCCCGGTGCACTTCGACGCCGACGTCGCGTGGGATCACTGGCTCAACGGCACCGGCAAGTCCGGTGACTGCGGCGCTCTCGACCAACCCGGGCAACGACTGGGACGTCTTCGCTACGCCGTCAGACCGCGACGCGGTGCAAGTGAGTGTCGGTGCGCAGGGGACCGTGTCGAAGGGCACCACCGTGGATGGCAAGCTCAACGCCGAAGCGGGCAACCGCACGCACGACTATCGGATGCGTTCGCATGAGCGCAGCCGCGTCGTTCGACTGTCCGGATGTTCAAGCCGCAAATTTTTGACGGACCAAGGGCGGGGCGCCGTACAGACAGGGGAAAACGCGTGGGTATTGTGAGGAACCGAAGTTCGTGAGACTGCGTTTTCCAAAGAATCAACGACTTATCAGTTAATTCGGCCAGCGCTCTCACGTATTAGAACCGGAAATAGCGAGACTGCCCTGACTTGAAGCGCGAATTCGTTGGACTGCTCCGCGCCGGTTGCTCACTGTCTCTTGCCGACACGCTAACTCCATTTGACTCGCTGATATATCAACGACTGTTCCCAAAGTCCAACGGCCGCTCGTGTGGGGCCGGTTATCGCATTAGCTTGTATCTGACGTGGCAGTTAGTGGGGGGGTCGGCGCAAACGTCTCTACCGAGGGCCAACGCACTGTTTCTCTTGGAGCCGAGAATCATGCGCGAGCACCCAGAGCGCCGCTACCTCGTGGTAGCCCCACAGATCTCGGGAAAGCCTGGCATTCCGGTTCGTGCAGGGCCCGGTAATTCCGGCGGGACCATCAAATGGCGTCAGCAGCTGCGGGTGTCACGCGGTAGTTGGTGCGAGTCATCCGCAGCTCTGCAAAGATTGCTGGAGTGGGATCGAGGCCCGTTATCAGGCAAGGGCTCCATCGGTGTACGGATCGGCGGAGCGTGCGGGAGGAGTCGACGGGCCCGTGCGATCCATGCCAGCAAGGGTTCGAATGCCATCGATGCGTTCGTTCAGCGCCGCATTTCGGGCACCATCGATGAATGTATCAAGTTGTTCGACGCGCGCACCATCGGTGAAGACATCCCGCTGCCCGATGCGAGCGCCATCGGTATAGACGTCGCGGGGCGAGTTGACAGCGGCAACGGCGGCTTGGGAAGCAAAGGCGGCGACGGTGGCAATCAGCAGGGCAGCACCGGAGATGTGGCCGAGGCGTTTCATAAGTAGCTCCTTAGGGAATGCGTGGAAAGCGACAGTTCAACGACCGGATCCGTGCAGCCTGTAGGAGCGGCGCCATGTTGCGATCGTTGCTACCGTATAACGCGCCGCTATCGCGAAAAATTCCCGTCGGTTGAAAGTTTGAATAGGTGTCATAGGTGCCTGGTGCGCATCAGATGTGCGAAGTGACCAGGCGCGTGGCGAGCGCAAGAAAGACCGCACCGGCAAACCAGTTCCGTCCATGCTGTGCGCGCGACGAACGTAGCAGCAAATGCTCCAAAGGTGCCTGACGACCAGGCGATAGCCGAGAACACGAGGAACGTGGCCGCAACGAAGATCGCGCCAAGTGTCAGGATCTGAACGGCGATGGGCCCGCGCTCGGCGGCTACGTACAGGTTAGCCGGACTAACTCTTATATGAAGACATTAGAATCTGGCGCCACATGTCCTGTCGCTGTCCAGGGTGTTCTGAAATGTCGGGGTGCTGGCTAATTTGAAATGTCGGCACGGGCGTGCTTTTTGTGCGGGGCTCGGTTCTTTCTTGGGGTGGTTCGTAAGGCAGTGCTGCTGGCCTGAGACAGCCGAGTCCGGCTCAGGGTGGGGCAGGCGGCTGCGGGATCTAACAGTTGGCCCAGGCGGTGTAACGGCCGCAACCGACCCTTTGCGGACCTTCCGCTATTCTGGAAGCTGACGTTCAACGACTAGGTTCACCGGGCTGGCGCTGGAGCACTGGACGATTAGCGAGCACACGAGTGCGCCGGCTCCGTTGTAACCGCTAGTTGGGCGGCATCACGGTCACTGTACGACCATGGTTGGCGCGCGATTCTCACACCGTTGACGGTTCTCATAGCCAACGCTTTACCGCCGCTGCGGTATCGCTCGGCAACGTGTTGAAGCATATCTTGGCTTGAGGTGCGTGCTGGTGCACCACATTGATTAACTTCTCAAACAGCATGAAGTTGCTTGGATTCGCGCGTACACCCGCCCCGATCAAGACACAATCGTAACGCTTCTGCTCGAGTCTGCTTTGAACAACTGCCTCCGCAGTCTCGCCAAAGTCGGTCAAACACATCTGCACGCTGTACCCAAGACGAGTCAATTCGTCTTCAGAAGACTTGAGACCGGCCAGCACCTTCGGTGCGTCCATGCCCGGCGCGTAGCCCGGCTGTGAGAAATCAATCAGTGTTGGATCTAGGCCGATCACAAGCACACTCTTGTCGTCTGTCATAGCTACCTCCGTTACGTTAGCCCCATGGGACATAGGCCAAGCGCCCGACAATGCTCCCTCGTACTTGGGTGCAATTTGGTGCTCTATCGCACATATTCAAAGTGATCGCGAATGGCCAACGACGGGTGCTCTCGTGCAATGCTCCGGCGGCTACTTCTGGAGCCCCGTATTGACAGTCCGTTCCTGGCCGGGAACAGCCCGATTGCCCAGGGGGCGGAGAACTCCGCAACGACGGGCTGTAGCCGACCCAGACAGCCGTTCGTATGCATGTGAACGCAACGACTGCTTCAAGGGAACAACAGCCGCACGATCAACTGAATCGGTCGGCAAGTGATCGGCCTGTGGCTCACCCGGGTACGGGTGGAAGAAAAGAACTCGCATGGACGATCGACGCTTTCCCTCCGTAATGTTGGTTACGCAAAGAGCCTGACCTGCGAACGATTTGGTCCTACGGGTGCGCTGTTATGACACCCGATAGCCACGCCGCTTCGAGCCTCCTTGGGCACAAGCACCCAATGCTTTGGGCATGGGGCCGTCCCAATCGGTATCGACCGTGCCGGTTGATCCCATGATGGTGATGGTCAGCGCGATATTTCCCGGGTAGTCGAATACCGGCGCGGAAAAGGCAACGATTCCCGGCGTGCGATGGTTGACCGTGCGGGACATGTTGCGCACCCGCGCTTCCTTGAACATCTCTTTCACCACTGCTGCTTCCAGCGGATGCGGCCCCCCGTCGAGTGCTCAGGACCTGCAGCGGCTACCGCCGCCCCCCACCGGGGTAGCCAATGTCGCAGACGCCGCCCGCACGCGGTGTCACACCCCGCTGAGGTGCTGGCAATGTTCGCGAAACCAGCGGTCCAGCCCTTGCTGCGCGCCGGCCCAGGTCGGCATCTCGCCGACTGCGCCGGGCGCCAGACCAAGGCTTTCCCACGCCGAGTGCAAGAGTTGATCGACAGGCTTCCAGAAACGCCCACCCAGATTCTGCGGCTCTAGAACAACGTCGTGGGCCGCAATCCATGCGTAAAGAGCCCGCCGGTCTTGCTCCGAGGGCAACTCGGTCGACTGCAGCGCCTGTGGCGGGGGCCTGCCGATCGCGGCCGCTTCCAGCCACGCGGCCAAGGCACCACGCAGCGGCTGCTCGGCCAGTATGGCCGACAGCGCGACGCCCCGGCGCAGGTCCGCGAGCAGGTACAGGCAGGCGCGCGGCGGCGTCTGCCCGCGAAAGAGCGTGCAGCGGAGGGCCCAAGTACGGGCGGAGGGCGCAGGGTGCGTATGCAAGGACATGGGCGAAAACTGAGAGCGCTTCCCTATCGCAAGCAAAGCTCGCGCCGGCCTAGATGTCAAGCGCTGGCCACTCTGGAATGCGTCGCTGGGTCCCCATGGCCCGGTTGCAAAGCCCATGCACGGGCATGCCTCGCCCACCGGGGGTGGCGAGGGCACCTGTCATCACGTACATAGATCCAGAGCTGACCCGTCTTGGTCTTGCCATTGCAAGTCGGTTTGTCAGGTCGGAGTTGACGTTCGAACGTCCATGCAACGGCATCGATCAATGACGGAGACTGGCCGGTCTCGGTCGGACGCCCGCTGCGAAACTACAACCTTCTCTGACCGACCCTTCTGAGCCATTCGACCACGCAGCGCCGAAGGGCCGAGTCAGCCGCGAAAGCGCAATCCGACCCAACGGTGGCGATGGCCGGATCCGCCCCTTTGCTTACGTTTATAGCGCTGGAGCTAACTGGCCGTCGTTCTTGCTTTTGGTTTGCTAGAGCAGCCTCCGAGACATGATCCATTGGCATAGCTGCTCTGTCGGCGACCAGGGCAGCGACAGTGCGTGCCGCTTGGGGATCACGTTCAGCAAGAACGCGGATGATCTCGCGTGTGCCAATCTGTTCGAAGTAAGGTGTGGATCTGGATCTCCAGGATCACGGTGGGCACAACCATCTCTTGAAAGCGGTTAAAGAGCTACGAAGACGCTTCCAGCAAACTTCCGCTGGCGCCTGGTACTCAGCATCCCGTCCGCTAATCGGGGTGTCGGCTCGCACATTTGATGTATGGGGAGACACGCCTGGCGAATGTTGTGCCCCTGTGAACAGCCAGCCTCCAACCTGTTGGCCCACAGCAGACAGGTTGGCCGCGTCCGGACGCTAAATGGCGGGTAGAGTTTCGACAATGCTCTTATTGTTCCGCGAGTTAGGTACCGAGTCAGGTCGTTTGAGCCATGCTGGCACACGATATGCGAAGGCTCTAGTGAGCCCGTCAATGCTCACAGCCACCCTCAAGGAGAACCGCAATGACTACTCTCGTAATCAAGGATCTGTCCTGTGTTGAAGAATTGGATGGCAGCACCATGGCAGAGGTGCGCGGCGGGTGGTTCGCCTTTGTGGGGCTCTTCAAACACAGCGACCCTCCCCCACCGCCACAAACATTAGATTCAAACATGCCCTTATACGGCAACAATACTGCATGACCACGGAATGCATGGGTCGCATCGCGACCTTACCGCCCATCCGCACCCGGACGCGGTCGTTCCACAATGGCTGCTTCCCTTGACGCTGAATGGGTGCTGATGACTTACTCGTCGAGTGGCCGGTTCCCAACTAGTTACCTGTCGTTCGGGCGAGGAATTTTTCGATTTGCTGGATAGCCGAAGATCGCCGGTCTCGGTCGGATGCCCACCGCGAATCTGCGGCCGTCTCTGACCGATCATGGACGACCGAGCTTGGCGGCTGGCACCCGACCGAGATCGGCAAACAGCGCACCGAATAGAAACCTTCCGCGAGGTAGAAGCGATAGGTCCAATCGCGGACGGGATCTCGCCGTCCACGTGGATGATGTCGATCGCGACGTCCGCGATAGCAGCGGCCAGTCGCGTGATCGCTTGCGCCCGATGGCCCCCTTCAGGTCGCGGTCGGCAAGGCCGGCGTACACAAGGCGCCGGTTGGCCAGCAGGCGCCCCATCACTTGCGCCAGCAGGAGGCCGCCGAAATTGTGGCGGTCGATGGCGACGAACAGGATGGCGGGACAATCGGGATTCACCGAGGCGCAACCGGTGATCGGCACGCCTTCTTTATAGGTCTCCCGCAGGGCCAGGCCTATCGCAACAGATAGAGCGAAAACTGCCCACCGTTCATCGGGAAAGCTGCGCCAGCCATTTCACCCAGCACTTCCACTGCACCCGACCCACCCATCGATATGCCGCCGGCACAGTCCACGCTCCTCCCGGCGTCAGTGCACGCAGTGAAAAGCACCAGGGCTGCGAGCCCGGCGCAAACCAGCTTGCTCATGAACTTCTCCTCGCGATTTCGGCGGGCAAGGGGAGTGGGAGTCGCCGGGAATCAGGGCGGCGAGTCCCACAATGATTTCAGCAGTCGCAACCTTCGGTCTACCCTCAGGCGGGCCTGATGTTCTGGTTCACGCGGAACAGGTTCGCCGGGTCGTACTTGCGCTTGATCTCCGCCAGTCGCGCATAGTTGTCGCGATAGGCAGCCTTCACGTTGTCGTTGCCTTCGTCCATCATCATGTTGACGTAGCCGCCGCCAGCCGAGTGCGGATGCAAAGCCAGCCAGTAGTCCTTGGCCCACTGCACGATGCGGTCGTTGTTGGCCGGGCCGGGATCGACGCCGACAATCACGCTGGCGAAGCTCGCATCGCGGTAGCTGAACGCGGTGTCATTGGGGCCCGCGCGATGCGCCGCGCCGTTGATGGGATACAGGTGCATGGTCGAGTGCATGGACGGCAACTGGTGCCCGTACTTGATATGCAGGTCGATGGCCTTGTCGCTGAGGTCACTCACGAAGTCGGCTTTCCAGTACCACTGCAGGCCAGGCGGATACAGCGCGTCGAACAGGCTCTGCAAGACCGGCCAGGGAATGGGGCCGGCAAAGTCCACCGCCGGTGGCATGGCGTCGCGAATCGGCTTGAAGCGCGCTTCGGCCTGATCGAGTGGGCCCGTGTAGCACCACACCACGGCGCACATCTTCTGCAGGTGCACTGACTCGGGGAACGGCGGCCCGGGCGGCACCGTCACAAAGCCGAACCAGCCATTGATGTCCTGCGGTGCAGTCAGGATGAAATCGCGCCACCACTTCATCAACTCGCGCGCCTGGTCCATCGGCCACAGCATAGGGCCGCCGTAGACCGTGCCGACGGGATGGGCCTTGAATTCGAACGAGGTGGCCACGCCGAAGTTGCCGCCACCGCCGCGCAGCGCCCAGAACAGGTCCGCGTTCTCGTCGCTGCTGGCATTGACCAGTCGCCCGTCGGCCAGAACGACCTCGGCGCTGAGCAAGTTATCGATCGTCAGGCCGTAGGCGCGGCTAAGGTAGCCAATGCCCCCGCCAAGCGTCAGCCCACCCACGCCCGTGGTCGAGATGAAACCGCTCGGCGTCGCCAGGCCATAGGCGCTGGCGGCGTGGTCCACATCGCCCCAGGTGCAGCCGCCACCAACCCGAATGGTGCTGCGCTTCGGATCGACAAACACGCCTTTCATCGGCGACAGGTCGACCACCAGTCCGCCATCGCATGTGCCGAGCCCCGCGCCACTGTGCGCACCGCCACGTACGGCCAGCAGCATTGCGCTGTCTCGCGCGGCGTTCACCGCCGCAATGACGTCCGCGACATCCGTGCAGCGCGCGATCAGTGCCGGGCGCTTGTCGATCATGCCGTTGTACACCGCGCGTGCCTGTTCATAGGCCGCATCGCCAGGTTGAATCAATTGCCCCCGAAAATGCAGCTTCAGCGCAGTGGCGACGATTTCACTCAGAGCACCTTTCATGGTTGCCTCCTGTCCGGTTGGTATGCAGGAGTTTTAGCAACCTCGGCGTTTGAAAGGCGTTAGGCGCGCCGTTATATGCGCCAATCTCCGACGCGGCTGGCCCGGAGCGGCCAAACCATGACTAACGCGCCAGTAACGCGCGCGCCCGGACGATGTCGGGCTGGTCGAAGCCTTCGGCGAATCGGGCGAGCGGCGGCTCGACCACCCGGCGCGCGCCGATGCCCTCCCGTGGCTCGCGCAACGCCGCCAGCGACAGCGCGGCGCGCAGCTCGAGGGGGCGAGCCCGTTGGGCGGCAGCGATCTCGATCGCCTTGATCAGCGACGATTCGGCTTCGGCCAGGTTGGCGCTGCGGTGCAACAACAATTCGCCGCGCAGGCGATAGAGCTCCGCGTCCAGCCAGTGCTCGCCAGTGTGCTCCGCATGGTCGAGTGCCTGATCCAACGCCGCAAGCGCGGCCTCAGTCTCGCCCACGTCACCCAGACATTCCGCCAGCATGCCGAGGTACAGCGGCAGCCGCAGGCGCGCGCCGGTGGCATGAAAGCCCTCGATCGCCACCTGCATTGCCGCCACGGCGTCGGCGCCGGGCGACTGCTTTGCATTGGCCCAGGCGAGCAGCACGTCAGCCCAGGCGAGGTAGTAGCCGACGTGGTACTGATCGGCGATCGAACGTGCTTGTCGGGCGTAGTGAAGCGTGAGGCCGTGCTCCCGGCGCAGGGCGTGCTGCGTTGCAAGATAAGACAGCGCCAGCGACTGGGAGAACGGGTGTGCCAGCCGGTTTGCCACCTCCAGCGCTTCGCGCCCACGCCGCAGGGCTTGATCGGCGAGCCCGGTGAACCAGAATGCATGGGCCGACCACGCCGAGCTCAACACGCCGAAGTTGCCGCCCATCAACGACACATGCTCGGCGTGCTGGGTATCGTCATAGGCGCCGAGCGCGCGTTGATACGCCGGCTCCGCCGCGACCCAGTCGCCCTGCTGGACCAGGCTCCCCATGACGTTGGTCCATGCCATCGACGCGTAGGTACCCCACCCCGGCGTGCCCAATCCCGCGATGAGCTCCTCGCTCAGGCTCCGCGCCTGGGCAAGCTCCGCACTGACGACGAGAAAGAAGGCAAGGCTGAGTTGGGCGCGCGCCTGCTGACTGAAGTCGCCCGCCTGTCTGCTGAGCTCAACGGCGCGCCGCAGCGGCATGTCGAGCTCCGGTGCCGCCCAGCCACGGGAAATCCGAATCGGCGGCGCAAGGTCGAGTTGCAATGCCAGCGAATGCCGGGCGCGTTCTTGCGGATCGACGATCTGCTCGGCTTGTGCCAGCCCGCGCTGCAACAGCGCAATGGCATCGTCATAGGCGTACACACTCTGCGCAACGCCGGCTGCGCGCCGATAGAAAGCGGCCGAATCGGTTGGCAGGCCCGCCTGTTCGTAGTGCGCGGCAATCTGCGCGCTTGCGGCGTCGAGACCATCGCCCGGCGCCTGTTCGAGGGCGCGTGCCACGCGTTGATGCAGGCCGCGGCGTTGTAGCGGACTGACCTCGGCGTACGCCACGTCCCGGATCTTGTCGTGGCTGAAGTCAAAGGCAAGGCCCCCGCTGTCTGGCTGGCGCACGATGCCTCGTTGCCAGAGTTCGTCCAGCGCGCCCGTGAGGGCGCACTCGCGCACGTCGCTCGCCCGGGCCAGCACATCGGCGGTGAACGCTCGCCCGATGATCGCCGCGACGCCGACGATATCGCGCGCGGCGGGCGACAGTTGCGCAAGCCGGTTCGAGATCACCGTGTACACCTTGGGCGGCAACTTCGGGACCGTGCCGTGCGGCGTCCCGCCGGCCGTTGCGGTATCGAACCGGGCGCGCATCATTTCGACCGTGAACAAGGGGTTGCCTTCGCTTTCCTCAAATAGCCGGGTTGCCTCCGCATCGGCCAGCGGCCGATTGATGATCTGCGCCGCGATCTTCGCGGTTTCGGCGGCATCCAGCGCGCCCAGCAACATCTCCGTGAGCTGGTCGTCGCGCCGCAAGGCGTCAAGCAGCCGGCTCACGGCGTGCAAGGGCGTAATGTCTTCATGCCGCGCCGTCGCGACCACGAGGAGCTTCGCGCTCACGTCGAAGCGCATCAGGAACCGTAGCCATTCAAGCGTCTCCGCGTCGCACCATTGCAAATCGTCGAGCAACAGCAGCAGCGGCCCGTCAGTCGCCAGCACGCCGCGCGCCAGCGCTTCGAAGAACCGCTGGCGCTGCCAATATTCGGTGAGTGGGGAGGGCGGAGGCAGGCCGGGCTGTTGCGTCAGCAGCTCTGGCAACAGGCGCGCGACTTCGGTCAACCACAGTCTGTCGAGTCCGCTCATCGCTTCGTGCAAGGCGGGGCTGCGCAGCCAGCCGGTGACCGGCGCAAAAGCGACCTGCCCCTCGGCCGCGTACGCACGCGAGTGCGTCGTGGTGAAGCCTTGCCCGGAAAGGTGCACGAGCAATTCCTCCGCCAGGCGCGACTTGCCGATGCCCGCCTCGCCCGAGATCAGGGCGAACTGCTTGTCGCCAAGCTGACTACGCTGCCACACCTCGAGAAGCCGCCGCCATTCGTCGTGGCGTCCGATCATTGACAGCATGGGGTCCCGTGGGCGTCGACGCTGTGTTGGCGCAGCCTGGGCAGCAAGGCGCGCATAGGCCTCACGCAAGGCTTCACCAGGCACGATGCCCAGCTCGCGCGCGAACGTTTCAACGCAGTTGCGATAGGCGCGCAGCGCGGATGCATGATCGTGATTCAGGGCATGCAGGCGCATCAGCGCCATATAGGTGGGCTCGCGCAATGGGTCGAGCCGCTGCAACTGCCGCGAATGCTTCAACGCCTTTGCGTAGTCGCGTCTGTCCTCGCTCAACTGGCTGAGCCGCACGAGCGCCGCGATGCACGCTTCGCGTAACTGATCGCGCTGCGGGGCGATCCAATCATCGTAACAACTGGCCAGGAGGTCGCCCCGATAAAGCTCCGCGGCATGCGTCAGGAACTCTTCCTCTGTGGCCGCGTCGTTGTTGCTTGCAGCCCGCGCCGCGGTGGCCAGGGCCGACTGAAACTGCGCGACATCGAGATCGAACGCTGAATCGGGCAACCATCGCACCAATTGCGCATCGGCCTGGACGAAACTGGCTGCTTGCGGCCATGACTTGCGTAGATGAAACAGGAGCTGACGCAATGCGTTGCGTGCCTGCGCTTGCGTGGAATCGGGCCAGAACAGGAAGGCGAGTTGCTGGCGCGACTGCGGCACGTCCCGATGCAGAATCAGATAGGCAAGCAGCGCCTGCAAGCGGGGAGAATTCGCGTCAGGCATCGGCGCGTCGGCCCCGTCGAGATGGAACTCGCCGAACAGGCGGACAGCGTAGCGAGCTTCAGGCGCCATGCTGGTCACCGGCGATCCAGGCGACTTCGGCGGCGTCGTGGAGGCTGTTCGATGTCGCCGCCGATACCCTCCGAACCATCGCCGCTGACCCCAGGCACCTCGGCGCGCAGATCGGCGCCACCCTGGTGCTCCACACCTGCGTGAGCGAGCTTCCCTTCTGCGCAGGCGGATAATCCTTGAGCGTCTTCACATGCGCACCGATGAGATCCATGACCATATATTCCATGTACATGTGCGATTGTGCATTGGTTGCGCGCGGCCCAGGCGTGGCAGGTCGCCTAGCGCTGCGGCAAGCGGCGTCCATTCTCATACGCCACCGAACCGGATTCTTCGTCGCCGGATTTGGCGAAGTGGCGACCGACGTCCTTCTCAGGCGCTGTCGCCGCGAGGCGGTATAGTGCCTAGTCCTCGCAGCGGAAATTTCCGCCGTTCCAGATGGGGCTGCCGTCTCCGCCCTTGATGCTGCCCGGGCTCTCGCAGGCCGCCCATTCCACGGAACCCTTCTTGAGCGTAATACCTTCGCTCCTACCCGGGGAGATCGGGCCCGCGCCACAGCCGGTCGTGCAGTAGCCCTGGTCGAACCACTTCACGAACACCCTGAACGAACAGTGGTTCGCCAGCACCGCCATGTCCTTGATCTTACTCTGGTCGAGCATCACGCACGAGTTGCCCACCCGGTAGGACTTCTTGGGCGTGCTGGTTGCCGTGCCGCCGCATCCGCTCAACGCGGTGACCAGCAGTGCCACGCAAGCGATCCCTTTCATGGTGATACCTCCGCGTCGCTGTTCTGTTGTCTGTTGAAAGGCGCGCGAGCGCCCCCACCAACAGAACGGGCCCTGTCGGCCCAACGTGGAGAGCGCTTTGCCGAAGGCGCGCGAAGGCCCTGGGTGTCGAGTCCTTTGGACACCCTTCTTCATTGATTTGCGAAGGTGCGAAGAGTCTTCGCGGGTACCAGTTACCGCTGTGCTCTGCGACGCTGCACGCCCACCACGGTCACCGCCGCACAGCACACCAGGTTGAGCACCGCGATCAGCGTGAAGAACAGGTCGTGGATGACGACGGCACCGTAGGCCACAGCGGTCGCGTTGGCCACAACCCATGATCCCCAGGTGAATAGGGAGATGTCGCGTGCGCCATCTGTGCTGCGCCAGACCGCCATCAATTGCGGCACATAGGTGAAGACGCGTGCTGCGTTGGTCAGGATGTAGAGCGAGGCGATCGTCGAGTTTGTCGCCCAGGGGGACACTGTCCCCTGGAGGTGCCCGCCCGGCCTGTTCCAGATGAACACGGCAAGAATGCAGGAGATCAGGGTGACCACATAACCGGCGGAGGTTCGCTTGGCGGCCGTGGCGAGAATTCGAGTGACGTAGTCGACCATCGGGGCCGCCTTTCTTCTATCTAGGAATTCGTGTTGCTCGTAAGCGTAAAAAATCGTTCCCGGCGCCGCGTCATCGGATCAGTTAGCGGTCGCGCTCTGCGTCCTGGTCAACGCGGCAGAATCCCTACCCGAGCGGCAGATTTCCAGGATAGGATTGCGGAGTACTTCAGCGTCTTCCTATGATTTGGTATTTGAGAGCACCCGGCGCGACGTCCAGGCAATGTTCATTCGCAGCAGGAGGTGCGCCGCCAGTGACTGGGGAGACACGATCAGGCAATTCACCGCCCGCGTCCCATCGGTCTGGATCTTGACGAATGCATTGCACGCCAGCACGTGATGGTCGCCTTCCGACAACTTGACGGAAAAGGGCCGCGCGGCGTCCAGCAACCAGTCCAGTGACCCGTCCCGATACTCCACGCGTAAGGCACCGTCCTTCGCCACGAGAGTGCTTCCAAGCTTCAGATTCAACGCATGGACCTGTCCCGGGTAACACTGTCGCTCGATTGTCTTCATCGTCAGTCTCCAGTTCCATTTTCCCGTCTTGCTGGTGCCGAACCGCTATCGACGAAAGCCCATATCGGGAGTACGGACGGCTCCGTCGCAACAGACCCTGCGCTGAAGAATCGGAAGCGAGCCTAGGTTTAATTTACTTTTCGCAGGAGCACCCCTTCCTTCGACGACAAGGTCTGGTCCCTGAATCTGTGGTTGTTATGGTCACCCTGCAATACAATAGCGGCGTGGATTTCATCGTAGATTATTCGCTGACGCCCGAAAATAACCTGAATAGGTGATCGCGTGAGCCCCGCCCAGCCAGTGCCGACGGCACCTCTCCCGTCCACTTCGGACAGACAGCCTGACGACGCGATCTTCGCACTCTGGGATGAGCTCGCGGACTTCGCGGTCGGTGACGGCGAAGCCGCCGTTGGGCACCTGCTGTCGCGGCTCTGTGCCATCTTCGGCGCGCAGAACGCCCTCTGGTCAGTGGTCGTTCGCCTGCCAAGTCCTGATTCGGGGGACCCATTGAATGGCTGGCGCCCCCGCATCGTCAAGCTTCTCAAACCCCTCGCGCAGGTTGCCGAATCCGTTCAGGAGCAATTCGACGCGTTGTGGTCGCAGTCCCTGGACATTTCACAGATCCTCGCCATGGCCGGTGATGAGGCATTCCGCACCAGGCTGCTCTTTGAGGCGCTTCCGGCCGAGTGGTTCGACGGCCCGCATTACCGGCGTCATTACCTGGCCGTCGGCCATGCAGACAGCATGTCAATGCGTTGCGCCCTCAACGAGGATGTCCGCGTGCACATCTTTATCTTCCGCAGTGCGGAGGCTCCGCGATTTGCATCCACCGACAAGGAGCCTTTCGGCCTCGCCTTGCGCGGGCTGCGCTGGCTCTACCGGCAACAGGTTCTCAGCCACGGACTGCTAATCGCCAAGGCACCGCTCACGGCGACGGAACGCAAGGTGCTGCTGGAGCTTCTGGATGGGAGAACCGAAAAGGTCATCGCGGCACTCTTGGGCCAGAGCCCGAATACAACGCACATCCATGTCAAATCGATCTATGCCAAGTTCGGCGTGCATAACAGGGCCGAACTGACGTCCCTTTGGCTCGGGCGCTTGCCCTGACGATATCGGAGACGGCTAACCGGATCGCGCCGTAGCGCCGCTACCGCAGTTCACAAAGGAGCGCCAATGGCGCGTAAGCCTGTGCGATCTGCGCCTGCGTCACGGCGACGATGAGCTCGACCTCGCGATGGCCCTGAGGGCGAAGATGGCATCGATGCCAGTACTCTTTGTTCACGCACAACGAGGCCAGGTACTTCATCAAGCCGGGAATGCTGCCTTACAACGAATGCTTCTATGGGCGGACCAGGGTGCTGGCCCGCAGCCAGGCTCGTGCCGTGTGCTCCGAGTTGGCGACGCTTGGAAGCCCCATGTATGAGCGATTCGATCGCGTCTATACGGATGCAGTGTTTGCCGAGCCCGTGCTCGCGACAGCAAAGCGCCTTCTCTTCTCGGGGCATCGGTTCCACTGCTATCGTTTCGACAGGGTATCGTCCGGCGCCGCAGCATCGAACTTCCGAGCTCAGCACACAGCCGAACTTCGATACCCTTTTGGCACGCTCACTGCTGACGGCTATGACGAGACGGACAAGCGGATTTCTGCATGGATGCAGATGCAGGGGTCAGCTTTGCCCGCAACGGTGCCCCCCGACGACACCGACTGGCGGCACTATGGAGAGGACGAGCACATGGTGCTTGTTGGCGATGAGATCGACCAAGGGCGGATCGAAGATGATTCCATCGTGTCGCTTCTGCACAGTCTGCGTACCGACCAGCCATCATCGCCAGCAGGCTTCCTGAGCCTTTGCCGCAGGCTTTGGCGCTGACGTCGATTTGATTCATGCTTCGCGTAACGCATTGCTGGACCTTGATGGAATTCTGTCCGGCCGTACGGATCGGCTCCAGTCATGCGGTGGGCCGCTGGCCGACTCCGGCCATCAGGCGACATTCGATCAGCCCTCGGTCGGACGTTCAGATGTCGGCTCCCCGCTGCAATCGGTCGATCTAGGAAGATTGGCTGTGCAATCCCAAGCCGCAAAAGAGTGTACCGACTGTGGCCCCCTGAACAGTTTTGCGGGACGCGGATGTGCAGACGGCCCGCCAACTGGCAGGCCGTCTCAACGGGCTACGGGGCAATAAGGAGCCTGCGCGGGCGCGGTACTTTCGCCTAGTTGTCTGTATCAGGCAGCTTTGGCTCTGCGCCTTGTTGAGGCGCCCTCTTCGATTCGCGCCAGTACGCGCTTGCCCGATTCAACCACCGTGGAATCATGCGTCATCTGATAGCGCACAATCATGCCTTCTACGCAGATCATCGCATCTGCGGCGACGGTAGCAGGTGACTGCAGCCCGAGGCGGCCAGCGAGTTCAGAAATGTACCGCTCCATTGAGTGCTTATGGGATACGGCCCGCTGAAGGTGCCCAGGGTCTCCCGTGGATCCGGCTTCGGCTACCACATTGATGAAGGCGCAACCACGGAAGTCTTCCTGCGCGAACCATTCACCCAAGGCTTCTGCGAGGACGGCCAGCTCGGCACGCTGAGCAAAACGAGCCTCCACCTCTTCGACAAACCAGCGCATCCAGAACTCATGACGACGGTCCAGGAACGCCGCAATGAGTTCGTTCTTGGAGGCGAAATGCCGGTAAAGCGACATTTTCGCAACGCCTGACTCGGCAATGATCTTGTCGATGCCTGTGGCACGGAACCCGTCCTGATAGAACAGGCGCGCCGCAGTTTCCAATATCCGGTCGCGTGCGGAAGGTTGTGACATTTCGGCCCCTTTTTTGACCCACTCGGTGCCTCCAGTATCGCAGACAGACCTGTCTCTGCAAAGGTACCGCGACGTGAGAAATTTTCTTGACAGACAGATCTGTCTACACCAATATAAATACAGACCTGTCTACATCATATCAAAGATCGATGCTTCAAGGAGGCTGCCATGCGCCACTCACATTCCCAAGTCGCCCTCCTTCATCAAGCTCTGCAGGCGGATAAGTCGAACCTGGCCACATGGCGCTGGTACAGCGATCTGGTCGACAGCCAGCGCCTCGTGCTTCGCCTCAATGAAGACCAGTGGGTCGTTGCAATTGACGGTAGTGACTTTGCGTGCGCGGAGGGCCTGTACGCGGCCGTGCGTTGGGCGCACATCATGACGCACTCGGGCGGTTACATCACGTTCGCGGCGTAAGCGAGCGGATTAGGAATCTGCCTGTGCACGGGCTAATCGCCACACCAAGCATTTGAAAACACCAGCACTGCTCTTATCAACCCTTCGGCCCGGTATCGGGTCTTCATCCACCAACCACAGAGGTGATTTCATGTCGACTAACACTGAACTCCGTCCACCGCTTCCCCCTTTCACACGCGAATCCGCCATCGAGAAAGTGCGCCTAGCCGAGGATGGCTGGAACACCCGCGACGCTGCCAAAGTGTCCCTCGCGTACAGCCTGGATACGCGATGGCGCAACCGTGCTGAATTCGCAAACGGCCGCGATGAAGCCCGAGCGTTTCTAGAGCGCAAATGGTCGAAGGAGTTGGAGTACCGTCTCATCAAGGAGCTGTGGGCGTTCACGGATAACAGGATTGCCGTGCGTTACGCCTACGAGTGGCGTGACGACTCCGGCAACTGGTTCCGGTCCTATGGCAATGAGAACTGGGAGTTCGGCGAGGACGGTCTGATGGTGAATCGCTACGCTTGCATCAATGATTTGCCAATCAAGGAAGAAGAGCGGAGGTTCCATTGGCCGCTCGGTCGTCGTCCAGATGATCACCCTGGCTTGTCGGATCTCGGCCTCTAATAGCTAGGCCGTCCATATCGCTCCGATTGGAAGCACCCGGGGAAGCAAAGGCAAAGGTGAGGCAGTTTCTGTGAAGGCCTCCCGCAGCTCGCGATGAAGGAGCAACCCCGTCGTCTCGCTGTCCTTCTAGTAGGAAGCGCTAAACAGTATGAGACATGGGATCCACTTGACACCCAAGGTCGGCGAGGCGTTTGAGCAGGCGGCGGATGGTCTTGTTGACGTCG
>NZ_JWMA01000129.1 GCF_000812465.1 Cupriavidus sp. IDO | reverse complement strand
ATGATGATGGCCGAGATGGCATTGGTCACCGCCATCAGCGGGGTGTGCAGGGCCGGCGTCACGGTCCAGACCACGTGGTAGCCCACGTAGATCGCCAGCACGAAGATGATCAGGTTGATCACCGTGTGGTTGATGAGTTCCATCAGCGTCTCCTTAACTGGCCAGCGCGCCTTCGCGGCGGCCGGTGATGTGGCAGGCCCCGACAATGTCGTCCTGCAGGTCGATGGCGACCTTGCCTTCCTGGTTGATGATGAGCTTGAGGAAGTCGAGCACGTTGCGCGCATAGAGCGCCGAGGCGTCGGCGGCCACCATGCTGGCAAGGTTGGTGTGGCCGACCAGCGTGACGCCGTGGCGCTGCACGACTTCGTCGGGCACGGTCAGCGGGCAGTTGCCGCCCTGCGCGGCAGCCAGGTCGACCACCACCGAGCCCGGCTTCATCTGCTGCACGGTTGCTTCGGGCAGCAGCACCGGCGCCTTGCGGCCCGGAATCAGCGCGGTGGTGATGACGATGTCGGCCTGGATCGCGCGCTGGTGGACCAGTTCTGCCTGCCGCTTCATCCAGTCGGGCGGCATCGGGCGGGCATAGCCGCCCACGCCCTGCGCGATCTCGCGTTCTTCGTCGGTGAGGAACGGCACGTCGAGGAACTTGCCGCCGAGCGATTCGATCTGCTCCTTGACAGCGGGACGCACGTCTGACGCCTCGATCACTGCACCCAGGCGCTTGGCCGTGGCAATCGCCTGCAGGCCCGCCACACCGGCGCCGAGGATCAGTACGCGGGCGGCCTTCACCGTGCCGGCGGCGGTCATCAGCATCGGCATGAAGCGCTGGTAGTGGTGCGCGGCAACCAGCACGGCCTTGTAGCCGGCGATGTTGGCCTGCGACGACAGCACGTCCATGCTCTGGGCGCGCGTGGTGCGCGGCGCGGCCTCCAGCGCGAAGGCGGTGATGCCGGCGGCAGTGACGCGTGCGGTGTTCTCCCCGTCATAAGGATTGAGCATGCCCACCAGCACGGCGCCGCGCTTGATGTGCGCCAGCTCGGCCACTTCCGGCGCGCGCACCTTGAGCACCATGTCGGCGCCCAGCGCTTCGGCGGCGGTGCCAATGCGGGCGCCCACGGCCTCGTAGGCGCTGTCGGGCTGGCTGGCGCGCACGCCGGCGCCGGCCTGGACGATTACCTGGTGGCCCTGTGCGATGTATTTCTTGACGGTTTCCGGTGTGGCGGCGACACGCGCCTCTCCCGGCCGGATCTCAGTCGGGATCCCAATCTGCATTGTGCTGTCTCCGATTGTCCCGACCGGCCCCGCTGTGGGCGCCCGGGATCAGGTGTGCGCATGCCGGGACCGTGCCTGGCATGCGGTGTCATGGCGCACCCGGCTCAGCGGGGCACTTCCCCTTCGAGCGTGACGCGGTTCAGCACGCGCTCGGCGTTGCCATAGTCGTGGACGGCGTAGTGCATGGTGCAGCGGTTGTCCCACATCACCACATCGCCTTCCTGCCACATGTGACGGTAGACGTTGTCGGGGCTGGTCGAGTGCTCGTACAGGAAGTCGAGCAGCGGACGGCTTTCCGCCTCGGTCATGCCCTCGATGCACTGGGCGGTGTCGGGGTGGCCGACATAGAGCGCCTTGCGGCCCGTCTCCGGATGGGTGCGCACGATCGGGTGGACGGCGACTGACGCCTTTTCGGATCCCATCATCTTCGCCAGCCGGGCGCCGGTGAAGCGGGCGCGCAAGCCTTCGATCATGCGCTGCATCGCGGGCGACAGTCGCTCGTACGACAGGTACTGGTTGCACCACATCGTGTCGCCGCCGATCGGAATCACGACAGCCGACAGGATCGAGATCTTGGGGGGCACCTCGGTATAGATCGAATCCGAATGCCATGCTTCGGTCGAGGCCGTTTCCTTGGGAATCTTCGTGACCTGGAACAGTTCGGGGAACTCGTTCAGGCCCTTCAGGAAGGGGTTGCCCTGCACCGGCGTGCCCCAGCGGCGGGCGAAGGCGACCTGTGCGGCCGGTTGGAGGTTCTGGCCGCGGAAAATGAGCACGCCATGGTCCAGGAAGGCCTGGTGCAGGACGGCAAATGCTTCGTCGCTGATGGGTTCGTTCAGGGTGACACCCGTCACGGCAGCGCCGACCGATCCGGTCAGCGGTTTAATCTGAATAGTCATCAAGGTCTCCTCTTCGTTGTCAGGTCTCAGTCAACCAGCAATACGATCTTGCCGACGTGCTGGTCCTGCTTCATGTAGGCATGGGCGGCGTGAATGTCGGTCATGGCAAAGGTGCGGTCGATCGGCAGGCGCACGCGGCCGGCCCGCAGCAGCGGCAGCATGTCACGGGCGCACGCCTGGATGCAGTCGAGCCGCTCCTGCTCGGTGCGCGTGCGGAAGGTGACGCCGATCAGGTGCAGGCGCTTGAGCCACAGCGTGCTCAGGTCGATCTGCGCGGTCGCCGAGCCGAGCCGGGCAATGTTGACCAGCCGGCCCTGCACCGCGAGGCTCTTCATGTTCGCCTCGAACACCGGGCCACCGACCGTGTCGATGATGATGTCGACGCCACGGTTCTCCGTGGCCTGCATGATCACCTCGACCTGATCCTGGCGCGAGGAATCGATGGCCACGTCGACGCCGCACTGGCTGATCTTGTCCAGCTTGGCCGCCGAGCGCGACGAGGCGAACACGGGCTTGGCGCCCATCAGCGAGGCAATCTGGATGGCCGCCATGGCCACGCCGCCGGAGGCGCCGTTCACCAGGACCGACTCGCCGGCTTTGAGCCGGCCGTTGACCACCAGCGCGTCATGGGCCGTGATAAAGACGTTGGGGAAGGCGGCAGCATCGGTCCAGGACATCCCGTCCGGCACTGGAATCAGCGCCATGGGGTCGGCCACCACGAACTCGGCCTGGCAGCCGCGCCCGTGCCCCATCACCCGGTCACCCTTGCGCCAGCCGGCCACGCCTTCGCCAACGGCGGCGACTTCGCCTGCGAACTCGACGCCGGTGGTGATGGTATTTCCGGTACGCAGCTCCTTCGCCTGGTTGATCTCTCCGCGGTTCAGGCCGGCGGCCCGCACGCGCACCAGTACCTGATTCGGCCCTGCCACGGGCGGCGCAATGTCCTCGATGGCAACCTGGCCGCCCTCGGGGCCCGGAATCACTCGAACTGCCTTCACGTTGTTCTCCTTGATCGGTGGAATGAATTGGGTTGGCTCACGCGTCTGACAGGGCGTCCGCCCGGATCTGCGCCAGCCATTGCAGCGCCCGTTCGGCGGCATCTTCGCCGCCGGGGTGGTTGCCGCCCAAGCTGCAGGCTGCCGTCCCCCTGTGGAGCGAGATAGACACCGGGTTGCGTCGGGAACACATCGTCGTCGGCCGTGATCTGCGCCTGGTGAAGGGCTGCGTTGACGGCATGCGTGCCAGCGGTCATGCCGGCCCAGAACCAAAGTTCAAAGTCCTGCAGAGGATCGAGCCGCTGGCGCAACACCATCAGCTTTTCGAGCTTCTCCGTATGGGACATCACATTCATCCCTGGCTCCCTTACTCTTCGCGCGCCGTCATGGTGCCGTTGTGATGACGATAGTCATGACCGACGTCGATGTCAACAACTTCTATATAGGAGTTTGCCTGAGGGAGGTAGTGGTTTTCTCTGACTACGGCTTTAATTTCTTGACATAGGTGGCAGGCGTTCCCTACATTGGCATTCAACATCTATATAGGAGTTGAGGAGATGCCGAGAGCCATCGTACTGAACCAGTCCGACAACGTGGCAACGTTGCTGGACGCGGGCTATGCAGGAGACGCGTGCAGATTGCAGGGCGAAGCGTCGGGGCAGTTGGTCTTGCTCCAGGACGTGCCGTTCGGTCACAAGGTGTGTATTGCCGACACGGAGCGCGGCGCTCCTGTCCTGAAGTACGGCCAGCTCATCGGCCGGGCGAGCCAGCCCGTGCTGGCTGGCGAGCATATGCATGTCCACAACATTGAATCCGCCCGCGCCCGCGGCGACCTGGAAGAGAGGTAATCAGATGGCAACGACTTTCCTGGGGTACCCACGCGAGAACGGCACAATCGGCGTGCGTAACTGGGTCGCCGTGGTGTCCGTGATGGACAACTGCAATCCCGTGACGCGCACGATCGCCCGCACGGTCGGCGGCTGCATCCCCGTCACCACCCTGTTCGTGCGCGGCCAGTTCGGCGCGGACCTCGATTTCGCCTTCGAGTCGCTCGCCGGGCTGGGGCGCAATCCCAATATCGCGTCGGTCCTGCTGGTGGGCCTGGAGGAGCAGTCGACCGCCGAAGTGGCGCGCCGCATCCGCCTGTCCGGCAAGCCGGTGGAGTCTGTCCACCTGCAACCGGACGGCACGGTGCAATGCATTGCCGACGGCACGCGCAAGGCGGCCCGGCTGGCGCTCGCCGCGTCGCGTATCCGCCGCGTACCGTGCCCGGTCTCGTCGCTGGTGCTGGGCGTGGAGTGTGGCGGGTCGGATACGACGTCCGGCCTGAGTTGCAACCCGGTCATTGGCCGCATGGCGGACATGGTGATCGCCGAGGGCGGGACGGTGATCATTTCGGAGACGTCGGAATTCATCGGCGCCGACCACCTCTTCGCCGAACGGGCCGTGGATGGCAAGGTGCGCGAAGACTTCGTCACGGCGGTCCGGAACATGGAGAACCTGGCCATCTCGCGCGGCGTGGACATGCGGGAAGACCAGCCGTCGCCGGATAACAAGCGCGGCGGCCTGACCACGGTCGAGGAGAAGGCCCTCGGCGCCATGGCCAAGGCCGGCACCAGCCCGCTGGTGGGCGTGTTGCGCTACGGCGAGGCGCCAACCCGCAAGGGGCTGCATTTCATGGACGCGCCGGCGGCGGCCGTCGAAAACCTGACAGCGCTTGCGGCCGGCGGCTGTCAGCTCACCTTCTTCGGCACGGGAGTGGGCAACCCGATCGGCAGCATGGTGGCACCGACGGTCAAGGTGTGCGGCAACGTCAATACGCTCGACACCATGGCCGATAACATCGATTTCGACGTGAGCGGGATCCTGCAGCGGGGTGAGAAGATTTCCGACCAGGGCGAACGGCTGTTCGCCTATGCGGTGGACGTCGCCTCGGGCACGCGGGTGACGAGCGAGGTGTTCGACATCCGGGAGACTGCGATCAGTCGCTTTGCCTTGAGCCTGTGAGCACCATGACAAAACTCTCCACTGTCTCCGACGCCATCATCCGGTCCATCGAATCCGGGGCGCTGCGCGAGGGAGACCGCCTGCCTTCGGAGGGGGACCTTGCCACCCTACACGGCGTGAGCGTGGGCACCATCCAGAAGGCACTCATGCGGCTGACGCACTCCGGCCTGATCACGCGCGAGAAAGGGCGGGGCACCTTTGTCACCGGCGCGCGGGTGGCGCCGGCCGATGTGCGTTACCTGCGCTTTCGCGATGAGGAGGCGAACGAACTGCCGCTGTACGTACATGCTCGCTCGGTCAAGCGCGTCAATCGCAAGGGCCAGTGGTCGGAGTTCCTGGGCGGCGAAGGCTACGTGCGCATCGAGCGCGTCATCAGCGTGGGCGGCCGCTTCGATCTCTACAGCGAGTTCTGGCTGCGCGAAGAGGATTTCGCGCAACTGGGCGGGCTGGACCGGGAGGCGCTGGAGAAAAACCTGCGCGAGCTGATCGGCCAGCGGCTGTCGCTGCCGACGCTGCGCGCGGACCAGTGGTTGCGCTTTGGCGCGCCGCCGGCCGCGGTGGCCCCTGAACTCGGGCTCGCGCCGGAGGCGCCGGCCTTGATCATGGAATTGCGCGGTTTCACGTTGCGTGATCAACCGCTCTACTACCAGGCTATCTATGCCGCTCCCTTTGCGGAACGGCTGACGACCGTGCGGGAGAAATTGTCATGACGACCCGATACAGCCCCGCGACGCTCGAACAGTGGATCGCCGCGGTATTCGAAGCGAGCGACGTGCCGGCCGCCCATGCGGCGCAAGCCGCCGACGTCCTGGTGCGCAGTGAGCTGCGCGGCTACAAGACCCATGGCCTGACCCGCGTGGCGTCGTATGCCGACCGGCTGGCCGCGGGCGACTTCAACCCGCGGCCGGCGATGACCCATCGGGTCTTCCCGGGCGGCGTGGTGCTGAATGCCGACGGGGCGATGGGGCAGGTCGCCGGTCCCCATGCGGTGCGGCTCGGCCTGCAGGCGCTGGAGACGAGTGCCTCCGTGCTGGTGGCGGTGCAGGACTGCGGCCATCTGGGTGCCCTGGGCATCCATGCGCTGCTCGCGGCCGAGGCCGGTGCCTTCTGCATGGCTGGCCAGCGCACGCCGCCGCTGCTTGCCATGGAGGGTTTCTCCCGGGCGGCAATCGGTCACAACCCCATCGCCTTCGGCTGCCCCGTGCCCGGCGGCGCGCCCATCGTCTTCGACGTCGCCTGCAGCGTCGCGGCCCGTGGCCACATCCTGCTGGCGGCGCGCGAAGGCCGGCCGATTCCTTCCGGCTGGGCACTCGACGCGGACGGCGTACCGACCACCGACGCCGGGCGGGCCCTGGACGGATCGCTGCTGCCGATGGGCGGCCACAAGGGCATCGGCATCGCCATGATGGTGGAGTGCCTGGCCGGTGCCATGGCCGCCACGGCGGAGTCGCTGGATCCGGCGCGCGACCAGATCAAGAGCGGCGGCGCGGCCGGCAAGCAGGGCGGATTCGTTTGGCTGGTCAGGCCGGCCGCATTCTCCGGGGATGACCTCTTCGCGGAATACATGAAACGGTGGACGGATACCTATCTCGACGCAGGCGGCGACGAGGCCCGCCTGCCCGGCCAGCGCGGCGACGTGCTGGAGCGCGCGGGCCACGAGGACGGCATCACGCTGCCTGGCGCCATTGCCGGAGAGTTACGTGCGCTCGGGCAGCGCTTAGGCCTCCCGTTCCCCGACTGACCCCCCGAATTCGACAGCGGAATTGATATCCGGGCCATCCGGCGGATGCCGGCCACCCGTACACCAATATAACTAGCAGGACTCGACCCATGAACGCCCCTCTCCCCACCGAACTGGCCCGCCAGGCCATGAACGCCGTGTCCATCGACGACAAGTACGTGCTGCAGTCCGGGCGTGCCTTCATGACCGGCGTGCAGGCGCTGGTCCGGCTCCCCCTGTTGCAGCGCCAGCGCGACGCCAGCGCCGGCCACAACACTGGAGGCTTCATCTCCGGATATCGTGGCTCGCCGCTCGGCACCTATGACCAGACGCTCTGGCAGGCCAAGAAGCACCTGGCCGACAACCATATCGTCTTCCAGCCCGGCGTCAACGAGGAACTGGGTGCCACTGCGGTGTGGGGCTCGCAGCAACTGGAATTCGATGCGGCCAGCAAGAAGTACGATGGCGTGTTCGGCATCTGGTATGGCAAGGGCCCGGGGGTCGACCGCAGCGGCGATGTCCTGAAGCACGCCAACCTGGCCGGCACGGCGCCGCTGGGCGGCGTGATCGCCCTCGCGGGGGATGACCACGTCTCGAAGAGCAGCACGCTCGCCCACCAGAGCGACCACACCCTGATGGCTTGCGGCCTGCCGGTGTTCTTTCCCGCCAATGTGCAGGACATCCTCGACCTTGGCCAGCATGCCTTCGCCATGAGCCGCTTCAGTGGCTTGTGGGCCGGCATGAAGACCGTGCAGGAAGTGGTGGAATCCGGCGCGTCGGTGACCACCGATGCCGACCGGGTCCGGATCCTCCTGCCCGAGGACTTCACGGCACCGCAAGGCGGCATGCACATCCGCTGGCCGGACGATCCGCTCGCCGCCGAAGCGCGCATGATGGAATACAAGTGGCCCGCCGCGCTGGCCTATGTGCGCGCCAACCGGCTCAACCACAACGTGGTCGAGGGCCCGGACGACCGCCTCGGCATCATCGCCAGCGGCAAGGCCTACAGCGACACCCGCCAGGCGCTGCTGGACCTGGGGCTGGACGATGCCGCGTGCCGCCGGCTTGGCATCCGGGTGCACAAGGTCAGCGTGGTGTGGCCGCTGGAGCCGGAAAGCGTGCGTGACTTCGCCCGCGGCTTGCGCGAGATCCTCGTCGTCGAGGAAAAGCGTCCGATCGTCGAGCAGCAGCTCAAGGACGAGCTGTATCACCTGGACGCCGCGCGCCGCCCGGTGATCTTCGGCAAGTACGACCACATCGAAGGCGGCGGCGGCGAATGGAGCCACCGCAAGCCGGGCGAGGACTGGCTGCTGCGCGCCAAGGCGGACCTGTCGCCGGCGCTGGTGGCCAAGGCCATCGCGCGGCGCCTGGCGCAACTGGGCGTGCCGGCCGATGTGTCGGCGCGCATGGACCAGCGGCTGCGCGAAATCGAGGCCAGCGAGCGGGGCACCGCGCAGGGCGACAGCCGCGCGAGCGATCGCCTGCCATGGTTCTGCCCGGGTTGCCCGCACAACACCAGCACCAAGGTGCCGGACGGCTCCATCGCCATGGCGGGGATCGGCTGCCACGGCATGGTGACGTGGATGGACCGCTCGACCACCTCCTGGACCCAGATGGGCGGCGAAGGGGTGCCCTGGATGGGCCAGGCGCCGTTCAGCAAGCGCACACACATGTTTGCCAACCTCGGTGACGGCACCTACAACCACTCCGGGCTGCTGGCGGTGCGCCAGTCGATCCACGCGGGTGTCAACCTGACCTACAAGATCCTCTTCAACAGCGCCGTCGCCATGACCGGCGGGCAGCCGGTGGACGGCGGCGAGCTCGACGTGCCGGCGATGACCCGCGAACTGGCGGCCGAAGGGGCGAAGCAGATCGTGGTGGTGACGGACGATCCCGCCAAGTATGCGGTAATCAACAACATGGCGGCCGGCGTCACCGTGCGGCATCGCGACGAGCTGGATACCGTGCAGCGCGAACTGCGCGAAGCGGCTGGTGTGACGGTGATCATCTACGACCAGGCCTGCGCGACGAAGAAACGCCGCGAGCGCAAGCGCGGCACCATGGCCGATCCGGACAAGCGGGTGGTCATCAACGAACTGGTGTGCGAAGGCTGCGGCGACTGCTCGGTGCAGAGCAACTGCCTGGCCGTGCAGCCGGTGGAAACCGAGTTCGGCCGCAAGCGCAAGGTCAACCAGGACACCTGCAACAAGGACTTCTCCTGCGTGAAGGGCTTCTGCCCGAGCTTCGTGACCGTGGAAGGCGGCAAGCTGCGCAAGCCGGATGCCGGCAGCAAGGCCCGTCCGCCCGCGCCAGACTCGTTGCCGACGCCGCGCCTGCCGGACATGGACCGTCCGCAGCGCATCCTCGTGGCCGGCATCGGCGGGACGGGCGTCGTCACCATCGGCGCGGTCATGGGCATGGCCGCCCACCTCGAAGGCAAGGGCGTGATCACACAGGACGCGACCGGCATGGCGCAGATGGGCGGGTCGACGTGGAGCCACATCCAGATCGCCGCGACACCGGAGGCGCTGCACGCGAGCCGTGTCGATGTCGCGATGGCCGATCTGGTGATCGCCTGCGACACGGTGGTCGGCGCCAGCAAGTCGAGCGTGGCGACGATGTCGCCGGAACGCACCTTCGTCGTGCTGAACAGCCACCTGACGCCCACCGCGGCCTTCGTCAGCAACCCGGACTGGGAGCCGGACACCGAGCAGGCGCTGGCGAAGATCGGCAAGGCCATCGGACCGGACGCACTGGCTACCCTCGACGCCGAGCGGGTTGCCACGCAGCTTCTCGGGCAGTCCATCTACGCGAACCTGCTGATGCTGGGCTACGCGTGGCAGAAGGGCCGGGTGCCGCTGTCGCACGATGCGCTGATGCGCGCCATCGAGCTGAACGGCGTGCAGGTGGAGAGCAACAAAGCCGCCTTCGAATGGGGCCGCTTGTGCGCCCACGACATGAGCAAGGTGCCGGTGCGCAGCCAGGACGCCACTGTCGTCCAGTTTGTGCGCAAGCCGTCGCTGGCAGACCTGCGCCGCAAGCATGTGGAGTTCCTCACGGCCTACCAGAGCGCAGCCTATGCTGCTCAGTACGAGGACTTCATCGGCAAGGTGGCGGTCATGGAGGGCCGGCTTGGCGGCACCCGTCTGACGGAGGCGGTAGCGCGCTCGCTGTTCAAGCTGATGGCCTACAAGGACGAGTACGAAGTGGCCCGCCTGCATTCGGACGCGGCCTTCCGCAAGCAGATCAGCGAGATGTTCGAAGGCGACGTGAAGATCGTCCACCATCTCGCGCCGCCCCTGTTCGCGAAGAAGGGCGCCGATGGCGAGCCGGTCAAGAGCGCCTACGGGCCGTGGATGCGGAGCGCCTTCCAGGTGCTGGCGAGGCTGAAGGGCCTGCGCGGCACGGCCTTCGATCCCTTCGGCTATACCGCCGAGCGCCGCGAGGAGCGCGCCATCATCGGGGAATACCGGCAGTGCGTCGAGGAACTGCTCCGCACGGTGGGCAAGCAGAACCTGGACCTGTCCGTCGAGATCGCCAAATTGCCGCAGGACATCCGTGGATACGGCCACGTCAAGGCGAAGAACCTGGCCGCCGTGCGCACGCGGTGGCAGACGCTGGTGCAGCGCTGGCGCGCCGGTGAAACCACGGCGAGCGACGTGCGGCAACCCGGTGCCGCGGCATGACCTACGAGCCGGCCAGCAACGGCAACCGGGAGCAGTTCGGGAATTTCATCGCGTCGGAGCAGAAGAAGTGGGCTCTGGCGATCAAGCAGTCCGGCTTCCGGCCGGAATAAGTGGTAGCGGCGGGGCGGCTCTTCGTGGCCGCCTCGCATGAAGCAACAGACGATTCACAGACGGCAGGCATTGCGCCAGACGCAAGCTGCACCAGGAGACAAGAATGCCCCTCGACCCTACCGCCATGGCGAACCCGGCCAGTGCCCCGTCGCCAGGCGAGGCGCAGGCCAAGTCGGCCAAGAAGCCGATGTCCAAGGCTTCGGCCATCTCGGCGATCACGATCGGCGGAGCCCTCGAACTCTATGACTCGGGGGTCTACAACTTCTTCGCCACGCTGATCATTCCACTGTATTTCCCCGTCGGCAATCCGCTTGGCCAGTTGCTGCTGTCGTTCGGCACGTTCGGCGCCGGCTACCTGATGCGCCCGCTGGGCGGGCTGGTGATCGGCCGCTATGCCGACCGCTCCGGGCGCAAGCCGGCGGTGCTGCTGTCGATGTGGCTGATGGCGCTGAGCGCGCTGATCCTGGTGGTGACGCCCACCTATGCCCAGATCGGCGTGATGGCACCCGTGCTGATGATCACCGCGCGGCTGGTGCAGGGCTTCGCCATCGGTGGCGAGATGGGCTCGGCGACGGCCATGCTGATGGAGTACGCCGACGAACGCTCGCGCGGCTTCTACACGAGCTGGCAGACCGCCAGCCAAGGCATCGCGGCGGTGTTCGCGGCACTGATGGCGCTCGCGCTCAGCGACTTCCTCAGCCCCCACGCGCTGGAATCGTGGGGCTGGCGTGTCGCGTTCCTGATCGGCATTCTGGTGATCCCCATCGGCCAGATCATCCGTCGCCGGCTCGAGGAAACGCTGGAGCCGGTGCAGCGCAAGAAAGGCGCGAAGCCGGCCAATAGCTGGCAGACCATGCGCGAGCACTGGCGCGAGCTGGCGGCCAGCGTGCTGCTGATGATCGGCCTCGCCGCCGCGGTGCACCTGATCGCCTACTACCTGCCGAATTACGCGTCGTTCCAGCTCAATATCCCGCGCGGCCAGGCGGTCTGGGCGGGCTTCGTCGCGGCTGCGGTGATGGTCGTGTTCGGTCCCATCGCCGGCCTGCTGAGCGACCGCGTCGGGCGCCGGAAGATGGTGTGGTGGACGCGGCTGGCACTGCTCGCCATGCCTTACCCGGCCTTCATCGTGATCAACGCCTTCCCGTCGCTGACCTGCCTGCTCATCGTGGTCGGCCTGCTGGCGATCCCGATGGCGATGACCTCGCCTGCGACACTGGTGCTGGTGAGCGAGGTGCTGCCCCAGCGCCTGCGCGCCACCGGCATGGCGGTGACTTACTACGTTGCCATCGCGGTATTTGGCGGCTTTGCCCAGCTCTTCTCGACGTTGCTGATCCACCTGACGAACAGCCCGAATGCGCCGGCGCTGTACCTGATCTGCTGCGGCCTCGTCTCGCTGTTGGGGCTGCGCATGGTGCCGGAGACGCTGGGGAAGCGGCTCGGATAAATGCGGAAGCGGAGAAAACAATTGAAATCGATACAACAACGAATTGCCCGCGTCATCGGCGCGGTGGTGCTGGCGGCGTGTGCGGCGACCACGCTGGCGGAAGGGGCGTATCCGAGCCGCCCGATACGCATGATCGTGCCCTGGCCCGCAGGAGGCAGCGTGGACATCGCGACCCGCGTCGTGACGGAGCGCGTCTCCGCCGAGCTGGGACAGCCGGTCATCGTGGAGAACAGGCCGGGTGCCGCCGGAAACATCGGTGCTCAGGCGGCGGCGAAGTCCGCTCCGGACGGGTACACGTTGTTGGTCGCGACCACGCCGATGATCATCAACCGCAGTCTCGAGGACAGGCTGCCGTACGACCTGGCCCGTGACTTCAGCCCAATCAGCACGCTCGTGACCCTGAACTATGTGTTGGTCGTGAACCCGTCGGTGGCCGGATCGGTGCAGGACCTTGTGCGCAAGGCCAAGGCGCAGCCGGGCCGGATCACTTATGCGTCGTCGGGGCCAGGTACGCAGCTTCACCTGATCGGCGAGGCGTTCAGGAAGCAGACAGGGGTCGACATCGTCCATGTCCCGTATAAGGGCGCGCCGCCGGCGCTGGCAGACATGGTCGGTGGCCACATCGCGATGATGTTCCCGGGATTCCCGGTAGTGGAGCCATTGCTGAAGTCGGGCCAGCTCAAGGCCCTCGCCGTGGTAGGCAAGCACCGGCTACCCGGGCTGCCGGAAATTCCGACCCTGGCTGAAGCGGGGGTGCCCGGCATCGATTCCGTGGAATGGTATGGCGTGGTCGCGCCGGCCGGAACGCCGGGCAACATCGTGACGAAGCTCAACGACGAATTCGAGAAGGCCCTGCGGAACCCGGCAGTTCGCAAGCGCCTGGCGAGCCATGGCTTCGAGCCGGCCGGAAGCACGCAGCAAGCGTTTGCCGACCTGATACAGGCAGAGCAGAGGAAATGGCCTATCGTGGTGAGGCAGGCTGGCCTGCACCGTGAGTAGCCGCACCTTCGCTCAAGATGAGAACTACCATGATCGCTTCGTTTGCGGTCATATGATCGATACACCGTAAGGAAGTCATCTATGTTTACCCAATGCCCCACTGAAAGAAGCCAGCGCATCGCCGACAGCGTCGAGCGCTTCGTGCGCGACGTCGTGATGCCCTATGAGCGCGACCCGCGCTGCGCCGATCATGGCCCATCGGACGAGCTTGTCGCCGAATTGCGTGAAAAGGCCCGTGCCGCCGGAGTGATGACGCCCCATATCCTGCCAGACGGCTCTCACCTGTCTCAGCGAGAAACCGCGGCCGTGCTCAAGCGTTCCGGCCTGTCGCCGCTCGGCCCGGTCGCCGTCAATACCATGGCGCCGGACGAAGGTAACATGTTCCTGCTGGGCGAGGTGGCCACGGCAGCGCAGAAGGACCAGTTCCTCGCGCCGGTAGTCAGCGGCCAGGCCCGGTCGGCGTTTTTCATGACGGAGCCCGCGGAGGAGGGCGGCGCGGGCTCGGACCCGTCGATGCTCCAGACCACGGCAATCAGGGAGGGCGACGAATGGGTGATACACGGTCGGAAGAAGTTCATCACCGGCGCAGAAGGTGCAAGCGTTGGCATTATCATGGCGCGCACGGGGGATGCCGACCACGTGCAGGCCACGATGTTCCTGGTCGAATTGCCCAACCCGGCGATCCGCATCGAACGCCTGATCGATACCATCGACAGCTCCATGCCAGGTGGGCACGCACTGGTCCAAATCGACAATCTGCGCGTCCCGCAGTCCAGCGTGCTGGGCGAAGTGAACGAGGGCTTCCGCTATGCGCAGGTTCGCCTGTCGCCGGCGCGGCTCTCCCATTGCATGCGCTGGTTCGGCGGCGCTGCGCGGGCCGACGAGATCGCGCGCGCATACGCCACCACACGCAAGGCGTTCGGCAAGCTGCTGATTGATCATGAAGGCGTGGGCTTCATGCTGGCCGAGAACCTGATCGACCTGCAACAGGCCGCGCTGATGATCGACTGGTGCGCCGGGGTGCTCGATGAAGGCCTCCTCGGTACGGCAGAGAGTTCGATGACCAAGGTAGCGGTCTCCGAGGCACTGTTCCGTGTGGCGGATCGATGCGTGCAGATCCTGGGCGGCATGGGGGTGTCGCGCGACACGGTGGTCGAACAGATCTTCCGCGAGATTCGGGGATTCCGCATTTACGATGGCCCGACCGAAGTCCACAAATGGTCGCTGGCTAAGAAGATCAAGCGCGACACGCTGGGCGCAGCGCCTCGAGGGTGAGCAACTTGCAGGCCCCATCGGCCTGCTAATAGATGAGCATCCTGGCTACCCGCATGCCCGGCGCGTTGTGCCGCACCGAGACTTCGACCAGACGCGGGGCTGCGGCACTTCCGGGCTTCTTTCAGACCCTCGATCGAAGGGCCGATTGCTGCGCGAAGCAGACGTCCGGATGTCCGGTTCATGTAGTCGGAGAATGACGCATCATGGCCGGCAACCACCTTAGCTGAGTCCTGAGCGAACAGCACAGAATCGGCCGTTTCAGCCGGTCGCACGCGCTGAAGTTTGCGCAACTCGGCAGTTAGAGGCAGCGGCACCCTATGCCCGGTGTGGCGCGAATTGCAAAGTGGTTGGCGCGCACTGGATAGCCTCAGGCGCCAAAGCCGCTACTCTTGCCATAGAGATTTTGGCGGTGTGTAACACGGTTAGAACCGGGATGCGCTTTGTGGACAGCCTGCACTGAGCAGATGCCCCCATGGCAACTCAGTGCCTGGAACACTGAAATGTCCCGCACGGCCATGACCGCTGCTCCAGAGTGGGCGTGCACCCCTGCAGAACCACTCCAATACGATGTTTTCCTGGAAGGACGAAACCAAGATGGCCTACTCTCTCTCCCGAGCTAACGTGGACAGCATCACTGACGCTGAGCTGGAGCGCAGCACTGTGAAACACCTGCCGAAGTGGGACGACATCCCTGCGGACTTCCGCAATGGCAATCTCTACACTCAAATGGCACAGGCGCGTCTTCTTGACTACCCAATGCCGAATGCTTCCGTCTCGCTTCTACCTGGCTTTGAAGACGACGGTGCCTGTAAGGCGATTGACCGCTGCATCACGGCACACCTGAATGCCTTTGCTCCCAAGCACGAACACAAGATCGCCGGCGTGGGCTACATGATCTCGAAAATCTGCAGGCTCCTGCCTGTTTGAGGGGTGGCCGGGATAAGCCATTATGCGCGCAGAGAATAATGGCGAATCTTGGCCGACCCTCTTATTCACGCCCGTGAGCGGCAGTTTGGCTTAAGCGCTAACGGACCTGCTAAACGTGCGCGTCGCGCGAATCGCCATTGAGCGCGCGCAGCGGTACGGCTTGTACGCCCAGAGGCTTCCACAACGTCGGGCGTTTGCGCCCCCGCCTCAACAGGCGCGCAGAGTTCGCCAGAACTCCGAAGTCCGGGCCGGCCTGTGGGCATTCGGCAGGAAGAATCCTCGTCATCAGAGCCATTTTTCCTGATCGAGCACCTTCCTGTCAGTCTGAACGCATCAATTCACTCGGCTTGTTCAGCGTAGCCTTCAAATCTGCCGCCTTTCCAGGCTTACGGGATCGAGTCCCGTCGGCCGCACCACAGCCTCCATGCATTCAAGCAAAAAAGGGCGGAAGCCATATGGCCCCGCCCCTCCACGAGTTTGCGTCCGCGCTCAGGCCATCGCCGCGCACAGCGCCGCGCCGCCCACCATCAGGAACACGAACAGCACACCTGCCAGCGCCAGCGGCTTGCGGCCAGCACGCAGCAGTTCACCGATGCGAGTCTGCAGACCGATCGCCAGCATCGCGCAGGCCAGCAGCCAGTTGTCGAGCGCGACCAGCGACGGCTTCCAGCCCTGCGGCACGAAGCCACCCGAATTCACCGCCATCACCGCAACGAAACCCACCGCGAACCAGGGCACCGACTTCAGGATGCCGCGCATCGTGCCTCCAGCAGCCTCGCCCTTGCGTGCGTTCCAGCTTGCACCCGGCCAGAAGGCCATCACCAGCAGCAGCGGGCCGAGGGCGAGCACGCGGACCATCTTCGAGACGACGGCAGCGTCGGCCGTGGGGTCGCTGATCATCTTTCCGGCGGCGATCACCTGAGCGACTTCGTGCAGGGTAGAGCCGGTATAGATACCGAACATGCGCTCGCTGACGGCCCAGTGCCAGTGCTGCGTGGCAAGCTCATAGAGATACGGATACAGCAGCATGCCGACCGTGCCAAACAGCACCACCGTCGCCACCGCCACGGCGGTCTGCTTGTCATCGGTGCGCACCACCTGCGACATCGCGATCGCGGCGGCCGCGCCGCACACCGCGCTGCCCGTGCTGACGAGGATGGCGTCGCGGCGGCTCAGGCCGAAGACCGTCGAACCGATCCAGGTGCCCACCAGCAGGGTCGCCACCAGCATCAGCAGCGGCGCAACGATGCCGGCCAGGCCGAGCGCGGCGATCGAACCGAAGGTCAGGCGCAGGCCGTAAAGCGCCACACCCAGGCGCAGCAGGTGATGACGGGCTACCTGCATGCCGGGCGAGAGCGGCGCAATCCATTCGCGGGGCAGCGTGTTGGCCGCCACCATGCCGGCACACATCGCCAGCGTCAGGGCGCTGATGCCGTAGCGCGAGATGGCGGGATGGTCGGCAAGGAGCAGCGCAAGCCAGGCGATCAAGCCAAGCGGCACCAGCGGGACGAGGCGGGCACGCCAGCTGGGTGCCGGGGGCGATACACGCGGGGCGGAGATGGTCGTGGCAGTCATGTCGCTCCTCTCACTAAATCGGAATCTTCGGAATGACTGCAGAGTACTGATCGCCCATCAATCAGTAAAACGGGTACTATCGTTATAGCTTAACGGTTTTATCGATAAAAGCGGCAGCCATGGACCAATGCCCCCTCCGCCTCAACCTGCGCCAGCTTTCCTGGAAAGTGCACTCGACACCGCTCTCCCCGATCGCGTGGCGCGACGCCTGAGTGTCAACGAGGCGGGCCGCAAGCCCTTTCCGCGCGCCCTGTCCGGCGCGGTTAAATGTTGGCGCGACCGGGCGCTATGTCTAACTGGCTCCCGTTGGGAAGTGGTGCTGGACCGACCCGGCAGCGGCACAAGCTAGAAGCCCCAGATTTTGGGACGGGACCTTGCTGCCTTGATTTCATTGCATCCCTATCCCTATTGGAATTCGGGGGAGCGTCTAAGCCGACCTACTGGGTTGAGAAGAATGTCCTGACTCAGAATTTGTTAACTATTTGGGCATGTCGCAGGCATCTTGAGCGTCAGAATCAGCTTGCTTCCCTTAGTTACGGAAATGGTCTGTCCGTAGCTGACAGTCGGCATGAACTGAATGTCGGGTGCCACAGCCACCGGTGGGTTCTTTGCGCCATCGATGGTCAGGTCGAGCTCCACAGTGACTGAGTCAAAGGACCCCTGCTTTCTTGTCTCGGCGTCCTTCTTGAATGTGCACAGTCCGACGGAAACTTGCTGCAAGGCGGTGGGGATATCAACTGGCTTGCCTGGTGGGATCGGTGCTGTGTTACACCCGGCAATCATTAGCGCAGCGAAAGCTGGAAGGAAGGAGAGGGGCGTACGCATTAGGATTCCCCAAGGGCCCAGTAGGCAGAGCAGCCTACGTTACGTCAGCCTCACCGTCGCTTCCGTTCGCTTCCGAACTGACTTCCGTCGATGTGCGCCGACTCCCGTTGCGGCACGCTTTTGAGCGTGGCGGCGTATTCATTGTCTCTTCTGTGGAAGGTCAGTCGCCGGTCATAGGTTGGCTGACCGACCCATCCCGGTCAGTCGGCCTCGGCGACCCCACCGTCTGCTATTTGGGGCCAAGCATCCAATCAACTGTCGACGTGACGGAGGGCGCGAATGGCAAGTGGTCAGCGACCGAATGAATCCGGAAACCACGCCGCGCCATCGGCTGGACGCTGCTCGCTGTAGGGGTCATCACCACAGTGCCATTGGTCGCGCAAGTGCTTGGGAAACCTCAGCCATACAAGAGCCCCGACGAGAAGTGAAGTAATGGGTGCGAGGGCCGGAGCCCAAAATTGACGGCCTTGACGACCGACCGGTCCTGGCCGCCCCGTCGGATGCACGCTGGGAACCTGCGATCGTCCCAGACTCACTGCTGCCGTTCAGACCGGGGCAGTCGCAATGGCCGCTTTCAAGCAGCACTTTCAGAAAGAAGCCGACATTCGAATGTCGGCCTGAGAGCGCAGTCGAGTGGCCGTAGTTGGCCGGTTGCGCATGAACAGGGCCGCGCCATACGTGGCATCGCTTCGTCGGCCAGCATCGGCCGCGCTAGTACTTGATGTCCCGTTTTTCCTGGCGGCCCTCCTGCTTCGTGTGGCGCTTGTCTTGCCGGCACTGGGAGTTGCTCTTCTGGTTTGCAGCCCGGCAGTCGACCTTGCCCGCGCGCGCTTCCTGTTTGGCAGCCTGGTTTGCGTCCCTGCCTTGTTGGCGCTGTTGCGACTGGTTGGTGGCCAGGGCAGCTCCCGATAGCGCCAGGAGTCCGGCTGCGGCCAGCATTGCGCCCGTCCGCCTCCAAAGTCCATTTCTTGATTCGACCATTTTCACCTCCTCCGTGCTGGGTAGAAACGGCGGTCTCAGTTGTCGCGCAACGCCGCCTTCGCATGCTCGTAGAGAGCCAGACTGAAGAAGCCTCCTCCGACAAAAGAAAGAGAGCATCCCTTGCCCGCAACCGATGATGGCACGAATGAGTGTCCCCGAGAACAAATTCCCATGCGCAAGCCATTTCTCAAAGGGTGGCAATGGTTCGTGAATGGCCGACGATCCCACGTCAGTTGCGGCGCGCGTGAAGCGTCCGCTGTACCTGACGTTTGAGCGTCCACGCGGTCTTCTGCGGGGATGTCGCTTGATAGCCGGCAAGCAACCTCCGCCGGTTGCGAGCCGGTTGGCTCTTGCCAAGCGGACCGATGACCAACCAGACGAGCATGTAGATGAGTCTCATCACAAAGTCGTCTTCCACCATTCCTCCTGGGTGACATAGCGGGCGCCAAACATGACCGGGCCGGAGCGGCGACTTGGCGTGATCACGAGCGGTTCATCGGGCGTCGTTCGGCTGCATGTTCACCAGAAGCCAAGCACCTTCCACCAGACGCCCCCGACCACGGCGAAGATCAGCAGATCCACCACGCACATCACAAATCCGACGCGCCACCAGGTTCCCATCGTGACAAAGCCGCTGCCGAAGATGATCGGCGAGGTGCCCGTCGCATAGTGGGTCAGCGTCATCATGATCGCCGAGCCGGCCGCCATAATCAGCATGAACGGCACCACATACGCTGGCGGTAGCAGATGGACTCCGACCGTCAGGAAGGCGAGCATCATCGCACTGATGTGTGCCGTCGTGCTGGCGAACAGGTAGTGCGAGAAAACGAAGACCGCCACCAGGATCGCGGCCGTGCCGCCCCACCCGATGCCGCTGGCAGCGATTGCGTCGCTCATGGCCTTCGAGAACCATGCGATCACGCCTTGCTTGTTCAGTTGCTCGGCCAGCATGATCAACGCGCCAAACCATATCAGCGTGTCCCAGGCGCTCTTCTCGGACAGCACGTCGTCCCAGTCGAGGGTGCCAGTGATGATCAGCACGAACAGGCCGACGAAGGCGACCACCGTTGGGTCCAGCGTGAGCGACGGACCGAACACCATCGCCGGAATGTTGGCCCACAGCAGCAGCAGCAGGGCGAAGGTCCATATCATGACCATTTCTTTCGGCGACACGGGACCCATCTTCGCCATTTCGGCGTGCGCATATTCCACCGCATTGGGTGTGGCCTTGAGCTGCGGCGGCGACAACAGATAGATCACCAGCGGCATCACCAGCAGGCATAGCAGGCCGGGCAGCAACATGCACAGCGCCCAGCTCGTCCAGCTCAGATGCAGATTCTGGTTGGTCGCCTTGGCGATGTAATCCACCACCAGCGGGTTCGGGGCGGTGGCGGTCACGAACATCGCCGAGGTGATCGGGTTGGCGTGATAGTTGACCAACGCCAGGTAGGTGCCGACCTTGCCCTCCGTGCCCTTGGCCGGGTCCGAGTCGAAAGCGTTGGCGATCGACTTCATGATCGGATGCACAATGCCGCCACCGCGCGCGGTATTGCTCGGTGTGAAGGGCGCCAGCACCAGTTCACAGGTGGCCAGACCATAGCCGATGCCTATCGTTCGTTTCCCCATCAGGGAGATGAACATCAGGCCGATACGGGTGCCCAAGCCGGTCTTCTTCACGCCGCGGGAGATCAGGATGGCCACCACGATCAACCAGATTAGCGGACTGTCGAAGGCGGTCAGCGCATCGGCGATCGCCCCCTTGGACGAGGTCGAGGTCACCTGCGACAGCGAGAGGACCACGATGGCCATCATCGCCATCACCCCGATAGGCATGACCTTCAGGATGATCGCAACGATTGTGGTCAGGAAGATGGCAACCAGGCCCCAAGCCTTGGGCGTGAGCCCCTCTGGCACAGGCAGCAGCAGCAGGGTGATCAGCACCACCGTCGTGATCAGGGCGGGGCCCAGCCGGAACGGGACCACGCTGTTGAAGTAGAGGAACGCTGCTTTCAGTTTGGTGAGCATCTTGCGATCCTTCCCAGAAGAGTTGATGGAGTTCCGGATGCAGACAGGGCAGCCCAACCGCCGACCGGAGGAACGCGACCTGTACCGCCCGAAACGGGCATTGCTTCCCTAACGTCGTCCGCCGCCACCTCGTCCGCCGCCAAAGCCACCGCCGAAACCGCCGGCGCGGCCGGAGCCTGAATGCAGGCTCGCGCTTCCGCGGCTGGCATCACGCTGCACCGCCTTGCCGCCACTGCCCACGCCCTGGAAGCCATTGTCCCGGCCCCCCGTAGCATCGCGCCCGCGAAAGTTGTTGCGGCCCGCCGCATCGGCCATGCTCCTGCCGTATCTGTCCCGTGTGGCATTGTCGCGATAGGCAACACCCTGGCGGTGCCGCGAGTCGTGCTGCCAGCGGCCTCCCTCGAACTTGCTGGCGTCGAAATTGCGGTCGATGTTCCGGGCCTTGTGGTGCTCCACATGTACCCCGCCATTGTTCCAGTCGCAGTCGCCAAATATGGCAATGGCCCCGGCCAGGCCGATGCCCCATGCGATGCCTCCCACGAAGGCATCGCCGGGGTAGTAGGGCGCGTAGGGCGGCCAGTAGTAGTACGGGTAGCCCGCATAGCCCCAGCCGCCGTAGACGATCGCCGGGTCGTACACCGGCACATAGATCACCTGGGGATCCGCCGGCTCGATGCGCACGATGGTCTGCTGCGCGGCTTCGCCGGAGGTTGCTGTTTCCACGGTCACAGTCTGCTGCGGCCCCGACTTGAGATGGCCGGCTTGCTGGGCGCGCACACGCAGGCGTTGCACGGCATTGAACACCTCCTTCTGCTGGGCCAGGAATGCATCCCCCAGTTTCTGGGTCCAGTCCAGCTTGTCGCCCATTGGCGCAAGGATCTGCGGAAACGCCGCCAGCGACTTCACGCTGACGTCCCAGGACTCGTTCTGCACTGCCTTGACTGCGTCGTCACCCTTGAGGTCCGGATGGGCCTTGCTCCAGCGCGCGGCGAGGGCGACTTCCAGCGGGTAGGTGGAGGCCATCAAGACCTGTGACAGCAGCGGATCGGGATAGAGCGCGATCGGAGCGACCAGCGCCTCGATTTCTTCCGCCTTGTACGGCGCGGGTTCCTTCTGGGCCTGCACCGCGCCCTCCTGGGACATGCCCGGCGTAGCCGTACCCGCTGCGGGCGGACCGGCGCTTTCGCACCCGCCCAGCACAAGCAGCACACAGCAAGCGGTAGTCAGGGCGCGCGGGTTCATGGCGACACCTTCCGCCAGCCGGGAGCCGGATCAAAGGATGTCGTTGCCGCTGCCTTGGTGGCGCTGTTGGTCCCGAGGTCGCGCTCATAGACCTGGCCCTTGTGGCTGACGATGAAGCTCATCACGCCGGTGTCACCGTAGCGTACCGGCCAGGCCATGACCGCGAAGCCGCCGAACAGCTTCCCGTCGACGACATAGTTCAATGTGCCGCCATCGCTGTGCGAGCCTTGCGAGCTGAGCAGCTTGTAATGGTAGCCATGGTAGCCCTCCTTGCTTGCGTTGCGCGTGCCGGCGTCACGAAAAGCCGGCCCGAGCGGGCTCGGTGGCTCATTCGGTCCGGCCGGCCAGAAGAGCCCGTCGTGCTTGCCCGGGGAACTGGACAGCCTGTCGGCATAGACGAGCCGTTTCTCGCCATCGTGGGTCGACTGGGCGTACTCGGTCTGCGCATCGCAGATGGCCTGCATGGTCTGGATCACCGCGAGCTCGTTCCGTCCGATACGACGAAGGCGCATTTCCTGGGCACCTGCCTGGGTGTCGAACTGCCAGCCCTTAGCCGATTTGACCAACGGCACGGGCAAAGTCCATCCGTCGTCGCCCACAACGATGAAGGCGTGCTTGTCTGATTGCTGCACGCGATGCGATTGCGCCCAGGCACTGTTGAAGCTGTCCCGTACTTCGGCGCCGACTGGGGGGATGATGTCGCGGAAGTTCGCGCCCAGCATGCCTCGCATGGCCATCTCGTCGTTATTCCGGACCGCCTGGCCAAAGGCCGCCATGGCCGCGTCAGGCGTGTCGAAAATCTGACGCGCGAAGGCATGCGTCGCACCGAGGCCGAGCAGGCCGATGCAGCCCAGCGCGGTGGCTGCTCCGCGGAAGAATTTTGGCAGTCTTATCATGTCCCAGCCCCTGGGCGTCGTGATTTGCCAGCGCGCTAGCGCATGGGAACGCGCCATCTGGCGTCAATGGCAAGTCCCCGGCTTCGGGTCGCGTTCCGTGGAAAGTGGGTGCAGCATGGGTCGACGCTTGGTTTCGAAGCATGAGCCGCACGCCGATCATAAGGAATAGGGGCGAGCGGTTTCCAGTAAGCCTGTATGCGGCGCCCCCTTCGCAATGACCTCCCTTGTGCTAAGGTTTATATGACCTTTTCTGTGGAAATGCCAGTGTGGCGCTGACGACGCCGGGCGATAGAGGCGACGAGATGGGACTGGTACGCTTGAGCATCGAGGGGCGCTCGGTCGAAGCACCGGCAAACTGCTCCATCCTGCAGGCCTTCCTGCATGCGGGAGAAACGCTAGTCGAAGGCGTCGGTTGCATGGGCCAGGGGGTGTGCGGTTCATGCCGCGTCATGGTGCGGCGCAGCGGCGAGCAGGATGTCCAGACCGCGCTCGCCTGCGAAACGCTGGTCGAAGATGGCATGCAGGTCGCGTTCCTGGATTACTTCACGGCGTCGGAGCGGCACGTCTATCGTATCGAGGAGATCGGCGACAGCTGGGACGCCTTGCAAACAATCTCTGAAGTATTCCCCGAGGCCGCCCATTGCCGTCACTGCAGCGGATGCGACCGGGCCTGTCCGAAGGGACTCGACGTTCAGGACGGCGTGAGGTTCGCGGTGGAGGGCAAGCTGACCGCCTCGGGCCAGGTGTTCGACGAATGCGTCATGTGCAACCTCTGCACGCTGGCCTGCCCCGAGCATATCCGGCCCAACCATCTCGGCCTGTTCGTGCGGCGGATGATCGCGGCGCAGACGCTGCGGCCGGCCAATCTCATGCTGCGCCTGCAGCAGATCGAGAGCGGCGCGATGAAGATCGATTTCGACGCACCCGGCGCGCAGGCGCCGCGCTGACGGGACGAACCATCATGCCGGCTGGCATCCCCTACGAAGAGGCGCGCAAGCGGTACCGTCCCGGTGTGGCGCCGGCGGTGCGCGGCGATGACATCTCCGTCGAAGCACTGCTAAAGGCCTATCACCCCGACCACGGGCCCAATGCGCGCGTCGCGCTGACTGTCGGCGTCAACCGCGGCGAGCCTTGTCAGCCGGATCTCGCCCGCTATCTGCAAGCCAACGCGCTGATCGACGACGTCGACATTGCCGGGGCGCAACTTGTCTCCACCGATGTGCTGATCATCGGCGGGGGCGGTGGTGGCTGCGCGTCAGCGCTGACTGCGGCCAGGCAAGGCGCGCAGGTCATTCTCGCCACCAAGCTACGCCTCGGTGACAGCAACACGGTGATGGCCGAAGGCGGGATCCAGGCGGCCATCGGCGAGGACGACAGTCCCCAATTGCATTTTGAGGACACCTTGCGCGCCGGGCACTTCTGCGGCGAGCCCGAGCTGGTCGCGCAGATGGTGATGGACGGGCCCGACGTGATCCGCTGGCTGATCCGGCTGGGCATGATGTTCGACCAGGAGGAAGACCGGCCCCTCGGCGGCAATCTTCTGCGCAAGAGGCCAGGCGGAGCATCGGCCGCGCGCATTCTCTCGTATCGGGACTACACCGGGCTGGAAATGATGCGCGTGCTGCGCGAGGCGGTGGACCTGGAGCCCGGCATCGCGGTGTGGAACCGCTGCCCCGCAGTCGAGCTGCTGTCCGACGAGCGGGGGCGCTGCGCCGGGGCGGTGATCTACAACCTCGAATGGCGAACCTTCGTGCTGGTGCGCGCGCGCGCCGTGATTCTCGCCACCGGCGGGGCGGGGCGCTTGCACCTGAACGCCTTTCCGACGTCCAACCACTACGGGGCCACCGCAGACGGTCTGGTGCTGGCCTATCGAATCGGGGCCCGCCTGCGCGAGCTGGACTCGTTTCAGTACCATCCGACCGGCATCGCCTACCCGCCGCACCTGGCGGGCGGCCTGATCTCGGAAGCCGCCCGCTCGGCCGGCGCCAAGCTGATCAACGGCGAGGGAGAGCGTTTCGTCGACGAACTCAAGCCGCGGGACATTGTGGCCTCGGCCATCCTGCGCGAATGCGCGGAGGGGCGCGGCATCGAGCGGGGCGGCCAGGTCGGTGTCTTCCTCGACACACCGACGCTGGAAATGGAGAGCCCCGGCATCCTGGCCAAGCGGCTCGTGACGCTGCGCCATCTCGCCCACAAATGCGGCCAGGATGCGTCCCAGGAGCCGTTTCTTGTCTACCCGACCCTGCACTACCAGAACGGCGGCGTTGCCATCGACAAGGAGGGTGCGACCAGCGTGCCAGGGCTGTACTGCGTTGGCGAGGTCACGGGCGGCATTCATGGGCGCAACCGGCTGATGGGCAACGCGCTGCTCGATATCCTGAGCATGGGCCGGCGCGCCGGTGCCAGCGCGGCGCAGGCCGGGCGCAGCGTCATGGCCGCGCGCGCCGGAATCGGCCACGTGCACGCCTGGCAGCGGGAATTGACGCTGGCCGGGCTGCCCCTGCATGTCAAGGCGCCGCAGCTCTTCCCTGGCTACGCGAATTTCGATCTGCGCGTCGACGCAGGGTTGCACACCGGCGCGTGGGGCCGGGCGGTCGGCGGCACCCGCTAGGCGGGGCACGGAGCGCGCGATGGAACAGCTCAATCAGGTTCTGCTCAATGAGGACATCCGGGTCGGCGCTGACCTGGATGCCTGGCTGGCACACGGCGGCGGAGACGGGCTGGCACGAGCGCTGCGCGAGCCGGCCGCGGTCATTGCCGAGATCGAGCAGGCGGACCTGCGCGGGATGGGTGGCGCCGGCTTCGCGACGCATCGCAAATGGGCACCGGTGGCTGCCGCGACGGCTGGCGACAAGTACATCATCTGCAATGGCAACGAAGACGAGCCGGGGACGTTCAAGGACCGCTTCCTGCTAGAGCACACGCCGCACCAGGTGATCGAGGGCGCGCTGATCGCCGCGGCTGCCACCGGCGCCAACCATGTCGTGCTGTACGTCAATCCCCATCAGCCGCTGTCGCTGGCGAGGACCCGCGAGGCGGTGCAGCAATGGCAGGCACACCCGCAATTCGCCGAGCTGGCAGGGCTGGTCGGCGGACCGGTATCGCTTCGCGTACTATCCAGCTCAGGCTTGTATATCGGCGGCGAGGAAACCGCGGTCATCGCGAGCGTCGAGGGCGGGTTCCCGTTTCCGCGCCGCAAGCCGCCTTTTCCCGCCGAACACGGCGTGCATGGCGCACCGACCGTCGTCAACAATACCGAGACGCTGGCCCACGTACCGGGCATCTTGCGCAACGGTGCCCAGTGGTATCGCGGTCTCGGCATCGGCCATGCCGCGGGAACCAAGCTGTATTCGCTCTCGGGCGATGTCTTGCGGCCTGGCCTGTATGAGCTGCCGATGGGTACGAGCCTGGAGACGCTGGTGTTCCGGCATGGCGGCGGCATGCTCCAAGGGAAGGAATTCAAGGCCGTCTTTACCGGCGGGCCCTCCAATACTTTACTGACCAAGCGCGATCTCGACGTGGCGCTGGATTTCGATTCCGTACGGCAACGGCGTTCGCGGCTCGGGACCGGTGCGATGATCGTAGTCTCGGAAGGGACCAGCATCGTCCGCAAGGTGGCAGAGTACGTCAGCTTCTTCGCCCAGGGTTCGTGCGGCCAGTGCCCGCCGTGCAAGGGCGGAACCTTCCAACTGATGCGCCTGCTCAACCGGATCGATACGGGCCGCGGCGTGCGCGCGGACCTGGAAGCGTTGGAAAACCTGTGCCGCATCCTTCCCGGTAGCGGTCGCTGCGGCCTGATCGATGGCGCCGTGACGGTGGTGGACAGTTCCCTCCATCAGTTCCGGGAAGAATACGAGGCGCTCCTGATGGCATAGGTCCAGCATCGAACGTCAGGTTTGCGAAGCGTCGAGCCATGCGAGCGCGCTGCCGTATGCAGTCATATCTAACCGCCTTGCGGTTCCTGCACGGAACTCTATCCGGCGCGGCATGCTGCGCCGCGGCGGCGGTAGCGGGCGTGCCCAAATGCCAAAGTCGCCGACGGCAGTTCTTTGAAGCATCGCGATGATCCTACGGCCGGGTCGTCCTTTGACGCCGGCCTCGACGGAAGCAGGCCACGGCAGGTCTCGATGCTTGCAGGGCACCGCAGGAATCTTGCGAAGCAGGAAAGGCTGCTTCGCTAGCGCGGCAGGAAGAAGAAGGTGAGGGCGAGGGCAAAATAGACGACCAGGAGCTGCGTGCCCTTGAACCAGTCGGCGTGCCCGTCGCTCGCCATTTGCGCCGTGACCAGCACGGACAGGACCACCATCAGAACCAGGGCGGGCCGGAAGGCCAGGTCCATCGGGGCTGGACCGAGAAAATTGCTCGTGAGTACCAGCACCGGCGCGACAAACAGTGCCACCTGGACGCTCGAGCCGACCGCAATGGAGAACGACAGGTCCATGCGATTTCTCATGGCTGCGGTAATGGCCGATGCATGCTCGGCTGCATTTCCGAGGATCGCCACCACAAAGGCACCCACGAATATGTCGCTGAGGGCGTAGTCGCGCATCATCGGGGCGAGCGCACCCACCATAATCTCGCTCATCCACGCCGTCCCTACGGTGGCTGCTGCCAGTATCGCTATCGCCCGCGCTACGGACGAGGAGGGCTGTTCCTCCACGCCTTCCGGAGTAACCGCCTCTGCTTCGTATGCGGCACGGAACAGCGCGGGGTGCGTGACCAGCGAGAACACCAGGTACAGCGCATAGACGACCAGAAGCGTGATGGAAATCCAGGCGCTGAGCCGGTACAGCACGGCTGTCGTGCCCTCTACCGCTTCGAAACTGGCAGGCAGGATCAGCGCGATGGCCGACAGTATGAGCATGGTCGCCTGGGAACGCGCGCCGCGCGGGTTGAAGCTTTGCTCGGGATAGCGAATGCCGCCTGCGAGCATCGCGGCGCCAAACACCAGCAGCATATTTCCGACAATGGATCCGACGATGGAGGCTTCCACCACCTGATGGAGGCCGGCACGCAAGGCGACAAGCGCGATGATAAGTTCAGCCGCATTGCCGAATGTCGCATTGAGCAGACCCCCGACCGCCTCGCCCATGCGCTCTGCGAGTTGCTCGGTGGCATGGCTCATCCGTCCGGCAAGCGGCAGGATGGCCAGGGAGGAAGCGATAAAGATCAGAAGGTGGTGATCGGAAGCAAGAAATTCCAGGGAGATTGCGATCGGAACAAAGATGAGAAGCAAATTCATCCACATGGATGGCCTCCTGCTTCCAGTGAAGACAGCTCGTCCTCGAAAGGTCCTTTTATCGCCTACCAGGGTTGCATGCAAGAGACAAAACAGCTTTGTCCAGCCGCGGGTAGTTCCCACCTTCCATATGCTATGGTTTATATGACCTTTTCGGCAGAAGCGCTAGTGTGTTGCACCGACCGGTTGAATCCACAGGCCTTTGCGGACGGATGCAAAGAGTTGATTCCACGAAACGACGCCCGCGCTGATTTTCGTACTCAACGGACGATTTCATAAGGTAAGTATTCGCGCAACTACCGTTGCAATGGTTGCACTTACCAAACATAAGCCTATCCAGCCTACCAGGACAAACACGCTATCTCGCAAGCTCATCTTGCACTCCAATTCAGATTCCTCCAGGCCGAAAATGAGGGTTACGGAAATCCTCTCACCTCGACTCCGCCCGAAATAATCGTCAAGCGTTCTGGCCCTCGCTGAAGACATCGAACTTTCTCCTGCCCCTCTCATCGCCGGGCATCGCTACGCGATCGAATTCTCGATGCTGCGTTCCGGCGGCGGCGACGGCCCGGTTCGATCCCAGCCGGAAAGAGTGCGGACTGATTCTGCGGGTGGGCCAGCCTGCTTGTGGGGGCAGCCTCAGTGCCAAAGTTCAGCTGCGATCAGGAGATGCGGATACTCCGGTAAGGTCGCGTCCCGCGACGATCCGCACGTCGTCGGCATATGGGGCAGATTTGTTGCTGCGTGTGCCGTCCACAAAGGCATTCGGCACGGCTACGTGAGAGTCGTAGCCATATTTTCCGCCTGGATAGGTGCTGTCTTTGGGCTCTGCGGCCTGGGCGAGGCCAGCCGCCAGGGCAGCGGCAAAAGTACCCGCGATTAGCAGAGTCTTCAAAGGGTACAGTTTGTTCATGATGCTCTCCTTTCAGTTTTGACTCCGCCTTTGGGGGCGGGAATAAGTTCATTCAATGCCATCCGCAGTTCGATCGACAAGTACGTCGACGTCGCCCGGACGCCATCGGTCGAAAAGAAACGCCTTCCCCGGCGTGACTTGTGGTCTCCGATCATCGCGCCCTCCTGCCCGTCATGTGCAGTACCCGCGGACCACCGGGAATATTCGCTCTCCCACGGTGGTTCAGAGCGCCGGCGTAACGAGGCAGAGCCGCAGAAGAATCGAAGCGACCGGATCAAATATCCATGTTCGATCGTGTCCACAATCGCCGGAAAGCGCGAGCGTGTGTCCGTCGCACGATTGCGTGCGGCTCATGTCAAGCACCAGTTCAGCCTCCGCTATACAGCGAGTTTAAGCGCTCCATCGTGCCATCCTTCTGCGCGCGGATCAGCTCTTGACGAACCTCCTCGCGGGTCTTGCCCATCGGAGCCGGTCGGACCGCCGTCGGCATCGCGGCCTGCCCTGCGGCTGGGGCCGCCTGCGACACCGTGGTGCCGTTGTCGTTGGGTCCGGCAGGGACGTCCATGTCTGCGGCATACACGTGCGCAGCCCCCAGTGCGAGGGTAGCGGCCGCAATCAGACTGAAATGCTTCATGACAATCTCCAATGCAGTTCTATCAGCAATCCAAAGTTCCACTTCTTGAATCTGGCACGTTGGTACGTCGCGTCGCGCGAGTTGCAGGGATATCTTCGATCCTTGTCAACCGTCCGACGTACACTAGTCAAACCACAGCAAGGTCCGCTTTATTCCCGGTGCGCACCTGCCCTTGAGCGAATTCCCTCTTCGCCGGCTCACGCCACCCGCTACGCGGCGCATTGCGAGTGGGCCGGAGCTCCGCCTGCGGATCTGGCAGCGTCTTAGCTGTGCCCGCCGTCGGTGAAAGGATCGCGCCGATCCGTGACTTTTGCGCCGTCTGAATAGACATCAAATCTGCCTGCTTTCGCGCCATCGGTGTAGGGATCGCGCGGCCCGTTGATATGGGTTTTACTGTCTGAGGTTGCGGTATCGGTGGTGATGTTGGATGCATGGGCCAGGGCTGCGAACGATGCCAATGCCGCGACAGCGGCCGAAATCAGGATTTTCATGACGATCTCCAAATACAGTAGGGATAGCTTCCAATGCGCATCGCCGTGAAGGCACGCTTGCGCACGCTACTCGTTTCCGGTTTCCGGGATATCGATCATTCCCGAGAACTGGTTCGCCGTGCATCTGTAGAACTGCCCAGCCGCCAAATTTATTCCCGCTCTAACTGTCGGCCCGGCCGCCTTTAGCGCTGTGAATCAGGCATTGAGCGACGTGCGCGATCGTCGACGCTCAAGCCGATTGCGCAACTGGCCGGCCACAAAAGCGCTGATGACCAGCAGCAGGTAGAGGGTCAGGAGATTGTGACGCCACGCATCGAGAGCGAGCTGATGCGCGACCAGTTTCGGATCGGGCGCCGGGAGGATGGCACGCCTCGCCACGACGGCTCGGGTCATCCGGACAAGGCCGGCCGCCGACAGTAGTGGCAGGAGTACGAGCAGCGCGAGCAGTGCAGGCTTCGCGCGGCGCACCATCGCGTAGTGGCGCAAGCGGATCCACAGTCCCAGGCAACCGTGTACCCAGCCCGGGGCTAGCAATGCAACTTGCAAGCCTTGCGTGCCGCTCGTGATCAGCAAGATCACGATCCGCTCATAGTTCGGTTCGAAGCCATAGAGAGAGGCGGCGAGCCGGGTCGCCACCGCATGGCGGATAAGTAATAGAGGGAGGCTGAGTCCCGCCCAAAGGCGGATCCATTCGGTGGGCGGCAGCGTCCAGTGGTGGCGCCCGTAGACTGTGCGCAGCGCCAGAGCAAAATGCAGGGAGGCCGAACCGTACAGCAGGATCGTTCCGGGCACGCTATGCCAGAGCCGCAGAGCCAGCGCGAGACCGCGCCCGGCAAGATCCAGCGACCAGATCCCGAGCGCATGATTGGCCAGGTGGAGAAACAGGTAGATCAGCAGCACCACGCCCGATCCGAGCTGCAAGCGGCGCATAATTGGTTGCACGTTCCTTCCCCTTGATATTCAACGTGGAGAGAACTTCTTGCACAGCGGCTGCCGAGCGGCGAATCCAGCAGTCGGACGTAGGCCATCTTCTCTAATGTGCAATGAGTAGACGCCGTTCCGTCCCCGGATATTCCCGCTCCTACACTCAGTCATCCGCTTGCGACGCTCGACCGGATCGTCGGTCGTGCGGGTAGCCCGCGAAGACGATGACCATAGGAGGCGCACCGATCACAAGACCGGCGCTTGCTACGCGGAAGCAACGCGAGATCCAACTCTGGCGACGATTCCGGGAATAAACATGGTTCTTCGCCGGATTGAGGGACTGGGTTCTTGGATGCGCTGCTGTTTCGCCGGCGTAGCCGGCGACCTCCTTATATGAACGCGCCCCGGTTTGCAAGGTAAGACGAACATGCTGGCTTGAGCAGGACTGGTTGCAGACTTATATCCGGCCTTGCGGTGCAGGCGAG
>NZ_JWMA01000128.1 GCF_000812465.1 Cupriavidus sp. IDO | reverse complement strand
TGCCATACCTCGTCGCTCAACAGCGTCCGGACCATCTTGCCTCGCTCGCGCAAAAGACAAGATGTAAACACATTTATTCAAATGTAAACAGACCCTAGTGCACTGTGCGAGCGGCGTCGATGAGCCGCTGCAGGTCTGCCGGAACCGGCATGGGCCTGAAGCCGCTGACGCTGGTGCCGCCGGTATTTCCGAAGGGCACCCAACCCAGCCAGGTATTCAACATAGCGGCGAGGATTCGCCAAGCCTGGCCGAAGGCTTCACGCGCAATGTTCTGGCGGAGCGCCCAGCAGAACATCGCCCAGTGGGCGCGCACGTGTTCCACAGTGGATTCCTGCCCAAGGATGTGGGCGCGCTCGAGATGTGTGAACGCCGAGATTGGCTCGCCCCGAGCTTCGCGCGCCGCTGCGGCATCGAGCTCGGCCTGGACATGGGGGCGAATTTGAAGGGCGAAGGTAGAGAGGTACATCGTGCGTGTCCGGGGTGGGCTGCGAATATGCGAGCAATTGTCGGGGCCGCGCACGGAATGAACTTGAACGAAACGGCTGAGTTGAGGGGGTAGCGTCGTGACAGCACTACAGGGCGATTCCGTGCATCCGTCCATCGCGCCCGGTCGTTTCTCGGCCGTCACATCCACGGGTCGTGTCTACTTCTGGCAAGGCGGCAGTCTCTGGATAGGTGAAGGTCAGGGTAGAACGCAGTGGCACGAGCACCATGCCCATCAACTCGCTATCGCGTTAAGCGGTAGCTTCCGCTTTCGCACCGAGGCTGATGGCGCCTGGACTGACTACGAAGGCGCCATCGTCCCCAGTGAATGCACGCACCAGTTTGAAGTTGATGGCGCCACCATGGCCCACCTCTTCGTGGAACCCGAAAGCAGCGCTGGGCGCGCACTCACAGCAAGCTTTGGTTCGAATGCCGTTGCCGAACTCCCGGCCGCAGGTGCCCGCGCGGCTGCCAAGTTGCTGTTCGAAGCGATGCAGTCGAGCCAGTTGGCCAAGGACATGGTCGAGGCCGCAACGTCGGCCGTGGCGGCGCTCTGTGGAACTGCGACCAGGCCAGACAAAGACCTGGACCCGCGTCTTAGCCGGGCTCTGGACTATATCCGCTCAAACATTCGGAATCCTCTCTCACTGAGTGAGGTGGCCTCAGCGGTCGCCTTGTCGGAGAGTCGTTTTCGGCATCTGTTTGTCGCCGGGACCGGCAGCTCGTTCAGAGCGTACCTCCTATGGCTGCGCATCAATCTGGCTATCGAGGCAGTCATGTCCGGCGCATCCTGGACCGAGGCCGCGCATGAGGCGGGATTTGCGGACTCGGCTCACCTGACTCGGACGCACAAGCGCATGTTCGGCATCGAACCGACAGCACTGCGCCCGCCACCGCTCGGGTAATGGAATGATGATCCTTCAAAAGGCGCGCAGACGCTTGGCCGAGGCCGAGTCAACCGCCATTCTGGGTCACTGGGTCGCCTCACCCACAGGTCGTACCAAGCGTCACGACCGCTGCCCGCGATGGTATTGACACGTTAGAGAGCGAACGTTTGGCTCGGCTCGAAGCGGCGAGAGTTCGTGGTCGAACAAGCGGTCGCCCGCATCTTCTGGGCCTCAAACAGCGTCGAGCCGCTCTGGCGATGATGAGAAGCAGAAAGATGTCGGTCGCTGAAATTGGGCGGCACTTGAGTGTGTCTCGTTTCCACCTTCTACGGCAGACAAGCTCCGAGCAAACACCGTACGGGAATAGTGTCCGAATTAGGACACGCAAGGGTAGAGGGTGGCCTTCAGGGCGGCGGCTTACTCTGTCCACTCTGCATCCACGTCTCTCATCAAGTGCCCAGCGAGGATGTAGTCTCCCAACTTCGCCGCCTTTGCCTCCAACTGCTCCAGTTCACCTACCGACAGTTCACGTAGCTCAAACTGGCAGTACAGATTCCGTTGCCGGAACGTCGTCTTTGGTCGCGCCAAGCCTGCAACCAATGCCGCCACCGACTTGACGGCAATATTCTCATGGCTGCGATACTCGACGCGTATCCCTGCCTTCTGCCCCCGCCGGCCGAGCTCGATTGCGTCTTGCCACCCTGATTCGTAGTCCAACTCCAGCGCGGTTATGCCTCGGGTATCAAGCAGGCGCAGCGCTTCAGTCTTGCTCCTGGCGCATGCTGTTGTCACGGTGCTCCCTCCTTCACTTCATGTTGCGCGCGCTCGCCTTTGTTGCGGTGCGGCGATACACATACCCTAACTGCTGCCGCACGCTTGCGCAATCGCGATTTCGTTGCTCGGGAGCATGTGTTTGGCGAAGATTGCTAGGCGGGCGGGGGCCCGCCGGTGTCAGCTGTGCACAGCTTGATGATGACAATGAAACGTCAGATGTCTTAACTGAGCGTCATTCCGCTATTGGGACACCAGGAAGAAAGTTCACGCCAGTTCGTTTGACAAGCTCACGATACGTAATAGGCTGTCCAGCACGTGCTGAATCTGAATTCTCAATCCAATGCGCCCAAGCGCGATGGGTTGTCGGGTCATACACAAGCTTGAACAGGTATTGAGGCACCCACACCTGGTCCGGTCCGATGGTGGTGGGAGCGCCGGCCCCGAACACCGGCCCGGTGATGACGTACACGTCCCCCTTGGCACGCCGGACGTATTTGCGCGTTGATTTCTCGATGCCTGCCCAGCTCTTCCTATTGTTCTGTGGGGCCTGGGGCACCATATTGGCCAGCGAGAAGCTCTGCGCCATGGCCGTTGCATTGGGCATATCTCCAGCGGGCGCCATGTGGCCACGGTCATAGCCGGAGCTCTTATAGTCATCGAGCTCCGAGCGTTCTGCCCGGGGTAGTCGAGCATCAGCGAAGAAGCGGTTTGTCCGTTCTTCGTCCTGCGCGTCAGCGACTTGCTCTGCATTCAGTCGCTCGGCGACATAGACTGGTGTCTTCGTCGTGCCGGAATGCAATACGGCAAACGAATCAAAACACAGGGCGCGCGGCTTAAGGTTTTGGCTTCGGACCTGCGGGACAGCCCCTTGTGCAAAGAACTGCGGGCAACGGTCAAAGTCCGTTGCTGCTTGAACCGGGGCGGTGAAGCTAAGGCAAATGGCGGCGGCTGCGGCCAGCCGTGAAACAAGATGCATTGATTCCTTCCTTTGGCTGTCTATCCCTTCCTGATTGCGAGGAAGGGGCCGGGAGGATAGCACTCACGAAGGAATAATTCAGCAGCTACCTAATCTTTCACGGAGAGGTTCGACTCGCGAAGTCAGTGAAAACTCAGAAGAGTGCTGTACGATATGAGTCACCAACAAAGAAAAGGATATTTTAAATGGCAACTTACAAGCAGCTCATGGCGGAAAAGGAAGCGCTGGAAGCCAAACTGGCCGAAGTTCGCGCCAGTGAGGTCGCAGGTGTCATCGAGCAAATCCAGACTTTGATGGCCGAGTATGAACTTACGGTCGATGACATTGCCACGAAGCGTCGCCGTGGACGACCGGCTGCTGGCGCTGGGAAGGGTGTCGCGAAGAAGAAGCCGGCGCAGCCGGCGAAGTATATGGACCCGAAGACCGGCGCGACCTGGTCGGGACGCGGGCGCGCGCCGGCGTGGCTCGGCAAGAATAGAACGAGATTTTTGATTCCCGAAGCCTGAGAGGGCGTGTACGGCGGCGTGCGGAGGGGGACTTTGAGGCTAGTCGACGGGATGCTTCGGCCTTCGACGAAAACCAAACCTTCGCACGACAGTGGCAGACAGCCTCACCACATCTATTCGGGCAATTCCAGTTTCATGCCGCGAAGGGGCGGCTTGGCACACCGAATTGCGCCCTTGGCTCGGTCCTTCCTGTCGTAGTCATCTCTCAATTCGGCGCAACGGCACGCACAGTTACTTCGTCCTTGTCATCGTCTCCGGAGCCCTTCTGCTCGGTCGCCATCGAGAACGGCTCTACTGGATAGCCGTGATATTCCCACGCATCCAGAGAGATCAGCGTGCTGACCTCTGCTTCTTGTGTGGCAAGGTCAAGTTACGCGGCGCGCCGGCGACGGACATATCCGCGACATCGTGAAGCAGGTCTACGCCTTCGCCACCTGCCGGAGCGGGCAATGACGGCTGGCAACATGGCAACGCAGAGCGAGCTGGATTCCATCTGGTAACAGGCCATCGTCGACCAGACCAAGGCAGTGGTATGCGCGCCAGGAGTGCCGCACGGCTGGTCCCGCGCGGTACTCCTGGCGCAGATCGACACCCGCCTGATTGGCCGCCCCGTCGGGCGCCAAACAACCTTGTCCCCCAACTGCGTCGCCGCGGCATGGACAATCCGATTGGGGTGGCCCAGTACCAGTTCGTTGCTGAACTCCCGGCCGAGCTGCAGAAAAGCCTGCCGAGCGTCAAAACACTGACGCAAGATACACGCCGCGGTGAAAACAAATTGTGTCAATCCTGCGGCGACGTGGCACTGTCTCGCGACATCCTCGTGTAGTCTTGCTGCCGATTACCTTATGCTTTACGGTGCAAGTTCAATGGCGCGATACCTCCAAATGGCAGTCTGAGCCTTCTGCGTTGGCGCCATCATTGTGGTCGTCGCCGTCGTCTCCCGACAAGTATATTTGCGGAAAGTCGTAGAGGGAAAGCAGCACCAGGCGCGCAAGCTCCCAGCCGATAACCAACACTGCCTTGATCAACAGGAGCGCATATGTGTTCAAACGCGATTCACTTGCTGAGATCCACGGCGACTGTCGTGCTGCTGGGGGTGGCTTCGGCGGCAGCATTTTCTGCTCCACCGTCGAGCAGTCGACCGCTGACTCTTGATACCCAGCGCGGTATCAGTGACGGCGGAACCGGCGGCACTGAGCTGCAAACCGCGCCGCTTTTGCTCCCGCGGGCTGAAGGGGTGCAGCCGATTGCAACACCCGAGGCGCCGCAGGCCAACGGATCGACTCCATACCCATACATCGTCGCGCCGTATATCCAGGTGCCTGGTGGTGCGCCGACGCCTATTCCGCAGCCGCGTCCCAGGCCCACGCCGCATTCGCCGTAGGCTGGGTGTTTTCCCGCGTGTCGTGGCGATTCCGTGCCGCGGGCCGCGAGACTTCACTCGACGACGACGTACTTGAGCGCAGAATGACCAGCGAAACAACGGGACGCCAGCAGAAATCCAGGGCATTCTGGTACCCAATCGGGACTACTTCACCGTCAGGGTGGCCGACCGGCACGCAGCGCGCAATGTCTCCCAGGTCCTGTATGGGAGCACCAAAGAGGAAACCACGTCGGCCCCTCCGTGCGCCTGACCGGCCTTGGCGGATGTGTCCAGTTGGATAACCGCGAGTTAGCCGAGCGCTTCGCCGAACACGCGCTAACTGGATTGCGCGAGGGCAACGGTGATGATATTGAGCTGGTGGCGGTCGTTGGCACCGCGCTCACCAAGATTTCCGTGCGCTGCGCAGTCTGAGCGAGTCCGGACGATGCTTGCCAGTCTAGACCAGCGCGGCGAAGCACTGCGGATCAGGAAGCCCGCCCGCGCAGGCCGGTAATGGCGGTCACACACCTGGTGTGTTCAATGAAAAAAATGAAAAGCCCCGACATCGCGAAGATGCCGGGGCTTTTCATTTTCCGAGGCGCAATTAGATTGCGGCGTCCTTCAGCTTCTTCAGCGGCCGGACCTTAACCTTCACGCTGGCAGGCTTGGCGGCGAACCATTGATCCTGGCCGGTGAACGGGTTCTTTCCGAAACGCTTCTTAGTTGCCGGCACTTGAATGGCCGCCACCTTGAAGAGGCCGGGCAGGGTGAACTCGCCCGCGCCCTTCTTGTGGATCGCGCTCACGATGGTGTTCTCAAGGTGGGCAAGCACGGTCTGCACGGTCTTCTTGTCCAGCTCGGTCTGGGCGACCAGGTGCGCCAGCAGGCTCGACTTGTTGAAGGTGTCCTTCAGCGGCTTGGCGACAGGCGCTGCGGCAGCGGCCTTCTTGGCTGGTGCTGCAGTCTTTGCCGGAGCGGCTTTCTTGGCAGTAGGCTTGGTAACAGTCTTTGCGACAGGTTTTGCTTTAGTGGCCATGGTCTTCTGTTGAGTTTGCCAACGAATCGAGCGCTAAGGCTGTGGCGACATGCCGATTAGCCTTGCGATCGAGCGAAGCATAGCAAAAGCCCTCGCAAGCGCAATACTGGCGCGAGCATTGAGGCAAGAAGCGATGCGCGGCCGCAACGAATAGCCCTCATGCAGGCCTGATAGTTGCAGCGATACGGTCGCAGGTTCGTGTGCTGGTCAGGCCCATGCGCTCGCTTACCGCTTGCCGATCCTGGCCCGCCAACAACTGCCGTCGACAGAATGTGTTGCGCAGGATGCGAGGGCTCATGTCGGCGGCGCTGAAATCGATCGCTTCCAGTGCGGCACGAACGATTACGCCCAGGGTCTTGACGGTCATGGCCTGGCCGTTGGTCTGCAACGAGAAGATCAGGTTGCCGGCGATGGGCAGGGCGGGGCGGCGCTCTTGCCATGCGGCAAGAATTGGGACGCAGAAGGATTCCAGGTGGACGGTACGCGTGTCCCGTGCCCCATGTGCTGGCACGCGCAGGTAGGGCGGATTGGCTGCCGGGTGCAGGTCGCCTGTCACGGCTGCGCGCATCTCCGCGACGGTAATGCCGGTGCCCAGAAACAGCGCCACGACGGCCCGACTGCGTCGTTGCGCGAGGTCGTCGCCGGGAGTGGGTTGCGCCCAGGCCTGCAGGCGGGCGTCGGCGGTTTCGGGCAGGTAGATCGGGGTGGGCTCATCCTCGGGCCAGTGGGCTTCGCCCACCAGTGGCGCCGCTGGATTGGACTGGCGCACGCCGATGGCGACCAGGTGGCGACACAGTCGGTCCAGCAGCTTCAGGTAGCGCATGCGCGTGGCGACACCGTGGTGCGCACCCGCAGGCGTGTGCCACAGCGCGGCGATATGCTCCGGGCCGAAGCTGGCCAGTGTGGTGCCGCGTTCGAGCAGATGGCGGCGGAAGTGCTCGAACATGGCGCGGTGCTGGACAATCGAGCGCGCCGAGAACGGGCGGCGATCCGCGCCGCTCGCCTCGCGTAGTTGCCAGTCAGCATAGGCCGCGGAGGGATTGGTGTGCCAGAGGGAGGTGTCCATGGTGCGCATTCGGTCGGTTATATACTGAATTTAGCCTCCCCACACACCTGCCGCCTCGCCCGAGGCGGAAAAGGCTCGCAGAGGAGGGGCCAGGGCGCGCGCCGGTGGCGCGTTTAGAAGCAAGGCCTACCGTATCGGTTGCGGCGCGCTTACAGGCGGGCTCGCGTACAGGCATAGCGGGGATGCGCCCATCCCGTATTTCGGCGGATCTCCCGCAAGCAGCGCTCTTGCGGTAAGCCGGCTAAATTCAATCTATGGGCAGCTTCTCGGCCGCCAGGGTCGGGCCGAAGTCGGTGTAGCTGTCGCGGATCAGGCCGCGCACGCGGGATTCGAGCCCGGGCGGAAGTTGGCGATGACCAGGGGCGCCTTGGCGACGATTCTGTAAGCCTGGAGCGCCTTCATCCTGATACCGGCGCAGCAGGCGCAGCGTCTGGCGTGGACTCAAGCCCAGCCGAGCCGCTGCAATGCCTGTCTTCAGGTGACCGTCTGCCAGGGCCTGCAAGACCTTGAGCCGGTCCAATTGGCGCATCGTCATGGTGATCGTGTCCGGTCGCATGGCGGCTCCCTGGCAGGCTGCGGCCGTACAGGGTACCTTGCCAAAACTCGGACATAATGAAATGGTCAGCCCGATCTCCGATGCATCGCCTAGGCTGGAGGCGTCACTTTCCGGAGGAGCCTGCCATGAGCGAAGTCACCTTGATCGGCATTGATCTCGGCAAACATGTCTTTCACTTGCATGCTCAGGATCGCGGCGGGCATGAACTCTGGCGCAAGAAGTTGACGCGCAAGCAGTTGCTTCTTTTGATGAGCAACTTTCCGAGCTGCACGCTGGTCATGGAGGCCTGCGCAGGCTCCCATTGCCTTGCGCGAGAACTGCAGGCACTCGCCACGAAGCCAAGCTAATCGCGCCACAGTACGTCAAGCCGTTTGTGAAGGGCAACAAGAATGATTTCGTGGACGCGGAGGCTATTTGCGAGGCGGCTGCCCGACCCGCCATGCGTTTCGTCAGCCCAAAGACAGAAGCCCAGCAAACACTCGCCGCGCTGCATCGCGTCAGGGAGGGGCTAGTGCGAGAACGCACGGCGACTGTCAATCGCATTCACGGCATTCTGCTCGAGTTTGGCATCAGCCTACCCGTCGGCATGCGTGTCATTGGTAAGGGCTAAATTCAGCACACCTTGTTGAGTCGATCCGTTAGCCGGTAACGTATGCAAGACGGGAACGTTACCGGGTAACCATGACGAGGGGAGTGCAGGATGGCGCAGACGACAGCTCAGCGGCAGGCGGCCTATCGGGCAAGGCGCGCGACGGCAGGCAAGGACGGCAACGGAGAACGTCGGCTGGACATGTGGGTAAGTAGCGAAGCGGATCTCGCGCTCGCGCGGCTGGCACGCCGTTACGCGGTAACGAAGCGAGAGATGCTGGAGCGGCTGATCGCGCGAGTCGACGACGCCATCGTGCGTCGGCTCGATCCGGATTCGGAGCAATGGGATCACTATTTCAAAGCGAGCCGGTAGGCTTGCCAGTTACCGGGTAACGGGCGAGTGCTCCCATATGGCCGATCGGCGCCTCGGGTGCGGTCGGTCGTCGTTCAGGCGGCAGACGCTGCGACGAAGCTGAACGGCAGCAGGTCGATGACGTCCGCGTCCGGGGCGCGCTGCGGCAATTCCGTTAGTACGTGCAGCAGATAGGCGTACGGCTCAACGCCGCAGGCCCGGCACGTGAGCATCAGGCTATAGACCATCGCGCTGGCCTTCGCGCCGGCGACCGTGTCGCTGAACAGCCAGGACCTTCTCGCGGTTGCAAACGGCCTAACGTCTCGTTCGATGACGTTGTTGTCCACGGGCGCACGCCCATCGACAACATAGCGGCTCAAGTATTCCCACTGATTCCGCGTGTAGACGATCGCCTTGCCCAGCAGGCTCTCTGGCAACACCCGCGGGGCCTGCTCGTCCAGCCACGCCTTGAACGCCGTCAGGAGCGGTACACTATGCTGCTGGCGCAGCCGATACGTGTAGTCAGCGCGCGATTGTCCTTCGGGCAACTCAGCCTTGGCGAGCGCCTCGACCTGATAGAGGGCCTTGAAGTATTCGAGCGCCTGCGCGGCGTGCCCGCCAAGCTTCTTCTGCCCCTTGAGCACATCGAAAAACGCGCGTCTCGCATGCGCCAGGCAGCCGAAGTGGGTCACGCCCTCAAGCGTGCGCCACGCGCTGTAGCCGTCGGTCATCAGCATGCCCTCGTAGCCGGCGAGAAACGCCTGCGGGTACTCCTGTCCGCGCCCTGGCTGGTAATCGAACAGCACCACGGGTTCCCCGCAGTCCTCCTCGCTGCGGTAGACCCACATATATGATTTGCTCTGCGCGGCCTTGCCTTGCTCCTTGAGCACCTGCACCGTTGTCTCGTCCGCATGGATCAGTGGCTGCGATAGCAGCGTGCGGCGCAGCGCCTCATACAGCCGGCTGTAATGCAACTCGGCAGGCCGGATGATCCAGTTGGCCAGCGTGCCACGGCCAACTTCAATGCCGGCGCGCCCGAGCGCATCTTCCATGCGATACAGCGGCGTGCCGTCAACGTACTTGCCGATGGTCACCGTCGCCAGCATTGCCGGGCTTGCGTTGCTGCCCGGCAGTGGTTGCGCTGGCATCGGCGCGGTCACCACCGGCGTGCGTTCGGCATTGCGCTCGCAGTGCCGACACGCGTATTTGAAGCGGACGTGCTGCAGTACGGAGACCTTTGCTTCGATGTGCAACTGCTCGCTGACTTCCTCGCCCAAGCGGTGCATCGAGCCCTGGCAGCACGGGCAGATCTTCTGGTCTTCGGTCAGGTCATACTCGATGCGCTGGCGCGGCAACTCCGCCGGCAGCGGCTTGCGGCCACGTTTGCGGCCTGCGGGCTTATCGGGCTCTGGCAGCCCCGTGCCCGGCGGCGCGAGCGCTTCATCCTCATCGTCGTTGGCCGGCGCCGCGGTAGCCATCTGCTCGGCTTCGTCGAACACGCGGTCCTTGATCTTCTCGCTGCTTGGCGCGAAGCGTTTGGATTGCGCAAGCCGGAACTGTTCCTCAAGGAGTTTGATGCGATCGTTCAACTGTGCAATGTGCTGAGCGTTGACAGCAGCCCGCGCTTCGAGTTCGCGGATATAGGCCTGGGCGGCCGGCGGCAATTGCGAGAGGTCGTGTTCGTTCATGCTGAATACGATAGTGCAGCCACCGCTCAATCGGGTATACGTCACACTGAAAGACCATCAAGCCGTGTGCTGATATTTTCGCGACGGGTGCCGCTTCACGGCGTCCACGTCGATACCGTCGCCGGGCGGTTGGCGGGAATGGGGACAAAATCGAAATGGGCGGCGGCATACAGTGCATTGCACGCCCAGTAGAAGGTGACCCACTTGCCACCGCTGATGCTTGGGGCGCCGGGAAACACCTCATCATGGCCGTTGCCACCGTCCAGCGGGAAGGGCGCGTGGGGCACGGCCCAGTAGTGGCCGCTCGGTAAGGCTTCGATCGATTTCCGGGACATTCTTTTCAGAACCGCCACGCGGTGTCACGTAACGCACGAACTCGCCGCCGCGGCGAAACGGAGTGTGTCAATCCTCCAAAGGCGTTACACCGTGGCGAGACGGCCTCGTGTAGGCTCACTGCCAATCCCCTCATGTTTGTACAGTAATTTCGCCATGGCGCAGTACCTCTCCATTGCCGTTCGAGCGTTCTGCGTCGGCGCCATCATTGTGATCATCGCCGTTGTCTTGCGGCAAGTCTATCTGCAGGTCGCCGCAGATGATGGCTTTGCCCGCGCTGACCAGGAACCCGCAGCTACGATGATGATGCGGTGTGAGGCGATGCACAGCCGCCTGCAAAGTCGGCATATTGCCGAAGACGCGGCGAATGCTGACGAGGTGCTGCCGCGTGCGCGGTGTCTGGAGTCCTGAATTTCCGAATTCGTGGCGAGGACCCATCGAGCAGACAGCCCGCTTCGCTAAGCTCCGAGTTGGAAGCGATTGGCGAGTTCTTCGACGATCGATGCCTGTAGTCTGTCGCGGGAAACCTTGAGTGGATCGCGATCGGCGGTCGATGCCATCCAACGCTTGAAGTCGACAAACGCGGTTGGACTGATAGTTGTCATCCGAGCTATCCGTCCGGTCACGGAAACGATGGGCGCCGAGAATGGAGGCGACCCCAGCAGGACATTTGCGCGTCGCGCCTGGACTGCCCAGAGGTCGTCTTCATCGTCGGTCAACTGAAGCGGGCGGGGGTCAAGATCTGCGGCCTCACGGCTCAGGATGTCCACCTCAAAACCCTTTGCGTTCACTGCCGTAAAGAGTTGGTCATCCCGAATCTCGAATGTGCTATCTACCTTGCGTAGAACATCCAGCATCGAGAGGTCCAGATTCTTCATTCGGGAGGCAAACAGGAGGCTTTTCCGCGTATCCCAAAGGAGATCGACGTCGCGAGTTGCGAGCGCGCGTTCTTGCAAGCGAACACCGGCCGCGGCTTCATATGCATATAGGGCATGTGTCCCGATGACGATGAAGTGTTCGGCGATATTGAGTCGAGTCATCACATGAAGGATGGCCACGAGGATGTCTGGCGCCCGGCCGACGTGGACCGCGCGATTCAGGCGCCGATGTCGGTCAAGCTCGTCAGTGAGTGTCTTAAGCCTGGTTTCGGCGGCTTCTTTACGCGTGATGAACCGCGAGTACAGGTCCTCGGTCTTTTCGGAGCGCGCCCCAAGGCTTTTCTGTTTGTTGTCGACGCCGGTCCTAATGAGGTACTCGCGGCCCTTCGTGGTTCGCCAGAGCATGCCACCGCGGACTTCTGTGGCCTTGGCACGCGCAGATTCCCACGCTTCGAACACCGCTTTAGCGTCGATATACTGGCGCAGTGCGTCCTCGTCCAATTCGATCCACGGATCCATATCGTTTCAGTATAAAACAGCCATATCCCTATTTTATACTGAAACATCTTGGATGTGGCTCAGGCGGCGCGTGCACTAGTCCGCTCGCGCGCTTGCAACGCCCATAGCGGCAGGCTACACGGGCAAGGTGACGCCGGAGCGCGGCCGTCGTCGTGACGAAATTATCGCGATTTCTGGCTCCTTGACCCTGCTGACGAACCTGGTGATTGCATGGAACACGCAGCGCATGCCGCCTGCAGAAGCGAGATCGAGGCTGGAACCTTGTCAATGTTGCTGCCGGAGTAGCGCCCTCGGGAGGGTCGATTGGCTGTGCTGTTTCCGACCGGCCGGGGAATCATGGGCCCCGAGGCCGTCTCGATCGCTCAAGTGAGCAGGAATCCACATGCCAGATGTCGCCCCGTCTACTACGCGTATCAGTCCACTGTTCGCCCTGTTGCCCTTCCTGCGCCCTTATGTCGGTCGCTGGGCGCTCGCATTCCTGGCGCTTGTGACTTCGGCGGGTGCCACCCTGGTGTTGCCAGTGGCGTTCAAATACCTGATCGATCGTGGCTTCGCCGGGGGCGACCGGGCGCACATCGATCGCTACTTCTTCGCGCTATTCGTCGTTTCGCTGGTTCTGGCCAGCGCCACGGCGCTGCGCTTCTATCTCGTGTCATGGCTGGGCGAGCGGGTCACGGCCGACTTGCGGCGTGCGGTCTACGACCACGTGCTGGGGATGAGTCCGCAGTTCTTCGAGACCACGCAGACTGGGGAGGTGCTATCACGGCTGACCGCCGACACCACATTGATCCAGACGGTGGTGGGCACTAGCCTGTCGCTGGGATTGCGCAATTTCTTCCTGTTGACCGGTGGTGTGGCGATGCTGGCGGTGACGAGCCCGGTGCTGTCCGGCTACATCATCGTGACGCTGATCGTGGTGGTCGCGCCCATTGTGATCTTCGGCCGACGCGTGCGGCGGCTCTCGCGTGCGAGCCAGGACAAGATCGCGAACACGAGCGCGCTGGCGGGCGAGGTGCTCAATGCCATGCCGACCGTACAGGCGTATACGCAGGAGCCATTCGAGGCGCGGCGGTTTGCCGGCGCGGTGGAGGCGGCCTTCGAGACCGCGCTCACGCGCATTCGCGCGCGTGCCTGGTTGACCGCCGTCGTTATCGTGCTGGTGTTTGCCGCGATCGTGTTCGTGCTGTGGATCGGGGCGCAGGCGGTGCTGGCCGGGCGGATGACGGCGGGCCAGTTGTCCCAGTTCATCCTCTACGCCGTGTTCACGGCAGGCGCCGTGGGCGCGGTCGCCGAAGTGTGGGGCGATCTGCAGCGCGCTGCCGGCGCCACCGAACGTTTGCTGCAATTGCTGGCTGCGCGCTCACCGGTGGTGGAGGCTGAGACCACAGTCGCGCTGACTGCGCGAGGCGAGGGCATCCGCTTCGACAACGTCGGCTTCTCGTATCCATCGCGCCCTGGCATTGCCGCGCTCTCCGCACTCTCGCTCGATGTCCGTCCGGGCGAACATGTCGCATTGGTCGGCCCGTCTGGCGCGGGTAAGACCACGCTGTTCCAGTTGCTGCTGCGTTTTTACGACCCGCAGTCCGGCCGCATTCTGATCAACGGCGTCCCGACACGCGATGTGCGGCTCGTCGATTTACGCAAGGAAATCGGCGTGGTACTGCAGGAATCGGTGATCTTTTCAGGCAGCGTGCTCGACAACATCCGCTACGGCGCGCCCGAAGCTACACTCGCTCAAGTACAGCAGGCCGCCGAAATGGCCGCTGCGGCCGGATTTATCGAAGAACTGCCGCAACGCTACGATACGTTTCTCGGCGAGCGCGGGGTGCGGCTTTCTGGTGGGCAGCGTCAGCGCATCGCGATTGCCCGCGCGATCCTGAAGAATCCGCCCATCCTGCTGCTCGACGAGGCCACCAGCGCGCTCGATGCCGCCAGTGAACGACTGGTCCAACTGGCGCTGGACAATGCCGCGCAAAATCGCACCACACTGGTCATCGCGCACCGCCTCGCTACCGTACAACAAGTCGACCGCATTGTCGTGCTGGAGCAGGGCCGCATCGTCGCGCAGGGCCGTCACGCCGATCTCATTCAGACCTCGCCGCTCTATGCGCAGCTTGCCGCCCTGCAGTTCGGCGAGCCGCCGCTGCAGACGGCACAGCGCGGCGCTGTGCGCGATCACGTCGACTCCGGGTGAATTGCCGCACGTCCTCTCGTGTTTCTGGATGGGAACTCAATATCGGCTACCCGCGCGCTGGCAGTTCGCATAAGAGGGATGGCCGGGCGAGATGCCCGATTGGCTGGGGCGGGCGGTCAATGCTGGGCAGAGTGTGGAATTTTTCCGCGTCGGGTAGCACAAGAAAGGTTGACGACCCAGCTAGTTTCGAGGCGCGCGACGGCGTCGAGAATCAGGTACGCCGAGTTGGACGTCAATGCTCGACGGCATGAAGTTGGGGGATGCCAAGATTCGCCCAAACCGCGATTACAATTGCGCGTTCCGCGCGGTACGGCGACAACTGGCCCCGAGCGCCTGCCATGGCGAGCGGGCGAGGGGGAACGGTACCCTTGTGACAGCGGATTCGCCTATCTTGGCATACCCCCTAGTCCCCGGATCTGAGAATCCACCTATTGTTGAAGGGATTCTGGCCCAGTGGCGCGACAATCTTTCGGTAGAACGTGGTGGGGCGAGCAATGGCTCAATGCCCTGACACACATCGACTACGACAATCGTCTGCCACGCGGACGGGGTTACGCCAACAAAGGGGCGGTCACGGATCTTGTCGTCAGGGCTGGAACGATTCACGCCCAGGTACCGGGCTCCCGGCCACGTCCCTACCAGGTCACGATTACGGTGCCGCCGCTTTCCGCCAAGGATTCCGCACGGCTTCTGGACGCCATCGCCTACCTTTCGGTCTAGCGACGGGCCAGGGCCGCGTCTATCACCAACGCATCTAGGCAGCTTGACCGCCCAGCATGGGGTTCCTTAGAGCCATAGCCGGTGCATCAGATCAGACCTAGTGCAGCGTTCCATTCTGTTTGGAACTTAAGCGGCGGTTGGCGCGAATGACTTTCTGCAAGATGTCGCGAGCGCTCTTGGTCCAGATGAACGGCT
>NZ_JWMA01000127.1 GCF_000812465.1 Cupriavidus sp. IDO | reverse complement strand
AGCCGTTCATCTGGACCAAGAGCGCTCGCGACATCTTGCAGAAGGTCATTCGCGCCAACCGCCGCTTAAGTTCCAAACAGAATGGAACACTACACTAGCGGTTGCTACAACTGCCGCTGCAAAGGCCCGTTTTCGTCGTGCACGATCGCCGATACGGGAGCCTCTGCCGGGCCAGGCGTGCTCCAGGCATCCCAGTATGGCGGGCTGCCGATGGCGGCGCGGACGCACTCCGCGAATGCGCGGAGCCTGGCGGATGCGCGCCGGCCTTCCGGATGCGCGATGTAGATGGATTCCGGTATTGCCTGCAATCCGACATCGACAACAACCAGGGTGCCGCGTCGGATCGACGGTCCGGCGATGAAGGTGGGCAACAAGGCGATGCCGAGTCCGGCCTCGGCCGCATCGCACATCATGTCGCCATTGTTGACGCGCAATGCAATGGGCGCGCGCACGACTTCGGTGCCGTCCTTGCCTTGCAGCCGCCAGTCGGCGGCCCCGCGATTCAGATAGAAAATGCCCCGGTGCTGCCGCAACTGCTCGGCCGAAGCCGGTCTTCCCTTTTCGCGCAGATACGCTGGCGAGGCCACCAGCAAGCGGCGGCTGGGTGCCAGTTGCCACGCCACCAGCCGCGAGTCCTCCAGCGGCCCGTGGCGCACGACGGCATCGTAACCGTCAGCGGCGGCGTCCACGCGGCGGTCGTTCAGATCGAGCGTCAGTTCCAGCTCCGGATGGCTTGCCAGGAAAGGGTAGAGCGCCGGTCCGAGATGCATGCGGCCGAACGTAACGGGCGCGGAGATGCGCAAGGCCCCGGCAAGGCGTCCGCGCCGCTCGGCCACGTCGGTGCTCGCTTCTTGCACCTCGCGCATGATTCGCGTGGCGCGGTCCAGGAACGATGCGCCATCCTCCGTGAGTGTCAGCTTTCGCGTCGTCCGTCGCAGCAGGGTGGCGCCCAGCGCCTTTTCCAGCTCGACCAGGCGGTCGCTGACTACCGATTTCGACAAATTAAGGCGCCGCGCGGCCTCGGTGATCGAGCCGGCCTCCACCACGGTGACGAAACTGGCCACGCCTTCCAGTTTGAGCATTGTTCGGTAATCCCGGATAGTTGTTCCGCGATTCTCAGTCTAGTGCGGCCCAGTCGGACGCTCCATACTCATTTGTAACCGCAGGCGGGATGGTCCGGCCTCTGGCTTTTACAGTTCAATCGTGCGGGAAAGGTTACCCCTGCCGCACGCAACAGGAGATCGACATGGGAAGGCTTTCCGGGAAAGTTGCAATCATCACCGGCGCCAGTTCGGGCATCGGCCGCGCCACCGCGAAGCTGTTTGCCGCGGAGGGGGCCAGGGTCGTTGTCGGCGCGCGGCGCCAGGGTGAACTCGACGAACTTGTCGCCCAGATCCGCGCCGCCGGTGGCGAGGCCAGCGCACTGGCCGGCGATGTACGCGCCGAGGACTATGCCCGGGCACTGGTCGCGCTGGCCGTGGAGCGCTATGGCCGGCTCGACATTGCATTCAACAACGCCGGCACGCTGGGCGAAGGCGGCCCGAGCACCGATGTGTCCGAGGCCGGCTGGAATGACGCCCTCGCCATCAACCTGACCGGCTCCTTCCTGGGCGCCAAGCACCAGATCGCCCAGATGATCCGGGACGGAGGCGGTTCGGTGATCTTCACCTCGACGTTCGTCGGCCATACCTTTGCCTTCCCCGGCGTGGCGGCCTACGCGGCCAGCAAGGCAGGCCTGATTGGCCTGACGCAGGCGCTGGCCGCCGAGTTCGGTCCCCAGGGCGTGCGCGTGAATGCCATCCTCCCCGGGGCGGTGGACACCGATATGTACCGCAGCATGAACAACACCGCGGAATCGCAGGCGTTCGTCACCAACCTGCATGCGCTCAAGCGCGTAGCCAGCCCGGAAGAGCTGGCACGTTCAGTGTTGTACCTGGCTTCGGACGACTCGGCCTTCGTGACCGGCACTGCCTCGCTGGTCGACGGTGGGGCCTCGATTACGCGAACGTAGTCTCATAACGATATATTTGGCGGCTTCCGCTGCTGCGCTTGACTGGCACCCGCCGGCGGTCTTACTGTCCCAGTTTCCCAGGAGCCAGCCATGATTGATCCACAGAAATCTTCGTTCACCATTGCCGAGGGTTGGCAGGCGCCGCCGGACCGCACCAGCGTGACCGACGACGCCCGCGTCGAAGACATCATTCCGCTGCCTCCGCCCGAACACCTGATCCGCTTCTTCCCCATCCGGGGCACGCCTGTCGAAGCCCTGGTCACCCAGACGCGCCAGCGCATCTCGCGCATCCTGCATGGGAAGGATGACCGGCTGCTTGTGATCATGGGACCTTGCTCGATCCACGACCCGCAGGCGGCGCTCGAGTACGCACGGCGGATGATGGCGCAGCGGCAGCGCTATGCCGGGTCTCTGGAGATCGTGATGCGGGTGTACTTCGAGAAGCCCCGTACCACGGTGGGCTGGAAGGGACTGATTAACGACCCCTATCTGGATGAGAGCTATCGCATCGACGAGGGCCTGCGCATCGCGCGCAGCCTGCTGGTCGATATCAATCGACTCGGATTGCCGGCGGCCGGCGAGTTCCTGGACGTGATCTCGCCCCAGTACATAGGCGACCTGATCTGCTGGGGCGCGATTGGTGCCCGCACCACCGAGAGCCAGGTGCACCGCGAGCTGGCTTCGGGCATTTCGGCGCCGATTGGCTTCAAGAATGGCACTGACGGGAATATCAGGATTGCCATCGACGCTATCCAGGCCGCATCGCGTCCACATCACTTCCTGGGGGTGCACAAGAACGGCCAGGTAGCGACGGTGCATACCAAGGGCAACCCGGACTGCCACGTCATTCTCCGCGGCGGCAAGGCTCCGAACTACGATGCGGACTCGGTGGCGGCGGCCTGCAGAGAACTGGAAGCAGCCGGGCTCGGCAATTCGCTGATGGTGGATTGCAGCCACGCCAACAGCAACAAGCAACACCAGCGGCAGGTCGATGTAGCGCGGGACGTGGCGCAACAGGTCGGCAGCGGCAGTAAATCCATCTTCGGGGTCATGGTCGAGAGCCATCTGGTCGCCGGCGCGCAGAAGTTCACCCCAGGCGAGCACAGTCCGTCCGCATTGTCATACGGACAGAGCATCACCGACGCCTGCATCGGGTGGGACGACTCGGTGGCAGTGCTCGACATGCTTAGTGAGGCGGTCAACCTGCGCCGCAGGCTGGATTCGCAGCCATAGCAAGGAGATCAGGACACTTCATGCCGCGCAGTGAGGCCCAGTTTCCGGAAGAGCATCTAACGGCTCGGTTGGGGGCGTTGTAGCGATTGGGATTGCCGAGTATCGACCATGACGCGGGAAGTATCCAGCGGCCGAAAATGGCCGGCAGACGGCCTCCGTGAGCTAGGTCGTCATCGGCTTTTCGCGACCCTTCTCCGCCATCGACTGGGTGTCGATTCAGCGACAGTTCATGCCGTCTCTACGGACAAACGAGTCAGAGGAAAAATCCACAGCCGCCTCGGCTTTCGAATTCCGGTTCGATAGACAAAAATAGGAGTCGGCGGTGAGTCGCCGTCACCCACGGAAAGTGCCGCATTCCGCTCAATCCTGCTACAAAAGGGGCGATCACCTTTGCCCGTCCGCGAGACGCTCTTTCTCTCGTAATGGTAGGGGGATATCAATACAGCCTAGAACAAAGAGACGCGGGCCGCACGTGAGGCGGTTGCTTGTCTGTTTAGCCGATGGTGTGACAAATTTGGCTCATGGCTTCGTTCCTTATGGGCGGCTTGACTTGATAAGTCTCGTGCCCTATAAAACATCAAATAATTCCATCAATTTTTAATAAAAATTAATAATTTTTTAAGGCTGGGATTATTTTAATAATAAGGTGGAGGTGGAATATGAGGCCAGGGATTATTTTCTCATTGTTATTTGCCGTGATCATGGCATAGGCCAGGGCGGAAGTGCCTCCGGAACCTGGAACCCCTCTGCCAGCGTTGCCGCAGAATTTCGAGAAAACGGTTGTGGCAACCGGCCTGGCGAATCCCCGCAATATGGTGTTCGGCCCGGATGAAAATATTTGGCTAACTGAACAGATTGACAAACGGATTACCCGGGTCGATCCACGGACCGGAAAAATTACGGTAGCCGTGGAAATCGCCGACGCGGTGTACTCGCCGGATCAACAGGATGGTGTATTAGGGCTTGCACTCCACGCCAATTATTCGGCGGCGAAGGGCGGTTGCGAGAACATCAAGGATACCTATACGAACGGCTTGAAGGCGCCGGAAGGCGTGCCGGTGACACGGGAGTCTCAGTGGTCCGATCCTGACTTCGTGGAGCCGCGCTCGCGTTTCCGCGTTTTCCCGCGAGCACACTGGCGTCGGCATGGTTCGATTCCCCCGCTTTTGCTGCCTATCGCGGCACCAGCTGGATGCCAGAACCCTGCCGCAGTTGTGATGCGAGGGAACGAGAATGGGGCGGATGCCGCTGCCAGGCGCTGGCATTGGCCGGCGATGCAGGCACACTCGACCCCTTCTGTGAAGCCTCCCCGAAACATGAGCAGGTTGTCATGCTGGCACATCGCGATGCGCGACGGGACGATGTGCAACTACAACTGCGCAGCTTCTCCATTATGAAGACGGGGAGTTCACATGCCGATGCGTAACAAGAACATTCGCCCCCAGCGTCGGCCGCCTTGTCTCGGACTTCTGGCTTCAGTGATTTTCACTTTCGGCGCTACCGCCGTGCAAGCCTACGACGTTACATCCAGCCCTTACCTGCTGGGGGACTGGGGGGGGATGCGTACGCGCCTGGAAGAGCAGGGGGTGATGTTCAGTATCGGCTACGTTAGTGAACTCGCGCACAACTTTAGCGGCGGCACCGAGGACCTGACGCGCTATACCGATCAGTGGGCGTTCGGGACCACGCTGGACCTGAAAAAGCTCTGGGGCTGGCAAGGCGCGACGTTCCAGTTCACGATGACCGACCGCAATGGACGGAATCTCGGGGCGGACGCGAATATCGGCAACAACATGCTCATCCAGGAAGTCTTCGGGCGTGGCCAAACCTGGCACCTGACACAGTTGTGGGTGAACCAAAAGCTGTTGGAAGATCGTCTGGAGATGAAGCTTGGCCGCCTGACCGTGGGCGAGGACTTCTTCAGCTTCTCCTGCGACTTCCAGAACCTCACGTTTTGCGGCTCGCAACCGGGCAACCTCGTGGGCAACTACTGGGTCAACTGGCCGACGAGCCAGTGGGCCGCGCGCCTCAAGTACCACACCTCACAGGAAACCTACGTACAGACTGGCGTGTATCAGGTCAACCCGAACTACGTCGACGACAGTTGGGCGCGCCACAATGGCTGGAAGCCAAACAATCCGAGCGGCACCACTGGCGCGCTGATTCCGCTGGAAGTTGGCTGGCTACCGACCTGGCAGGGCCGTCCCGGCTCCTACAAGTTTGGCGGGTGGTACAACACGTCAGACGGCGACGATCTGTACCTCGACGTGAATCACAACCCGCGGGGCGTGACAGGACTCGATCCCCTCAAGCGATCCGGTCAGTACGGCGTCTATCTGAGCTTTCAGCAGCAGGTCACCGGCACCGACGGCGGCCGCGGTGCGACGGTGTTTCTGAACTTTTCGCATGCTGACCGCAATACGGCGCAGCTGGATCATCAGATCACGATGGGGGTGCAGTACAAGGGGCCGTTTGCGAGCCGCCTGCAGGACTCGATCGGCTTCGCCATTGGCGCCACCCATAATAATGGGCGTTTTGCCGATTTCGTGCGTCAGAACAATGCCCGCACCGGGCAGAATGTTGTCGCGGGCAATGGATATGAATATGTGACCGAGTTGTATTACTCGTGGTCTCCGGTGCGCTCGATATCCCTGCGTCCCAATTTGCAGTACATCCTGCATCCGGGAGGTACATCGATCAACAGTAATGCCTTCGTGATCGGCTTGAAATCCAGCGTCACGTTCTAGGAAGTCTGTCGTTTGTATCAATGAAACTAAAGGGTGAGATCACCATGTCCGCACAAACGAGTTCGCTGGGATTCATCGGCACTATCAGCCTGCTAATCACCGGACTCACTGCGCTATATCTGCTGATAGGCGGCGCTTGGCTGCTATCGCTCGGCGGGTCGACCTATTACGTCGTGACCGGCGTGGTGCTGCTCGGCGTGACGTGGCTCCTGTACCGGCGCGACCCCAAGGCGTTCGTGCTCTATGCGCTTGTGCTCTTCGGCACCGCGATCTGGGCGCTCTGGGAATCGGGTCCCGACTTCTGGGCGCTCGCGCCGCGCTCCGGCGTGCTGATCATCTTCGGCGTGTGGCTGCTCCTGCTCATGAGCCGGCGCCTCGAAGGCGCGAAAAAGCTTGGCGTGAGCTCGCTCATGGGTGCGCTCGTGATCTGGGCGGGCGTGCTGATCTACTCGTGCTTCAACGATCCGCAGACCGTCAATGGCGCGTTCGGCGCGACAGCAGGTACGCCTGCAGTGAACGCCGATAGCACCGCCGCCGAGGACTGGCCGGCCTATGGCCGCACGCAGGAGGGCACACGCTATTCGCCGCTGCAGCAGATCACGCCGGAAAACGTAAAGAACCTGCAGGTGGCCTGGACCTTCCGCACGGGCGACACGAAAGGGCCGGACGATCCGGTCGAAATCACTAGTGAGGTCACGCCGATCAAGATCGGCAATCTGCTTTATCTGTGCTCGCCGCACCAGAAGCTCTTCGCGCTGGATGCGAAGACGGGCACGCTCAAGTGGAAGTTCGATCCGAAGCTGCAGCCGGATCCGTCGTTCCAGCATGTGACCTGCCGCGGCGTGTCGTATGCCGATCTCTCGGCGGGCGCGGCGACAGTCGAACCGGCCGCCTCTGCCAGCGACACTACGACGGCTATTCCGGCGGCGACGGTTGCCGGCACCAATGCGGCCTGCACGCGCCGCATCTACCTGCCGGTCAACGACGGGCACCTCTACGCGCTCGACGCGCTGACCGGCGAGCGCTGCGCGGGCTTTGCCAACCGCGGCGATCTCGACCTGCAGCACGCGATGCCGGTGACGACGCCGGGCATGTACGAACCCACTTCGCCGCCCATCGTCACGAACAAGGTGATCATCGTTGCGGGCGCGGTCGAGGACAATTTCTCGACGCGCGAGCCCTCTGGGGTGATCCGCGGCTACGATGTACGCACGGGCGAGTTGCTGTGGGCGTTCGATCCGGGCGCGCGGGACCCGAACAAGATCCCGGGCCCTGGGGAACACTACGCGTGGAATTCGCCGAACTCATGGGCGCCCGCCGCCTACGACGCGAAACTCGACATCGTCTATCTGCCGATGGGCGTGAAGACGCCGGACATCTGGGGCGGTGACCGCACGCCCGACATGGAGCGTTATGCGACCGGTCTGCTCGCGCTGCACGCGTCGACGGGCAAGCTCGCCTGGTTCTACCAGACGGTGCACCATGACCTGTGGGACATGGACCAGCCTTGTCAGCCCACGCTCGCCGACATCACCGACAAGGACGGCAAGACTGTGCCCGTCGTGTACGCACCGGCGAAGACAGGCAACCTGTTCGTGCTGGACCGCCGCACCGGCGCGGTCGTCGTGCCCGCACCCGAAATGCCGGTGCCGCAGGGCGCAGCGCCTGGTGACCACGTCTCGCCGACGCAGCCGTTTTCCGAGCTCACGTTCCGCCCGAAGAAGCTGCTCACCGACGCCGACATGTGGGGTGCGACGCTGTACGACCAGCTCGTGTGCCGCGTGATGTTCCACAAGCTGCGCTATGAAGGCACCTTCACGCCACCTTCGCTGCAAGGCACGCTCGTGTTCCCCGGCAACCTGGGCATGTTCGAGTGGGGCGGCCTTGCCGTCGACACCGACCGCAAGATCGCCGTCGCCAACCCGATCGCGCTGCCGTTCGTCTCACGTCTGATTCCGCGCGGCCCGGGCAACCCGATGGAGCCAGAGGCGGGCGCCAAGGGCAGCGGCACGGAATCGGGCATTCAGCCGCAATATGGTGTGCCATACGGCGTGACGCTGAATCCGTTCCTCTCGCCGTTCGGCCTGCCGTGCAAACAGCCGGCATGGGGTTACATCTCGGCAATCGATCTGAAGACCAATGAGATCGTGTGGAAAAAGCGTATCGGGACGGTGCGTGATAGCTCGCCGATCCCGCTGCCATTCAGGATGGGCATGCCGATGCTGGGCGGCCCGATGGTTACGGCGGGCGGCGTGGCGTTCATCGGCGCGACGGCGGACAACTACATCCGCGCGTTCAATGTGAATACGGGCACGCAACTCTGGCAAGCCCGTCTGCCGGCAGGCGGCCAAGCCACGCCGATGACCTATTCAGTCAACGGCAAACAGTATGTCGTGATCGCTGCGGGCGGGCACGGTTCGTTCGGCACGAAGCTCGGCGACTATGTGATCGCCTACGCGCTGCCGCAGTAGCGCGCTTGCCAGCCCTTGGCTGCTGAACTCCATGCGCATGAGGGCGGGCGTTGAACAAGCCTTGAAGAGCCATAGGTCGACCCGTGCCCGGTTGGCGCTTCCCGAGTCGCATCCCTCACTGCACTTCCGGAGTGTCCGTTTGGTGAATCTCGAAAATTCAAAATATTTGAATAACATGCCAGCGAATCGATCACTTTGAGCAAAGCTATCGCCGCTATAGTTCTGCACATGGACGACGCAACAACGCAACAAAGCGAAAGCAGCGCCGCCAGACAGAAGCTCAAAATCATTGAATCAAAATATACCGGAGAACACCATGTGGAACGCCAAACTGGAAGTCCTGACCCCGCACAACAGCCAGATTATCTTCATCGACCATCAGCCCCAGATGGCCTTTGGCGTGCAGTCGATGGACCGCCAGACCATGAAGAACAACGTGGTCGGCCTGGCCAAGGCGGCCAGGATCTTCGACATCCCGACCACCATTACCACGGTCGAGTCTGACTCGTTCTCGGGCTATACCTACCCCGAACTGCTCGACGTGTTCCCGGGTAAGCAGACGCTCGAACGCACCTCGATGAACTCGTGGGACGACCAGAAGGTGCGCGACGCGCTGGCCGCCAACGGCCGCAAGAAGGTGATCGTCGCCGGGCTGTGGACCGAGGTCTGCAACACCACGTTCGCGCTCTGCGCGATGCTCGAAGGCAACTACGAGATCTACATGGTGGCCGACGCCTCGGGCGGCACCACCAAGGAAGCGCACGACTACGCGATGCAGCGCATGGTGCAGGCCGGCGTGGTGCCGGTGACCTGGCAGCAGGTGCTGCTCGAATGGCAGCGCGACTGGAAGAACCGCGATACGTACGACGCGGTAATGAAGGTGGCCAAGGAACACTCGGGTGCCTACGGCATGGGCGTGGACTACGCCTACACCATGGTCCACAAGGCCGAGCAGCGCACCGCCACGAAGCACGAGTCGCTGGCGCCGGTCCATGCACAGGTGATCGAGCGGTAATTCCGCATTCGCGGACTGGACGTTCCATAGGACGTCCAGTCATTTCAGAAACCGGGCCAACTGCCTACTTCAATCCCGACTGACGATGAAGAGCGTAAAGACCTTTGCCTGCAAGTGGGAACTCGCTGCATTTGCGTTTGCGAGCGGATTCTTGAGGCATGCCCATACGTCATCCTCTCTCGGCATCCTCGCCGGCTCGCTGGCGGTGGGCGGATTGGTGGCAGACCGCGGCTTGAAGCAAAATCGCGGTCTCAAATGAACAGGAGAACTCCCATGTCCAAACTACCGTTGCTCGAACCCGCGGATTGTGCATTGATCCTCGTTGATGAACAGGCGGGCCTTGCGTTCGCCGCGGGTTCTCAAGACCCCCAGATTCTGCGCAGTAATGGCCTTGCGGTCGCGAAGACGGCGGTCGCCTTTGACTTGCCGGTTGTGGTCTCCACTTCGGCCTCGAAGGTCTACAGCGGCCCATTGATGCCGGCTTTTCGGGAAGTGCTGCCAAACGTCACGCCGATTGAACGCCGCAACATGAACCTCTGGGAAGACGATGCGGTCCGCGACGCGATTACGGCTACCGGAAAGCGTACGCTGATCATCGCGGGCATGCTGACGGAGGCCTGCGTGAGCTTCCCGGTTCTTTCAGCGCTGTCCGAGGGATATCAAGTCTACGTGGTTGCCGATGCTTGCGGTGGACTGACACCAACAAGCCATGACCTTGCGTTGCGACGGATGGCTTCCGCTGGCGCAGTGATGACTTCCTGGCTCCAACTCCTTCTCGAATTCCAGAGAGACTGGACGCGTCATGACACATATGAGAAGGCTCGCTCGATCGTGGTTGAGCATGGTGGTGGGTATGGCACGGGGCTCGCCTATGCGCGTGACATGATCAAACCGACATGAGCGTGTATCGGTCATGCATCATCCACCACGGAAGGAGGGCGGCGGCTAACTCTGCCTCATTCTGAGGGATGTAAGTTGAGGGGAGGGGGCGACCGGCGCTTTCTGTTAAGGATTGTTTGATGCCTGCCCTCGTCTGCAGGACGGTGAGGCGCGGTGGCGCCTGTGGGCAGGCGTCGAGCAATCCTCGAGGGAGGAAACCGCGGGGTGCAGCGATATGACGTATTACCACGTCGTGTTCACACCGCCTGCGCCTATCAGCGCCATCGCCTGGTTCAACAAGGCGGTGATCTATGGTCTGTTGTTCGGCGAGAGATCCTAACGAAGCTGGCGGAAAGGGTAGGGTGCGTCGAACGGCAAAGCCGCCAACTCGTTATTGCAATGAGGGCCGAAAGGCAGGTTGTCGCGTTGCTACCTGAATTGCTGCAGTGAAAATTTTTAGTCATGAGAGAAGAAATGGGCGCTCCCCACGGCGCGTACCAACTCTACTTCGCCGAGGTATCACGATTACTACACTTCACGTAAGCGGATCAAGTATCGATTCGCCAAGCGGTGCGAAGGAAGCGCCGAAGTTCTGATCGTTTCAGGTTCGCACGAAGTTCGACCTCCTAACTCGATACGCCGTAAGAGGCATCGAATGGCGAATTGGCTATGTGTTTGATTGCGAGATCCACGAATGCGCGAAGACGATGTAGTCGTCTTAGATCGCGGTGGTAACCCATCCAAATCTCTCGATGCGGCGGATCGTCGCCTAAATCCAGCCTGCGGATGGTGCTGTTCTGGTCTCCGACAGGTCGCGGCAATACAGCGATACCGACTCCTTTTCCGCACATCTGCGCCTGGACATTGCGGTTATTCGACTGCAATACGACGCTGGCATTTGGGAAGCGTTTCTTTAGCCAGTCGATATCTGGAAATGTACCAGTCGATGTGTCCATCGCGATCAAACGATTCCCTGCGCCGTCGCCATCGACCGGATCGGTGCTGGTGGTAGCCACGTAGACACCGTATCGCATCTGAAGCAGTCGTTTTTTGCACAATGTCTGGCCCCTCGAAGGGAATGATGCGGAAAGCGATATCCGCTTCGCGTTGAGCAAGATTGAACAGGCGCGTTCCCGTGAGGACCTCGATGTCAACAAGGGATATTCGCGCGAGTATTCCGCAATCACTGGTGGCAGAACATAGGCGCCGAACCAGTCGGCCGATGACACCCGGAGGGTTCCCTCCAGCTTCCGCTGTTTGCCGGCCAGCCGCCGCTCCATGGTCAGCGCACTCTCTTCCATTTGCTCCGCGAGCGGCAGGATCGCGGTGCCTTCCTCAGTCAGAACAAAACCGTCCGCTGTTCGCTGAAAGAGCACCTGGCCCGTGGACTCTTCAAGGGCGCGAAGCCGTCGTCCAATGGTCGGATGGCTGAGGTGCAGCGTACGTGCGGCAGCGCCGAGCGTGCCTGTACGCGCGATTGCAAGGAAGATCCTGACGTCACTCCATTCAATATCCAGCACCAACATAAATGAACGGAAGTTGTTCATTATATTCGATTACCGAACAATAATGAATTGGGCGAGACTATGCACCGTCGCATGTTGCGACGTGCTCGTGATCTATTTTGGATTCGATTTCGTAATTGCAGGGCAAGGGATAGGTCAGAGGAATAGATAGAAGGGAAATCGTCATGGCGCACATTGCACCGCCTATCGTGTACGTGACCTACGAGGGCACGCCAGACAGCCGCTTTGATCGGCGCTACTACGTCGAGCAGCACCTCCCACTCGTAATGCAGGCATGGCAGCGCTACGGTCTTGAGGGAGTCACGGCTTTCTTTCCGCCGCTGACGCACGTTGGCACCCTTGTGATTTGTGAATGCCGCTTTCGCGACGAAGCGGCAATCGACGCCGCCTTCGGATCTCCGGAAACTCCGGAGGTCATGGCCGACGTTCCGAAATTCACCGATATCGCCCCAACACGCTTGCGCGTCACCCCGCTTTGAGCCGGTCAATGCAATACCGACGCTGTGCGCCCCTCACTCTAAAGACAGGAGAAATGACCTTGGCTTTCTGGAAAAATGCTTCCCCGCGCACCGTGCGTCGCGCGCATATGTGGATTTCGGGCGATCGGATCGAACGACGTGGAGAGACCTACCAATGCGGCCCACTCTTTGTCGAGTGGGAAACGCCGGAAGAGGTGACTCGCCCTTGGCCAATCGTACTTCTGCATGGCGGCGGCTATCAGGGAACCGAGTGGTTCGACACGCCGGATGGCCGGCCTGGCTGGGCGCAGCGCCTGGTGGAGGCGGGCTACGCGGTTCTTGTTGCTGACCGAAATTCGCCGCCGAGGGCTTATCCGAGGCGCTGGATCAGGAAGTACGACCCTTCGGGCTGCGCGTCATCATTTGTCGAGCCTGGCCCGTTCCGTACTGCGTTCCTAGGGCGCTCGATCACTGTGGCGAGGCGCCAGATCAGCGACTATGACCAGACTGCGGGCCAGCGGCGCGCTTACCGCGATAGCAACGATGGCAAGCAGGCGGGCGATCCGACCAAGGCTATTGACGTCATTCTGCGTGCCGTCAATAGCGACTCGCCGCCGTTGCACCTGCCCTTGGGGCCGGTCGGCTACAGCGTTGCCGATCACAAACTAGCGGCGTTCCGCGACGACATCGACGCATGGCGTCGGATCGCCATCGCCGCCGACTTCGATTGAAACCCGGCAGGCACCGTTTTGGCGGTGCCTTGTCTATTTGCCAGGAGAGTTACATGGAAATTGGAATCATCGGTCTTGGAGCAATGGGCCGGGAAATTGCTCGCAATTTGGTCGCTGCGGGCCATATAGTCATGGCTTGGAACCGTTCTGGCGGGCATGTCGATGGTGTGCGCATGGTGGAGACACCTGCTCAAGCGCTTCAGGCGGACATGGCCTTGACGATGCTGTCCGACGACCCTGCAATCCGCAGTGTCTTGCTGGACACGAATCTGCTATCTCAAGCGCGACCTGGCTTGGTGCATGTGGTGGCATCGACAATCTCCGTGGCGTTCGCGCGGGAACTGGTGGAGCACCATCGCACGGCAGGAATCGCCTATGTGGCTGCGCCAGTGCTGGGACGCCCCGATGTTGCCGCCAAGGGTGAACTGAACGTCCTCGCCGCTGGTGCGCCTGCCGCCCTGGAAAAAGTGAAGCCGGCACTGGAGGTCATTAGCAAACACATCTGGGACATGGGCGAGGAACCGCCCACGGCTTATGCCGCCAAGATTGCCTGCAACATGATGATTACCATGGCGATCGAGGCGATGGCGGAAGCCGTGGTTCTCACCGAGACGAACGGGCTTGCGCGAGAACGCTTCTTCGAGTTGGTCCTGGGAACGCTGTTCGGCTGCCGTCCGTATCAGACCTATTCCGGCAATATCGCCCGGAATGAATATCAACCCGGCTTCAAGGCAACGCATGGCCTCAAGGATCTTCGTTTGGCGAAGGAGGCCGTAGCCGATGCTGCTCGCGCACTGCCTATGCTTGACGCCGCCCACGGCCGGATGCGGGAAGCCGTAGATGCTGGTTTTGGCGATCGTGACTGGTCGGCAATTGCGAAGTTCACACTGGGTCAGAACTAACGGAATAGCGAGAGACCGGCGGGTTGCACGACATGGAGCTTCGTCACTTGCGATGTTTCATTGCCGTTGCGGAGGAGCTGCACTTTGCGCGAGCTGCTGAGCGGCTGTACATTGAGCAGTCACCGCTTTCGCGTGCGATCAAGGAGCTGGAAGAAGATTTTGGTACCCAGCTCTTTGTGCGTACTACGCGCAGTACCCGACTGACTCGTGCGGGTAAGTTATTTCTGGAGCATGTGCCGCGCGTCTTTGCCGCCTTGCTGCGGGGCGCGCGTTCGCCATGGCGTGCTAACCGTAATACATCGCTGCGGTATGGCTACCCGACCGGTCTACGCTTACCCGCGCGTGATCCCCCGAGCTACCACCAGGATCAGCACGGCCCCCACGGTGGCCGTGATTAGCGAGCCGATCCACCCCTTGCCGACGTGGATGCCAAGCTTACCCGCGAGCCAATGGGCGAGGAAGGCGCCGGCCACGCCCAGGACAATGTCCATCAGCAGGCCTAAGCCGCGGCCCTTCATCAGCACACCCGCCAGCCAGCCGGCAATGCCGCCGATCACGAGCAAGACAATTAAGCTTTCTTTGGTAGTCATGTATCCGTCGTTAGAGTTGAGGTTACTTGGCCGCACCGACGGTTGCGCCAGCGCGGCTGCCGCGAAGCATAGCGGATTTCGTAATGCGGCCGGTCACGATCCGCGCGTGTTGGGATGAACTCCACGCGGAGGCCATTGCCCAAGCCCTTACGGGGGCAGCCAATGCAACTCGGATATGAGGCGACCGTTCGGCAACCGCTGAAAGAGTATTAACGCCTAGCCTTTCCCTAGCGACCGCAGGAACGTCGGAACCTGAGCCCTGCTGGTGGTCTGCACACGGGTGATGAGCTCATAATCGATCCGACTTAATCCGTACGTCTGGGCGATATCTTGTTGCAGTCGGCGCCACAGGTGACTGGTCACCTCAGCATCGGCCATCGCCCGGTGTGCACGCCCGGACATGGGCAACCGCAGCATATCCGCCAGCGTCGAGAGCCTGTGATTCTGGGCATGCGGGTAGATACGCCTCGACACGAGCATCGTACAGGCAAAGGACTGATCGGCCGACATCCCCAGGAGCGCAAGCTCACCCTGCCAAAACCTTCGGTCGAAGCCCGCATTGTGAGCCACCACCGGGTACTTCCCGACGAATTTGGCCGCTTCTCGCATCACCGTCGATGCTGTCGGTGCAGATGCAATCATCTCATTAGAGATGCCAGTAAGGCTGACAACGTTCGAGGGGATACGTCGGCCGGCATTCATCAAGCTTTGATAGCGATCGACGATCTGCCCGTCTCGCAACAGGATGACGGCAATTTCTGTGGCCCGGTCACCTTGATGTGGCGATAGCCCTGTGGTCTCAAAGTCCAGAACAGCAACCGTCTGCATCCTGCTTTCCCTTGTTTGTCAAAGCCAGAGCTCGGCCCTTGAATGTACCTCCGGCACATACCCAGCCCGCAGCACGGTCACGATGGAGCGTGGGGTTGGCACTGTGACCACTGTCCCGTTCGGCTTGGTGACAATTCTACAGGGTGGCTGGAGCCGGACCTTAAGCAGCCACGGTCGTCGTCTCGCTGGGGGTAGGGAGTTTGTGGGAGAGTGGCAGGCATTGGACTTCTCCCACGATACTTGGAAACTCGTGGGTGGTGGAGTGCAGGAACGCTATATCGTAGTTCTGTCTGCGAGCATTTGCTTTGAGACCATTTCAAGTGCGACACGTGTCGCGCTTGAAATGGTTTCTTATATCTATATATGTATAGAGAGGACGACGGTCGGCGGCACTCCCATTCGATACAATGCCGGTCGACCTCACCTTCTACCCGTCCAGCCCATGCTGAAGTCTGTCGCAACCCTCCGAATCGAGCTGCTTGACGTGAAGCCCTTGGTCTGGCGTCGCTTCGTGGTCCCTGCGGACATCCAACTGCCCAAGCTCCACAAGGTCATCCAGGCGGTGATGGGCTGGGGGGACAGTCACCTACATCTGTTTAACCTTGGCGGTACGTCATACGGCGTGCTGGACGACGAATTTTCGGACGACAATGCTCTGCCCGAGAAGGGTGTGCGACTGACCAAGGCGCTTGGATCCAGCGCCGAATTCGAATACCAGTATGACGTCGGGGACAACTGGCAACATCGCATCGTCTTGGAGGTTGTGGGTGCTCCTGACCTGACGCTGACCATCCCGGTATGCTTGGCCGGCGAGAACGCTTGCCCACCAGAGGATGTCGGAGGCGTGTCGGGGTATGACCGGTTCAGGGAAGCATTAGCGGACCCTGAAAATGAGGAACATCTGGACTACCGAACTTGGGTCGGCGGCATCTTCGATCCGGCTGGATTCGACGTGAATGCCGTGAATGCTCGGCTCCGGGCGATTCGGTAGCTTCGACCTATTGCATATGGAACGTCTCATCAAAGCCCAAGGCGACCTGGACGGAGCCTGTTTCCTCTACACGCTGGCCAACGCCTTGTGCCGGCAGGATCTGGCCGCGCAAGTGTGATTGGCGCCGCAGTTCTTCAATGACCATCTGACGCTTGGGACCGGCCCGGGGCCCTATGTGGCGCGCGACCGGGACGTGGGACGGGGTCACGCGTACTCTCAGCCTGTTCGCCATGTCGGCGAGTTATCGCATCAGTCCGTTGCTCTGGCAGGCGTTCGAGACTGCGCACCACAAGGCGAATCTCCCAGGCCAGCTCGAAATCCCGATGATAAGAACAGTTGATTCTGTTAGTGATCCTTGCCTTGTTTGACCTATGCTTACGTGCGAGGGCACGGCTCTTTCCGTCGAGTAGCAAAGTCTGTCTTACAGACGAGTAGCGGAGTTGG
>NZ_JWMA01000126.1 GCF_000812465.1 Cupriavidus sp. IDO | reverse complement strand
CAGCAACCGCCTGGTGTACTTCGCCAACGACGATGAACTGACCATCATCGCTTGTCGGCTTCACTATGGCGACAAGTAAGCCTTAGAACCGGTTCCTGGCACAGCTGCTCGATCATGCTCGAGGTGCCGTCAGCAAGGACCAGCGCGACCAAGATGCCCGCCGGCACAAACAGCAAGTCCAGCAGCTCACGCGGTCTTCGCGGATAATTGCCAACACCGCCTGCATCACCTTCGGTTGGTAACGACCCGATAAGGCAACGTTATCGCGCCTTATCGTCTCCTTCCGCGTCGCTGCCTCACGTTCTCCGAACGCCGCTCGCTGAGGCACCCGTTGCTTGTCCGAGTGGACGGGGAACGCAACGGCGGAATCCGGCAAGTGCCGACCGCTTTGCGGCTGACGGAAGTCGCTTCCCGGCCAGTTGGGGACGTTTGCTGCCTTGCTCCCGCTGACATTCGAATGTCGGCTTCGCCCTCACAAGGGCCATGCAGAGCCGGCGAGCGCCATTACTTTGCGTTCCACTCTGCCGTGGTCAGCTTGGCGATGAAGAGGTCGGCGAGAGCGCTAACCTTTGCTGGTCGTGCGCGGGCAGTGGGTGTGACGAAGTACAGACCGCCTTCGGGCAAGCGCCAGCCAGTCAAAATCGGTTCAAGCTGACTGTCAGCAAAGTAATGAATCGCAACAAATTCAGGGAGTTCAGCGATCGCAAGTCCCGCGAGGAGCGTGGGCAGCAAAGCGCCGCAGCGGACGAACCTTCGTCGGCGACCTTCTCAATCATCGCAAGCCATTCGAAATCTGGCAGCTTTGACATCGACAATCCTGCAACGATGGTTTTCATTCATTTCAATTTCGAAAAATAGCATGCCGCCGTAGATTTGTCTCATCCCACTCAGGAGAGATAGATCATGGTACGCAGACTCGAAGGAAAAATAGCTGTCGTCACCGGCGGTACGACCGGTATCGGCCTCGCCACCGCCAAGCGTTTCGCAACTGAAGGCGCGCAGGTCTTCGTTACCGGCCGTCGTCTGGCCGAGCTCGATGCAGCCGTTGCCGCGATCGGGCCGAGGGCCACTGGCATCCAGGCGGACTCCGCCAATCTCAGCGATCTCAATCGCCTTTACGAGAGAGTGAAGACAGAGGCAGGTCGTATCGATGTGTTGTTCGTCAATGCTGGTGGCGGCTCAATGCTGCCTTTGGGATCAATCACCGAAGAGCAGTATGACGACACGTTCGGTCGCAACGTAAAGGGCGTGCTCTTCACGGTGCAGAAGGTACTGCCGCTGCTAGTCGATGGTGGCTCAGTGATCCTTACCGCTTCCAACGTCAGCATCAAAGGCACACCAGCGTTCAGCGTCTATAGCGCCTCGAAGGCCGCGGTGCGTAACTTTGCCCGAAGCTGGACGCTCGACCTGAAGTCTCGCGGCATCCGTGTGAACGTCATCAGCCCGGGCCCGATCAAGACGCCGGGCCTAGTTGACCTGGCCGGCCCGGATGCCGCACAGCAGCAAGGTCTGCTCGACTACATGGCCTCGACCGTCCCACTTGGTCGCGTCGGCGATCCCGACGACGTCGCAGGTGCAGCCGTCTTCCTCGCCTCCTCCGATGCGAGCTTCATTGCCGGCACCGAACTCTTCGTCGATGGCGGACAAGCTCAGATTTAACGAGAGGTCCGAGAGCCGCGCAGCGGCTCTCGGACCAGCCACTCATCGCGATGGCCGATGGCCTACTGCATGTGGGCGCCTTCGGTGGCGGCCGTATCAGCTTCGACGGTCGCCGCCACAATGAAAGAGAAGGTTACGAAAATGATTGAAGTTCTTGCATTCGCTACGCCTAACAGCGTCAAAGTGCCGATAGCACTGGAGGAAATGGGGCTCGACTATCGGCTCGTTCCCGTCAACCTGCGCCAGGGCGAACAGAAGACCGACGCCTTCAAGGCGATGAATCCCAACGCAAAAGTCCCGGTTCTCATCGACCCTTCCGTTCTTGGGGACGGCGATGTGGTCCTGAGCGAATCCGCCGCGATCCTGGTCTACCTTGCAGAAAAGACCGGACAACTTCTTCCGAAGGATGGCCTCCGCCGCGGCAAGGTCTTCGAGCAGCTCTTCTTCCACGCATCCGGCCTCAGCCCGGCATTCCTCCAGGCGTTTCTGGTCGCGATTCAGTCGTCACCCCAACCCGAGGCCCAAGCGCGCGCGTTAGCGGACGTTGACCGGACGCTGGGCGTGCTCAATCTCGGCCTTGAGCATCATCGGTACGTTGCTGGTGATGCATACAGTGTCGCGGACATCGCCCATTTCGGGTGGGTGTGGCGCCATCAGGCAATTGGCGCGACCCTCGACAAGTTTCCATTCGTCGCTCGTTGGTATGACGAGATTTCGGCTCGACCCGCAGTCGTCACCGCCATCGCAAAGACCTTGGCGCTCGCTCAGTAGTGCGTGCAACGTTCCATTTTTCAGCCATCTACACAATGCGACTTGGTTCAGTCCGCAGTCGATCACTCAGGAGAAGTGTTATGAATGAGCGTATCCATGAACTGCTTCAACGCAACCTTCAGGAGGTTTTCGGTGAAGGCGATGCAGCACGTCGTCGCGAGGCCATCGAGGAACTCTACACCGAAGACTGCGTGCTCTACGTGCCACCGGGCACGTTCACCGGGCACGAGGCTCTCGACAAATTCGCCGGAGATCTTCGCTCAACGCACCCGCATTTCGTCTATACGCCGGTCGGCGAACCTCAGGCGCTTCACAATGCCGGTCGCCTGGCCTGGGGCTCCGGACCGCGCGGCGAGGCATCCGACTATACGGGCTTGGATGTGATCATCGTTCACGACGGGAAGATTGCGGCGCTCTATGTCTTCCTCGATTCCATGCCCTCATAGCCGCGTGGCACGCGGACGGAAGACGTACGACAGTTCAATTGACTGAACGACCACTTTGTTCCGGCAACGCAACAGCCAAAGGCCGCTGCAGGCTGCGCTTGAGCAGGGTAATCAGGGAACGGCAGTGACAGGTCGGCCAAAGCCGACCACCACCCTTTCCTCACCTGACTCATGGCGGTCAGACAGGGCACCATGGACTGTCAGAATATTCTGCTACACGCCGAGACGCCCCTGGCTCTCGGCAACGGTGATGGTCAACTCCATTCCGGCACCAAATCCGAGATAGTCCGCCTCCATCCCGTCGGAGAAGATGACTTGCCCTTCTCTGGCAGACATCTATTTGGAGAACATCATGAGCAAGAAGCTCGAAGTCGAAGTCGCTGCGCCTGACGCGTTCTCGAGGCGACGCACCATACTAAAGGCTGCAGTCGACTTGGGCATGCTGGGTCTGGGTGCGAGCCTGATTGAATTGCCTGAAGCGCACGCGGCGTCGGCGGGTTTTGTGTTGCCGCCTGCCTCGGACGCAGTGACGCCATTCCGAGTTAGCGTTCCTCAGGGTGCAATAGATGACCTCAAGCGCCGTTTGACGTACACACGGTGGCCGGAGCGGGAGACCGTCAGCGACTGGACGCAGGGCGTTCCCCTCGAAAAGGCCCAGACACTGATCGCCTATTGGCGCGACAAGTACGACTGGCTTCGGTTCGAGGCTCGTGTCAACGCCTTCCCGCAATATCGCACGCGGATAGACGGACTCGGCATTCATTTCGTTCACGTACGTTCGCCTCACCCGGATGCGCTGCCGATCATTCTCACGCACGGATGGCCGGGATCGTTCGTGGAGTTCATGAAAATCATCGGCCCGCTCAGCGATCCTACGCGCTTCGGTGGGCGTGCCGAAGACGCCTTCCATGTCGTCGTGCCGTCGCTCCCGGGCTTCGCGTTTTCTGATAAGCCGACCGAGACGGGCTGGGATGTTATACGGATCGCCCGCGCTTGGGCAACGCTGATGCAACGCCTTGGCTACGACCGCTGGGTCGCCCAGGGTGGCGATTGGGGTGCGGGAGTGACACACGCCTTGGCTCACCAGCGGCCTCAGGGCCTGATTGCAGCCCACGTGAACTGGCAATTCGTTTTCCCGGAGAAGCTGCCGGACAATCCTACGCCTGCTGAACGCAAGGCGATGGACCGGGCGGCATGGTTTGCGAACGAGCAGAGTGGCTATTTTCGCGAGCACGCGACACGCCCGCAGACGATCGGCTATCCTCTTGCAGATTCGGCTGCGGGCCAAGCGCTGTGGATTTATGAGAAGTTTCAGGCGTGGACCGACAATCACGGCAATCCCGAAGATGCGCTGAGCATCGACGCAATGCTCGATAACATCAGCCTCTATTGGTTCACCAACACGGCCGCATCGTCTGCACGCATATACTGGGAAAACACCCGCGGCGGCTTTGGAGGCCCCCCTTCCAGAGGGCGGATCGAACTGCCAATGGCGGCGTCGGTTTTCCCGCACGAGATCTTCTGCCCACCGAAAGCCTGGGCCGAGGCGCTCTGGCCGAACCTCTTTTATTGGAATGAACTCGACAAGGGCGGGCATTTCGCTGCGTTCGAGCAACCAGCGCTCTTCACCGATGAGCTGCGAAAGGCCTTCAGGTCACGGCGCACTTAACGATTTAAGTACGGCCTGCGTACGCTACGCTTCGCTGACCCTCCATCGCGACAAACCGTCGAATTACAAATGAAATGACATGTATCACGGAAACCAGTGTTGCCATAGGTCGGCAGCAGTTTGCTCGCCTTGTGCCGCGTAGCGTCTCCAAAAACCGAGGGCGATTTCAGGTTGCGTAACGGGGCGAGCGCCGGCTTAACCTTGGAAGCGGTCGTTGCAGTGGCCCGAATCCGAACGGCGGTTCAGGGATTTCATCGCCGAGGACAACCCCACCAGGATCATCGACGCGTTTGTTGAAGAACTGAATCTCGAGTCGCTCGGGTTCGAAGGTGCCAATCCCTCGACTACAGGTCGCCCTTCATATCATTCTGCCGTCCTGTTGAAGATATACATCTATGGCTACCTCAACCGGGTCCAGTCCAGCCGCCGTCTGGAGCGCGAATGCCAGCGCAATATAGGGTCGAGGGTGTGTGAAAACGTCTCGATCACCTAGACTGGATCAACGCATTCAGATTGGGGGACCAGATGAAGCGATTCATAGAGGGAGAAGACCGCAAGCAAGCTTCACTGCTTCCAGAATGCCTCGATGAGAGCTGATGTGGCTTACCGGTCGACTGGCGCCGGACTTCAAGACGATTGCAGACTTCCGCCGGGATAACAGCACGGGCATTCGCAATGTCTGCCGTCGTTTCGTTGTTCTGTGCCGAGATCTTAAGCTGTTCTCACAGGCCATGGTCGCCATCGACGGCAGCAAGTTCAAGGCAGTCAATACTCGGGACCGCAATTTCACTGCTGGCAAGGTCGACAAGCGCCAGCACCAAATCGAGGAAAGCATCCATCGGCATCTGAGCGCGCTGGAGACTGCGGATCGTACGCAGCCAGCAGAGCTGGAACTCAAGACAACTCGACTGTGCGAGAAGATCGCGCAACTGCGTCAGCAGATGCATAGTCTTGACCGGATAAAGGAAGAGCTCAAGACCCTGCCAGATGGTCAGATCTCGATGACCGATCCTGATGCGCGCTCGATGGCGACAAGTGGCAAGGGCTCTGGAATGGTGGGCTACAACGTGCAGATGGCCGTTGATGCCAAGCACCATCTGATTGTCGCTCACGAGGTCACAAATGCCGGCAGCGACCGGGCGCAGCTCAGCTCCATGGTTCAAGCAGCTCGCAACGCTATGGGTAAAACCAGACTTCGGGCGGTAGCTGATCGTGGCTACTACAGTGCGCCTCAGATCAAAGAATGCGCGGCGCCGGTATTGCAGTGCTCCTGCCTAAGCCCACGACATCGGGGGCAAAGGCTCATGGGCGATTTGATAGGGCAGACTTCATTTACATTGCCCGGGATGACGAATACCAATGTCCCGCCGGCGAGCGCGCAATATACCGTTACACCCGAGAGGAGCACGGCCTGCAATTGCGCCGCCCTGCTCGAGCTGACTGAAGTCGACCAGCTTGAGTCAGTCGGCCATGGATTTTCGATGACCGAGCCGGCCGATGAACTGGGATCCGGCCACCCCCGCCAGAGGTCCGGTCAGGGTTCGCGAACGGTCATTCAAGTGGCGTTTGCGATCGTCTCAACATGGGCCTATTCGGGCGCCGCAATCAGAACGGCAGCGGCAGCGAACGGAAGACGGACAGAAGGAAGTCTGATCGACCGCGAAGCTCAATGGCCGAGCACTGCACCCTCAGTGCCTGACGGCCCGGGAACGTGCCAGTTACCGCTTCAGCAAGGGCGTGACCACCTGCTCCAGCCGCTCCGCTGTCCAGGCCGGACTGGCATCGTCCCAACCGTTATCGGCGAGCATGCCCGCGCGGTCGATGGTGAAGTTCACTGGAAGGCGCCAGACCCGGCCGTAGCCGCCCGCGTAGGCGCTGCCCAGCAGCCCAACAGGAAAGGCAAGGCTGGCAGCCATCTTGCGCACGTCGGCAAGCGAATCCGGGGTGTCCAGGCTGAAGCCAAGCACGGGCCGCACCACGTCGCCCAGAACGTGAGAACGACTACCTGGCCACGCAAGTCTCGCGTATCGATGGTGCGTCCGTCGAGCGTGCGCAATACCAGCGGCGGCGCAGGCCGACCAACCGTCAGACTCTCCGCGCGCGCCGGCATATGCCAGCTGCCCAGTGCAGGTCCGCAGGCAAGCGCGGCGGCTGCCCGAAGCCAGTCGCGCCGAGACGACACGTCAGAACGCATAACTCACCCCCACGTTGCCGGTCCAGCGGGGGAATAGTTGATACCCCTGGAGATTGCTATAGATTGCCCGCTGCAGGAAGGCGTACATGTGCACGTGTTCGCCTACGGCAACGGTAACGCCAGGGCTCAGGTAAAGCACGCTACCTCCCGTACTGATGGTATCGGCGAGTGCGCCCTGGTCCGTGCTTTTGTGGGTGAAATTGAACTGTAACTGAGGTACCACCTTTGGGTTGGCGACGTAGCGCAGGCCGGTGCTCACGGTCAGGAGATTGCCGGGACGATAGTCCGCATTCACGTCGCGCAGCCGTTCCATCACCGCCGCCTGGAATTGGCCGTTGATGAAGGCGTCGAAATTCTGGCTGACGGGCTGGTAATAGTACGCGCCGAGGATCAGGTCGGTGCTGCCGGTGCCGGGTTGCAGGCTGGCGTCGAGCGCCTGACCCGCGGCCGCATTCGGGCCTGACGAGAAGAACACCGGGCGGCCCACGGTGGCGCCGGTGACTACATTCTGGCCGCCGTAGGCGCCCGTGGGCAGCTTCACACCAAGTTGCACCCCAAAGTTTCGGGTGGGCAGGAAGCCCTGGTAGGTGCCGATGAGCTTGATATCGCCCAGGCCGCTGGCGGTCACACCGCTCACGTTGTCCGGCGTGAGCTGGTCGGAGGTGGCGTTGCCATACGTGGTGTGGCTGCGGTCGATGATGGGAGCAATGGTGCTGAAGCTCCAGCTACTGTTTGGGCTGTAGGTCAGGCCCAAGTTGTAGTAGCGATTGATGGTCTGCTTCTCCACCTCCTGGCTGCCACCAGCGTCGTTGATCGCGGCAGCTGGAGATGACCCGCTTTTTTGGACACCCGCTATCTTGAACCGTAGGGGGTACCCATCATGGCCAAGACTCGAGCGCCGTATGCCGCTGCTTTCCGGCAGCAAATGATTGACCTCGTCCATGCCGGCCGGACGCCGGAAGACCTGGCCAAGGAGTTTGAACCCACTGCCCAGACCATCTACAACTGGGTCGCACAGGCTGACCGTGACGCGGGCAAACGTCACGATGGCCTGAGCACTGCCGAGCGCCAGGAACTGACCCATCTTCGTAGAGAACTTCGGCAGGTCAAGATGGAGCGCGATATATTGGCAAACTGACTTCGCGACCCGTCGCGGCCCGGGCAGAAGAAACACGCGGCGCCTACACTCTCGTGGCACCCGGGCCCGAGGCCGTCAGCTTTTTGGCGATATTCCACCCCGTCGGCAAACATGGTCCAGGGGATCTGCGGACCCGATTTTGGTGGCGCTTCGGTGACCCCGTTTAGGAAAGTGATGCTTGTCCGTGTCCCCGTCCGGGCGCTCAACGCAGGAGGTGACCATGAGCAGGCGATCCAAGGCGGTAGGTCTACCGATTCTCAACGCACGTGCTGCGGCCGTCGATATCGGTGCCCGCTTCCATGTCGTGGCGGTGCCCAGCGAATTGTGTACCGAGCCAGTGCAGACGTTTCAAGCCTTCACCGGTGACTTGCACCGAATGGCCAACTGGTTGTCCGCGCTGGGGATCACGACGGTGGCAATGGAATCCACCGGCGTGTATTGGATTCCGGTGTATGAGGTGCTGGAGGACGCGGGGCTGGAGGTCATCGTCACCAATGCGCGCGAAGCGCGCGCCGTGCCCGGCCGCAAGAGCGATATCAAGGACGCCCAATGGTTACAGCGCTTGCATGCTTGCGGCCTTCTGCGGGCCAGCTTTCGTCCGGGCCGGGAGATCGCGGCGCTACGCGCGTACCTGCGGCTTAGAGAAAGGCATCTGGATTACGCTGCCGCCCACATCCAGCATATGCAGAAGGCATTGACGTTCATGAATCTGCACCTTCATCACGTCGTCAGCGATGTAACGGGGGCGACCGGGCTGAGGATCGTGCGGGCCATCATCGCCGGCGAGCGTGACACTAAAGTACTGGCACGCATGCGTGATCTCCGATGCAAGGCAACGCACGAGGTGATCGAAGCCGCGTTGCAAGGCAACTATCAGCCCGAACACGTCTTTGCGCTACAGCAGGCACTCGAACTGTATGACTTCTATCAGCGACAGGTCGAGCAATGCGACCGGCAGATCGAGCAAGTACTGACGAGGCTTGCTGCGCAATCCCCTGCGCCCACCGCACCGCTGCCTAAGCCACGTCATCGAACCAAACAGCCCAACGCCGTCGATTTCGACACGCGACCACTGCTGCATCAGATCACGGGCACGGATCTGACTCAAATCCATGGCATTGGCCCCTACCTCGCGCTGCGCCTGGTCTCGGAATGCGGCACCGATCTGAGCCGTTGGCCGACTGCTAAGCACTTTACGTCTTGGCTGTCGCTGTCGCCAGGTTGCAAAATCAGTGGCGGCAAGGTCCGGTCTTCGCGGACACGCAGGTCGAGCAATCCCGTCGCTGCCCATCTTCGCTTGGCAGCAGTGACGGTGGGCCGCACCGATACTGCGCTTGGCGCCTTTTACCGGCGCCTTGCGGGCCGCCTCGGCAAGGCAAAGGCGGTGACGGCGACAGCACGGAAGATTGCCGTGCTGTTCTATAACACAATGCGCTACGGGGCCGACTATAAAGATCCCGGTGCCGATTATTACGAGGCGGCTTACCGAGACCGTGTCGTCAAGCAGCTTCAGCGCCGAGCGGCAAACTTTGGGTTCCGCCTCGAAGCCATTGAGAGTGTTTCTTAGGAAAGCCGCGGCTTGGTTCGCCCGGGAGACCGGAACGGTACCCGACAAGGGTTCGAATTCATGAAGGCGAATCAGGCCACCTGGCCCTTGGCGACCATG
>NZ_JWMA01000125.1 GCF_000812465.1 Cupriavidus sp. IDO | reverse complement strand
TCGACCGAGCTGTGGCTCGCATCGGCGGTGAAGCTGTGGCTGCCATCGCTTAGCGTGGCGCCGGCCGGGATGGCGCTCACCACCAGCGAAGCCAGGCTGTTGCCATCGCCGGCCAGGCCGTTGACCGTGGCGCCGAGGTTCAGCGCGATCGCCGCTCCTTCCACCCCGCTCTCGGCCATCGGCGCCAGCGTCGGCGCCAGTGGGTGGACCGTGACCGCTTCGGTGGCCGTGGTGGTGGCGCTGAGGTTCCCTTCGCCATCCCGGGCGGTGGCCGCCACGCTCAGCGTGAAGTTGGCATCGTTGGGCGGCGTGATAGTCAGGCTGGACAAGCTCCAGCCGTGGATGTCGACCGAGCTGTGGCTCGCATCGGCGGTGAAGCTGTGGCTGCCATCGCTCAGCGTGGCGCCGACCGGGATCGCACTGACCACCAGCGAGGCCAGGCTGTTGCCATCGCCGGCCGGACCGTTGACCGTGGCGCCGAGATTCAGGGCGATCGCCGCCCCCTCCACCCCGCTCTCGGCCACCGGCGCCAGCGTCGGCGCCAGCGGGTGGACCGTGACCGCCTCGGTGGCGGTGGTGATCGCGCTGAGGTTGCCCTCGCTATCGGTGGCGGTGGCCGCTACGCTCAGCGTGAAGTTGGTGTCGTTGGGCGGCGTGATGGTCAGCGAACTGAGCGTCCAGCCCGACACATCGACCGAGCTGTGGCTCGCATCGGCGGTGAAGCTGTGGCTGCCATCGCTTAGCGTGGCGCCGGCCGGGATCGCGCTGACCACCAGCGAAGCCAGGCTGTTGCCATCGCCGGCCAGACCGTTGACCGTGGCGCCGAGGTTCAGCGCGATCGCCGCTCCTTCCACCCCGCTCTCGGCCACCGGCGCCAGCGTCGGCGCCAGCGGGTGGACCGTCACCGCTTCGGTGGCGGTGGTGGTGGTGCTGAGGTTCCCTTCGCCATCGGTGGCGGTGGCCGCCACGTTCAGCGTGAAGTTGGTGTCGTTGGGCGGCGTGATAGTCAGGCTGGACAAGCTCCAGCCGTGGATGTCGACCGAGCTGTGGCTCGCATCGGCGGTGAAGCTGTGGCTGCCATCGCTTAGCGTGGCGCCGGCCGGGATGGCGCTCACCACCAGCGAAGCCAGGCT
>NZ_JWMA01000124.1 GCF_000812465.1 Cupriavidus sp. IDO | reverse complement strand
GCGCATACGTGTGAGGGGGGCGAGTACCACCCGATGATCAAGCGTGTAAGATCCGACGGACGTGTTGCTAAAAAGTTTTTCCACTGCCTGTGCTCCAATATTCGATGACGGTGCATGAATGATGGCTGCAAATCCCCCAGAACAGTAGGGGACATACGGCCATAACAATCATTCCGGAGGGGAATACGGGTCCGACGGCGTGACGCTGCGACGGTACGCGGTCATTAGGGATGGCGGGAACTGCGCGCCGTGACTGTCTGCATGCTCGCTATCACTTAGCTTTGGCCCAGTGGCTGGCCGAAGATCGACAACAGCATCTGGATGGCCTTGGTCACGACATCGATGACGTCGAGTTCCGATTCAGCCGCGAAGGGCTTGCCGGGTCCCTTGTTACGTCAGAGCCGCCGCCCCTCGCTGGACTACTGCATTTGATCGCCACCTCCTTTAGCGTCGCCTGGCGACCTGCAACATCGGCGATCGATGGTATCGTTGCCGAGCATCGCTTACCACGCTCATGCGTCCATCGAATCTCGTGCTCACGCAAAGCACGACGCCATCTAATCGCCGCCTGGTCCCGGTCGTTGCCTATACCATCATCGGTGCCTTCGCTCACGAGGGCAGTTTGGCCCTCTCCGAATTGGTCAAGCCATAGAGAGTCACACGGCGTGCTCGTGTCAAGACCAGGACTTCACGTTGACGTACCCATTTGTGGTTTTCCTTGGAGTGCCTTCAGGACCGATCTTTCCAGATTTTCTGATGGATAGGGCGCCAGGTGTGCCCCCGGCATTGGGCGGCGACGACGCCCCTTCATGGTATCTGAAAGTCTTCAAAGCGATCCAGCGCGTCCTCGACTTGCGCCTTTAGTCCAGAGCGATGAGGGACGAGCCACGTCCACTTTTGTACGGCGAGCTTACGCTTTTGACGCTCTGCCTTCAGGTCTATCGCGGCAACAAATTCGTTCCCAACGAGAACGGGTAGCGCAAAGTAGCCGTAGACACGCTTCTCTGCAGGCACGTAGGCTTCGAATCGGTGTTCATAGCCGAAGAACAAGCTTAGTCGCTTGCGTTGGATAACAAGAGGATCGAAGGGGGATAGTATGTGCACATACGTCTGCTTCCCAGCAAGGCTTACCGTCTCCAGCGCTGAGGGTTCGACCCAGTGCTGGAGCTTGGCTTGTCCTGCCAGATGGACAGGAACCAGACGTCCCCGACGGACGTTGGTCTCCAAAAGAGCGGAGACAACGGCCTTAAAGGACGCATTGCCATAGCAAATTGGAATCGAGGCTGACGACGCCTTGGGACCTTAGCGCGCGATCGAGAAGATACTGCGCAAATTGACCTGCTGTTGCCGACCGCGGGCGACGCTCCCAAGAGAAGTGGCGGTCAGCCAATTCGTACGTCTTGAGCATCCCTTTGCGCTCACAAATGGTGAGGTCGCCAGCGAAGAACCCGTACCGCAGCGCACGCTTCGACGGCTTACGACTGTCCCACGGGTGGGACTTCTCCACCGGTGCTTCCTCGATGTCGCGTATTGAGAGCGCTCCTTCGTCGCGGACCCGGCGCAGTAGTTTCGCATAATCGTCTCGATTGACGTTGGAGAGTGACCGTTCCGGGGACTCGCGGTAGCGACGCATAGCCGGCATAAAGTAGCGATAGTCCGTAGTCGGAATATAAGAGAGCGCGTGCGTCCAGTACTCAAATACTGTCCTGGTTGTCGATTGCGCATGCTCAAGATCTGAACGCTGGTACTCCGGTATGCGGGTGTAAAGGATATGGTGATGGCAGCGCTCGATGACATTTATCGTGTCAATTTGCACGTACCCCAAGTGCTGAACAGTGTTCGTCGTTGCCTCGGGGCCCTTGCCGAAGGGCGCTTCAATGCTTAGACGCTGTGCGCCGAGCCAGATCGCGCGCGCTTGGGCATGACTCAGTTCGAAGGACTGGTACCTCAATTTTTTCTCCGGGTTACCGTTTAGGATCGCCGTAGGCTCCTGGCCACCGGCCGTTATGGCAGATTCTTCCATCCTCTGTGTAGCACGTCTGACTACGGTTCGGCTCATTCCATATGGGAATAATGGCTATTCCTTCATAGTTACTTCCAGCGACTGCGCCGCGGTTTAGCAATTGGTTATTGACGACAGCGTAACGCCAGTACGCGATGACGACGGGCGGGGAAAAAATAGAGCTCGGTGACCAGGGAGAATTTGTTTAGACAAATGGGACGCAGTGGCAGAATCCGCTTCGCCGCCGACCTTCCACTCCGTCGTGCGCGTATATAGCACCAGGTCACCAGCCCATCGGAATCGACGGCAATAGACGGTTCTTGCTGCCACGTTTGTGCTTGGAAGCAGGCGTACAGCCAGCTACCAGGCCAAGCAGTCGGCGATGAGGCCGCTGGCCGACGCGCTGGCGGCTCTGCCCGGCCAGCGTGCTGCTTCGTCTGCCCTGCAGACGGAGTTGGCACGTGACCAGCAGGAGTTGCAGCGCCTGACCGCGCTGGCCGTCCGCAAGCCGAGGCTGGACGTCGCCCGGGAGGGCATGGCACAGGCCGAGCGGGACTTGACGGCACTCGGTGGGGAGGAGGCTGCTGCCGCGGCGATCTGCGCGCGGGAAGTGGCGGTTGCCAATGCACAGTTGTCAGCCGTGCAGCGCGAGCTGTCCGGGCTGGCCACCGAGGACGCGACCGGCACGCTGGCCGCGCTGGATCTGCGCACCCGGCTCATCCTGCCATGAAATCGGAGGCGACTAATTATTCAACCTATTTACGGGGAGTTGTACCAACTTCAAACTTCGCGCCAAGACGCGGTTCACTGGACGCTTACAAACCAAGGCTTACCCTCAACCAACGGCGTTGGCTTTCTCTGAGCCTGACATGGTTGGCCATGCTGAGCACAGCTACCCATGACGCGCTCGGTACGCGGAATGCACGCGGGACGTCTGCGCGAGACGCGAAGCGTGGCGGAGGCATATACCGTGATCGCTCCCCGATTCAGGACGAGCCTTGAATTCCCAGGACTTAGGTTCGCGATCGCCGGGCGAGTGACTATTCCATGCATGCATAACAGCTAGTCCGAGAAGCAAGCTTCCGTCGGAGTGGGCTAGCGACTAACCTACGACTAACGCCCGCGCGAACTGACGGTTGGTCGGAGGCGAACCCGGACGGAGACCGACGGTTTCGAAGTCAGGTTTACGTCTGAGGCAGGGAACAACGATGCTATTGGAGCTTAAGATGGGCGTGAAGAACAAAGTTATAGTGGCTGGGGCGAGCGGACTGATCGGCGTCGCCGCCATCGAGTCCTTCCTCTCTGCAGGGTGGGATGTCGTGGGTATTTCCCGGCGCAAACCGGAACTCCCAAGTGGCCGCGACTTCGAGCATGTGCGGGTTGATTTGCGCGACGAGAAAGCCTCGAATGAAGCGCTTTCAGGTATCACTGGCGTAACACACGTTGCCTATGCTGCGATTTATGAGAATGCCACGGATCTGGTCGGTGGCTGGTCGAACGCTGAGCAGATTGAAGTCAACAACGCAATGCTGCGCAACGTGATCGAGCCTCTTGTATCCGGGAAGTCGAGCTTGAGGCACGTGTCGATCCTGCAGGGCACGAAGGCGTATGGCGTCCACCTTCACCCGATCGCCGTTCCTGCGAGGGAGAGTGACCCCCGGGACGATCATGCGAACTTCTTCTTCGACCAGCAGGACTACGTTCGCGACGCGGGTGCGAAGCACGGGTTCGCCTACACCGTTCTTCGCCCCCAATTGGTGACGGGTAAGACACAGGGCGCTCTCAATGTGCTGCCAGCCATTGGCGTTTATGCGGCAATTCGGCGAGAGAAAGGCGAGCCGTTCAGCTTCCCCGGAGGCCCGTCCTTCGTTTGGGAAATGGCGGATGCCGGCCTTGTCGGCAATGTGATGGTGTGGGCTGCACAAGCTCCGCAGGCAGCGAACGAGATCTTCAACGTTACCAACGGAGATGTCTTCGCGTGGCGGCATGTTTGGCCCGCGCTAGCAAAGACGCTTGGCGTAGAAACTGGGCCCGATGAGCCGATGAGCGTGGCTCAATACATTCGAGATAACGCCGATGTTTGGGCGAAGATCGTTGCCACGTATGGTCTGGCAAGCGGTGACCTGGCTTCGTTCGTCGGGCAAGGTGACCAGCACGCTGACTTTGCCTTCGCGTACGGCGCTCCGGCTGGGCCCGTAGCGTTTGTCAGCACAATCAAGCTTCGCAAGGCTGGCTTCAGCGAGGTAGTTGATACCCGAGATGCTTTTTGCGATGCGCTGCAATTCTTCATTGACCGAAAGTTGCTACCGCCCGCGGTGTGACACCGGTTGCCTCTTGCACTGGATGGCGCCCTTCTCGCGACGAGAAAGGCTGACGGGGCTCCGTCGCCCTCTGAGTTGGCAAATTACCCGCTAAGCCGTAACGTCTCGCCGCCCCCCAAGGGCGGCTTTTCTTTACCTGGTGTCCCAAGAACTGGTGCGAGAAATCCAGGATCTCAGTCGGGCTAAGGCAATTTGTCCTGAAAGACAGGGCGTTGAAGCGTCGCTGAAATTGTGCGGCGCATTGTGAGGGCCTCTGTGAACGAGTAAGTCGGATCCTTGGTTCCGACTCCCCTTGGTTAGACAATAGGAGCGATAAGATGGCTGATAGCAGCGGCGTGACGAACAATAGGGTTTATCTCGAAGACCTTTCCGAAGGCATGGTGTATGAAAGCCCCGAGTTAGAGTTGAGAGCTGCGCAGATCCAGGCGTTCGCACGCGAATTCGATCCGCAGCCGTTCCACTTAGACGATGTTGCCGCGCGCGGTACCTTATTCGGCGGGCTCGCGGCAAGCGGCTGGCATACGGCAGCCGTCACGATGAAGCTGCTGGTGCAAAGCCTGCCGTTGGCGGGCGGCATCATCGGTGCCGGTGGCGAGCTCGCCTGGCCGCGTCCCACGCGGTCGGGCGACGTGCTGCGTGTGGTCAGCACAATCCTCAGTGTCGTGCCGTCCAAGTCCAAGCCCGATCGAGGCATTGTGACCGTACAAAGCGAAACGCGGAACCAACACGGCGACGTATGTCAACGACTGGTGATTCGACTGGTCGTATTCCGGCGCGTCGGGTAGAAGATGCAACCACGGGACGTTCAGAACGCGTCCGGGCGGACGAAAGCTCTTCGTCTTCACCGTTTTGCCCCACGCTCTACGGCGGTCGTTGCTCCTAGACGAGGGCAAGCTGCTGCTCGCGTTGCAGCCATCTTGTAGCAAAGCGACGCTGCCTCAACGGGCGGCGGGCATGCAGCGTCGGTGCTCAGCGCGACCGGCGAGGACGACGAGGTCTGGGTCGTATGGCTGGACATCGATCAAGTTTAGATTAGGGGGAATCAGACGATGTCACTGCGGCACGGAGCGAATGACGGGACGGCGCTGGCATATCCTTGCCATCTATGTCAAACTTGACTATACTGTCAAACATCGAGCCGGCGCGCGCAAGAGCGCGACCGGCGACCGGCGACCGGCGGTTGAGCGTTTGACGGGCTCTGCGTCACGCTAGAGCGCTTGGAGGACTCGTCCGTGAGAGAAGCGGGAATAGAGGTCCGGATGAGCAAGCAATCCTATCGGCGTCCGTTGGAATCTGGTATGTCGGCCGACATTTCCAGCCTGCAAGCATGACGACGAAATCGGACCTGGCGGGGATTACATCGTCAAGCGGTTTGTCCGCTGAGTTAGTTCAGCAACGAGAGCATTCCTTTGCATAAGGACTTGACTTTTTAGTGCCAACAATAGTCGCGAGCGGCTGCGGTTTTCGGCTGCTCACGAGTATTGTTGAAAGTAAATTCCGAGCGAAGTTGCGCGTCGGTGATCCAGAAATTGTATGGAAGAATAAGTTGAAGGAGGAGACGACATGTCGAATGCTGCGCCTGTAGCAGCCGCCAACCCAGGCCTCACTGGGCCGGGCGAGCTGAAACGAAGGGACGTTGTCCGCGATGAGAAGTTTCGCAGGCTGGTCCGCGAAAGAAGGTGGACTAGCTGGTCGCTGACGGTGGTGATGCTGGTCGCCTACTTCGGGTTCGTCTCGACCATTGCGTTCAAGCCCGATTGGCTCGCGACCCCCATCGGCCCTGGCCGATCCACGAGCTGGGGAATACCCGTTTGCTTCGGGATTCTCGCGCTCGCCTTCTTGCTCGTTGGCGTGTACGTGCGTCGAGCAAACACGGTGATTGACGCGAACGTGGCTGCAATCAAAGCGGGAGGCCGGTCATGAGCTTTTGGCGTGTCATCTGGCTATTGGCCACCACGTGCTTGACCACGTTGCCCGCCGCGCAGGCGTCGACGTCACCTGGCTCCACAGGGTCGTTGCATCAAGCTTCGAACCCTAGCGCGATTGCAATGTTTTTCTTGTTTGTCATCTTCAGCCTGTTCATTACGAAATGGGCCGCCCGGAAGAGCTCAGGCGTCTCCGATCATTACGCCGCCGGTGGGCGTATTACAGGCATGCAGAACGGATGGGCTATCGCTGGGGACTTCCTGTCCGCATCGTCCCTTCTTGGCGTCTCTGCGCTCGTGTACGGCAGCGGTTTCGACGGGCTCATTTATTTGGTAGGTGCCATCGCAAGCTGGCCTGTGATCCTGTTTTTGATCGCAGAGCCACTTCGAAATTTGGGTAGGTTCACTATCGCGGATGTCCTGTCATTTCGACTGAAGCAGAGCCCTATCCGAACGTTCTCGACTATCAGCTCGCTCGTGATTGTTCTGCTGTATCTCGTATCCCAAATGGTGGGGGCTGGAAAGCTGATCGAACTTCTATTTGGCATTAGCTATGTTTGGTCCGTAGTGCTGATCGGTGTCCTCATGGTGCTCTACGTGTTCTTTGGCGGCATGCTTGCTACCACCTGGATCCAGATCGTCAAGGCGGCGCTCCTTTTGATCGGCGCTGCTTTCATGGCATTCATGGTTCTGCAGCGCTTTGGTTTCAGCTTCGAGAATCTGATATCTGCCGCAGTCAGGATCCACCCGAAAGGTACCGCCATCATGGGCCCAGGGGGGCTAATCCGAGACCCTGTCTCGGCAATCTCTCTCGGTCTCGCGCTGATATTTGGGACTGCAGGTTTGCCGCATATTCTGATGCGTTTCTTTACCGTCCCCGACGTTAAGGAGGCACGCAAAAGCGTGTTCCACGCAACCGGGATCATGTGCGCCGGCTATGCCATGATCATTGTCATCGGCTTCGGATCCATCGCTTTGGTCAGTTCCGATCCCGCGTATCACAATGAAGGCGGCGCGCTGGTTGGTGGCGCCAACATGGTTGCTGTCCACCTCGGACATGCGGTCGGCGGGAACATCTTCTTGGGTTTCATCAGCGCTGTAACCTTCTCAACGATCATGGCCGTCGTTGCCGGGCTCACGTTGGCGGGCGCCTCAGCCGTTTCTCACGACCTGTACGCAAACGTGCTGCGCAAAGGTACTGCCACCGACCGGCAGGAACTGTTGGTATCACGTGCCACGACGGTCGTACTGGGTGTGCTTGCAATCGTTGTTGGCATCGCCTTTGAGAAGCAAAACATTACGTTCATCGTCAGCCTGGTGTTTTCGATCGCAGCGAGTTCCACCTTCCCAGTCTTGCTCCTGTCCATCTACTGGCGAGGCCTTACGACTCGCGGCGCAGTGTTCGGCGGACTCATCGGGCTTGGAACCGCAGTGGGCCTGACGATTCTAAGCCCCACGGTATGGGTGCAGGTCTTGGGCCACAAGACTGCGGTCTACCCCTACGAGTATCCGGCTCTGTTCTCGATGACTGCGGCGTTTGTCGCGATCTTCGTCCTCTCCATCACAGACCGCTCCGCAGCGGCGGAGACGGAAAGGGACCAATACGAGGATCAGTTGGTATCCAGCGAGCTGGGACCGGCGCGCTAGGCGCTCGGGGCCGACGGGCTGCTTTGGGTCCGTGGCTGCACGGCTGATTGGGTCCCGTACGTAGGCACTTGGCGCGGACAGACGCCTAGGAAACGAGCACGGTGGCGGTGCCAGTCGTGGACGCACGCCCGGCGACGAATGTCCCAGTCTCTTTAAAGATTGTCGACACGCGTCGTCATCGCGGCGGCACCGGTTCTCTCGGCTCGAGTGTGGCGCGCGTGGGAGCGATAGCGTGGGCTCTACTCAACAGTATGAAAGAAGGGCCACAATTCTTGATGTATTCCGCTCGGGAATGGTTGCTATTCGTTCGTAGCAATAGCCGGATTTATAGCTAACCGGCTAATGTTAAGGGGAGTAGAGGCCCAAGACGCGCTTTTACTCAGTTCCCTAGAGAGTTCTAAGCAGACATAGCGGCGCCGGAGACAGGGCCACGGGTGTCGGGAAATATGAACAATCACGCAATTAGGGTCGGCGTACGCAACTGGCCGGGGCGTTTGTCGCCGCGGATAGGGGCTCAAAGGACATCCCGAATTAGAACTTTCGAATCGTGAGAAGCTGATTATGCATGACGTCTACACGCTCTATGGCGCCCAGATCTCCAACTATACGGCGAAGGTGAGGTCTTACCTCATCTTTAAGGGCATCCCGTTTCAGGAGATGGTCGCTTCCAACGCTGTCTACGACAGCTTTCTCGTCCCTCGGATCGGCTATCGCATGATGCCAGTGCTGTTGATGCCGGACGGGGAAATGCTCCAGGACTCGACTGATATCATCGATGAGTTAGAGGGGCGATACCCGCTGGTTTCTGTGTACCCCTCTACACCGGTTCTACATTTGGCCAATCTTCTGGTGGAGGCGTATGCGCACGACTGGGTGCGGATACCGGCCATGTATTACCGTTGGGGGTTTCTCGAGACGAACTACGAGTATTTGAAGGGCGAATTCGGACGAATGTACGAGCCCATGGCGCAGGCCGCGCAGCAGTTGATCGTGGGCGAAAAAGGATGTGCATGGGCCCGCGATCGCTTGCCGTCCTTGGGTATTGTTCCGGAGACGGCGCCCGAAATCGAGCTATGGACGGAGAGTCTTCTTGGTTGGCTCGAGGCTCACTTCGAAGATCATGACTACCTTTTCGGCTCACGGCCGTCGACGTCGGACTTCGCCTTCATGGGGCCGCTATATGCGCACCTCTATCGCGACCTCTATTCGTCCGCGCTGCTGAGGCGTAATTTCCCGAACGTCGTGCGTTGGGTTGAACGGATGAACTCGCCCGTGAAGGCTCAGGGCGAATACTTCGGCGAGGATAGGGTCCCGGAAACGCTCATGCCGATAATGCGGCATTTGTTCGCAGAATACGTCCCAGTAGCCTGCGATACGATCGATCGTGTGGGGGAGTGGATCGACGCGAATTACACTAGCCCAATTCCGCGTCTCCTCGGTACGCAGGATTTTATCGTCGGCAAGGCCTCGGCGAAGCGCAATGTCTGGACCTGCATTCAGTATATGTTCCAAAGGCCGTTGTTCTACTACCAGCGGGCGCCAGAGAGCGCGAAGCGTGCGATGAACGACTTGCTCATGCGGATCGGAGGAGGAGCCAATCTCGACAAGGTGGTCCGTCATCCCGTCCGGCATCGGAATCACCGGCTAGTTGTGGACAACTAAGCGACCTCGGGGCCTGGCTCTTCGCTGTGGGGGCACAGGTGCAACTTCCCGTTTGAATTGCGCCGCAATACGCGGTTTGGCTCCGAGCGGGCCAGAGCGGCGGGCGACGACAGTTACCAAGTGCGTCGGGCGGAATCGGCAGAGTTGGCGGCGTTGCTGATGGGGCGAGCCAGCATGGCCTAATGTCTGGCTGTACGTCCCCTGGATCTTCACTCGCATAACAGCAGGGCAAAGAAGGGCGCGATGATGCCCGCCACCCTGGAAAGACCTGGGGGACACTTCGTTCAGCCGGTCGCGCGTGAGTAATGACAACCCACAACGCGGAGTCGCTGGTCCGGACACGCAAATATGGGCCGGGCTCGGGCCAGGCGTTTGGCAGCGTGGAAGAGGGTCGCACATGAAAGCGGCGATTCGCGCCGCAAACATCTGGTCGACTTTCTTTGGTCCGCGCACCATCACCTGACGCGTGCGCCCCGCGGTCTTGATCCAGCCAGAGTTTTGTTCGATCAGCTTGCGCTTTTGGTGCGAGACGGCATAACCGGTGCTGCAAGCAACGGCGTCAGGAACGGCCGGGCGTCGCCCCGAGGTGTTCCGTGCGACGCGGGACGTCACCTTCGTCTCCAGGCAGGCTCGAATGATTTCCTGCTCATCGTAGCGTCTGTCCGCGCCCACGGTGACTTTCAAAACCAGGTTTTCCGTCACCTGCCTGGTGTCGTTGAGCGTGACGTTTGCGGCCTCTCGTTCGGAGTGTCCGCCAGCATTGGTCACCATGGCGCTCACCACCAGGTCATAGCGGCTGTCGCTCAGGGTATGACACGCATGTGGCTGGTCTCGCTGCCTGTCTTGCTCCTGCGGTGGAGCTTGGCATCGGGATCGGTCTTGGACTCGTGCACGTCGTCGCTGAGCTCGCGACCTTTGAAGTTACCTCCATCGTTATCGTCCTTGTCGCCGCCGCCCTTGATATCGGCCCTGTACATCTGCGCGAACAACCGGTCCATCTTCACCGGCGCCTGGTTGGTCATGGTGCGGATCGAGCGCATCGGGTGGAACTTCGGCACGAAATCCTCCAGCACTCTGCATAGTGAACAAGCTTTCCGTGAAGGTGTCTGCGCGCCGCGCACGAATGCGGGATTGGATGGTGGGTTCTCAAATCAACGCCTCAACCAGTCGTCACGCTGACGTCCGCGGGAGGGACTTCAGCACCCTGCTAAAGGAGCCGCGTCAAACGACCTATGGCGATATGCGCAAAGCACGATTCGCTGGCTGAACGAAGTTGGTGACGCAAAGATGACCTGGCGGAAAATCCTACGCCCACGTGATCCCGAAACGAGTTTCGGGACGCCCCGCGACGAAAACGGTTGCATTTCATCCTTGTCACGGATGTCAAACATGACTAAAGTACTGGCACTGGTTTCGACGCAGATCAAGGCACGTAGTGCAAGGACGTCGATCAGCAACTGCTAATTTGGAGACCAAAGTGACCAACTTGACCAAGCGGGCCCCTGACGAGGATGCCGTTCCATTCCAGCTGCCGCAGCCGCCGGACATGTCCCCGGACATTGTGCACGCCGGGGTGCTGGACAATTGGCTTGAAGACGACAACTTGTGGGTCCCGATGACGGGAACGGTGTCGTTCAAGCCTCTTCTTTTGAGCGCGAGCCAGGGCTATTACATTAATTTGCTTCGCGTGCGCCAGTCCGGCGTGCTTTCGCGACACCGCCATACGGGCCCTGTGCACGCAATGGTTTTGAAAGGGCGCTGGTATTACCTGGAACACGATTGGACAGCTGAATTGGGCTCGTACGCGCATGAACCCGCCGGTGAGACGCACACGCTCTTCGTGCCGCATGACGTCGAGGAGATGATCACGTGGTTCCACGTGACGGGCGGCTACACCTATGTTGATCCGCAAGGTGTAGCCGTTGGCTATGAGGACGTGTTCACGAAGATTGAGGCGGCACGCAAGCACTATGAGGCGATCGGTCTCGGCGCCGACCATGTCAAGCGGTTCATCCGCTAAGTTGCGCCAACCTTTTTGGAGAGCTTGATTCAATGCAAAGAAAGACAATTGACGTAGCAGGCACTGCGGCGAGCTACCTGACTGCGGGTGATCAAGGCCCTGTCGTACTAATGCTTCATGGCACCTACTGGAGCCGTGTGTGGCAACCGGTGATCGATGATCTCGCAGGCGCAGGGCTGCGCCCGATCGCCGTGGATTTCCCTGGATTCGGTCGTTCTGGCGGCGAGCTCACCGTTGCCGATGCATCTATTCCGGCACTCGCTGACTGGACGGCGCAGTTTTTGCGAGCTCTAGGCGTCACCGATCCGGTGGGCGTCGCCGGCCATGACATTGGCGGTGGTGTTGCACAGCATATTCTGGTCGACGGCAAGATCAAGGTGAGCCGGCTCGCTCTAGTCAACGCGGTTATGTTTGACTCGTGGCCCGTTCCCGGTGTCGCGCGTTTTCGTGACCCGGAGGTTGCGGCTGCTACCACGACCGAGGATGTTCTGGAGGCACGCCGAAAATCCGTCATTACAGCGTTGGCCCGCAGCACAACTGAGGAGGAAATTGCTGAGTATCTCGCCCCTTGGGCGGATCCGCGGGTTGCGCGTTCGTGGCTTGCACTCGCGGGCGCGGCGTACAGCCGCTACACGATGGATATCGTCCCTACCCTGCGCGAGTCCACGACACCCAAGCTGCTCGTTTGGGGGGAAGATGACAGCTTTCAGCGGGTCCATCACGCGGAGCGCTTCGTCAAGGAGATTCCGAACGCCTCGCTCATCCGCATCCCGGCGGCGGGACACATCCCTATGGAAAACGACGCGAAAGCCGTTGCACGCGCTTTGACTGAGTTCTTTGTCTAGATCCAACGCGTCTGGCGCGGTGCGGTGAGCGGGAACTGTGGATCCATTAAGGTCCCAGTCCCTATCGACGCACCGCGTCGCCCTTAGTCGAGCCGATTAACTGCTACGCGCGTTACTGATGTGTCTGTTGCAGAATCGTATCGATTAGGGCCGCCGCTGTCTGCCGGAGGCGCTTCGGGTCGCCGTAGACGCGCTCCATCACGGCGATACCTCGCGTCATTGTCACGATAACGCGGGCAGCCTGGCGCGGCGGAATGACCAGTTGCGCGCGTGCTCCGGGAGTGTCGAGCACCTTAAACAAGGCGTCCTCAAGCTCGTCTAGCATCCTCTTCACCAGTTCCTGCTGGCGCGGAAATTCCGGCGCGGTCTCGACGGCGATTTTTGTCGAAAGGCAGCCGCGCGCAGGCGAGCCTCGTGTAATCGAACGAATAGCGACAGTGAAAAAATCGACCAGCGCATCTCGCAATTCGGGCTTGTTGAGCGCCATCTTCGTTTCGGCAACGAAGCGGTCTGCGTACCGCTCGAATACCTGCACGAAGATCTCTTCCTTGTCGCCATAGGCGTTATATAGCGAGCCGCGTTGCACCCCCGTAGATTTCGCGAGGTCCAGCATTGAGGTCGCGCGATAGCCTTTGGCCCAGAACACATCTAAAGCCCGCTCGAACGCGTTGTCTTCATCGAATTGCCGAACGCCGGCCATGATTCCTCTCACCGTAGACGAAATGTCGGTCTATATTTTACACTATTGACAAAGATGCACAACGGACGCTTGTGTTGCGCATAGGGTGTTTCGATCCCACCGAGATTGCCCATAGGAAAGCATGGTGGGCCGATGTTCAGGATATGTGACACGTGCGTACGCGAGGGTACGGACGGTCCGTCGTACCGTATCCGAACCGTCGTGTCTATTCGCTGCAGGGATGGTTGGCCGGTCATCGGCCGCGCGATCCGTTGCGAAGGACTGCCGGTTTGCGCAGACAAAGGATGAAGAGTCTCGGCGGGCACTCTTCGTCCCATCCGACTTCGCCGCGGCAGAATGAACCAGCCCCGAATAATTTGAGGAGGAAATATGAAGCGTTCCCTTGATTACACTCCACCAAGGATCTGGGCGTGGAACGAGCCTAGCGGAGGGGCGTTTGCAAATATCAACCGGCCTGTCGCCGGACCAACGCACGACAAGGAGCTGCCTGTCGGCCGACACCCGCTACAGCTCTACTCGCAGGGCACGCCGAACGGTGTCAAGGTCACAATCATGCTTGAGGAATTGCTTGCGCTGGGGCGCACGGGCGCCGAGTACGACGCATGGCTGATCAGGATCAGTGAAGGCGACCAGTTCGGTAGCGGCTTCGTCGCGTTAAACCCGAACTCGAAAATTCCTGCGTTACTTGACCGGAGCGGCCCCGAACCCGTTCGCGTATTTGAATCTGGTTCGATCCTGCTATATCTGGCAGAAAAATTCGGCGCGTTCCTCCCGAAGGGCGCGGGGGCACGCGCTGAGGCACTGAACTGGCTCTTCTGGCAAATGGGCAGCGCTCCGTACCTCGGTGGTGGGTTCGGCCACTTCTATGCCTATGCACCGACCAAGATCGAGTACGCGATCAATCGCTTCTCCATGGAGGTTAAGCGTCAGATGGACGTGCTAGATCGACGTCTCTCCGAAGCCGAATACCTCGCTGGCGACGAGTACACAATTGCCGACATTGCGGCCTTTCCTTGGTACGGTAGCCTTGTCAAGGGGTGGCAATATGACGCAGCGGAGTTCTTGAGCGTACAGGACTATAGAAACGTGTTGCGGTGGGCCGACGCGATACTGTCACGGCCCGCAGTCAAGCGCGGGCGGATGGTCAACCGCGTTAGAGGCGAGCTGTCGGAGCAGTTGCTCGAGCGTCACGACGCCAGGGACTTTGACACGCGGACCCAGGACAAGGTTCTAGGGGCGCAACCGTGAGTGCTGGAGGAATGACAACCAACGCGGGCGGCGACCGACATCCAGCGGAAGGTGTGTGCGCTCACCACAGAAGCATGACGCTTGCCGACAAGTGGCGGTCTCGTGAAGGCATCGGTTCGATGCAATGCAAGCTGGGGGAGAGCGGGTTGCCTGGCTACACGTACCGGACGACTGTACGTTCGACGAAGCTTGACTGGATTTGCCCCCCTGTCCCCGGACACGGTCACCCCCCTTAGGTTGTAACTCCATGGCGCGCCGGAACTCTCGCGGTGAGCGGTAGTTAAGGGCGCTGTTGGGGGGGCTTGGGGACTGTGTCCGGCGTTTCAGGGGGGCGACCCACTGGCGCACGTGCCTATGCCCACGGGTAATAAGAGATATTCTCGCTGGACCCGTATCGCCGACGCGGCGGCCCCTCTAATATTTGCACATAGAACGCCGCGAGATCCGCGCGGCAGGCGGCATAAAGTTCCCGCGGGAGCGCGGCCGAGGGTGTTCCAGACGCCGAGGGACTGTGTCCAAGCGCTGATTGTAGTGACCGAACGTAGCGCCGCGTAGGTCAGTGCGGTGTTCCCTGTTTGCGGCTGGCGCCATGGACGTGTAAGTTCTGGCTTCATAGCAGCGCTGAAGTGCGGAACTTCACGACACGAGACTGCGGACGAAATGCCGCGACGGCGCTCTATGCGGAAAGACTACCCTCGGCGCCGGTCGGCGGGAAAAACAGAGCGAATTCAGGAGACAGCCATGACCCAACCGACACCTCGCATCAAGGTGGCGATCCTCGATGACTACCAGAACGTTGCGTTGACGATGGCCGATTGGTCACCACTGCGCGGTCTGGCTGATATCACGGTCTTTGATGACCACGTCGGTGACTCCGACGCACTGGTGGATCGTCTGCGGCCCTTTAATGTGCTTTGCGTGATGCGAGAACGCACGCCATTGCCGCGAGGAATCCTCGAAAGGTTACCCAACCTCAGGCTGATTGCTTCAACAGGCCCTGGGAACGCGTCTATCGATGAAGATGCAGCTGCGGAACTTGGCATTGAAGTTCGCCATACAGGCTACGAGTCGACTCCAACGATTGAGTTCACCTGGGCCCTGATTTTCGCGATGGTGCGCAACATTCCGCAGGAAAGACAGTCGGTGGCCAACGGCGGTTGGCAACTGTCGGTCGGTGAGGAACTTTCCGGGAAAACGCTTGGGTTGCTTGGTCTCGGCCGTGTTGGTTCGGCGGTCGCCAGGATCGCGGCGGCGTTTGGAATGAAAGTCATTGCGTGGAGCCAGAATCTGACGGCCGAACACGCCGCTGAGGTGGGCGCCCGGTTGGTTGGAAAAGATGAGATCTTTGCTTCATCAGACATTCTGTCCATTCACGTTCGGCTCAGCCAACGGACTCACCATTTGGTCGGCGCAACAGAGCTAGCAAAGATGAAATCGACAAGCCGGCTTGTCAACACGTCCCGCGGGCAGATTATCGATACAGCAGCGTTACTCGATGCGCTTAAAGCAGGGAAGATCGCGGGAGCTGCACTTGACGTATTCGACGCCGAGCCGTTGCCCAATCCGCATCCACTTCGGAATCTGCCGAACGTGCTTGCTACTCCGCACGTAGGCTATGTGTCGAAGGAACTGTATCGAACCTTCTACGGCGACACCGTGCAAAACATCGTCAACTGGCTGCAGTCGGCGAGCATTGCGACCGGCGCCCCCGGCGCGGCGCTGTAAGGTCTCTTTTACGGGCGGGCGGGCGTTGCCACCTCGCAGGTTGCCCCGTGGCAGAGAGCGGCACTAGCCCGTGTTCTTTTCCGATCCGATTGGACAGCGACTTGCCGCCGTTCGACGTCTAGTTACAGGAGTACAGCAATGAAACGAATGACAGCCGTGGACGGCCTGCCGACCAGCTACCTTACGGCAGGAGAAGGTAATTTCCCCGCTCATACTGCTCCATGGCACTTACTGGAGCCGCGCTTGGCAGCCAGTGCGGGAAGATCTCGCGGCCGCGGAGCTCCGCCCGATTACGCGTCATAAGTTCTGACATGCTGTTGTTGTCGTTTCGGCGGCTGGTGAGTACAGCAATTGCTTGCTGGGAGCTGTTGGCGGCGGCGATTCTGGTCGGCGTCGCCGTCTCACTGTACGCGTGCGGGATGTCAATCGCGCACGCGGGAATGCTCGTGTATTTTGGCGTTCTCCCGTGGGGGCTGCTGCTCGTTTCACCGTTGGTCGGCGGCCTGTGCGCATGGGTGACGCGCCGTTGGTTCGTTGGTGCCGAAGGAAGCGGTGTCCCTCAGGCGATCGCAGCGCTCCGTGGTGATTCCACGCCGGGCCGGGAGCTGCTTGGCTGGCGCCTGCTGCTTGGCAAGATCGGGATATCATTGGTGGCGACAGCAGCCGGCTTTCCCATCGGCCGGCAGGGGCCCAGCATTTACCTTGGCGCCGTGATCATGCACAAGCTTGGCGCCTTCCTGCCGCAACCGAACAGTGCTGCTGACATGGAAGCGCGCGAGCGGGCAATTATCGTGATCGGAAGTGCGGCGGGACTTGCCGCGGCATTCCGCACCCCTTTGGGCGGCTTCGTATTTGCGTTGGAGCAACTGCTGACGCGAAAAAAGCTCCATTGGCGAATATTGGCTGCGCTCGCGATTGCAACTTTTGCGGCTCCCGCTATCCCCTTCGTCGGGTCTGGGGGGGGTGTCGTCCCAAGGGTTTCTTCTAGTCTATTCCAGGATGGGTTGTTCGCTTCCATCGTTTTGGCGGGAGCTGTGACCGGCCTGGCTGGCGGCTCCTTTGCCTGGATGCTGATATATGCGATGCGCTGGCTGCCCGCGTCACTGGTCCAGCTTCGGGCGAGGCGTCCGGCGGTCTTTGGTGCCCTATGTGGATTGCTAGTGGCTGTTATGGCAATGACAACCTCCGGTACCAGCCTACTGGGCGTTGAACAAGTGGTGAGCGGAATTCTGGAGGGTAGGGCAGCTTCCCCCGGGGATCCCTTGGCTAGGGGCCTCGCGTTGCTCGCCACGTGTGTTGCTGGCATTCCTGGGGGCATCTTCGTCCCGTCGCTGGCGATCGGCGCAGGCATTGGCGGCCTACTTCACGAATTTGTGGGTGCCGTCGATATCAGGGTACTTTTGGCGATCTCCATGGCCGGCTATTTCGCCGCAGTTACACGTAGCCCGCTCACCGCATGCGTGGTTGTTGCGGAACTGTCCGGCTCGCTTCAGATTCTCCTCCCAGCTCTCGCCACCTGCCTTATTGCCGGATGGGTGTCCAGAAATTTGGCGCCGCCACTTTATCACGCACTGTCCATCCCCTATGGGAATGTGCCCGGCGTGGCAGGTTGTCTAGGGACGCGGACCTGGACTCTTTAGCTGAAAATGGGCGTGGTTGGCAGGTGTGCGCAGGCTGTCGATGGTTTGCGGCTTGAAGGCGCGCCGTTTGGGACTTTCACGGTCCTGCGCGGCAGGTCGTTGACCTCGCTATCGCATCGGCTCTCGCGCGTGAGTTCACCGGTCAGGGGAACGTCAAAGCGCGTTCGTCAACCCGACGTGTCAAAGCCTTGCGCTGCCTTGCGATTAGGCATCCTTCAATCCTCAGCTGCGACAGAGGCGCGTCCTACGCGAGGATGTCGATCGTCGCCCTCCTTGTGCGGCAACTCCGGCTGCGGATTCCCGCCTGGGCGTCGCCCGACGAGCCGGCGGGATCAGCTCTCTATCGGTGTCACCCTGAGGGCAGTACGCTGTGAATGCGCCGCGGCACAGGTTTCAGTGCGCGGCACGAATGAAGTAAGACCAGGAGCGGCTTCTGTGGGCTCGAGCCGAACGGCACGTTGCTATTAGGCAACCGATAACCTGCGATATCGATGACGTGCGGGTGGCGGCAAGACCTTGGGAGTTCCGGAGCCTGTTTCCAAAGTGTGTGGAGGGAATTCCGGGGAGGACGCCAAGCGCCGGATCGCCCGTTGTCGACATTGTCGGGCCCGCTGGGGAGTTGATAAAAAGGGGGAGCTTGCCCCTGTGACTCGCCAGAGGAAGGAGACCTGGGCGCAGCGCACTTCCTTGGCAGAGGCCTTCTGGCCTCTCCCTTAGGAGAGAGGCCATTCGAGCATGGCTCTTTACGACGCCATCGGCAGCTTCGGAGCAGCCGGGAAGTCCACCGGCACTTGCGTGGTGGCGTGCAGATAGTTCGTGACGGTCTTGTCGCCGATGACGACAATGGCATCCACCAGATTGGCCTTGTTCCAGCCGGCGGCGAAGAACGCGTCCACCAGTGCAGGGGAGGCTTGGCCGCGGTTTTCTGCAATATTGCGAGTCAGACGCGCCAGCGAGTCCAACTTTCTGTCGAAGCTCGCGGAGCCAACGCGAATTTCGAGGATTTGCTCGTCCGTGAAGCCATTCATCTTGCCGAGGGCGGTATGTGCCGCAAGGCAGTACTCGCACTTGTTGACCTGGCTAACGACCAGATTCACTACTTCGCGAGCCTTACCCGTGATGCTGCTGCTGCCATTCTGAAACGCCAGGTAGTTGCCAAGCGCATGCTCCGAGTGAGCAAGCGTTGCATACAGATTCGGCACCATACCCAGTGTGCTTTTGAGGTTATCGAAGATTGCTTGGTTGGCCGGGGACACTTCTTCGCGAGTCGGTACGTTGATTCTGGTCATGATTGACCTCCTTTAGGGATGGGTGGGTAAACAGTTGCGCTGCGCAAGGTAGCTGCCATCAACGTCGTTGCGTTACCTGTCAGGCAGCGCGCCTCGGGCGCAATCGTCTAACACAGCGCTCTGCATGGGCTCATCGCGCAGAGCGGCGAGGTGCTTGTGGCCCCCGCTTCAATCGCTCGCCTTTCCGGCACGGCGACGTATGTGTGGTAGAAGTATGGTTGATTCCGGGCGGGAGATTAAGACGGGGTACGCTCATATTAATAATTCCTGCGGGGAATAAATATGGACAAGTTACAAGCGATGCAGACGTTCGTCCGTGTCGTGGAAGCAGGGAGCTTTTCGGCGGTTGCGCACGAGGCTAACGTGACGCAAGGTGCCGTCAGCAAGCAGGTGGCAGCGCTCGAAGCTGACCTGGGTGCTAAGCTGTTGACGCGCACGACCCGTTCACTTGCGCTCACGGATGAGGGCGAGCGTTACTTCGAGCAGGTACGTCGATTGGTGGCAGAGATCGCCGAGGCCGAGGGCGCACTTCGCTCCGGCGAACAACAACATTCCGGCTGGCTGCGCGTTGCCGCGTCGGTCGGCTTCGGCCGGCGCAAGCTGATGCCGGTCGTGCAGGCGTTCCTGGCGAAACACCGTAACGTAAAGATCGACCTACGGCTGCACGACGGCTTCATCGACCTCGTCGGGCTTGGGATCGATGTGGCTGTGCACATCGGCGAGCTATCGGATAGCAGTTTGGTGGCCAGACGTGTTGGGACGACACATCGGATGCTTGTGGCGCACCGCAAATAGTTGCGCAGCCTTCCACCGGGGCTCAATCCACCAGGTGCGCCTGAAGACCTCGCGGCGCACAACTGTATGGTGTATACGGAGACGCTGTCTCGCAACGCGTGGAATTTCGTTGCCGCTGCCGGTTCGAAAGAGCCAGCCGGCACCTCGCGCGTGGTGCGAGTGCAGGGCAATCTGCAGACCAACAGCAGCGAGGTCATGCGTGCATCCCTCCTGGCAGGGATGGGTATTGGTTACGCACCGACTTGGCTGTTTGACGCGGAACTCTCAAGCGGAGAATTGCGCCGCGGTTCGCCGTCACCGGCGGTCGGCAGCGACCGTCGGACGTTCATTGGAAATCAAGCGACTAAGGCAGCGGTGCCATGAGGTCGCTTTCATTCGCCAAACCGAACTGGCCCGGACTCCGGCGGGATATCTACTCGACGCTCCGTACTGGGGCAAGGGCAAGACGCGGAACCCCACGCACCCGCTAAGAGGGGTCTCTGCGAGATTCAAGCCGGGACGAAACGCGTAGGCTGCGCTGGCGCAGCTTTTGCGTGCAAGTTTCGCTCGTGTCGGTGGCGAGAAGCCTATCCGAAAATAGAAGTGCAAACTGATTCTGATACGCTTTCAAGCGCAGCCATCGCATGAACCGAATTCCCAACTTTTAGTCGAGACGGGGCGACCGAACACAAGCTGTCCCTCTACCTGCCATCCGGACAGGAATAAATCGACGCCGACGCCTTGACGCTACTCGTTGAACTCGCCTTCGCGGTTGAGACCCGCTCGCATGTCGCGCGCTCGAGCAGCTGTGTACGGTGCGCTAACTCAAGTTTGACGACCAGCGCTGGTCGCCGCCGACGACAAATTGAGCTTGCTGCCGCCCTACGAGAGACTGCCGAGATCCGCCTCCCTCGAGCAGGTCGCGCGTGTACGGCAGCCTCGTGCGGGGTGCTTACGCGATAGCCCCGCCTCCATCGACAAGTACCGTCGACCCGGTAGCGTACGGGTTGGACGCAAGATACAGGATGGCATTGGCAACGTCTTCGGGCTGGCCAACCCGCCGTGCCGGCAGCCGCGCCGCAGCACCTTCAAACATCTTTTCCCGCGCACCTTCATCGAGCTTTGACCAAAGTTCGGTCGCAATCAGACCCGGCGAAACCGTATTCACGCGAACCGGCGAGAGCTCCAGCGCCAGGCCGCGGCCGAGCGAATCGAGCGCGGCGTTGATCGCCCCTTGCAACACGGAGGCTTTGCTGGGGCGCACGGAAAGAAATCCTGATACCAGCGTGAGGGAGCCCCCGTCGCGAACTCGGGCGGCGCGGGCCACGCGATATGCGCCCCAGAACTTGCTGTCCATCGCGCGATATGCGTCGGCCAAGTCGAGGCCGCGTACAGGTCCGGTCGCCGTTTGCGCTGCTGAGATTACGACATGGTCGAACGGATCCGAAGCGTTGAAGAACGCTTGAACACTCGCGTCGTCGGTGATGTCCAGGGCGGCGGTCTTGGCGTTTGGGCCGAGGGTGCGGGCAGCAGCATCGAGCTTGCCAGCATTACGCGACGCGATCGTCACCTGCGCGCCTTGCTGCGCGAAAGCCCTCGCGGCGGCGGCACCAATGCCCGAGCTGCCGCCGATGACCAATACATTAGTATCACTGAAACTCATGATTCAACCTCCCTAGATGGTTACTGCCCATTGAACCTGCAACATCCCTCCTGCCTCCGCTCACTTCGCGAGAGCGCAAAGCACCAGCATGACTCTGCCCGCGAGAACCACTGGCAGCGCAGATCTGCCTGCCGTATTTCCTACGGCTCCAATAAAACGCCCCACCCCCATGCCAGCCCGACAGCGCCTATCTGCTGTCGTCCCGGGAAACCAGTAGTACGCGCGATGGCGGCGCGCAGACGACGGGCGCACTTACCTTCGTCTTCTTCAGTCGAGTGCATTGACGGCAGAATTTGGCGGTGATCTTACACGTGAGTCAGAAATCGTGCGGGACTCTAGGCCGGTAGAAGCTTCCTTGCTTCATACGGGCGCTGGGCACGCTTCTTGGAGTCAATCCAACAAGAGAAGTCTGGCGCATCGCGCCAAAAGGCCGCGCTGAGCCAGGATCCTCCTTAATCATCACGGACCTTGCGAGGAGAATGTTCGCGGGGGACAGCGTAGACTAGATCCTCATGCCGCATGAGGACCGTACCAAGGGGCCTTAGTGGGAAGCCCTTCCATGGTATTTAATGAAATTGGCCCGCTGCACGGTGTAGCGAATTCAGTACGTTCGGACATTGGAGAGCATGATGCAAACGAATCTGGATAACTATTTCACGGCCTACCGCTGCCTGAAGTTGACGCGGGATGGGGACGGAGTGCTGGTCGTGCAGTTCCATAGCAATGGGGGCCCACTCACGTTCACGGCGGAGGCCCACACGGAGGTTGTCGATGCCTTCTACCGAATTTCGCAGGATAGGGCGAACAAGATCGTCATTCTCACAGGTGCGGGCGGAGATTTCATGATCGGGGTTGACTGGGCGTCTTTCAAGGACGTTTCCGACCCCAGCGTTTGGAGTCAGATCCATGACGAAGGCGTTCAGGTCCTGGAAAACATAGCAAATATCCGCGTGCCAGTCATCGCGGCCATCGAGGGGCGTGCCCATATCCACTCGGAGTATGTTCTGCTGGCCAACGTCATCGTCGCAGCGGAAGGCGCGACCTTCCAGGACATGGGCCACTATGCTGCGGGAGTTGTGCCTGGCGACGGCATCTTTACCACCTGGAGCTATCGCGCGGGAGCGGGACGGGCGGAAGCTTTCCTGCTCAACGCACAGACGATTACGGCGGCCGTAGCACGCGAATGGGGAGTGGTTGCTGAGGTCGTGCCAAACGGCAGTGCGCTTGGCCGCGCACAGGAATTGGCGACGCAGTATTTGAAAGCGCCAGAAGTAGCACGCCGCAATACGCGCGTGCACTTTATTTGGCCCTTGAAGCAACGCATCGTGCAAGAGGTTGGCTATGGGTTGTCGCTCGAAGGCGCCTCCGCAGCCGCTCTTGTGAAAGCAATGCAGGCGAGGAGCTGATTGCTATAGGCGGCTCCCAACAAATAGCGAAAATCCGAGAAGGCGGGTTGCGTCGACTGGCATCGTTGTGACGCGCATGCCAGGGCCTGGGATTGATCCTGACTATGCCCGCGGGCTTCGGCCAAGCGCTCGATATCGATCGAACTCGCGACGGCCAGGCCCGCCGAGCAACTCGTTGCGAGCGATGCCGCGATGCCGACAGGGCTGGCGCCGCCACCAGACCTCGGTGCTCCCGCCAAACGCGGACGCGGCGTGCGATCTGGAGTGTCGGCTGATCGGCACGAGACCGGCATACGCGGCAAGACGTGCGGCCGGGGAAAGATAAGGTGATGCCGCCAGAGCGGCGGCCAGTGGCCCCGTTGCCGGGCAGCGCGGCTCTCATTTGACGAGTGAGCAACTCATAATTGCTCGGCGCGCAATGCAGACATCGACGAGCGCTCACGCATTCGCGAACTGCGTGACAGGAGGACCCTGCGCACTGGACAGCAAACGTGTCTGTCTGGCCAGTTCGGCGGAGATCAAGGATGCTTTGGCGTGGATAATGAATATCGTAGCGGTTCGAGCCGCCTTCGATCCAGCGAAGGTCGCGCGGGGCCGGGAAATGGCACACTAAATCACCAGCGATCGGGTTACTCACGCTGGCAGGGCATGCATGGCTTTCTGATTATCACTGCTCTCCGAGCACCGCGAGGGTATCTTGAGTCCCAAACAGCTAACTATTCTCGACAAGCTCGCCCATGGGTGTCGACTGCGCATTGTGCGCGGCGTGTTCCGCCGGCAACCGGTGCACGCCATATTATGCTCCGTACATAACGACGCCCCGGAGGTGGTAATCCCTTGGTGGCGCATCGAGAAGCTGTTAAATAGCGGCATGATTCGCACAGACATCGGGAATATCCCCATCAGACGCGGCAAGATCAAGGCGATGCGCGATGGCGCTCCCAAGGACTTGCTGATCACGGTCGAGCGGACCAAGGTCCAGTTTCTGGCGCGGGTCGAACATCCGTTCCACGTCATAAAGAATCTGTTTGGGCATCGCGAGGTTTGCTATATAGGCATGTTCAAGGAAGCGGCACAATTGTTCAGCCTGTTTGGTCTGGCGAATCTGGTGCTCGCCAGGAAGCGGTTGTTGGCCCCACAGGGCCGCAATTCGTCCCGAGCGCGCAAAGTGCGCAGGAAGGGTGCAAAGCGCGGCAAATGCCGTCCTGATTTGGCCTTTTTCTCTCAGATCACGAAAGCCAAGGCCGGGCTTACCTGCGTCGCCGCTCGCCGACCTCACCGACCAGCGTTTCCCCAACTTTCCCGCGGCCGGCCAATGCGTTTTGTCTAGCGCCGCCGTACACCGCCACTTAGCCGCTTCCCGAGCTACTCGAAGTCGCCAGGGCAAGCGCCGGGAAACCACGGGCTCGCCTGCAGTGTTCGACGGGGTCTTTCAGGTTCACGCCTGCATAGGGCCAAAACGTGGCAGCGATGCCTGAGGCCGGCACTCTCTGCCTGTCAGTCATCGAACAGGATGTGTTTCGCCAGCTAGAATCAGTGAAGCCTAGGAAGCGGTACCTCTTGCTTTACTGCTTCCTCGGCGACCTGTACCACTAGTCGACGCCCCTCGCGGACGGCGGACGAGTGGCATCGAACGCGGCGTTTCCGATCCGCAACATCGCGGCTGTATGCTCGTCAATTCGGCGCTTGATGCACGATCGCCGCCAACTCTGGATCATCGGCAGATGCGGCCATCGAGATCAAGCAGCTCCTCAATGCCTTCGATCGCAAGACCGCCACTGGCAAGCGCGACTACGCGATCACCCGCTGTCTGCTGGACCTGGGCCTGCGTCGCGCAGAAGTGGCACACCTGCAACTGAACGATGTGGACTGGCGGGCCGGCACGTTGAGCATTCACGGCAAGGGCAAGCGGGTCGACATCCTGCCACTTCCACGGTCGACAGGCCAGGCGATTGCAGATTATCTGCGCCACGACCGTCCCACGACGACTCGCCGCGAGCTGTTCGTGCGCCATCGCCCACCAGTCAATGCAGCGGCAGGTCTGGATATCGTTCGCAACGCAGGCTACGCCGCCAAACGCTGCGACCTGCAACAGCGCATTCGGGGTACGCATATTTTCAGACGTACCGCGGCCTGCCGCATGGTGCAAGGTGGCGCGCCGTTCAAGGAGATCGCTGACCTGCTGCGCCACCGCCACCTCGATACGACGACGATCTACGCCAAGGTCGATCTGCCTTCGCTCCGACGCGTAGCCTTTCCATGGCCCGGGAGGCGATCATGAACACTCATAGCAAGCTCGCGAGATGGATCGACGATTACCTGGCCAATCGCAGACAAGCAGGCTTTGCACTGGGCGTCGAAGGTGAGCAGCTCAAGCGATTTGCGCGCTTTGCCGAGCAAGCGGGCCATCATGGTCCGCTGACGGTGCGGCTCGCCGTCCAGTGGGCAAGCAGTTCCCGCGAGGGCAAGCCGCTGACAGCCGCGCGCCGCATCGAGGTAATCCGACCGTTCGCCTCATATTGTCAGCAGTTCGATCCGGCAACGGAGATTCCACCGCGATGGCTTTTAGGGCGCGCGCATCGTCGGCTGACGCCATATATTTTCACGCAGGACGAGATTCTCGATCTGTTGGCTGCCTGCGATCAGTTGTATCCGCCCGGGGGACTGCGCGGCGCCAGTTGTGCGACGATTTTTGGACTGATCGCTGCAACCGGCCTGCGCATCTCGGAGGCAACAGGCCTGATCCGTTCGGATGTCGATCTTGATCAACGGTTGCCGCACATCCGTTGCGCAAAGTTTGGCAAATCGCGCTGGGTACCGTTGCATGCCACCACAGCAGAAGCATTGCGCTGCTATGTTCAAAAGCGCGACCTCGATCCCTTGGCCGCTGACACCGATGCATTTTTTCTGTTCGATTACGGTCGACGTGCTTCGACCAGAAGTGTTGAGTATGCCTTCAGGTTACTGCGCACAGCATTGAAGTGGCGTGCCCCTGGCGGGCATCACGCACCACGCCTGCATGACCTTCGACATTCGTTCGTCTCTCATCGCCTGCAGGACTGGTACGCCCGGGGTCTGGACATCGATCGCAGCATTCTTGCCCTGTCTACCTATATCGGACATGCCAAAGTCACGGACACGTACTGGTACGTGACAGCGACGCCAGAGCTGCTGGCGATTGCAGCGCAGCGCTTTGTACGCTGCTACGGAGATGCATCGTGAGCCATTCAACCATGCAGTCTTTTCCCGCCCTGTTGCAGAAGTTCTTTACGCAACGTCTGCTACAGCAGCGGCACGCAAGCCCACGCACTGTGGCCGCCTACCGGGACAGCTTCCGGCTGCTGCTGGCCTTTGCTCATCGCCAATTGCACAAGCGGCCCAGTGATATCACGATTGAGGACCTGAACGCGTCGTTCATCCTCGATTTCCTCAGGTACCTCGAACAGGAGCGTCATAACTGCATCCGCAGCCGGAACGCGCGCTTCGCCGCCATCCGCTCCTTCATGGAGTATGTCTCGTTCGAAGAGCCTTCCGTCCTCGCGCTGACGCAATCGGTACTGGCGATTCCCATGAAGCGCTTCGAGCAGCCCCTCGTCGGCTTTCTATCACGGGAACATATTGAGGCGATTCTCGCCGCCCCGGATGCCAATACGTGGACAGGACAGCGCGATCGGGTAATGCTGGCAACGCTCTATAATACCGGGGTGCGCGTCTCGGAACTGATTGGCATGCGCGTGGCCGATCTCGTGCTTGAGCCTACCCCATGGGTTCGCATCCACGGCAAGGGTAGGAAAGAGCGATCAGTCCCGCTCTGGGCCGATACCGCCAAAGAACTCAAACGCTGGCTACGACAGTATCCCCGTGCGGCTGAGCAGCCGCTATTTCCGAGCCGAACCGGCAACCCGCTCACACGCATCGGCCTGACTGAACGATTGAAACTCGCGGCCCAAAGCGCAGCACACCAGTTCCCCGAGCTTGCCAGGCGCCGGATATTCCCTCACATGGTTCGACATTCCGTTGCGATGCATATGCTGCAAGCGGGCGTTGACATCACTGTCATCGCGTTATGGCTTGGACACGAAAGGCCCGTAACCACCACCCATCGCTATGTGGAGGCGGATCTGCAGATGAAGGAGCGTGCACTGAAGAGGCTTCAGGCGCCTTCGCATGCGCCTCTGCGATATCGCCCGACGGACGATGTACTTCGGTTCCTGCAGACCTTGTAATTATGGATGCCACGTAGCTGGCGAACGCGAGTCAAGGCACCGGAATCGAAGGCGTAAGTCGGCAAATGCAGCTTTACGGCAGTCGACCCTCCACGATGCCTTGCTCGAACCTTCCATAAATACAGACCGAGGATGGCTCCGGTTAGAGAAGGAATTCCATAAGAGATCCAACTGGCTCTTTGCGGGCTCGCTACGGGCTCGCTACGGGCGGGCCGTCGCGCTGCTGCGACCATGAGCCTCCTTCAGTCGGCCAGGCTGAACGATCACGATCCCTACGCCTATCTCAAAGGCGTTCTCGCACGACTGCCAACGCAGCCCGCAAGTCGCCTCGAGGAGCTTCTGCCACATCGCTGGCAACTCACCTCACAGTAACGCGGCGTTGCAGTCAAGACGGGATCACCGCGCGCTTACTCCCGAGTAGTAACGGCGCGCAGTGAACGTTGGCCAGTCGGTTGAACACTGAATGAAGGACAAGTGGGCCGATTATGTGGATGCTTCTTAGCGCCTCGCGCTACTAGGTGTGCACACCTGAAGCCCCAGGGCGCCACCCGTCGATGAGCCACCCCGCGTTTTGGCTGGGAGAAGGATGAGTAACGGACCCTTGATCGGTCCGCGCCAGGGCAACCTCGCCGGAATGTTCCGGAGTAGCGGAAAGGGGCTATGCCCCTGTCTCTCGCCCATGGACCTGTGGTTCGCGCGCGGTCATCAGCCAGTTTCGGAAGGCAAGGACGTGGGGTAGATTTGCCAGATTTGGCGGCACAAAGAGATGGTAAAACAGACCAGATCGCAAGGGGCTGTCAATCGCCAGTTGCAAAGATCCCTCGCGCAACTCGTCCTCGACCAGGAAACTCGGTACCAATCCAACTCCCATGCCCCCGACGACCGCTTGAATCAGGTGGGAGGTCAGTTCAAATTGTGGCCCAAGCCGCATGGCAGCATCAGGCAGGCCATGCGCTTGAAACCACTGTCGCCAAACGAATGGCCGCGCGGTCACTTGCAGTAGCAAATGGCGTGTGAGATCAATGGGCTCGTTTATTGGCTGACTCGCCGCTAGTGTTGGGCTAATCACGGGGAGGAGCCACTCCTCAATCAGCGGATAGGACTGTAGCCCAGGCCAATGGCCGTCTCCCACTCCAATTGCCACGTCCATGCCCGCGCGTTCCAGGTCAAACTGGCCAATGCGCACATGCATGTGGATGAAGATATCCGGGTGCTTCTGGTAAAATTCTTTGAGTCGCGGCAGGAGCCATTTGCTGGCGAACGTCGGGAGCGCAGCGAGATGGAGAATGCCACCGCCCGAGCGGAATGCCATGACCTGCAGCGAAGCATTTCGTACACGCTGCAGCGCTCCAGCCACCTCCCTAGCGTACAAGGCCCCAACCTCTGTTAACTCAATCTGCCGCTGGTCTCGGCGAAATAGAGTGACCTCGAGAAGCTCTTCCAGCGCCCTTACTTGTCGGCTGACAGCGCTTTGCGTAAGCGACAGCTCTTCTCCTGCACGGGTAAAGCTTAGGTGGCGAGCCGTCGCTTCAAACGCGACGAGCAATGACATGGAAGGGGTCAGTCTGCGAGGGTTCATTCAGGAAACTCATGCAAGAGCAGAGAAATTTACGCTTGCGGTGACAGTAATTCAATACGAGACTTGCCGCAAGCGTGGCTGGTGCATTCCTTACGCGAATGCGAGCGCGCCGGATATCCCGACAAAAGCGAGAACTACATGTCTATCGGAGACTCCGCACTGCAACAATCCGTTGCAATTTGCGACGGCTTCCCTCTCAGAGGAGACGCGCGTGATGTTCCCGGCTTCCAGCGCCGAGACACGGGATCTCGTCTCTTGCCTCGAAGCTCTGCTTTCGGGTAGTGCCCACGGTGAAAGGGGATCCCTGACGATCCGTTTGGCGCGAGGTGCGGCTGGGGGGCGCCGGATTCGCTGCGCTAGGTAAATGCGGACATCTCCCACGGGCTTGCGAGTTCGCCCGGACCTCGGTTCGTCCTTCACAACCATCCAGGCCGGCGGTGCCGCCGGCACGCATTTTCATTGGAGTGCAAACATGACTTTAAACGCGGCAATTGTTGGGCTTGGTTGGTGGGGGAAGCACATGTTGCAGCAGATGGCCGAGTCGCGAGACCTCAGGTTCAAGGTGGCGGTTGGTAGCCGAGAGGCTCATCGGGCGGTTGCTGACGAGCACGGCATTGCGTTCACCATGGACTATGAAGCGGTGCTGAGGGACGATCAAATTCAGGTGATCGTCTTAACGACACCGCATCACTTGCACGCCGAGCAGGTCATACAGGCTGCCGCTCACGGGAAGCACGTTTTCTGCGAAAAGCCCCTGGCTCTGAACGTAGCCGACGCAACTCGGTGTGCTGTCGCCTGCAAGCGGGCTGGAGTGGGACTAGGGATCGGCCACGAGCGTCGATTCGAACACGCCATTGCGAAACTCGTCTCACTCGCTAAATCCGGCGAACTGGGGACGATTGTTCACGCCGAAGGGAATTTCAGCCACGACAAATTGGTCGGCATAAGCACCGATAACTGGCGCTTCGCTGACAAACACATTGCGCCTGTGGCGATGACAGGGACTGGTGTCCATTTGACCGATCTGTTCCTGGATCTGCTTGGGAAAGCCTCTGAGGTCTATGCAACGTCGCCTCTCGTCGGTGGTGCCGATAGCAATACGATCTCACTGCAACTGCGTTTCGCGTCTGGGGCGACGGCCTACATGAACTCGGTTCTGGAAACGCCGCTCTATATGCGCTTTACGGTATATGGGTCGGCTGGGTGGGCCGAGGTGCGTAATCTTGCGCATCCCGACGCACGGGGGGCAAGTACGCTCGAAGTGAAGATGGCCAACGGCGATCAACACCTGATCACGTACGATTGGAACGACGCAGTGCGCGACAATTTAGAGGCCTTTAGTAGATCGCTTTCCGGTGGCGCGCCATACCCGATTCCAGCGGAGCAGATGATCGAGAACATCGCGGTTTTGGCTGCGACCGCGGAGTCGTTGGAGTCCCGTCGGCCGGTAGGGGTGTGAATCTGCGGTGCGTTTCAGTTCGGGAGGTCGACAGACCGCATTCTAGCGGCGCGGAGCTCAGGAGACATAGGGCTACTTGCAGCAGCGGGCGGAGGCAGCTGGGGCGTCTCCTCAACAGGCGACTCCTAGCACGGCCAGCTGCGGTGTGCCGTTGGTGATACAAAGCGCTGTGTTCAATGTGGCCTAGACAGCGTCGGATTGCTACAGTGGATTCTGGCGTCCCATTCGGGGCAGCCATTAGCATCTTCGGACACCATGAGGTCTTCCGCGCGGAGTGGCGAAATGGACGCGTCAGACAAAGGCGATAAGAAACCCGGGGACGATAGATGGGGCCAGAGATTCCCCGTTCTCACAGAGGGGCAGATCACCCGCATCCTACGCTATGGCACCGTGCAAAGGTTCCCTAGTGGATATGTCCTTTTCCGGCAAGGCGACAGGAATATACCCACATATGTCGTGCTTAGCGGCTCTCTTCAAGTCGAGCGCGGTAACGTCATCGATTCCCGCAGTCTGGGCCAGCGCGGTCCCGGGATGTTCACCGGGGACGTTGGTTCACTCGTGGGGCGCGCCGCCGTCGCGACAGTTCGCGTAGAGACGGACTCGGAGCTGCTAGTCATCGACCCGGAGGGAATCCGGACGTTGGTGATTTCGGAGGCGGACCTGAGCGAAATTATCATGCGGGCGTTCATCCTCCGCCGCGTCGCCTTCATCGAGGACGAAGCGTCGGGCGGTGTCGTCGTCATTGCCTCGAAGCAGACTGCCGGAGCCCTGAGTCTCAGGGAATTCCTGTCGCGCAACAGTTATCCCGCGTTGTGTCTGGATACGGACCGGCACCCCGAAGCCCATACGTTAATGGAGCGTTTCCATATCGCGCCTGACGATTTACCCGCGGTCATCACCCCTAAGGCTGAGGTATTGCGCCGACCGACGATCCGGGCGCTTGCCGACGCCGTTGGTTTGAGTCCCGGCCCGTTGCAGGGTCGGCGCTTCGATCTGGCTGTTGTCGGAGCCGGTCCTGCCGGATTGGCCGCAGCGGTGTATGGAGCATCTGAAGGTCTTCGCTCGGTAGTCCTCGATGCAACCGCACCTGGAGGACAAGCCGGAACAAGTTCGAAGATCGAGAACTACTTTGGGTTTCCGACGGGGATATCAGGAAGGGCGCTTGCCGGTAGGGGGCTGGCGCAATCGCGGAAATTCGGCGTGGAAGTGGCGGTACCGGTATCCGTCACTGCACTGCGGACAAAGGACAGGGAATTTGTCCTTGAGATGGACAATGGCGAATGCATTGAAGCACGCGCCGTGGTGATCGCCACAGGTGCCCGCTACAGGAAGCCAGACCTGGTAAACCTGGGGGACTATGAAGGAAGGGGCATCTACTATAACGCATCATTCACAGAAGCTACCTATTGCGGAGGTGAGGAAGTCATCGTTGTCGGGGGGGGGAACTCGGCCGGCCAAGCGGCAGTGTTCCTCTCGGAGCATGCCCGGCACGTGCACATGCTCGTCCGGTCGCGAGGACTAGCGGCGAGTATGTCGCATTACCTGATCCAGCGCATCAATGCCTCCCCCAACATCACCCTTCACGCCGAAACGGAAATCAAGGCGCTTCTTGGCCAAGGGCGGTTGGAGGCCGTGCAGTGTAGCGACACACGTGGCGCCATTCGTACCTTCGATATAGCCCATGTCTTCTTGTTTTTGGGGGCGGAGCCCTGTACAGGTTGGCTGGGAGGTTGCGTTGCTCTGGACGACAAGGCGTTTGTGCTCACCGGGACTCATGTTCCCATGGACCGCTGGAAGCTTGGGCGGCCAGTTTTTCCAATGGAGACCAGCTTGCCGGGCGTGTTCGCAGTTGGTGACGTAAGAAGCGGCTCGGTCAAACGGGTGGCCGCCGCGGTTGGTGAGGGCGCCGCCGCAGTGCAGGCGCTTCACCAGTATTTCGCGTAGTCCCGGGTTGCGCAGAAGCTCACGTCGAGGTCACGAACGAAACCATCGTATGGGTAGCGGTCCAGTGCTGGCTGGCGTAGCATCCGCTGGCTCGTCGAGACGAGTAGTCCTTCCCTCAACTTCAGGCCCGTCCCCGCCACGGGCCTTTTTCTGCTGAATTTCTGTACAGGCGCTACGTGAAGCTACCGTTTGAGCGTGCGGTACGTCTGGAAGGCCTAGCGGGCCGCAATCGAAATCGCAATCAGCTAACAATGTGACGGCGCCAGGTCTTGGCGCCGTCCAACGCGGATCTGAGAGCGGCTAATCCACCGCCGAAGCTTGTCGCGGAGATGGCGGTCGTCGTCTTACGCCATTCTGAATTTCAGGCGCTGCAGACGTGCTGGTGTCGAGCCTAAACCGAAGTTTGAGGGCCTGAAACGCAGCTAAGCAAGAGATGGCGCGCCTTTGCGCCCATTTTGGGTCCTATTTGTACCCATGTAAATCGTTCAATGTTTGGTGAGATTTGCCTTGAATTAATTGCGGGCCTCGTTGGCTATGCTTTAGCCCATGTATATCGAGACCGTCCCCAATCGAAACTCCCCGCCCGCGATCCTCCTGCGTGAGGGCTATCGTGAGGGCGGCAAGGTCGTCAAACGCACTCTCGCCAATCTGTCCCACTGGGATCCGCAACTCATTGAACACTTCCGCATCTTGCTCAAGGGCGGCATCGCCGTTGAGTCAGCCCAGGCGCCGATGAGCATTGAGCGGTCGCTGCCGCATGGCCATGTGGCCGCCGTGCTGGGCATCGCCCGGCGCTGCGGCCTGGCCAAACTACTCGACCCGGCGCCCGCCCCGGTACGCTCACTGGTGCTGGCCTTGGTGGTGGCGCGCGTGTTGGCACCGGGCTCCAAGCTCGCCACCTGGCGCATGTTGCAGCCGCAGTGTGCAACGCATTCGCTGTCGCAGGTGCTGGGACTTGGCGCGTTCGAGGTCGAGCGGCTCTACGCCGCGCTGGACTGGCTCGGCGAAGCGCAGCCGCGCATCGAAAGCAGCCTCGCCCGCCAGCATCTGAGCGACGGCGTGCTGGTGCTCTATGACCTCACCTCGACATGGGTCACCGGCCGGCACTGCGCGCTTGCCCGCTACGGCTACTCGCGCGACGGCAAGCGCGATGACCCGCAGATCGTATTTGGCTTGCTGTGCGCCGCCGACGGGTGTCCGGTGGCGGTCGAGGTGTTTGCCGGCAACACCGCCGATCCGGCCACGCTGGCGGCGCAGATCAGCAAGCTCAAGCAACGCTTTGGCCTGTCTCAGGTGGTGTGGGTGGGCGATCGCGGCATGATTACCGCCGCGCGAATCGAGCAGGTGCTGCGCCCGGCCGGCATGAGCTGGATCACCGCCCTGCGCTCGCCGCAGATCGCCGAGTTGATCGAGGAGCGCGGCCCTTGGCAGCCCTCGCTGTTCGAGGAGCGCGGCCTGATCGCATTGGACAGCACGCGCTATCCGGGCGAGCGGCTGCTGGTCTGCCGCAACCCGGCGTTGGCCGAGGAGCGCGCCAGAAAGCGCGCCGAACTGCTGGCGGCCACCGAAGTGGAGCTGGCCGCGATCGCGCAGGCAACCGAGCGCGCCCGCAATCGCCTGCGCGGCCAAGACAAGATTGGCTTGCGCGTGGGTCGCGTGATCGAGCGCTATCGGATGGCCAAGCACTTTGAGCTGGACATCACCGAGACGAGCTTTACGTTCACCCGCAAGCAAGAGCAGATCGATGCCGAGATCGCTCTCGATGGACTCTACGTGCTGCGGACCAATGTGCCGAGTGAACGGCTATCCGACACCCAGACGGTCCTGGCCTACAAGAGCCTGGCGCAGGTCGAGCGCGCCTTCCGCTCGATGAAGACGGTCGATCTGCAGGTGCGTCCGATCTATCACTTCAGCGAGTCGCGCGTGCGCGCGCACGTGTTTCTATGCATGCTGGCCTACTACGTCGAGTGGCATCTGCGCCAAGCGCTTAAGCCGCTGCTCCATGACGATGAGGACCTGGCAACGCTGCGTGATCAACGTGCCAATCCGGTCATGCCGACGCCGCGCTCGGAGGGGGCTGACGCCAAAGCCGCACGCCACCGGACCGACGACGACCTGCCCGCGCATAGCCTGCAGACGCTGCTGCAGGACCTCGCCACGTTGACCTATAACATCACCTCGACCTCGGTCAACCCACAGACCAAGATCGTCATCACGACCCGTCCCACGCCGTTGCAGCGCAAAGCCTTTGCGCTGCTCGGCATCGACCCCGGCTGTTCCCAGTAGCCAACCCCCTGCCGCTTGAAAATCTCTCGGCGCTTCAACAAGTTAGCTTGGTCTCCGAGCCAAACTTCGGGCTAGCGGCCAAGCTTGCCAGGCCGTGACCTCTTCCATCACCGCATCGGTCACCGAACTGATGAACTCCGGCGAGACCTCGGTACCGTACTGCTCGGCCAGAAACGCCTGGATCTCGCGCACGGGCGGCGCTGTACGTGAGCCTGGGCGTGTGTAGCTGTTCTGGAGCCGCGCCGGCCATCGCACCGCTGAGTGTGATTGCTAGTCGGGAGCGGGCCAAAAAGCTTTATAAGGTGAGCGCGTTATCTCGGTTTTGGAACGGGCGTGCTCGACAGTGATGTCCTATTTCCGCAGCGGCAAGCCTACCTTGGGTATTTCGCCAGCTGCGGATTAGAGAGTCGCCGTCCACACGGACGAACATTCGGCTGGGATCAGGGAGTCGTGCCAGACGAACTTACAACGGCTTTCTCGGTCACGACCAGATGGCGCTCGCTTCGAACACCGCCTGCGGTGGCGACGACGTCAATATCAGACTAGTGGGCCACCCATGTCGACGTCATGCTGGCCAATGCTTGCCGTCAGGCCATCTCGATTGCTGATGCGCTCACGGTCGGTGTACCCGTCGCGATTGCTAATGCGTGCGCCACCCATGTAGACGTCACGCTGGCCAATGCCCGCCGTCAGGCCATCTCGACTGCTGATGCGCTCACGGTCGGTGTACCCGTCGCGATTGCTAATGCGTGCGCCACCCACATAGACGTCATGCTGGCCAATGCTTGCCGTCAGGCCATCTCGATTGCTGATGCGTTCACGGTCGGTGTACCCGTCGCGATTGCTTATGCGTGCGCCACCCACATAGACGTCATGCTGGCCAATGCTTGCCGTCAGGCCATCTCGATTGCTGATGCGTTCACCGTCAGTGTACCCGTCGCGATTACTAATTCGGGCGCCCCTGGTAAAAGTGCTTCGCTGATCGTTGACGCGGTGAATGAAGCCATAAGGTTCTCCGGATTGTTGCGGGTTAGCCTGGGCAATGCTCGCAAAGAGGGAGGCGGCAATGGCTGCGGCGGTCAGAATGGTGTTGGCGCTCATGGTGTGTTCCTTAGAATGGGCCGATCGATCATGGTTTGGGTTGTCGGCTGCGGATCAATGACTGTATGTACATGGCAGTTCTTCCTCCCACCCGGTCTGTGTTTAGTTATCTACAGATGGTAGATTTAAGGGTGAAACAAACCGCTTCCGGTACTGATGAACTGCGAGGCTAGGAGGACCGTTCCGCCTTACCGTCGTTGCGTGGCACAGCGTTGCCGTCCATGGCTTCAGTATTGTCTATCAAGCGATAGATACACAAGGACGAAAACGATTCCGCCGCGGAATAAGTACTATGCCGTTGCTACACCCTCTTCCAGACGTACCGCGTAGGTATATTCCTGCCGCGCGTTACTTGCGAGGCCTAAAGGTCGGCAGTTATCGCAGCGTCGTGGCCAGATCCGGGATGTGGTCGACTCAATTGGTCGATGGTTTTGATCCGGACAAGAGTGCGGTGGCCTGGGCGGCCCTCATCTCCGAATGCATTGAAAGCAATTCGCTCACGTATGGCGGTGCGATTGGCGACTGTATCGATCGATGGTTTCGTGGCCCCGGAGGGTATGCGAAGTTTCGCCATTCCCAGGAGCCATCGCCGCCGACTCCCGGATCGGCGGGGAGGTCGCGCCGACCGCACCACACTGCGCGCCGGAAGGCTGGTCGTGAAAATACGTACGCCGATCGCGATATGATGACGGCACAGTGTCTCAAACAGCTACAGATATCCCGTTCGGGCCGCAGCCGTGCCTGTGGCAGCGTTCGACAATCGCGAGACGGTCTGGTTCGCTAAGCCAGTGCCATGCCTTGTACTCTGGACCGCCACAACATGGGCTCCATTCAATAGGGGATCAGGCTTTCCACGCGAAGAGAAGGAATGGCTAATCATGGAAGGCAACCGGTCGAACGAATAGCAGCGAAGGCTCGATGCAAATCGACCTTGCGGCTCACCTTGCTGGTGCGTCACCTCGCACGGGAGTAGGTCCGGGCGAATCTGTGTCGATCTCCCCCGGTGTCGACGGTCAGACGGAGCGGAGGCAAGGTAGAGCTTTGACAACTTTATTAAAGCCACGGCTTCAATCGGTGCACCGTCAGGGATATCGCACACGGACACCCGACGTGTGTACATCCCGAAGCCCGGCAAGCAGGAGAAGCGCCCACTAATCGGCATTTGCGCTGCTCAGGGTCGAAAGTTTATTGCCGAAACGGTAGCGCTCTTAGTACGGTCTATGGATGCCGACAGCGCGCGAGCCGGCGCGTTCTATTGCCGGCCGGTGCCTGTGAGCAGCCTTGCCATTGGCCGCCCCGGCACAGATAGTGACCGCAGCAAAAGAACGAGCGGCGAGGGCATGCGATCTTCGCATTGATATCGCCGGGAACCAAGGCGGCAAGTCAGAGCGGCGTCGCAGAAAGAAGGTGCGCGCTCTACGGCCCATGCACGGAAGATCCGGCGGGGAAAATCCTGTTCCGCCGCCGAACTCGAGGATGGCTTTCTGGCCAGGGAGCTCGCCGCTGCCTGCTAGCACCGCACCTCATGACGGCTATCGGACTGAATCAGGCCGCCTTGAGTTCGCCATGGCTCGGATAATCAGTGTAGCCGCGAGCGTCACCACAATAAAACGTAGATCGGTCGTATGTGGCAAGAGGTACACCGTTTCTCAGACGCTCAGGGAGGTCAGGATTCGAGATAAACAGGCGACCGAATGCAACAAGGTCGGCCCCGCCGTTGGCGACAACACGCTCTGCGGTCTCCGCGGTGTATCCGCCGGCGACCATCAAGACGCCATTAAACCAGCGGCGGACGTCGGCGGACGAGACAGCAGAATTCTGTTCACCGATATCAACGATGCCACGCACCCGAGGCTCGATGACGTGTAGGTACGCGAGTTCGTAGTTGTTCAGACGTTCAGCAACGCATTGGAACGTCGCGTGGGGATCGCTGTCCGACATCGTGCCATACGTTCCGCTAGCCGACAGCCGAACCGCAACCATATTCGCTCCCCAGACAGAAACTACGGCATCGAGCGTATCAAAAAGGAAACGCGCCCGGTTTTCAATCGGCCCGCCGTAGGAGTCGGTACGATGATTTGTGCCATCGAGCAGGAATTGCTCGAACAGGTAGCCGTTTGCTGCGTGCAGCTCAACTCCGTCGAATCCCGCTTCCTTTGCGAGGATCGCGCTGCGCCGGAACTGTTCCACGATATCGGGAATCTAGTGCAGCGTTCCATTCTGTTTGGAACTTAAGCGGCGGTTGGCGCGAATGACTTTCTGCAAGATGTCGCGAGCGCTCTTGGTCCAGATGAACGGC
>NZ_JWMA01000123.1 GCF_000812465.1 Cupriavidus sp. IDO | reverse complement strand
ATGGATGCCTTTTCCACGATCGCTCACCACCGTGCCTTTTGGACACAGCAGCATCGGGCGGTTTGAAGCCTGCCCCTGAAAGCCGACTTCGGGAGGCCCACTCCCATCTTCGGTACAGCACCGCAGGCTCACACCTGCGCTCGTGACACACTATGGGACCTATCGGGCGGCAGACACTTTCGACGGGAAGTACCTGACCCTGTAGCCGTTGAACAGCCCCAGCGTCTCGTACAGCAATCGTTTACTCCACCTCTGCCAGCCGAAGCCCTGACGTTTCCGGGCGCGCAGCATGTGGCGCCTGATCTTCTTTTCTACCCAGTCTTTGATAAAGTTGAAGCACCGGCTGGAATGACCTACTGCGAAGTAGTTCACCCAGCCCCGCAGAATTGGATTGATCTCCTCGATGACCCGGTTGACCGGTTGGGAGACGTGGCGGCGGAAGATAGCCCGCAGCTTGTCCAACAACGCCGTGCGCTTCTTGAGCTTGGGCATGTATTGCGGTCGCCATGCACCTCGGAGTGACCGAGTCCGGCGGAAGTCGAACCCCAGGAAACCGAAGCTCTCGCCTCGGTCCAGCTCGACAGTTGTGCTCTTCTCTTCGTTGACCTCAACTCGCAGTTTGGCCAGTTCCTGCCTTAGCCGCTTGGGCACCGCCTGCCGCAGCCACGCGCATCGTGAATGGGCATCCACAAGGACCACCAGATCGTCGGCAAAGCGTGCGTACTCGACGGCGGTATACCGCCCGTCGCGCGTTACGGACTTGGCCCGCTCCAGCATTTGATCCACCTCGGTCAGGTAGATGTTGCTGAGCAGCGGGGAGATCACCCCGCCTTGCGGAACGCCTTGCTTGCCCGATGCCTTGAGCATCAGATTCAGCAACCGCATCACGTCATCATCATCAATCCGACGCGCCATCTTACCGAGCAACAGGTCATGCCGCACAGTGTCAAAATAGGCGCGCAGATCGAGATCAATCACGCAGGTCTTGTGTTCAACGATGGCCCTCGCGACGCGATCCACTGCTTGATGCGCGGTTCGCTTCGGTCGGTATCCGTACGACCCCGGCTGAAAGTCAGCCTCGAAAATCGGCTCCAGTATCAGCTTGAGCGCACCTTGCACAACGCGGTCGCAGATGGCAGGAATCGAAAGAACTCGGACTTTGCCTCTGTCCTTCGGTATTTCCCGCCGCCTCGACCGCAGCGGCACATAAGTGCGCGTGGTCAGTGCGTTCTGAATGCGTTCGAGGAACACCTCCACGCCCTGCGACTCAATGGCCTCGAACGTCACGCCGTCAATACCCGGCGCGCCGTCATTCGTCTTGGCCAACTCGTACGCCTCTCGCAGCGTCTCCAACTTGCACACGTGAACGTACAACCCCCAGAAACGCCAAGACGGTTCAGCCTTCGCCTTGACATATATCCCCCGCCTCAGGTCCTGCAGACTACTGGACGTCTTTATCATCTCGCCCCTGCCTTCCGTGTTGTTGGAGGAGTTACAACGCAGCAGGGCCCCATCGCTCGACCGGCATTACCCGGCGTCATCACTACCGCGGACCCGTCCGCCACCCTCTCACCTTCGGTCCACTTCCCGGGGTCACCGGTTATAGGACCTACCTTGTTCCGGCGATTTCGCGCCGGGGCGAGGAGGGTTTCTCCAGTTGCTTAGCTTGTCCTGTGTCACCGTGCCATCGCTTCCACCCCGCCGAAGTGGGCCAGCCGCATCGGTCAGATTTCGGCCGTCCATGCTGCCTTCACCCATGGGACGCGGGCTCGGCCTTCGGAGTTGAAGTTTTCGAGCCCACATCCGCGGTTCCAGTAGGAACGATGGTTACCCATCGCCCCCTGGACAGATCCGTACGTGCCCAATTAAGGCATACGGCTCCTGCCTCGGGTCATGACGCGAAATCTTTCCATCGGATGATCGTGGACGAGACGCAATGGGGGCAGAAAGCGCTGAACAAGCAGTGCGAAGCGCGACCAGGGCATGCGAGACCGCTGGCTGCGGCGTCGTAGCGCACACAACCAGGCCCGTTCCACCTCGGCGCGGAAACCGTCGAGCCGAAAGATGTTGCCGGGCACCGCAAAGTAGTTGTAGTACCCGCGCAAGACCTGTCCTAGCCAGCGCCCCACGACAGCTACCGGTTCGTGTCGACGGCGCAGCAGTGTGGACCATATCGCCTTCAGGCTGCTGCGCATGCGCTTCTTAACTGTCAGACGCAAGACGTCGAAGGCGCCCCTCCTGCTACGGGTGCAGCAGTGGGTAAAGCCCAGGAAGTCAAACGTCTCCGGCTTGCCAAGGTGGCGCGCTCGACGACGCTCCGCTGCATAACGACCGAACTCGATCAGGCGCGTCTTCTCCATGTTGAGAGCCAGCCCAAATTTGTCCAGTCGCTCCTGTACGGCGGCGAGGAAGCGTCGAGCCTCATGTTCGTGCTCGAAACCCAGCACGGTGTCATCGGCATACCGCACGACGATGACGCGGCCCTTCGCTTCCTTTTGGCGCCAACGATGCGCCCAGAGATCGAGAACATAATGAAGGTACACGTTCGCGAGCATCGGCGACAGCACTGACCCTTGCGGGCAGCCCCGGTCGCTTACGATCCTCCGTCCGTCCTCGATCACCCCTGCCTTGAGCCCCTTGCGGATCAGCCGCAATAGCCGCTTATCCGCAATTCGGTGTTCCAGAAACTGGCCCATCCATTCGTGGGAGATTTCATCAAAGAACCCGCGAATGTCCAAGTCTAGTATCCAGTTCACCTTTTGCGTCTTGATTCCGACGTAGAGCGCGTCCAACGCATCGTGCTGGCCACGCCCTCCACGAAACCCGTATGAGAATCCAAGAAAGTCCTCTTCATAGATCGCGCCCAGGACGGTCGAAACCGCTTGTTGCACGATCTTGTCCTCCAGGGAGGCAATCCCCAGTGGCCGCTGCCTGCCATCTGCTTTTGGAATGTAGACCCGTCGCGATGGCTGTGCCCGATACGTACCGGTATGTATCTCCCGATGCAACTCGTGCACCCGCGTGTAGAGAATTCCCTCGTATTCTCGCCACGACACGCCGTCCACACCCACCGCCGCATTCCGGCGCAAAGCATAAAAGCTCTCCACCAGTAGCGACGGCGTGATGTGGTGCAACAATGCCGTGAACCTCGTCCGCCGATCCCTACCGGCGACTTCACGTACACCGTCAAGTCCCATCGACGCACCTGTCCGGCTCTGTGTCCGGGGCGCGGGGGGCTCCCCGATGTTTCCCTTGGCTGCGCCCCTTCCCTCCATCGCCTCCGCGGGATTAGCTCCTTTGTTCGGCGACTTCTCTGGTAATACTGGCGCATCCGACTTCTCATCGACGTGGACGGCGGGCGTGCGGTTTTTGGCCTTCCCCGCCCCATCCGGACATGCGGTCCCGGATGCCGATGAGATCTCCCAGTTCCTGTGCAGGAAGCTTCCCGACATGCGCAGGGTCTCCGACCGCGCGGGATCGTCACATGACTCGCATCTAACGCCATGCAACGTGTTGCCTTCCGAGAAGTGAAACTCCGTCGGCATCCCGGTTTCCTGATTTCGCGGCTCTATGGCTGGCCTGCCGGTTTCCCCTGTCAACGCTTCGGTGGACGCCTCGCGACGGCCACCGCATGACTCGGGGTCAGCGTGGTTTGCTAGACCTTCGCTGTATCGAACTTTCATCGACTACCTCCTGCCAGTTTGTACTGGCGCACTTCACTTGCGTTACGGCCCGGTAACTCGCACCTTCCCTTTCAGAAGGCTTGTCGATAGGCTTCAGATCATCGATTTCTCTCCTATCTGCTATCCAAGCTACGAGGCTTCTGACTTCTACCCCGGCAGGACTATCTCCTGCTGAACAAGCCAGCCTTCGCTGGACGCACGTCCCCGCCCTTCGCTCCACCCACTCCGCAGCCGATTTCCCGGCATTGTTCGCAGGCCTCCTCGCTAGTACGGCGAAGTCTGACTTCTCCCGCCCGTTCATCATCGGCTACGGCTCCTCACCTTCCCGATGCGGACCAGCCCATGCTGCGACTGGCCAGACGAGAGATCTCCCGGTTCCCGCGTAAAGAGCGTCCGTGCGTGCCAGGGTCTTAGAAGGCCTAACAAAATGACTTCCTGAGGTGTCGCCAACAGATGATGCAACAGGCGATCTTCAGGAATGCTTCATGGATGGTGGCGAGGCGTT
>NZ_JWMA01000122.1 GCF_000812465.1 Cupriavidus sp. IDO | reverse complement strand
ACTACGATAAGACTCCCGCCCGGCGGGCAAGAAGGCGCTTTTTGCTTCCTTTTTGGCGCAGTCAAAAAGGGAGTCGCCGGCTACGCCGGCGACACAGCCACGCATCCAAGAACCCCCACCCGCGATCCAGCGAAGCCCCCCCTTTTTGGAAGCTGCAGCCTGAGCGGCTGAGCGCAGCTTACCTGGCCAGCACGGCGGCAATGGCCTTCGCCACCACCGGCACATTGCGCTCGTTCAGGCCGGCCACGCACATGCGGCCCGAGCGCAGCAGGTACACGCCGTGCTCTTCGCGCAGGCGTTCGGCCTGGTCGGCCGACAGGCCGGTGTAGGTGAACATGCCGCGCTGCGTCAGGTAGCGCGAGAGCGCTTCGCCGCTGACGTGATCGCGCAGGTTGTGGTGAATGGCTTCGCGCATGCGGGCGATACGCGCGCACATCGCGGCCAGCTCGCTCTCCCACAGGGTGCGCAGTTCGGGCGTGGTCAGCACCTTGGCCACCACGCGCGCGCCATGCGTGGGCGGGTTGCTGTAGTTGGCGCGCACCGCGCCGGTCAGCTGGCCCAGCACGTTGGCGGCTTCGGTGGCGTTGTTGCAGACCACGCTCAGGCCGCCGCAGCGCTCGCCGTACAGCGAGAAATTCTTCGAGAACGAGTTGGCGACCAGGAACGGCACGCCCTGGGCGACCAGTTCGCGCACGGCGAACGCGTCGTCTTCCAGCCCGGCGCCGAAGCCCTGGTAGGCCATGTCGACGAAGGGCAGCAGTTCGTTGGCCTTGAGCAGGGCGATCAGCCTGCGCCACTGGTCCTTGTCCAGGTCAACGCCGGTCGGGTTGTGGCAGCAGGCGTGCAGCAGGACGATACTGCGCTTGGGGATGACGCGCAGCGCGTCCATCATGGCGTCGAACTTCAGGCCGCCGGTGGCCTCGTCGTAGTACGGGTAGGTGTTGACCGTGAAGCCGGCGCGCTCGAACACCACGCGGTGGTTTTCCCAGCTGGGGTCGCTGATCCACACCTGCGCTTCAGGGTAGTAGCGCTTGAGGAAATCGGCGCCGACGCGCAGCGCGCCCGAGCCGCCCAGCGTCTGCAGCGTGGCAACGCGGCCTTCGGCGCGCGCCGGGGAATCTTCGCCAAATACCAGCGCCTGCACCGCGTTGCGGTAAGCCACCAGGCCCGACATCGGCAGGTAGGGACGCGGCCCCATGTCCGCCAGCAGCGAGGCTTCGGCCTTCGCCACGGCTTCCATCACCGGCAGGCGGCCGTCATCGTCAAAGTAGATGCCGATGCTCAGGTTGACCTTGTTGGTGCGGGGGTCCTGCTGGAAGCTCTCGTTGAGCGACAGGATCGGATCGCCAGGGAAGGCTTCGATGTGTGCAAACATGGGATTCACTCGATTCTCAGACGGATGGGGGCTGCAAAGCGCCGGTCTGGCAGCATTGCCGTGGCGCTCAGACTGAAGTGTAACCGGCGGCGCGCGATGGCGCCGGCGCGGCCGGCGGTTACGACTGTAGTTACTGTACCGAAGGGCTGCCTTGCAGGGCAGGCGCGGCTTTCTTCTGCCGCAGGCGGTAGCTGATACCCAGCACGGCCAGCCACACCGGGATCAGGTACACCGAGATGCGCAGGCCATCGGTCATGTACATCACGACCAGGATGCCGGCCAGGAACACCAGGCACAGATAATTCGTGAGCGGGTAGCCGAAGCTCTTGAAACGGGTTTCCTGGCGTGCCTTGCGCTTATCGGCGCGGAACTTCAGGTGGATGATGCTGATCATCGCCCAGTTGATGATCAGGGCCGACACCACCAGGCCCATCAGGAGCTCGAAGGCCTTGCCGGGCATGAAGTAGTTGATTACCACGCAGGCGGCGGTCGCCAGGGCGGACACGCCCAGGGCCACCAGCGGAATGCCGCGCTTGTTCACCTTCAACAGCGACTTCGGTGCGTTGCCTTGCTGGGCCAGGCCGAACAGCATGCGGCTGTTGCAATACACGCCGCTGTTATAGACCGACAGCGCCGCCGTCAGCACCACCACGTTCAGTACGTTGGCTACCCAGTTGCTGTTCAGCGCGTGGAAGATCAGCACGAACGGGCTGCCGCCGGTGACCACGTTCTCCCACGGGTACAGCGACAGCAGCACCGCCAGCGCGCCCACGTAGAAAATCAGGATGCGGTAGATGACCTGGTTGGTCGCCTTGGGGATGGTCTTTTCAGGCGAGTCCGCTTCGGCCGCGGTAATGCCCACCAGCTCCAGGCCGCCGAACGAGAACATGATCACCGCCATGGCCATCACCAGGCCACCGAGGCCATTGGGGAAGAAGCCGCCGTGCTGCCACAGGTTGGTGATGCTGGCCTGCGGGCCGGCATTGCCGGACACCAGCAGGTAGCCGCCAAAGCCGATCATGCCGATGATGGCCGCCACCTTGATGATGGAAAACCAGAACTCCATCTCGCCGAACGACTTCACGCTCGACAGGTTGATGGCGTTGATGATCAGAAAGAAGGCCAGCGCGGAGATCCAGGTCGGGATCTCGGGCCACCAGTACTGGACGTAGATGCCCACCGCCGACAGCTCGGCCATGCTCACCAGGATGTACAGCACCCAGTAGTTCCAGCCCGACATGAAGCCGGCGAAGTGGCCGCAATACTTGTTGGCGAAGTAGCTGAACGAGCCGGCCACGGGCTCATCCACCACCATCTCGCCGAGCTGGCGCATGATGAAGAACGCCACGATGCCGGCAAGCGCGTAACCGAGCAGGACCGAGGGGCCGGCCATCTTGATGGTCTGGGCAATGCCCAGGAAAAGCCCGGTGCCGATCGCGCCGCCAAGGGCGATCAGCTGGATATGCCGGTTCTTCAGGCCACGCTTGAGCGTGCCGTCGTTGCTGCTTGAATCCATTGCTTGTTTCCTCTACCCATTCTCATGGAATGCCGGCCCGCGTCTCTCGATCGGTTGGGGGGACGCTTGGTGCCGCGATGACACCGCCTGGCGCGCAGGGTGCTGCGCGCCAGGCGACGGATTGACGGTCAGGAGCCGGTCAGGCTTCGACCTTCAGTGCGCCGCGCGCGATCTGGTCGCGCTCGAGCGATTCGAACAGCGCCTTGAAGTTGCCTTCGCCGAAGCCTTCGTCGCCACGGCGCTGGATGAACTCGAAGAACACCGGGCCGAGCACGGTCTTGGAGAAGATCTGCAGCAGCAGGCGCGGCTTGCCGCCCTCGGTGGTGCCGTCGAGCAGGATGCCGCGGGCCTTGAGCTGGTCCACCGGCTGGCCGTGGCCGGGCAGGCGGGTGTTCAGCGCTTCGTAGTAGTAGTCGTTGGGCGCGGTCATCAGCTCGACGCCAGCCAGCTGCAGGTTGTCGATGACTTCGATCAGGTTGTCCGTCAGGAAGGCGATGTGCTGGATGCCTTCGCCGTTGAAGGCCATCAGGAATTCTTCGATCTGGCCGGCGCCCTTGGACGATTCCTCGTTCAGCGGTATGCGGATCTTGCCGTCCGGTGCGGTCATCGCCTTCGAGGTCAGGCCGGTGTACTCGCCCTGGATGTCGAAGTAGCGGATCTCGCGGAAGTTGAACAGCTTTTCGTAGAAGTTGGCCCAGTAGGCCATGCGGCCACGGTAGACGTTGTGCGTCAGGTGGTCGATCAGCTTCAGGCCGTGGCCGACCGGGTGGCGGTCCACACCTTCGATGAACTCGAAGTCGATGTCATAGATCGACTTGCCTTCCTCGAAGCGGTCGATCAGGTACAGCGGCGCGCCGCCGATGCCCTTGATCGCCGGCAGGCGCAGCTCCATCGGGCCGGTGGCGATTTCCACCGGCTGCGCGCCCAGTTCCAGCGCGCGGGCGTAGGCCTTGTGCGAATCCTTCACGCGGAATGCCATGCCGCAGGCGCTCGGGCCGTGCTCGGCCGCAAAGTACGCCGCCGGGCTGTTCGGCTCGCGGTTGACGATGAAGTTGACCTCGCCCTGGCGGTACAGCACCACGTCCTTCGAGCGGTGACGCGCCACCAGCGAGAAGCCCATCTTTTCGAACAGGGGCTCCAGCACATTGGGGGTGGGCGAGGCGAATTCCACGAATTCGAAGCCCATCAGCTGCATCGGGTTGTCAAACAGGTCGGCCATGGTGTGTCTCACTGGGGGGAGGTGTAGAGGATTCGATCTTGTCTGCCTGCAGGAGTGCCGCTTCGGGGGAGGCGGCGCCTGCTGCACCGGCCTTGCGGCCGGGAAATATTATTGCGGTGGCGATTCAGTCATCCTGCCGCCCGCCGCACCGGCAAGGCCGCCGGAAATGCCCTTCGGGCTCCCGGTCGCCGTTGCCAGCTTGGGAAGGAGTGTATATTCTGGCCGGCAAAATTGGATTTCGTAAGCGACGCAGGGAAACCCTAGATTATGAAATCGGATTGTGTTGAATTCATATGAGAGGAAATTAAAGTGCAAGCTACCGAGCTGGACCGTACAGATCGCCGCCTGTTGGGCGTCTTGCAGGAGCAGGGCCGCGCTTCGAACCTGGAACTGGCTGAGGCCATTGCGCTCTCTCCGGCACAAACGCTGCGGCGTCACCGCCGCCTGGAGGAGTCGGGCATCATCAAGCGCTATGAGGCACGGCTGGACGCCGCCAGCCTCGGTTTTGGGGTGATTGCCTTTATCCACGTGACGATGGAGCGCGGCCATATCCGCGACCTGTCCAACTTCAAGAGCCTCGTTGCCGAGCTGGCGCAGATCCAGGAATGCTTCTCCGTGACCGGCGATATCGATTACGTGCTGAAGGTGGTGGCCAGGGACCTGAAGTCATTGTCTGACTTCCTGCTCGACACGCTGATGCGCATCCCGGGCGTGAGCGGCGTGAAGTCGAGCGTCTGCCTGGACGAGATCAAGTGCACGAGCGCGGTGCCGCTGGAGAGCTGAGGTTCGCGCGCTTGCCAGGCTTACGACGGGTCGTTGTCAAGCTGGTCGCACTGGACGTTCATGGCACGGCAGATATCGCACCATGAGCGGTCCGGCTTGCCTGCCGGCGTCGCAGAAGGTTCCTGGTCAACGCTGCCTCGGCAGGGCGCAGGCTGCGCATGGAGCAAGACCATTGGCACGCGTCGCGATGCTCCTGCTGGCTCGTCCAATGCCTGCAAGGCGGCCGACAGGGCGTCGAGTCCCACCGGCTTGACCAGCACGGTATTCATGCCCGCATCCAGCGCCTGCTCGTGGTCCTCATGCAGCGCGCTGGCGGTGCAGCCGACGATCGGCACGCGGGAAACCGCATCGCCGCGCTCGCGGACCTTGCGCGTGAACTCCAGGCCATTCATGACCGGCATCGCGCAGTCGCAGACGATCAGATCGAAGGTGCCCTGAGCCAGCCTGGCCAGGGCATCGCTGCCATCGGTCGCAGTCACGACGTGGTGGCCGAGCCGCTCGAGCTGCTTTTGCAGCAGCAGCCGGTTCGGCGCATGGTCGTCCACCACCAGGATTCTCCTGGCCGCCTGCGGGCACGCCACCGCGCGCCGGGGCGCCGGCGCATCGGGCTCCGGCGCGGGTGCCGCCGCGGTCCCGAGGGCGAGCGTGAGCTGCACGCGCGTGCCATGCCCGGCCTCGCTCGTCAGGCGGAGTTCGCCGCCCATCGCCGCAGCCAGCCTGCGGCAGATGGCAAGACCGAGCCCGGTGCCGCCGGAGTGCGGCCGCGACTGGCCGTGTAGTTGCTCGAACGGCTCGAACAGGCGCGCCTGCGCGTCTCGCGGAACGCCGATGCCGGTGTCGGCTACCGTCACGGTGATTGCCTGCTCGCCGTCCCGGGCGGGTAGCGCGGAAAGCTCGACAACAATACTGCCGCTGTCGGTGAACCGGACCGCGTTCGAGACCAGATTGGCCAGTATCTGCCGGAAGCGCAGCGAGTCGACCATGTGCGCCGGGCCGACGCCGGGGTGCACCACGCTCGTCAGCGACAGATGCTTCTGCGCCGCTACCGGGCCGAACATGAGCCGGACTTCTTCGACCAGCGCGGGCAGCGAGGCTGCGACCGGGTGGATGCGGAACTTGCCGGCCTCCAGCTTGGAAAGGTCCAGGATGTCGTCGATCAGCGCCAGCAGCGCGAGGGCCGACTTGTGCGCGGTGATGAGCTGCAGCCGGTCCTCCGGCGACAGGTGCGACTGCGACTGCGTCAGGGTCAGTTCCAGCATCCCGGTGATGGCATTCATCGGCGTGCGGATCTCATGGCTGACCGAGGCGAGGAAGGTCGACTTGGCGCGATTGGCGGCTTCGGCGTGCTCCTTGGCGCGGCCAAGTTCAGCCAGCATCTCGTGGCGCTCGGTGAGGTCCACCCAGCTGCCGACCAGTCCCTTGACGGCGCCATCGGCAGCCTGCAATGGTGACACCGAGTTCAGCACATGACGCTTGGCACCTTGTATCTGGACACAGCGATCCTTGCTGAGCGCGACGCCCGAGGCGATCACCTTGCGGTAGTCGCTCGACAGCTCGGGCATGTCCGTGACCACGGTGCGGAGGTGTCCGACAGCCTCGAGCGGCATCCCGCGCAGCGTTTCGCGGCTGGTGCCGATCAGTTCCTCGTAGCGCCGGTTGCAGGCCATCAGCCGCAGCGCCGCGTCGCGCACGTAGACCGGCTGCGGGATACCGTCCAGCAGTGCTGCCTTGAACGCGATCTCGTCCCTCAGCGCGGCTTCGGCGGCCTTGCGTTGCCTGACTTCACGGCGCAGTGCCACGATCCACAGCAGGAACAGGGTGGCCACGGTGAGCAGCGCAACGGCCAGCATTGGCAGCCAGTACGTGTTCTGTGCCCAGGCTGTTACCGCCGACGGGGAGCTTGCCGACGGCAGCACGCCCGCGACCAGGGCCAGGTCGGTGGAAGGAAAAGGGAGTGCCGGGGGCGAGGAAAGACTGTGCGGCATGTTTCCGGTTGAGCGTCAGGCGACGGCACCGGTGGGTGCATGCTGCAGCCGATGCCTGTCCTTCCCGACTCTAGGGGGGCAGGCGGCGCGTTTTCTTGGGAAGAATCCGAGCGTCAGTGTGGAAATTTCCGAATCGCCGGTGCGGTTTGCGTTAGCGCAATGACGGCGCAGGCCATGGGTCGGGGAGGACGGGGGCACGCGCTCTGGCGGGATTCTCGAAAGCGACTTTCTCAGGTCGCCGGCGCTATGATTGAGGATCACGGAAACGCTGGATCGAGGTAGCCAGACGATTCGGGCAGCCTCAAGCTGCACTCTTCCCGGAGTGCGAAAGGACGCGCACCGCATGGTTGTTGCATTGGCTGACATGCCGGGCCCTGGGGACGAGGCGCGGCGCATGCTCGATGAATTCGCCAGGGTCTTGCCGGTGGCGCCGTTCGAGCTGTGTGCCGAACCCGCCGCCAATCGTTACTGGTTCTCTTATTTTTCTGGCGGGGCCGGCAGTTTCCGGTCATGGACCGCGGAGCGTTTCCTGGAGATGCTGGCCGGCGGCCATTTTTGCGAGGATCACGAAGACGCGCCGAAGCTGGCTCAGGTGCTGCAGGAGTCAGCCAGGACCGGGGCGGGCGCAAGCGTGGATATCCGGGTGCCGGCCGAGGGTGGGTTGGCATGGCTGCGCGTGGTGGTGGCGGCGCCGCAGCCGAATGGCCCGGGCCGGTTGCGCTGGACTGGCTACTGGGCGGACGTCTCGGAAGAGCACCTGCAGTCCGAGGTGCTTGCGGAGGCCCGCTGGCGGTCGAAGACAGCAGCAGGGAGATCTCCCTGTTCCAGAGCGCCGTTGCGCACGAAACCCGCACGCCGCTTGCAACAGTGCTGGGTGCCCTGGAGATCCTCCGCACCACCCCGCTGACTCCGGAACAGGCCGAGGAACTCGAAATCGCCAGCAACTCGGCGAAGCTGGTCGTCGATATCGTCGCTGGCGTGTTCGACTACACGCGGCTCGACGCGGGCCACGCTGTCCTGCAGTCGTTGCCGGTGGACCCGCGGGCGCTGCTGGACGACGTGCTGCAGGTCCATGCGCCGTCGGTTGCCGCCAAGGGACTGAAGCTGGCAGCCTGGCTGGACGCCCGCATCGCCTCCGAGCTGGTCATCGATCCGAACCGGTTCAGGCGCGTACTGCTCAATCTGATCGGCAATGCGGTCAGGTGCACGGCCAGCGGGACGATCGACGTCCGGCTGAAGCTGGTGGCCGACAGGGACGACTTCCAGCATCTCGAGATCAGCGTGGCCGATAGCGGGGTCGGCATCTCGGCCGGCCAGAAGGATGCCACTGCCACACTCGCCGGCCGTGCCGAGTCTGTCCTCGCGGCGACTTCGGGTGCCAGCGGCCTTGGCCTGGCCCTGTGCGCGCGGCTGACGCGGCTGATGGGTGGCGAGCTCACGGTGCAGGGCAAGCCGGGCACCGGCACCGTGGCGACCATGCGGATCACGCTGGCGGTCGCACGGCGCGCGCCGGAGCCATCGGCGCTGACAGGGTTGTGCGCGCGCATGGACGCGATTGGCGACAGTGACGATGCCTGCCTGATTCGCGAGTACCTTGGCGCGCTGGGTATCTCGGTCTGGCCGGCCGATAGCGGGCAGCAAGCCGATTTCCAGTTTGCCGATGCGTCCGGCACGGGCCTGTTGCCGGCGCTACCGACCATCGTGCTGGAGAGCAGGAGCCGCACCGGTCACGACGGTGGCGATGGCATCGTCCTGCGCTCGGGCCCGGTCTGGTGGCGGGCATTGAGAGCCGCTTGCCTGCAGGCGGCCGGTGCGGCGGGCGGCACAGGCGAGGCCCGCCCGGAGCCGCCCGGCGCGGCCTCGACCAAAACCATACTGGTGGTGGAAGACTACCTGCCTTTCCAGGTCATCATGCAACGCCAGCTGGAGCTGCTCGGACTGCAATGCACAATTGCGGCGGACGGCGACGAGGCGCTCGAGTTGCTGAAGCAGCGGCGCTATGACCTGGTGTTCACCGACTGCCAGATGCCCGGCATGGACGGATTCGAGCTGGCCGGCCATATCCGCCCGGCCACCGAGTGCGGCAACGCCGCCGTGCCGATCGTGGCCCTGACCGGCGCCACGGACGATGACGTGGCCGGGCGCTGCGTCCGGGCCGGGATGAATGCCTATCTGACCAAGCCCGTGCAAATGGATGCACTGCGCCAGTGCATCGAACGCTGGGCCAGGTAAGCCGGCGAATCCATGTGACGCTGCCGCGCCGATATTGAGGAACTTCGGGAAAAGTCTTAATGCCGTTCGGAAATTTCCGGAGTTATTGCGGACAAATGCTGAGCACAATGCATGCGGCTGATGGGACAACTTACCCGTAATCCGGCAGCCAGAAGGGAATTTGCGATGGAGGTGCTGTGGCCACAATCCTGATTGTCGATGATCACCCACCAGTGCGGGTGGTACTCAAAACGCACCTGTCGCAGGTGCTGGGCGTAACCCATATTCTCGAAGCCGACAACGGACAGGCTGCCATTGAAATCGTCCGGCAATATGCACCCGATGTCGTCATCCTCGATATCGACATTCCGAAGATCAACGGACTCGATGTGATCCCCCGGCTCCGGGCGATCCAGCCGTCGGTGCGGATACTGGTGATCTCCGGGCAGGACCAGAATACTTTTGCCCCGCGCGCCAGGCACGCCGGCGCGCAAGGCTTTGTCAGCAAGACGCAGGAGTTGTCGGAAATCGTGCGCTGCGTGGAATCCGTGCTTGCGGGCTATTCGGTCATGCCGCTCATCGACCCGGCCAAGGCGGGAGAGCAGGGCGAGGCGGCCAGGCTGCACCGTCTTTCCGACAAGGAACTGATCATCCTGCAGATGCTGGCAAAAGGGATGTCGAACAAGGACATCGGTGAAGTCCTGTTTATCTCGAACAAGACCGTCAGCACGCACAAGACACGCATCATGGAAAAGCTCGGTGCCAAATCGATTGTCGACGTGATCGATTTTGCCAGGCGCCATCATATTGCGATCGGCTAATTGCTTCGCAGCAGGTAATTCATGAACGACGCTATTTTGCTTGTCCGCGAAGAAGACCAGGCAGGCACCGGATTTCTTGAAAAGCTGACCGCCAGTCTGGGCTTTGCCGTCCATCGCGTCAGCACCACCGGCGAGGCCAGGGCCGCGCTGCAACGCCGCGGCGAGCAGGCCCGGCTGCTGCTTGTCGCGGATGGCGTGGCCGATGACCTGCGTGCGCCGCTCGAGACAGCACGCAAGGCCGGAGCTGCCTGCATTCGGGTTACGCACGGGGCGGCAGCGGGGGATGCAGCCGGTTTCGATGCCATCTGCACGGATGCGGACCTGGAGATGGCGCTGCTTGAACTGCTTGCCCGAAACGGCTACCTGGCGATATCGGTGCGCGAGGCGAGCGGCATTGCCGCCGCCATCGGTCAGCAGACCCTCGGTGACAAGAGCTTTGCCGAAGAACTGATCCGAGCACTGGTTGCCTCGACCGAATCCGACCTGGCAGCACTGCGTGCCGCGGGGGACGACGTGGGAACCATCCGGGCAGTGGCTCACCGGCTCAAGTCGTCAGCGCATTTCATCGATTGCCGGTCCTATCGCGCGCTGGCCCAGCGGCTGGAGACGGCAGCGCGCGGTGAGGACCGGCGCATCGTGACGGCGCTGCTGCGGATATTCATACCCGCCACGGAAAACCTGTACGCCCTGCTCAAGGGAAATCTGCCGGCGTGACAACGAAAATGCCGCGAATAGGGTAATAAACCCGGTTGGCAAATCCCTCGCCCCGCATTAATCTGGGTCTGTCGGGAAAATCGGCATCAAGGAGAATGATAAATGAGTCATTCCGATTTATCCCCAACCGTCATCAATCGGGATTCCTGAGCTTCGAGATGGTATTCGTGCCGGTTAGCAGCAGCATTGCCGGGCCGGGACAGAAGAATATCCGGTATTTGCGCCGGGATTAGGGGGGCGGTCATGAGCCAGGCAATGGCGGTCATGCCGGAGTCGGCCTTCTATTTTCACCTTGCCGGCGTGGCGGTGCTGGCGCTGCTGCTGGTCATCGCACGCGCTGTCTACCTGGTCATGGCCGTCAAGACCGGCCGCGTGGAACGGGCGCAACAGCTGGCATGGGTGGCGACCTGGCGCATCCTTGCGCTGCTCGGCATCTGGACAGTCATCGTCTACACAAGCGGTGCCTGGGAGCGGGCAGGGGCCCACAATTGCCGGCGCGTGCCGGCAAGCGGCGCTGCCGCGCGCTACGCCGCGGAATATTGCTATCTGCGTCAAGACAAGGTGCTGCTCAGGCTCTACAGCACGGGACGCGGCGCCTTGCTGGCGGAGCGTACCTACGCGAGCACCGGCCCCGTCCGGCTGAGCTGGGATGGCGACACGCTGGTCTATGACCCCGCCGCCACCGACGGCAAGGGTCACCTGAAACTGCCGCCGACGCTGCGCGATCGGATGCTGGCACGCCTGCCCTGAGCAGCGTCAGACATCTTCAGGCCTGCATTGACAATGGCGCCGGCCAGCCCCGGCGGCAGCTTCGGGATTTGCCTATGCTGGATGGCAGGACCGCCCTGCTGCGGCGGTCAAAGGGGGCCATCATGTTGATTCCCACCGTACAACGTCCCGACAAGGAAGTGATGGAGGCGTATCGGGGCCTCCTCGAACAGTATGACTCGGTCACCTGCGCGCTTTCCGACTGCATGGGCCGCTTTGGCGCCATGTCGGTGGAGATGCGGCCGATCTTCGAGCCGGTGTCGTTCGCGGGCCCGGCTGTCACGGCCAGGACCCTGGCTTCCGATCTCGCCGCGCCGTTCAAGGCCATCGACGTCTGCGAGCCGGGCGACGTGATCGTGATCGACGGCCATACCTCGGCCAGCACCGCGTTCTGGGGCGAGAACATGACGCTCTCGGCCATGAACCGCGGCGTGGTTGCCGCCGTTGTCGACGGCGCCTGCCGGGATGTCACGGAGATCCGGCGACTGAAGTTTCCGGTGGTATGCCGCGGCATCGTGCCGAATGTGGCGGCGATCGCCGGCTATGGCGAAGTGAACGTGCCGATGCAATGCGCGGGCGTTGCCGTCAGTCCTGGCGATATCGTCGTCGGCGATGAAAACGGCGTGGTGGTGGTGCCGCTTGCGCGCTGCGAGGAAATCCTGCACAAGGCCGAACAACTGCTGGAGACCGAACACCTCCTGCAGGACAAGCTGCGCGCGGGCGGTACCGTCGGCCAGCTGGTCGGCATCGACGAGATCCTTGGCGCCACGTTCGCCTATCAGCAGCGGGCGATGCGCTGACTAGCGTCCGTCCGCGAACATCGCGCCGATGATCCCGCCCATCTCGTGCCGCCGCGCCACCGACATGCGTGACGCGGTCGACACGATGCTGATCGCCGCCTCCGCGCCCATGGCCAGCGGCAGCGCGTAGCCCACGCCGGCCACGCCCTCCGCGCCCGCCAGCGCGTAGCCGAGCTTGCGGCTGCGCTCGACGCCGCGCAGCAGCTTGAGCAGGCTCAGGCCGCCGGCCTCGTACTCGGCGCGGTGCCGCTCGAAGTGTGCGCGTACGGCCTCGTTGTCCATCTGCGCCAGCAGCGCCATGCTTCCCGTGCCCTGGCCCAGCAGGCGCGAGGTGCCGGTCAGCATGTGGAAGGACTTGATGCGGTGGCTCCCTTCCTCGGTATGCAGGCAATGCCCGTGATCGCCGATGCGCACGATCAGGAAGACGGCATCGCCGGTGAGCCGCGCCAGCGCCTTCATCTTGGTCACCAGCACGCTGTTGGGCGGCGGCCGGTTCATCGCGCGCAGGCCGAGTGCCATCGCGGCCGTGCCCAGGTGATAGCGCTTGCCGGCCGATTCGCGCTCGATGTAGCCCGCCGATTCCAGGAAGCGCGCCATCCGATGCGCGGTGGTGCGGTCGATATCCGCCTTCGCCGCGAGTTCCGGCAGGGTCAGCCCCGCGTCATGGTGTTCGGCCAGCAGCCGGAGCAGGGCGAAGGCGCGCGACAGGCTCTGTACGCCGCCGGGCGTGGAAGGCTTGGTGGGCATGGATAGCGTGTGGGGGGCGCTTCGGGCCGCAAATGCGCCGCATAGCGTCCTGTGGCTCGATGTTGTGCACATTATGCACAAACTGCGTGATTACGGTTGTCCCGCGCGCCGCCGTGGTTTGCAATCCATCCCCATCCCGGAACCCAGAGCACGCGCCATGATTCCCATCGATTCACGCATTGACCCGTCTTCCGAAGCCTTCGCCAGCCAGCGCGCCGGCATGCAGGCCCTGATCGACCGCCTGCATGGCCTGGAGCAGCGTGCCGTGGCCGCCTCCGAGCGCGCCCGGCCCGCCTTTGCCAGGCGCGGGGCGTTGCTGCCGCGCGAGCGCATCGGCCGCCTGCTGGACGCCGGCGCGCCGTTCCTGCCAATCGCCTCGCTCGCCGGCTTCGGCATGGATGACCCGAACCACGAGACTTCCGTTCCTGGCGGCTCGCTGGTCGCGGGCATCGGCTTTGTCTGCGGCGTGCGCTGCATGGTGCTGGCCACCGATTCCGGCATCGATGCCGGCGCCATGACCGAGGCCGGCAACATGAAGCTGATGCGCTGCCAGGAGATCGCGCTGGAAAACCGGCTGCCGTTCATCCACCTGGTGGAATCGGCCGGCGCCAACCTGCGCAAGTACCGCGTGGACAAGTTCGTCCGCGGCGGCGCGCTCTTCTACAACCTGGCGCGCCTGTCGGCGGCCGGCCTGCCGGTGATCACGGTTGTGCATGGCTCGTCGACGGCGGGCGGCGCCTACATGCCGGGCCTGTCCGATTACGTGGTGATGGTGCGCCAGCGTGCCCGCGCCTTCCTGGCCGGCCCGCCGCTGCTCAAGGCCGCCACCGGCGAAATCGCCACCGACGAGGAACTGGGCGGTGCCGACCTGCACGCCACGGTCAGCGGCCTGGCCGAATACCTCGCCGAGGACGACGAACACGCCATTGCCACCGCGCGCGATATCGTCGCCAGCCTGGACTGGCCGAAGGTCGCGCCGCCGCCGGCCCGGCCGGCCCGCCCGCCGCGCCTGGATGCTGCGGAACTCGACGGCGTGATGACGCTCGACATGAAGCGTCCCGTCGATATGCGCGAGGTCATCGCGCGCATCGTGGATGACTCGGCCTGGCTGCCATTCAAGCCTGACTACGGCCCCGGCACCGTGTGCGGCCATGCGCGCATCGAAGGCAATACGGTCGGATTCATCACCAACAACGGCCCCATCGATCCTGCGGGCGCCGCCAAGGCCGCGCAGTTCATCCAGCTGTGCAACCAGTCGGACACGCCGATCGTGTTCCTGCAGAATACCACGGGCTTTATCGTGGGCCGAGCGTCCGAAGAGGCCGGCATGATCAAGCACGGTTCCAAGATGATCCAGGCGTTGTCGAACTCGACCGTGCCGCAGATCACGCTGTATTGCGGCGCTTCGTTCGGCGCCGGCAACTTCGGCATGTGCGGACGGGGCTTCCGCCCGCGTTTCTGCTTCTCGTGGCCCAATGCGCGCACCGCCGTGATGGGCGGCGAGCAGGCCGCGATGACGCTGGAGATCGTGGCGCGCCAGCAGGCCGAACGCAAGGGCAAGCCGGTCGACGAGGCGCAGCTTGCCAGCCAGACCGCGGAGATCGTCGCCAACTTCGAACGCCAGGCCAGCGCCTTCATCACCAGCGGCCTGCTGCTGGACGACGGCGTGATCGACCCGCGTGACACCCGCGCCGTGCTGGCCTTCGTGCTGGCCACCGCGCGCGAGGCCAGCCAGTGCAAGCCGCATGCCATCCAGTTTGGCGTCGGGCGCTTCTGAGCGCTGCCGGCGCCGTCCGTACATACCGAAACGAACAAGAATTTCAGGAGACCAGCATGTTGTACACCGAAGACCACCGCAACATCATGGACAGCATCCGCCGCTTCGTCTCGGCGGAAATCGATCCCTTCGTCGATGAATGGGAAGCCGCCGAGATCTTCCCCGCGCACGCGCTGTTCAAGAAAATGGGCAACCTCGGCTTCCTGGGCATCACCAAGCCGGTCGAATACGGCGGCATGGGGCTCGATTTCTCCTACGCAGTTGCCGCTGCCGAGGCGCTCGGCTATGCGCACGCGCAGGGCGTGGGCATGGGCGTGGGCGTGCAGACCGACATGGCCACCCCGGCGCTGACCGCATTCGGCTCGGACGAACTCAAGCGCAACTACCTGGCCCCGGCCATCGCCGGCGACATGGTTTGCTCGATCGGCGTATCGGAAGCCGGCGCCGGCTCCGACGTGGCCTCGCTCAAGACCCGCGCTGTGCGCGATGGCGACGACTACGTCATCAGCGGCTCCAAGATGTGGATCACCAACGGCACCCAGTCCGACTGGATCTGCCTGCTGTGCAACACCTCGGACGGCCCCGTGCACAAGAACAAGTCGCTGATCGTGGTGCCGCTCAAGGAAGACGGCAAGCGCGTGCGCGGCGTCGAAGTGCAGAAGATCAGGAAGTTCGGCATGTGGTGCTCCGACACCGCGCAGATCTTCTTCGACGAAGTGCGCGTGCCGGTGCGCAACCGTATCGGCGAGGAAGGCATGGGCTTTATCTACCAGATGAAGCAGTTCCAGGAAGAGCGCCTGAACGGCGCGGCGCGGCGGCTGGCCTGCAACGCGCTGATCGAAGAGACTGCCGACTACCTGCGCCAGCGCATCGCCTTCGGCAAGCCGCTGCTGGACAACCAGTTCATCCAGTTCAAGCTGGCCGAGCTGAAGACCGAGATGGAAGCGCTGCGCGCGCTGGTCTACATGGCGACGCGGACCTACATCAACGGCGGCGATGTGGTCGAGCTGGCGTCGATGGCCAAGCTCAAGGCGGGCCGACTGTCGCGCGAGGTGGCCGACTGGTGCATGCAGTTCCAGGGCGGCATGGGCTACACGTGGGACAACCACGCGTCGCGCGCGTACCGCGACTTCCGCCTCGGTTCGATCGGCGGCGGTGCCGACGAAGTCATGCTCGGCGTGATCGCCAAGCAGATGGGCCTGATGTCGCGCGGCTGAGGGAGCGGGCTTGCCATGACCGAGAGCGCTCATACCGAAGCCGTGATCGTGCGCCGCGCCAGCGGCGTGCTGTTCGCCACCCTCAATATTCCCGCCACCCGCAACGCGCTGGCGCCCGAAGTCGTGGCTGCACTGGCCGCCGCGGTGGGACAGGCCGAATCTGATCCCGGCATCCGCGCGCTGGTGCTGCGCGGTGCCGGCGGCATCTTCTGCGCGGGCGGCAACGTGGGCAACTTCCAGGCCCGGCTCGATGCCGACGCCAGCCAGGAAGACCCGGTCGCCACGCGCAACCGCCAGTTCGGCTATTTCATGCAGCGCCTGAGCATGCTGCCGGTGCCCGTGATAGCCGCTGTCGAGGGCGCGGCGATGGGCGGCGGCATGGGCCTGGCCTGCGCGGCCGACATCGTGCTGGCCACGCGCGACGCGCGCTTTGCGCTGTCGGAAACCACGCTGGGCATTATCGCCGCGCAGATCGCACCGTTCGTGGTGCAGCGCCTCGGCGCGGTTGCCACGCGCCGCCTTGGCCTGACCGGCGAGCGGGTCAGCGGTGACGCGGCGATGGCCATCGGCCTGGTCGACCAGCTTGCGGATGACAGCGCCGAGCTGGACGCCCTGATCGCCGAGTGGCTGACGCGCATCGGCAAGTGCGGCCCGAACGCCAACCGCGTGTTCAAGACGCTGGTTGGCCGCTGCGGGCAGGAGCCGGTCGGCCCGCTACTCGACGAAGCCTCGCGCCTGTTCGCGCAATGCATGCGCCGCGAGGGCGCAGAAGGCGTGGCCGCGTTCCGCGAGAAGCGCGATTCGGCATGGACCGTCCGTTTCGATGCCGACGCCGTGCGTGCCGCGCAGTCGGCCGGGTGATCGTTCCGTCGGCCAATTCCAAGAGATTCACAGGATTTCCTATGTCCGCTACCAGCCGACCCTTCAACACGTTGCTCGTTGCCAACCGCGGCGAAATCGCCGTACGCATCATGCGCACCGCGCGCCGCCTCGGGCTGGCCACCGTGGCCGTCTATTCCGAGGCCGATCGCCACAGCCCGCACGTGGCCTTTGCCGACCGTGCGGTTTGCATCGGTGCCGCCGCGCCGCGCGAGTCGTACCTGAACGTTCCCGCCATCATCGAGGCGGCGCGCGCCAGCGGCGCCGATGCGGTCCATCCGGGCTACGGCTTCCTGGCGGAAAACGCTGCCTTTGCCGAAGCCATTGCAGCTGCGGGCCTGGTCTTCGTCGGCCCGGCCGCCGCAGCGATCCACGCCATGGGCAACAAGGCCGAAGCCAAGCGCCTGATGCTGGCTGCCGACATGCCCTGCGTGCCCGGCTACCAGGGCGCCGCGCAGGACGACGCGACGCTGCTGGCCGAGTCGAAGTCCATCGGCTTCCCGCTGATGGTCAAGGCGGCGGCGGGCGGAGGCGGGCGGGGCATGCGCCTGGTGCGCGAAGCCGCCGCGCTGCCTGCGGCGCTGTCCGGCGCGCGGTCGGAAGCGGCCGCCGCATTTGGCTCTGACGAACTGATCCTCGAGCGCGCCGTGATCGCCCCGCGCCACGTCGAGATCCAGGTCTTTGCCGATACGCACGGCAACGTGATCCACCTCGGCGAGCGCGACTGCTCGGTGCAGCGCCGCCACCAGAAGGTCATCGAAGAAGCGCCGTCGCCCGCCGTCGGCCCCGCGCTGCGCGCACGCATGGGCGAGGCTGCGGTGCGTGCCGCGAAATCCATCGGCTACGTCGGCGCCGGCACCATGGAGTTCCTGCTCGACGGCGACGGCAACTTCTACTTCATGGAGATGAACACCCGGCTGCAGGTCGAACACGCGGTGACCGAGGCCATCACCGGCTTCGACCTCGTCGAATGGCAACTGCGCGTGGCAGCGGGCGAGCCGCTCGCGGTGACGCAGGATGAGGTCCACCTGAATGGCCACGCGATCGAAGTGCGCCTGACCGCCGAGGATGTGCCCGCCGGCTTCCTGCCGCAGGGCGGTCCGCTGCTGCGCTGGCGTCCGCCTGCCGCCGGCCGCGACGTGCGCGTGGACCACGCGCTGGAGGAGGGCGGCGCGATTCCTACCCACTATGACTCGATGGTCGCCAAGCTGGTCGCGCATGGCGCCGACCGCGAAGCGGCGCGCCGCAAGCTGCTGCGCGCCGTCGAAGACTGTGTGCTGCTGGGCGTGCCGACCAACCAGGGCTTCCTGGCGGCCTGCCTCGCACACGCGGCATTTACCGGCAACGATGTGCATACAGGTTTTGTCGATATCCATATGCAGGCGGCGTTGCAGGCCGCAGTGCCGCCGCGGCATGTGACGGCCTGCGCGGTACTGGCCGCGTCGGGCCTGCTCGGCAGCAACGGCAATCCGGAAGCGCTGGCGCGTGCCGCATCCAGCGTCGTGCTGAACGCGGCCGGCCAGACGTGGGATACCACCTTGCAACCGGCCGCCGAAGGCTGGCGCGTCAGCCTGCGCCCGCGTGGCGAAGACAGCCAGCCCGTGGCCTGCACGCTGCGCGTGCTGCGCGCCGATGCCGCCAACGGCACGGCGCTGGTCGAATGCGACGGCGTGGCGCATCCGCTGGTGTTTGCCGCCGACAAGCACGCCCTGCACCTGTTCCAGTCCGGCCGCGCCTGGCAGTTCGCGCTGCACGATCCGCGCCGCCGCCGCGATGCGGGCGATGCCGACGGCGTGCTGCAGGCGCCGCTGACGGCCCGCATCGTCGCTGTCAACGTGACCGAAGGCGAACGCGTGGAAGCCGGCCAGCCGCTGGTCGTGCTGGAGGCCATGAAGATGGAGCACACCATCGCCGCGCCGTTTGCGGGCGTGGTGGCGCAGCTGCCGGCGCGCGCCGGCGGACAGGCCAGCGCCGGTTCGCTGCTGGCGCGCGTGGAGGCCGATGCGGCCGTGAAGGAAGAGGCATGAGCGAATCCGTGAAAGCTGCAAAGACCGTGCGCATCGGCGGCGCGTCTGGTTTCTGGGGCGATTCCGCCATCGCTACGCCGCAGCTGCTGGCGGTGCCCGGCCTGCAATACCTCGTCTACGACTACCTGGCCGAAACCACCATGTCGATCCTGGCGCGCGCCCGCGCCAAGGAGCCGGCGCAAGGCTACGCCACGGATTTCGTGCTTGCCGCGATGGGGCCGAACCTGGCGGAGATCCTGCGGCGGGGCATTCGCGTCGTCGCCAACGCCGGCGGCCTGAACCCGCAGGCGTGCCGCGACGCGCTGCTGAAGGTGGCCGCGCAACAGGGGCTGTCGCCACGCATCGCCGTGGTCAGCGGCGACGACGTGCGGCCGCATTTCGCGCAGTGGTGCGCGGACGGGCTGACCGATCTTGGCGGCGATCCGGTGCCGACCACCGAACCCTGGTCGGCCAACGCCTACATCGGTGCGCAAGGCATTGCGCGCGCACTGGCACTGGGCGCAGATATCGTCATTGCCGGCCGCTGCGTGGACAGCGCCGTGGTGGTGGGCGCGCTGGCCCATGAATTCGGCTGGGACTGGACCGACTGGGACCGGCTGGCGGCCGGCACCCTGGCCGGCCATGTGATCGAGTGCGGCGCGCAGGCCACCGGCGGCCTGTTCACCGACTGGGAGCGCGTGGCGGACTGGGACTGCATCGGCTACCCGGTCATCGACTGCGCGCACGATGGCAGCTTTGTACTGAGCAAGCCGGAGGGGGCCGGCGGCTTGATCGATCCCGCCGCTGTCGCGGAACAGGTGCTGTACGAAGTCGGCGATCCCGCCAATTACCTGATGCCGGACGTAACCAGCGACTTCCGCATGGTCCGTACCGAGCTGCTGGCACCGGGCCGCGTACGCGTGCACGGCGCGCGAGGCCGGGCGCCCGGCACGCACTACAAGGGCAATGCGACCTGGCAGGACGGCTACCAGATCAGCCTGATGATGGCGATCCGCGGCATCGACGCCCCCGCCAAGGCGCGGCGCACCGCAGACGCGCTGCTGGCCCGCACACGCGCCATGCTGGCCGAGCGCCACCTGCCGGACTACACCGAGACCGTGGTCGAGCTGCTCGGCTGCGAATCGCAGTACGGCCCGCATGCGCGCGCATTGCCGACACGCGAAGTGGTGCTGCGCATCGGTGCGCGCCATCCCGTCGCCAGGGGCCTGAGCTTCCTGCAGCGCGAGTGCTCGTCGGCGGGAACGTCGATGGCGGCCGGCACGCGCTCGTCGTTTTCGGGGCGTGTGAATATTCAGCCGGTGGTGAAGGTGTTCTCCTTCCTGGTGCCGAAGGCGGATGTGCCGATGCGCGTGGAATTCGAGGGCGGCGAGATCGTGCTGCCCGTTGCCGCGCTCAGCGCCGAGACGCAGCCGCCAGTCGCCATCGATGCAGTGGCCCTGCCTGCGATCCCGGATGAGCCGCGCGTGGAGCGCCCGCTGGTCACGCTCGCCTATGCCCGCAGCGGCGACAAGGGCGACGACGAGAACATCGGCGTGATCGCCCGCAAGCCGGAGTACCTGGCGCTGCTGCGCGAGCAACTCACGGCCGAAGCCGTGCGCGCGTACTTCGCCCATCTGGTGGAAGGCGAGGTCGAGCGCTTCGACGTGCCCGGCCTGCGCGCGCTGAACTTCCTGATGCATGGCGCGCTGGGCGGCGGTGGCGTGGCGAGCCTGCGTTCGGACCCGCTGGGCAAGAGCTACGCCCAGATGCTGCTGGACTTTCCGCTTTCCGTACCCCGGAGCTGGGCATAGACCCGGACTGGAGACTCAGTGCGCCGACACAGGCGCCCATTCGACAAGGAGGAGACATGACCCGACTCACGCGCACGGCGCGCATCCGACACCTGCTCAGCCTGAGCCTGTTTGCAGGGCTGGCAGGCGCATTGCCTGCGATGGCGCAGGGCGATGCCTATCCCAATCACCCGATCCGCGTTGTCGTGCCCTATACGCCCGGCGGCGTGTCCGACGCCGTGACCCGGCTGGTGATGCAGAAGCTCGCCGAGCGCATCGGCCAGCCGGTGGTGGTGGAGAACCGCCCCGGCGCCAACGGCATGATCGGCTCGGACAACGTGGCCAAGTCCGCGCCCGATGGCTACTCGCTGCTGGTAGTGGTGGCCGCGCACGCCATCAATCCGAGCCTGTATCCGAAGATGAGCTACGACCCGCTCAGGGACCTGACCGGCGTCAGCATGATCGGGCGGATCCCGCTGCTGCTGGTTTCCAGCGCGCAGCTGCCGCCAACCAATGTGAAGGCGCTGGTCAGCTGGGGCAAGGCCAATCCCGCGAAGATGACCTTCGCCTCCAGCGGCAACGGCTCGGGCGCGCACCTGGCGGGCGAGTTGTTCGCGCAATCGGTCGGCATGAAGATGACGCATGTGCCGTACAAGGGTATCTCGCCGGCGCTGCCAGACCTGTTCTCGGGGCAGGTCGCCATCATCTTCGACTCGGTGCAGACCATGATGCCGCAGGTGAAGGCGGGCAAGGTGCGCGCCCTGGCGATTTCCAGCCCGACGCGCTGGCCGGCCGCGCCGGAAGTGCCGACCATGGCCGAGGCCGGTTATCCGGCGGTGACGGCCAGTAGCTGGATCGGGCTGATCGCCCCGGCGAAGACGCCGCCCGCGGTGCTGGCGAAGCTTTCCACCGAGATGGATGCGGTGCTGCGCCAGCCTGAGGTCCGGGCCAGGCTGATCGACTACGGTATCGATCCGGTCGGCGGCAAGCCCGGACAGTTCCAGGCATTCATCAGGGATGAAGCGGTGCGCTGGGGGGCGGTGGTGAAGAAGGGTGGGGTGACGCTGGAGTAAAGGAGGGCGGCGCGGCTGGCCGCGGCAGCCGTCGCACCGATTCGGGCGACGGCTGAAAACCTGCCCGGCTCAGTGCGGCGCCGCCGCCGGAATGTCCGTGCTGCAGCTGGGCGCCGAATCGTCGTGCGTGTGCGGATGCAGTGCGCTCGGCACGTGGCGGCTGGACAGGCCGTTGCCCTGCAGCCATTGGGCGGTCGTGCCGGCCGCGCGGTCGATCAGCTCGCCGCACTTGGTGTAGTCGTAGGGCGAGATATCAAGCGGGCATAGCGGCGGCACCACCGAGATATGCGCCTGGTCCGCGAAATGCTGCAGGTCATGCACGAGCTGGCGGGCCACCAGCAGCGACAGGGCGTTGAACGCATGCTCGAGCGCGCCGCGCGGCGGGCGGCGCTCCGAGCATGTGAACCCCGCGGGCAGCACGATCACGCGGGTGGCGCCCAGCTGGATGGCGGTGGAGACCGGCGTGTTGTTGGCCACCCCGCCGTCGATCAGCGTGCGGCCTTCGAACAGTACGGGCGGAAAGACCCCCGGAATCGCCGCGCTGGCCAGCACGGCGTCAACAATGCTGCCCCTCGAGAGCAGGACTTCATCGCCGGTCTGCATATCGGTGGCCACCACATGGAGCGGCACCGCCGCCGCTTCCAGCCGGGCCTCGCCGAAATTGCGGTTCAGCAACCCGCGCAGCCCGAACGCCTCGACCAGATGGCCGCGGCTGCCGCCCAGCATGCCGAGCACGCTGCGCCACGACCACGGCATGATCTCCGCGCGCCGGATGCCGCGCCACAGCCCCTCGAGCCGGGTAGCGCCTTCCACGCCCGGGTTGCAGGCGAAGTACGCGCCATTGATGGCCCCGGCCGAGGCGCCTATCACGAGGTCCGGGGTGATACCCCAGCTCACCAGTTCACGCAGCATGCCCACCTGGATTGCGCCCAGGCTGCCGCCGCCGGCAAATACGAATGCTGTCTTTTCCATAGTTTGTGGTGCGGTGCGGCAACGCCGCTTGCCTTACGGTAGTCGCGTCCTGAGCAAAGGATAGGCGACATTCGCGCCGGTTGGCAGGTCGGCGTGAGGTCAGGGTTCCGGAAGGGCGGCCGGCCTGGTTTCCTTTGGCACATAATGTGCATCAGGTGCAGGAAAAGCACGCGCGCGATCCGTTCGCGACGCAGGAGACGAGGAGACAATGGGCAGTTCCACCGACAAGTTTTCGGCCACCATGCGCGATGGCCTTGCCAATCTTGCGCGCCGCCTTCGGTTTGCCATGGAGGAGGGCTCCATCTGGCTGGACGAGCAGCGCATGATCCTGCTGCACACCGCCGCCCTGGGCGCCTTGCGCAAGGAGCTGGTCGATACCCTGGGCATGGAGCGGGCGCGCGGCCTGTTCACGCGCATGGGCTTTCATTCCGGCATGCGTGATGCCGAACTGGCCAAGCGGCTGCGGCCCGGCCACAGCGATTTCGGCCTGCTGGAGGTGGGGCCGTGCCTGCACACCATCGAAGGCGTGGTGCGCGTGACCCCGGTACGGGTCAATATCGATATTGCCGCCGGGATCTACGACGGCGAATTCCTGTGGGAAGACTCGTTCGAGGGCGACGTCCACCGGCAGATATTCGGGCAGGTTGACGAGCCGGCCTGCTGGATGCAGATCGGCTACGCGACCGGGTATACCTCGGCGCTGATGGGCCGCACCATCCTGTACCGCGAGGTCGAATGCATCGCCTGCGGCCACAGCCATTGCCGCATTATCGGCAAGCCGATGGAAGAATGGGAAGACGGCGCCGCCGAGCTGGCGCTGTACCAGCCGGATCCGGTGATCGAGACCATCCTGGAGTTGCAAAGCGAGGTCGAACACCTGCGCGCCCTGCAGCGCAGCGAACCCCAGCCGGCCGACCTGGTCGGCGCTTCGGCAGGATTTCGCGCGGCGTGGGGCTTGCTTGAGCGCGCGGCATCGAGCAACGTCACCGTGTTGCTGCTGGGCGAGACCGGCGTCGGCAAGGAGCGCTTTGCGCAGGCCCTGCACGGCATCAGCACGCGTGCGGACAAGCCCTTCGTCGCCGTCAACTGCGCGGCGATTCCCGATGAACTGATCGAATCCGAGCTGTTTGGCGTGGAGAAGGGCGCCTTTACCGGTGCGCACCAGGCCCGCGCCGGGCGCTTCGAGCGCGCCAACGGCGGCACGCTGTTCCTCGACGAACTGGGCGAGCTGTCGGCATCGGCGCAATCGAAGCTGCTGCGCGTGCTGCAGGAAGGCGAGGTCGAACGCGTAGGCGCAACCGAGGCACGCAAGGTGGACGTGCGGCTGGTCGCCGCCACCAACGTCGACCTGGCCGAGGCTGTGCAGCGGGGTACGTTCCGCAAGGACCTGTACTACCGGCTCAACGTTTATCCGGTCACCATTCCGCCTCTGCGCGAGCGGCCCGACGATATCCGGCCGCTGGCGGAGCGGTTCCTGGCGCGCTACGGCGCGCGGCATGGCAAGAAAGTGCTCGGCATCACCGACCGCGCGCTGGCCGACCTGCGCCACTACCAGTGGCCGGGCAATGTGCGCGAGCTGGAGAACGTGATCGAGCGCGGTGTGATTCTTGCCGCCAATGGCGGGCAGATTTCGGCGGAACACCTGTGCTTGCCGCGGAGTACGGCGCTGCCGATGGATACCGCGCCGCGCCTGGAGCCGGGCGGGCGCGTGCCGACGCTGCGTGAGGCGGCTGTGCATGGTTTGCTTGACCATATGGCTGAGCAGCAGCTGGCGCTGGGCGATGTCGAAAACGTGCTGATGGAAGCTGCGATGCAGCGGGCCAACGGGAATATGAGCCAGGCTGCGCGGTTGCTGGGGATTACGCGGCCGCAGCTGGCGTATCGGTGGAAGAATCGGCATGTGCGGGCTGGGGAGGTGTCGTGACCGTGCTTGGGCTCTGGTCCTCTGATGGTTTGCGGGACTGGGTTCTTGGATGCTCTGCTGTTTCGCCGGCGTAGCCGGCGACTCCCTTTTTGACTGCGCCAAAAAGGAAGCAAAAAGCGCCTTCTTGCCCGCCGGGCGGGAGTCTTATCGTAGTGTTCGACGGTTTTTGTACGGGTATTCGCTTCAGGGCATAGCTGGACTGCCTGCCGCGCAGATCGCCAGGGGCAACGCCGGGAACAGGGCTGTCCTCCCGACCTCGTGAGAGCGGAGTGGCACGCAGCTTGAGGCCAGTCAGTATGCCCAGCGACATCGCGCACCACGGTTGTGGTCCAGAACCTCTTGCCGTAGGCACGCCCTTCGATGACCGTGCCACTCCGCTCTCACGAGGTCGGGAGGACGGCCTGTCAATGCCTCGCGCCGCCTCGTTACCACGCGGCAGGCATCGTAGCTATGCCCTGAAGCGAATACCCGTACAAAAACCCGCGCACGCTACGATAAGACTGGCCGTCCGCCGAGGACAGTAACGCGCTCTTTGCCTACTTTCTGTCGCTCGGACAGAAAGTAGGTCGCCGGCTACGCCGGCGAAACGGCCACGCCTCCAAGAACCCAGACCAGCGACCTGCCAGAGCCAATTTGATCATTTGATCCATACCCCCTGCACACCAGCACCAAAGTGCATTCCCCCGCATGCTGCAGCGCATACCAGCACAAGCACCTGTCACCCGAGGGTTTGCCAGTTCTGCCAAACGCATATTGCTGCAATGCGCCAGTCCCCCACCCGACCCGCATCGCTCCCCACAAACGCCCACCCGGCGCGGGTTTTGATCATTTGGTCAAGCCACCTCCAGCGATTCATCAACTGAACAATGGGGTTTGCCCGCAGTCCCGCGGGTAAACGCCCAAAGGCGCCCCCTTAGTTCATCCCGATTTCCTCCGCAAACGCAGACAGCACGGTACCTGGCAGCCGCTGGCACGGTCTTCGCAATATGTCCTTCGCCAACGAAGGAGACCGCCATGCTCACCCAGTCCGTCCCGATGTTCGAAGCCAGCCCCCGCTACGTTCGCGTCGAGGGCCGTACGCCGGAAGGCTTCGTGATGTTTGCGTTCAGCGTCGACGATCCCGAGCTCAACGTGGACCTGATCATGCCCGAGCCGATGTTCGACGCGTTCTGCACCGTCAACCGGGTGCGCTTCCTTGCGCCGCACACCAGCTCGCAGCACGAAGCGCTCTGAGCGCCAGAGATTCCCCGAAAGAAGAGACAGGCGAACACGCCACCAGGAGACAGAGCGATGCAAGTCGACATCAAGACCCAGCAGATCCAGCCGCTGCGCCAGACCTACGGTCACGTAGCGCGCCGCTTCGGCGACAAGCCGGCCACGCGCTACCAGGAGGCGACCTACGACGTGCAGTCGGAGGTCAACTTCCACTACCGGCCGACCTGGGACCCGCAATACGAGCTCTACGACAAGCGCCGCACCGCCATCGTGATGGCGGACTGGTACGCGCTGAAGGATCCGCGCCAGTACTACTACGGCGCTTATGTCACCACGCGCGGCCGCCAGCAGGAAGCCGTGGAGAAAAGCTTTGCCTTCGTCGAGAAGCGCGGCCTGCTGCAGGCGCTTCCGCTGGAGTGGCAGGAGCGCCTGGCCGAAGGGCTGCTGCCGCTGCGCCATGTGGAGTGGGGCGCCAACATGAACAACTTCTATTGCGCGGACTACGGCTGGGGCACGGCGATCACGCAGGCCTGCACCTACTGCGCGATGGACCGGCTCGGCATTGCGCAGTACCTGTCGCGCATCGGCATGGTGATGGACGGCAATACCGGCGTGATGCTGGAGCGTGCACGCGTTGCGTGGCTGGAGAGCGATGCCTGGCAACCGCTGCGCCGCTTTGTCGAGCACAGCTTCGTGATCGAGGACTGGTTCGAAACCTTCGTCACGCAGAACCTCGTGCTCGACGGCCTGCTGTATCCGCTCGTCTACCAGCACGCCGACGCCGCCATTGCGCGCGCCTGCGGCACCGGCCTGGCGGTGCTGACCGAATTCATGAACGACTGGCGCGACGAGCACGTGCGCTGGGTCGACAGCGTGATCCAGACCGCCGCGGCGGAGTCCGGCGCCAACCGGGTGCTGATCTCGGGCTGGGCGCGCGCAGCCCTCGTGGAACTGGCCGAAGCGCTGCCACCGATCGCCGCCGTGCTGATGGGCGAGCAGGGCGCACAAGCCGTGGCGCTGTGCCTGCAGCAGCTCGACGCCCGCCTCGAAAAACTCGGCCTGACTGCCTGAGGAGCCCGCCATGCAAGCCAACGCCGTCTATATCGCCCTGCAGAACAACGACGACACGCGCCCGATCATCGACGCCATCGCCGAAGCCAACCCGCACGCCGTCGTTTCGCAGTTCCCCGCCATGGTCAAGATCGATGCCCCGGGCCGCCTGACCATCGTGCGCGAGCTGGTCGAGCAGAAGCTCGGCCGCGACTGGGACCCGCAGGAGCTGCACCTGAACCTGATCTCGCTGTCGGGAAACATCGACGAGACCGACGAAGCCTTCACGCTGCACTGGAACGCCTGAGCGCGCCGCACACAGAACACCGGAGACATCATGGACGCACGCAAGAAACTGAACCTGCGCGAGAAGTACGCCTCGATGACGCGCGACCTCGGCTGGGAGACCACGTACGAGCCGATGGACAAGGTCTTCCCGTACGACAAGTACGAGGGCATCAAGATCCACGACTGGGACAAGTGGGAAGACCCGTTCCGCATGACCATGGACGCCTACTGGAAATACCAGTCGGAGAAGGAGCGCAAGCTGTACGCGATCATCGATTCCTTCGTGCAGAACAACGGCCACCTAAACGTTTCCGATCCGCGCTACCTGAACGCGCTGCGCCTGTTCCTGACCGGCGTGACGCCGCTCGAATACGCCGCGCACCGCGGCTACGCCCACCTGGGCCGGCATTTCCGCGGCGCCGGCGCGCGCGTGGCGGCGCAGATGCAGTCGATCGACGAGCTGCGCCATGCGCAGACCCAGCTGCACACGCTGTCGGTCTACAACAAGTACTTTCACGGCTTTGGCGAATGGCGCCATATGCATGACCGCGTCTGGTACCTGTCGGTGCCGAAGTCCTACTTCGAGGATGCGATGAGTGCGGGCCCGTTCGAGTTCATCACTGCGATCTCGTTCTCGTTCGAGTATGTGCTGACCAACCTGCTGTTCATGCCGTTCATGTCGGGCGCCGCCTACAACGGCGACATGGCCACGGTCACCTTCGGCTTCTCCGCGCAGTCCGATGAGTCGCGCCACATGACGCTGGGACTGGAGGTGGTCAAGTTCCTGTGCCAGCAGGACCCGGACAATATCCCGATCCTGCAGAAGTGGCTGGACAAGTGGTTCTGGCGCGGCTTCCGCCTGCTCACGCTGGTCGGCATGATGATGGACTACATGCTGCCCAAGCGCGTGATGTCGTGGGCGGAGGCGTGGGAGATGTACTTCGAGCAGGCCGGCGGCGCGCTGTTCAAGGACCTGGAGCGCTACGGGCTGCGCATGCCCAAGTACCACGAGGTCGCGACCAAGACCAAGGACCGCATCACGCACGAGGCCTGGGGCACCTTCTACAACTACGCCGCTGCCGCCGGCTTCCACACCTGGATCCCGAAGGCGGACGAGATGGCGTGGCTGGCGCAGAAATACCCCGACACCTTCGAGCGCTACTACAAGCCGCGGCTCGACCACTGGCATGAACGCCAGCAGGCCGGCGACCGCTTCTACAACGCCACGCTGCCCATGCTGTGCCAGACCTGCCAGATCCCGATGGTCTTCTCCGAAGCTGACGATCCCACGCAGACCTGCTACCGCGAGAGCAGCTACCACGGCATGAAGTTCCACTTCTGCTCCGATGGCTGCAAGGACATCTTCGACGATGAGCCGCAGAAGTACGCGCAGGCCTGGCTGCCGGTGCACCAGATCTACCAGGGCAACTGTGGCGGCGCATCGCTGGGCGACGTGCTCGACTGGTACCGGATCAAGCAGGGCGCCGACAACCTGGATTTCGAGGGATCGCAGGACCAGAAGAACTGGCGCGCCTGGAAGGGCGAGCCCGGCGCGGCGGCCTGATCCGGACGCAAGACCACGACAAGCAAGGAGACCAATCATGTCCGTCGTATCCATCGGCGCCTATGAGTTCACGCCGGCCGACCGCGAAGCCGCATTCCACGGCAATCGCCTGCTCTATGTGGGCTGGGACCAGCACCTGCTGTTCTGCGCGCCGCACTGCTTTCCGTTCCCGCCCGCCATGCGCTTTGGCGACCTGATCGAAAAGGTGCTGCCCGGCGTCTACGGCTATCACCCCGACTTCGGCCGCATTGACTGGTCCCGCGCCGAATGGCTGCGTGGCGGCCAGCCGTGGCAGCCGGACCCGGAGCGCACGCTGGAAGAGAACGGGCTGGGCCACAAGGAAGTGATCCGCTTCCGCACGCCCGGGCTGGACGGTATCGGCGGCAGCGCCAGCTGAGGCACTGCCTGCGAGGAGAGCATCATGTATTCGCTGACCATTGAACCGATCGGCCAGACCATTCCCATCGCGCCCGGGCAGACCGTGCTGGATGCCTGCCTGCGCAGCGGCGTGTGGCTGCCGCACGCGTGTTGCCACGGCCTGTGCGCGACCTGCAAGGTGCAAGTGACCGACGGCGAGTTCGAGCACGGCGAGGCCTCGTACTTCGCGCTGATGGATTTCGAGCGCGACAACGGCCAGTGCCTGGCGTGCTGCGCCACGGCGCAATCCGATCTCGTGATCGAAGCCGACATCGAGGAAGACGCCGACGCGCTGGGCCTGCCGCTGGCGGACTACCGTGCGGAGGTGGTCGAGACCCGGCCGCTCACGCCCACCATCCTCGGCATCTGGTTGCGCGTGAAGGGCGGCAAGCGCACCGCGTTCCAGGCCGGGCAGTACGTCAACCTGCACGTGCCGGGCTGCGACCAGCCGCGCGCGTTCTCGCTGGCCAACGCGCCGGGTGATGACTTGGTCGAGCTGCACGTGCGGCGGGTGCCGGGCGGGCAGGCCACCGGCTACCTGCACGAGCAGCTGGCCGTGGGCGATGAACTGTCGTTCTCCGCGCCTTATGGCCGCTTCTTCGTGCGCAAGTCCGCGCAGGCGCCGATGCTGTTCCTGGCGGGCGGCTCCGGCTTGTCGAGCCCGCGCTCGATGATCCTGGACCTGCTGGCTGCCGGCGATGCGCCGCCCATCACCCTGATCCAGGGCGCCCGCAACCGCGAAGAGCTGTACTACGACGAAGAGTTCCGCGCGCTGGAAGGCCGGCACACCGGCTTCCGCTACGTGCCGGCCTTGTCGGACGAACCCGCCGGCAGCAGCTGGGACGGCGCGCGCGGCTTCGTGCATGACGTGCTGCACGGCCTGTTTGCCACCGATGGCGGCCCGGCCGACTTCCGCGGCCACAAGGCCTACCTGTGCGGCCCGCCGCCGATGATCGAGGCTTGCATCCGCACGCTGATGCAGGGCCGGCTGTTCGAGGCGGACATCCATACCGAGAAGTTCCTGTCGGCCGGCGACGCGCAGAACAGTGCGCGCAGCCCGCTGTTCAAGATCTGAGGAGGCCGCCATGCACAACGTGGAAATTGCCGGCAGCGGTCAGCGTTACCGATGCGCGCCGGAACAGAACCTGCTGCGTGCCATGGAAGTGCTGGGCCAGCGCGGCATCCCGGCCGGCTGCCGCGGCGGCGGCTGCGGCGTGTGCAAGGTCCGCATCGAGGCCGGACGTTATCACGCGGGGAAGATGAGCCGGACCTGCCTGTCCGAAGCGGAGGAGCGCGACGGGCTGGTGCTGGCCTGCAAGACCTATCCGGACAGCGATATCCGGCTGCGCCCCGTCGCGCTGCTGCAGCGCTGCCTGGAAAAGCAGCGGCTGCGCGAGCAGGGCAACCAGGAAGCAAACGAAGCAAACGAAGCATAAGCAAGGAACGTGGCGCACCCACCACCACACCAGGAGACCATCATGGCATTGACAGGCGTATTGCGGCCGGGGCACGTAGCCCTGCGCGTGCTGGAGCTGGAACCGGCGCTCAGACACTACACCGAGGTACTCGGCCTGATCGAGACCGCGCGTGACGAGCAGGGCCGCGTGTTCCTGAAGGCCTGGGACGAGCACGACCACCACAGCGTGGTCCTGCGCGAGGCCGACAGCCCCGGCATGGACTATATGGGCTTTCGCGTGGACAGCGGCCGCACGCTGGAGCGGCTGGCGCAGGAAGTCGGGCAGTCCGGCCTGGCCACCGACTGCCAGTGGATTGCCGCCGGCGAGCATCCGCATACCGGCGTGCGTTTCCGCTTCACCATCCCGACTGGCCATCCTATCGAACTGTTCGCCGACAAGGACAAGCTCGGCTGCAATACCGGCGACATCAATCCCGATCCCTGGCCGGACGACCTGCGCGGCATGGCGCCCAGCCGCTTCGACCACTGCCTGCTGTATGGCGATGACGTCGACGGTACCGTCAAGCTCTTCCGCGACGTGCTGGGCTTCTCGCTGGCCGAACAGGTCGTGGCCGGGCCGAACGGCGAAATGCTGATCGGTGCCTTCCTGACCTGCTCGAACAAGGCACACGACATCGCCTTCATCCGGCATCCGGAAAAGAACCGCTTCCACCATGCCTCGTTCCTGCTGGACAACTGGAGTGAGGTGCTGAAGGCGGCCGACATCATCTCCAAGAAGGATGTGTCGCTCGATATCGGCCCGACCCGCCACGGCATCACGCGCGGCGCCACGATCTACTTCTTCGATCCGTCGGGCAACCGCAACGAGGTGTTCTCCGGTGGCTATATCCACTATCCGGACAAGCCCACCATCACCTGGACGGACAACGAGCTTGGGCGCGCGATTTTCTATCACGACCGGAAGCTGAACGAGGCCTTTTTGAATGTGTTGACCTGAGGTCGACGCCCTTGCTTACGCGCAGTGTTTTCTCCCCTCTCCCCCGGCCCCTCTCCCGCAAGCGGGAGAGGGGAGAGAACCGGCGGTTTGGAGATGCTCAGACACAAGAGAACCAACATGAAAGACTTCAAGAACTTCATCAACGGCGAGTGGGTCGGCACCGGCCGGACCTTCGAGGACCGCAATCCCGTCGACAACAGCCTGATCGGGCACGTGCATGAGGCCGGGCAGGCCGAGGTCGATGCTGCCGTCGCCGCCGCCCGACGCGCCCTGCAAGGCGAATGGGGCCGCATGACCACGGCGCGCCGTGTCGAGCTGCTGCACGCGGTGGCCGACGGCATCAACCGCCGCTTCGACGAATTCCTGCAGGCCGAGATTGCCGATACCGGCAAGCCGCAATCCCTTGCCAGCCACGTCGATATCCCGCGCGGCGCCGCCAACTTCAAGGTCTTCGCCGATCTCATCAAGAACGTGCCGGCCGAGAGCTTCACCATGGACACGCCCGACGGCGGCCAGGCGGTGAACTACGCCGTGCGCGGGCCACGTGGTGTGATCGGCGTGGTGTGCCCGTGGAACCTGCCGCTGCTGCTGATGACGTGGAAGGTCGGCCCGGCGCTGGCCTGCGGCAATACGGTGGTGGTCAAGCCTTCGGAAGAAACACCGGCCACCGCCACGCTGCTGGGCGAGGTGATGAACGAGGCCGGCATCCCGCCAGGCGTCTACAACGTCGTGCACGGCTTCGGCCCGGACTCGGCGGGTGCCTTCCTCACGCAGCACCCGGACGTGGACGGCATCACCTTTACCGGTGAAACCCGTACCGGCGAGGCCATCATGAAGGCGGCTGCCAACGGCGTGCGGCCGGTGTCATTCGAACTCGGCGGCAAGAACGCGGGCATCGTGTTCGCCGATGCGCATTTCGACAAGGCCGTGGCCGGCATTGCGCGCTCGGCATTCGAGAACAGCGGGCAGGTCTGCCTGGGCACGGAGCGCGTCTACGTGCAGCGGCCGATCTTCGAGCGCTTCGTGGCCGCGCTCAAGGCGAAGGCGGAAGGCTTCCGGCTCGGGCGTCCCGGCGACGAGGGCGTCAGCATGGGCCCGCTGGTCTCGCTGGAACACCGCGAGAAGGTACTGTCGTACTACCGCAAGGCGGCAGAGGAGGGGGCGACCGTGGTGACCGGCGGCGGCGTGCCGCAGATGCCGGGCGCACTGGCCGAAGGCGCCTGGGTGCAGCCCACCATCTGGACCGGTCTGCCCGAGAGCGCCGCCGTGATCCGCGAGGAAATCTTCGGCCCGTGCTGCCATATCGCACCGTTCGATACCGAGGAAGAGGTGATTGCGCTCGCCAACGACACGCCGTACGGCCTGGCCGCCACGGTCTGGACCTCGGACCTCGGCACCGCCCACCGCATGGGCCGCGCGCTGGACGTAGGCATCTGCTGGATCAACGCGTGGTTCCTGCGTGACCTGCGCACTGCCTTCGGCGGAGCGAAGCAGTCCGGCATCGGGCGCGAGGGTGGCGTCCACTCGCTGGAGTTCTACACCGAGCTGCGCAATGTCTGCGTCAAGCTGTGAAGGGGCAACCATGATGCATGCAGAACAAATCCAGGAAATCGGCGCGAGCCTGCACCGCGCGCTGGCGGCCCGTCAGCCGCTCGATCCGCTCACGACGCAATGGCCGGCGCTGACCATCGAAGACGCCTACCGCATCCAGCTGGCCATGGTGCAGCACCGGATCGCTGCCGGCGAGCGCGTGGTGGGCAAGAAGATCGGCGTCACCAGCAAGGTGGTGATGGACATGCTCGACGTGCGCCAGCCGGATTTCGGCCACCTGCTGTCCGGCATGGTCTATCCGGATGGCGCGGCGATTGCCGTCGATACGCTGATCGCGCCAAAGGCCGAAGGGGAAATCGCCTTCGTGCTCAAGGAAGATCTGCAGGGCCCCGGCGTCACGAATGCCGACGTACTGCGCGCGACGGCCTGCGTGCTGCCGTGCTTCGAGATCGTCGATTCGCGCATCCGCGACTGGAAGATCCGCATCCAGGACACCGTTGCCGACAACGCCTCTTCCGGCGTGTTCGTGCTGGGCGATGCGGCGGTGGACCCGCGCGATATCGATCTCGGGACCGTCGGCATGACGCTGGAAAAGAATGGCGAAGTGGTCGCCACCGGCGCCGGAGCCGCCGCACTGGGGCATCCCGCCAACGCCGTGGCGTGGCTGGCCAATACGCTGGGCCGCCTCGGCATCGGGCTGAAGAAGGGCGAAGTGATCCTGTCCGGCTCGCTGGCCGCGATGATGCCGGTGCGGGCCGGCGACCACCTGCGCATCAGCCTGGGCGGCATCGGCTCGGCCGGCGTGCGTTTCGTCTGAGTTTCCGATACCTGAGCGAGAACGACATGAACCTTTCCCCCGAAACCATCGCGCAACTGGCCGAGCATCTCGAAAACGCCGAACTGCGGCGAGAAGCCGTGCGCAAGATCACCGACACCCATCCCGAGCTGGACTGGGACGACGCCTACGCCATCCAGGACGCCATCCGCGCGCGCAAGGAGGCGCGCGGAACGCGCATCGCCGGCCTGAAGATGGGCCTGACCTCGTTCGCCAAGATGCGCCAGATGGGCGTGGCCGAGCCGGTCTACGGCTTCCTGACCGATTACGGCTCATGCATGGACGGCGGCGCCATCGACACCGCCGCGCTGATCCATCCCAAGGTCGAGGCCGAAATCGCCTTCGTGCTCAGGCACCCGCTGCGCGGCCCCGGCTGCCATATCGGCGACGTGCTGGCCGCCACTGACTTCGTGGTGCCCGCCGTGGAAGTGATCGACTCGCGCTACGAGAACTTTCGCTTCGACCTCAAGAGCGTAATTGCCGATAACACGTCCTCGGCGCGCTTTGTAGTCGGTGGGCAGTCACGGGCTGCCGAGGGGCTCGACCTCAAGAACCTTGGCGTGGTGCTGGAGAAAAACGGCGAAGTGGTCGCCACCGCAGCCGGCGCCGCCGTGCTGGGCCATCCGGCCAACAGCGTGGCGATGCTCGCCAACATGCTCGGCGCGCGCGGCCGCGAGCTGCCGGCCGGCACTTTCATCATGACCGGCGGGGTGACGGAGGCCATTGCGGTGGAGGCGGGCGACAGCATCACCGTGCGCTACCAGCACCTGGGCACGGTATCGATGCGCTTCGTCTGACGCGGCATACGGGAGAACAGCAATGCCAATCATGCAGGTATTCCTGATGGAAGGACGCACCGACGAACAGAAGGCCCGGCTGATCGCCGCGCTGACGGACGCAGCGGTGGATTCGATCGGCGCGCCGCGCGAGACGGTGCGGGTGATGCTGACCGAAATGCCCAAGGCGCATTTCGGTATCGGCGGCAAGACGGCGCAGGAACTGGGCCGCTGACGGTCCGGGCGACAACAAGGTTGAGGAGAGGCGAGATGAGTGCAGGCAAGCACAAGGTAGCCATCATCGGTTCCGGCAATATCGGCACCGACCTGATGATCAAGATCCTGCGGCATGGCAGGAACCTGGAGATGGGCGCGATGGTGGGCATCGACGCGGCCTCCGACGGGCTGGCGCGCGCGCAGCGGCTGGGCGTGCCGGTCACGGCGCAGGGCATCGAGGGGCTGGTGGCGATGGAGGGCTTCGGCGATATCCGCATCGCCTTCGATGCGACCTCTGCCGGCAGCCACGGCCACCATAACGAGGTGCTGCAGCGGCACGGGGTGCGCGTGATCGACTTGACGCCGGCGGCGATCGGGCCGTTCGTGGTGCCGGTGGTCAACCTGGCGAAGCATCTGGACGCGGCGAACCTGAACATGGTCACGTGCGGCGGGCAGGCCACGATTCCGATGGTCGCTGCCGTATCGCGCGTGGCGAAGGTGCATTACGCGGAAATCGTGGCGTCGATCTCGAGCAAGTCGGCCGGGCCGGGCACGCGCGCCAATATCGATGAGTTCACCGAGACCACCAGCCAGGCCATCTGCTCAGTTGGCGGGGCCACGCGCGGCAAGGCGATCATCGTGCTGAACCCGGCCGAGCCGCCGCTGATCATGCGCGATACGGTGTTCACGCTGTCCGATCCCGCCGATGAGGCTGCCATTGAAGCCAGCATTGCCGAGATGGTGCAGGCCGTGCAGGCCTATGTGCCGGGCTACCGGCTCAAGCAGCGCGTGCAGTTTGAGCGCATTCCCGCATCGGCGCCGCTGAACGTGCCGGGCATCGGCCCGGCCAGCGGCCTGAAGACCACCGTCTTCCTGGAGGTGGAAGGCGCCGCGCACTACCTGCCGGCCTATGCGGGCAATCTCGACATCATGACCAGCGCCGCGCTCGCGTGCGCCGAGCGGCTGGCCGAAGGCCTGCCCGAGCGGCGCCTCGCCGCCTGACCCCCAAGACACCGACGGAGACAAGACGTGGAACAGAAGAAGCTCTATATCTCGGACGTGACGCTGCGCGACGGCAGCCACGCCATCCGCCACCAGTACAGCCTGGACGACGTGCGGCGCATCGCCGCCGCGCTGGATGCGGCGAAGGTGGATTCAATCGAAGTGGCGCATGGCGACGGGCTGTCCGGCTCCAGCTTCAACTACGGTTTTGGCGCCCACACCGACCTGGAATGGATTGCCGCGGTGGCGGAAACGGTCAGCCACGCGAAAGTCGCAACGCTGCTGCTGCCAGGCGTCGGCACGGTCCACGACCTGCGCGCCGCCTATGATGCCGGTGCGCGCGTGGTGCGCGTGGCCACGCATTGCACCGAGGCCGATGTTTCGCGCCAGCATATCGAGTACGCCCGCAAGCTCGGCATGGACACCGTCGGCTTCCTGATGATGAGCCACATGACCAGCCCGGCGGCGCTGGCGCAGCAGGCGAAGCTGATGGAAAGCTACGGCGCACAGACCGTGTACGTGGTCGATTCCGGCGGCGCGCTGACCATGCAGGACGTGCGCGACCGCTTCCGCGCCTTCAAGGACTTGCTCGATCCGGCGACCGGCACCGGCATGCATGCGCACCACAACCTCAGCCTTGGCGTGGCCAATTCCATCGTCGCGGTGGAAGAGGGCTGCGACTGCATCGACGCGAGCCTGGCCGGCATGGGCGCCGGCGCGGGCAATGCACCGCTGGAAGTCTTCATCGCAGCCGCCAGCCGCCTTGGCTGGCATCACGGCTGCGACCTGCGCGTCCTGATGGACGCGGCCGACGATATCGTGCGGCCGATGCAGGACCGCCCGGTGCGTGTCGACCGCGAAACGCTGGCGCTGGGCTACGCCGGCGTGTATTCCAGCTTCCTGCGCCATGCGGAGGCGGCCGCCGCGCGATACGGGCTCGCCACCGTGGAAATCCTGCTGGAGCTGGGCCGGCGCGGCATGGTGGGCGGTCAGGAGGACATGATCGTCGACGTGGCGCTGGACCTGCTGGCGCGGCGTGAAGCGAATGGTGCGGACGCCGGTCAGCGCCGCGCCGCCTGATGCACCAGCGGTTCCGGCATCAGGTAATCGCCGTTCGGCGGGACGTGGCCGAGACGTGCATAGAGCGCAGCGGCATCTTTGTGCGATGCACGGGAGATAGCCTGCAGCTGGGGGTTCGGGAAATTAATTGGTTCTTCGCTGGATCGCGGGATTTGGCTCTTGGATGCGCTGCTGTTTCGCCGGCGTAGCCGGCGACCTCCTTTTTGACGGCGCCAAAAAGGAGGCAAAAAGCGCTTTCTTGCCCGCCGGGCGGGAGTCTTATCGTAGCGTGCCGGCGTTTTTGTACGGGTATTTGCTTCAGGGCATAGCTGGACTGCCTGCCGCGCAGATCGC
>NZ_JWMA01000014.1 GCF_000812465.1 Cupriavidus sp. IDO | reverse complement strand
CGTTTGCGCCGAGACGCCCAGAAACTCCGCAGCCTCTTGAATGCTGACCATCGTGCGTATCATGCGCAAATTGTGCACAACTGCGCAAGAACGCGCAAGTATTTCTGTCAGCAGTTCAAGCCCCTCCTTCCCGCCGTGCTGGCGGGTGCCGCCATCCCGATCCAGGCCGGCGCCAACGCCACGCTGGGGCGCACGCTGGGCCATCCGTTATGGGCCACCGTGGCCTCGCTGCTGATCAGCCTGGCCGCGATCCTGCCGCTGCTCTGGCTGCTTAAGGTGCCGCTCCCAGCGCTGGCGCAGTCCGGACGTGGGCCGGGCTGGATGTGGATTGGCGGCCTGCTGGGCGTGTTCTACATCACCGCTGCGCTGATGCTGGCGCCCCGGCTGGGGGCTGGCAGCTTCATCGCCGCCGTGATGGCGGGCCAGGTACTGGCCGCGCTGCTGGTGGACCAGTTCGGCCTGGCCGGATTTGCCGTGCGTGCGCTCACGCCGGCGCGGCGCTGATCGTGCTCGGGATGGTGGTGATGCAGTGGAGTGGCGCAAAGGGCGCTGCACCGGAGCGCGCTCCCGCAGCAGCGGGTGCGGCTCAGGCTGACGGCTGAGCGGACGCTTTCCGCTCCCGCAGGCACTGCGGGCACAGGCAGTGCTGGCCCGCCACGATCTGCCGCGCGGGCAGCAGGGGCTGGCTCGCGCACCAGCATTCGGGCAGGCCGGTCACGTAGCCGCAGACAAATGCGGCCCCGCACTGGCTGCAATGCTCGACGGGCCGGAGTTGCCCGGTCAGCACCGTGGCGGGATCGGTCATCGCGGGCTGCCGGGGAGATCGTCGTCCTGGCCGAACCTGCGCATGGCCGCGCGCATCAGCTGCATCTGGGCGTTGAAGCGGGTGCAGGCGTCGCAGATGACAAGGTGGCTGCGCACGCGCAGGCGCTCCACCCAGTTGAGCGGGCGGTCCATCCCCTTCATGGTCAGGTGATGCACCTCCTGGCAGTTGGGGATCAGGCGGCGCGGACGGGGCGATTCGGGCATGGGCTCCTCAGGTTGAATGGCAGGGCGATGGCAGGTCGCGACGGATTCCGCATGCTCACCCGGCCTTGCCGGTGGCGGCGCGTGCACCGGGTTGCTGGCCGAACCAGTTCAGCTCCAGGCACTCGCGCAAGCGCATGCGTGCCCGGTACAGCATTACCCAGGCATTAGTCGTGCTGATCTGCAGATCCTGACAGATTTCTTCGGTTTCCAGCTCCAGCCATTCGCGCATCATGAAGATCCGGGCAATCTTGGCCGGCAGGCGGTCGACGCAGACCTGCAGCACCTCGAAGAACTCGCGCCGCTCGAGCGTCCGGTCGGGGTCGCCCCAGTCCGAAGGCTGGTTCTGGTAATGGCCGTTGCGGGTGAAGAGGGCGTCGAAGGCATCCTGCTCGGACTGCACGTCGCCGTCGTCGTCGGCCGCCAGCGTCAGCCGGACTTCGCGCTTGCCGCTGCGCATCATGTCGATGATCTTGTGCTTCAGAATTCCTATCAGGTAGGTCCTGAGCGCCGACTGGCCGGCAAAGCGCTCCGGATGCTCCAGCGCGGCAAGCAGGGTCTCGGAGACGGTGTCCTCGGCGAGGGCCTCGTCGCGCAGTTGCAGGCGCGCAAAGCGCAGCAGGTAGGGGCGTACGGACTGCAGTTCGGCGGGATCGAGGCTCATCGGCTGCGGCGGCGTGTTGGTGGGCGGTCGTCGGGCAGGCTGTTGCGCAAATAGAACGCTTTGGCGCGCGGTACGGTGCGCCACGCGGCGCTTGAACCGGGCATCCGCCCCCGGCGGCGGCCGGCGCGCTCGCGCACTGCGCGGTTTCTTGTAAAATCGGCGCCTGCCGCAGCCGTATGGTCCACATTCGGATCCACATTCGGGCGCACTTTCGGGGCACTTTCCCGTGGCGCCCGTCAGTTTCCCGCCAGCCTTGCGGCAGATTTGCCATGATACCTGTTGAATCTCACGGATGTCCTTTGCCATGAACGCCGACAACCCCGGGCCTGCCGCAACTGCGGTGGCCGCCATTGCCCCAGCCCTCAAGGCCGAGATCCTCGCCGAGGCGCTGCCCTATATCCGCAAGTTTCACGGCAAGACCATCGTGGTCAAGTACGGCGGCAATGCGATGACCGAAGAAAAGCTCAAGCATGGCTTCGCGCGCGACGTGATCCTGCTGAAGCTGGTCGGCATGAACCCGGTGGTGGTGCACGGCGGTGGCCCGCAGATCGATGAAGCACTGAAGAAAGTCGGCAAGGTCGGCACCTTCGTGCAGGGCATGCGCGTCACCGACGAAGAGACCATGGAAGTGGTCGAGTGGGTGCTCGGCGGCGAAGTCCAGCAGGACATCGTGATGCTGATCAACCAGTACGGCGGCCAGGCCGTGGGCCTGACCGGCAAGGACGGCGGCCTGATCCGCGCCAAGCGCCTGCAGATGCCGGACCGCGAAAACCCGGGCGCCTTTATCGATATCGGCTATGTGGGCGATATCGAGGCGATCAACCCGGCCGTGGTCAAGGCGCTGCAGGACGACGCCTTCATTCCGGTGATCTCGCCGATCGGCTTCTCCGACGATGGCCAGGCCTACAACATCAACGCCGACGTGGTCGCCGGCAAGATGGCCGAGATCCTGAAGGCCGAGAAGCTGGTCATGATGACCAATATCCCCGGCGTGATGGACAAGAAGGGCAACCTGCTGACCGACCTGTCGGCACGCGAGATCGAAGAGCTGTTCGCTGACGGCACCATCTCGGGCGGCATGCTGCCGAAGATCTCGTCGGCGCTGGATGCGGCCAAGAGCGGCGTGCATTCGGTCCACATCATCGACGGCCGCATCGAGCATTCGCTGCTGCTGGAAATCCTGACCGAGCAAGCGTTCGGCACGATGATCCGCTCGCACTGAGCGGTTACCGGGGCGGCCGCCCGCATGGCGCGCTGCTCCGGGAAAAATCCCCATCATTCTCAGAGCTTCCCGGCGTGCCATCCAGTCTTCAACCTTCACGCCGCGTCCGCGCGCGCCTGCGCAGGCGGCCGGTCGGTGATGTCTCCGGGCGCACGGTCTGGCTGTTCGACCTGGACAACACGCTGCACGACGCCTCGCACGCCATCTTCCCGGCCATCAACCGGCTGATGACGGCCTACGTGGCGCGCGTGCTGGGCTGCGACGACGCCACCGCCAGCCGCGTGCGCGTGGACTACTGGCAGCGCTATGGCGCCACGTTGCTCGGCATGATCCGGCACCATGGCGTGGATCCGGCGGACTTCCTGCGCGCGGCGCACGAGTTTCCGGAGCTGGCCGGCATGGTCCGGGTCCGGCGCGGGCTGGCCGCGCACCTGCGCCGGCTGCCAGGGCGCAAGATCCTGGTGACCAACGCCCCGCAGGACTACGCGCATGCGGTGCTGGACATCGCCGGCATTCGCCACTGCTTCGAGCGCGTGGTGGCGATCGAGCAGATGTGGGTGCACGGCCATCTGCGGCCCAAGCCCGATCGCCGCATGCTGCGCCGCCTGCTGGCGCAGACCGGCATCGCGGCGCATCGTGCGATATTGGTCGAAGACACGCTGTCGCACCTGAAGCACTACGCCGGCACCGGCATCCGCACGGCGTGGGTGACGGGCTACCTGCGCACCATCGCGCCGTCGCGGCCGCACATATCGCCGGCCGAACGCGACGATGGCAGCCGCGGCGACGCCGCGGTGCGCTCGACGCTCGAGGCCGAAGACCGCCAGCACGTTGCGCACGCGGCGCAGGAGCGTTCGGTGACGCTGGTTGCAGCCGAGACGCAGGACCCGCCAGCCGCCGAAAAAACCGGAAATACCGGCGCGCTGGCGCCTCAGTCCCAGCCCGACCACGTCCCGCGCGTACGGGCGCGCGTGCCGAACCGGCCGGCCTATGTGGACATAAAAGTACAATCGATGCATCAACTCCAACGACGAATGCGGAGAATCGGGTCATGACGCAAAGCAACGGGAGCCAGCCGGAGGCCGTCCAGGATGGCAGCGGGCAGGAGAGTGGACTGGAGACCGGCGCGCCGGTGCGCAAGCGCCCGCGTCCGGGCGAGCGGCGCGTCCAGATCCTGCAGACTCTGGCGGCCATGCTGGAACATCCCCGCGGGGAGAAGATCACCACCGCCGCGCTGGCGGCGCGCCTGAGCGTGTCGGAGGCGGCGCTGTACCGCCATTTCGCCAGCAAGGCGCAGATGTACGAGGGGCTGATCGGCTTTATCGAACAGACCGTGTTCGGCCTGATCAACCAGATCACCACGCAGGAAGAGCACGGCCTGCGCCAGGTCCATGCCATCGTGCGCATGCTGCTGTCGTTTGCCGAGAAGAACCCCGGCATGACGCGCGTGCTGACCGGCGAGGCGCTGGTGGGCGAGCACGAACGGCTGCAGGAACGCATCAACCAGGTGATCGACCGCATCGAGGCGTCGCTGCGCCAGTGCCTGAAGATGGCGGTCACGCAGGCCGCCTTCCCCGCCGATGCCGATATTCCCGCGCGCGCGGCGCTGATCATGGCGACCGTGCAGGGGCAATGGCATCGCTATGCCAAGAGCGGTTTCCGCAAGTCGCCTTCCGACCATGCGGAGGCGCATCTGAGGGTGCTGCTGGGCTGAAATGACTACCCCGGGCCGATTGCTCTATAATTGCCCGGTCGCGCCGATTTGATGACTGGCTTGCGGGCGCGCGGCAGCCGGAGGGCAATATGCTCCGACTGCCAATATAAATGCGGCTAAAGAAGTTGGGTCGGCGCCCCTTACGGAGGACAAAACGCCGGCACGCGGGATCCCGCGAATGCCCGACTTGGCTGCGAAGCATCACACGCACAGCCGGTCGGGTTTTTTTATGCCCGTTCGCTACGGGCCGGATTCCATGACAGATGTCGCCTCGCCGCCTGCCACGATTGCGCTGCCGCCTGATTCGGTCGGCGTGGTCACGCCGCAGCGCATGCATTTCCCCGAGCCGCTGAAGCTGCGCAACGGCTCGTCGTTCGCCGGCTACGACCTGATGGTCGAGACCTACGGCACGCTCAACGCGGCCCGCTCGAATGCGGTGCTGGTCTGCCACGCGCTCAATGCCTCGCACCATGTGGCGGGCGTCTATGCCGACGATCCGCGCGACGTGGGCTGGTGGGACAACATGGTCGGTCCCGGCAAGCCGCTCGACACCAACCGCTTCTTCGTCATCGGCGTGAACAACCTCGGTTCGTGCTTCGGCTCGACCGGCCCGATGAGCATCAACCCCGCCACCGGCCAGCCCTATGGCGCGACCTTCCCGGTGGTGACGGTGGAAGACTGGGTCAACGCGCAGGCGCGCGTGGCCGATGCGTTCGGCATCACCCAGTTCGCCGCGGTGATGGGCGGCAGCCTGGGCGGCATGCAGGCCGTGGCGTGGAGCCTGATGTATCCGGAGCGGCTGCGCCACTGCATCGTGGTCGCTTCCACGCCCAAGCTTTCCGCGCAGAACATCGCGTTCAACGAGGTGGCGCGCAGCTCCATCCTGTCCGACCCGGACTTCCACGGCGGCAACTACTACGCGCACGGCGTGAAGCCCAAGCGTGGCCTGCGCGTGGCGCGCATGATCGGCCATATCACCTATTTGTCGGACGAGGACATGGCCGAGAAATTCGGCCGCGAGCTGAAGACCGAGGACATCCGCTTCTCGTTCGATGTCGAGTTCCAGGTGGAGAGCTACCTGCGCTACCAGGGCGACAAGTTTGCCGAGTACTTCGACGCCAACACCTACCTGCTGATCACGCGCGCGCTGGACTACTTCGACCCGGCGCTGGCTTTCGGCGGCGACCTCACGCGCGCCATGGCGCAGACGCAGGCGAGCTTCCTGGTGGCGAGCTTCAGCACCGACTGGCGCTTTGCGCCCAACCGCAGCCGCGAGCTGGTCAAGGCGCTGCTGGACAACAAGCGCCCGGTCTCGTACGCCGAGATCGACGCGCCGCACGGCCACGATGCCTTCCTGCTCGACGACCCGCGCTATCACAACCTGATGCGCGCCTACTACGACCGCATCGCAGAGGAGATCGGCGCATGAACGCCCTGGCCAATCCCAATATCCTGGCGCTGCGCCCCGACTTCCGCGCGATCGCGCGCTGGATCGAACCCAACTCCACCGTGCTCGACCTGGGCTGCGGCGACGGCAGCCTGCTGCGCGTGCTGCAGGACGAGCTGGACGTGCAGGCCTACGGCATCGAGATCCAGGACGAAGGCGTGCTGGCGTGCGCGCAGAAGGGCGTGCATGTCATCCAGCAGAACCTGGAGGGCGGGCTCGCGCTGTTCGAGGACAAGAGCTTCGACACGGTGATCCTGTCGCAGACGCTGCAGACCATCCACAACACCGCACAGGTGCTGCGCGACACGCTGCGCGTCGGACGCGAGTGCATCGTGTCGTTCCCGAACTTCGGCTACTGGCCGCACCGCCTGTCGGTGTTCCGCGGCCGCATGCCGGTGTCGGAATCGCTGCCTTACCAGTGGTACAACACGCCGAACGTGCGCGTACTGACCATCAGCGATTTCGAAGCGCTGGCGCCGAAGGTCGGGCTGCGCGTGATTGATCGCGTGGTCATGCACGAAGGCGTGACAGTCAACTGGGGCTTGAACTGGCGCGGCAGCCTTGCGGTGTACCGCGTCTGCGCGACCGACTGAACTCAGCTTGCCCCCGACCCGGCAAGGTGGTCGACGAAGGCACGCACCTTCGGCGCCACGTGCCGCGTGGGCGTGTAGACGGCATAGGCAGTGCCGACATAGGGCTCCAGGATGTCCCAGTCATCCAGCACGGTGACCAGCCGGCCATCCGCGAGCCCGTCCGCGGCGGAGAAGTCCGGCACAAGTCCGATGCCCGCATCGCGCTCCACCATCGTCACGATGGCCAGGCTGTTGTTAAGTGTCAGCCGCGGCGGGATGCGCACGGACAAACTGTCGCCGCCGGCCTTGGGCCGCAGCGTCCAGTGTTCGCCGAAGGCGCCATAGCCCAGGTAAAGGCAGCGCGCGGCGGGCAAGTCATTGGGGGTAGCCGGCGCACCGTGCTGGCGGACGTAGGCCGGTGAGGCAACGAGCCGGTAGTGCACTTCGCGCAGTGGCCGCGCCACCAGTCCGGGTGCCAGTTCGCGCGCGATGCGGATGGCAACGTCCAGCCCTTCCTCCACCAGGTCCACCATGCGGTCGGCCAGCGTGATTTGCAGCTCCAGCGCCGGATATCGGGCCAGCAGCGCCGGCAATCGTGGCGCCAGCCACGCCTGTCCGAACGAGACCGGGGCGCTCACGCGCAGCACGCCGTGCGGCTCGCCGGTGTGGTCGCCGCCCAGCGCGGTGACCTCCCGCGCGGCGGCCGTCATGCGTGCGCAGGCGGCGTAGACCGACTGGCCCAGTTCGGTCAGGGCGAACGCGCGCGTGGTCCGCTGCAGCAGGCTCGCGCCCAGCGTGGCTTCCAGCCGCGACACATGGCGGCTGACCGCCGACGGCGTCATGCCCAGCTCCTGCGCGGCGGCCGAGAAGCTGCCGCATTCAACGACGCGCGCAAAGACGGCCATGGCATTGAGTGGCGCAGCAGGCATCCCTAACCCCCATTCTTTGACTTGAAGTCAAATGGTAATTGAGTTGGAGCTGGATTGTTGATCTGGGCGCATGGTGGAACAATGCCGGCATGAATGCCAAGGAGCAACAGATGAACAAGCAGCAACCCATGTCCGGCGGGGCCTGGCGCATGATCGCGGCGATGGCGCTATCGGGCACCATAGGCTGGTTCGTGGTCACCAGCGGCCAGTCGCCGATCGATGTCGTTTTCTTCCGCTGCCTGTTCGGCGGCGCAGCGCTACTGGGTGCGCTCACGCTGCAGCGCGGCTGGGTGCGCATGGACCGTGCACGCCTCGGCTGGCTGGCGCTGGGCGGCGTCACGCTGATCCTGAACTGGCTGTGCCTGTTTTCGGCCTATTCCTACAGCGGGATATCGGTTGCCACGGTGGTCTATCACACCCAGCCGTTCTTCCTGCTGATACTGACCGCGGTGTTCCAGCGCGAGCCGTTTCCCTTCGCCCGGCTGCCGTGGCTTCTGCTGGCCTTTGCCGGGGTGGTGCTGATCACCGGGCTCGATCATGGCGCCAGCGGTGGCGGGATGATGGTCGGGATTGGGCTGGCAATGCTGGCAGCGCTGCTGTACGCCATTACCACCATGGCGACACGGCGCCTGCAGGGCATAGCGCCGGGGCAGATCGCGGGCCTGCAAATGGTGCTGGGCGTGCTGATGCTGGCGCCACTCGCGCATCCGGCCGTGAGCACGTTCGACGGCCGCACCTGGGGCGCGCTGCTGGCGCTGGGCCTGGTCCATACCGGCGTGATGTACACGCTGCTGTATGGCGCGTTCCAGCGGCTCAATGTCGTGTCGATTGCCACCCTGTCCTTCGTCTACCCGCTGGTGGCGATCGTGATCGATGTGACGGTATTCCATGTGGTGCTTAGCCCGTTGCAGCTGGCAGGCATGGCACTGGTCTTGTTGGGAGTGATCGCTAACCAGCTTGGCTGGAGCGTGCCAATGCGGATCCGGGCGCGCGGATGACCGGAGGGCGAAAAGCTTATTGACCGGATCCCTGACTACGGTTAGTGTAGGCAGGTCATCGAACGATCGTACTATTTCCCATGTCCTCCGCGCCCCTGACTGCTGCCGCCACCGTGGCGGGTTCCCTGCCTCATCCCTTTGACGATGCCATGGTGCTGGAGCCGGCTGGCGAACATCGCTACCTCGGCCGCACCACTGAGGCCTACTGGAACATGATCGGGCCGTTCGGCGGCATTACTGCTGCCACGCTCCTGCAGGCGGCGCTGCAGCATCCGCAGCGGCTGGGCGACCCGATTTCGCTGACCGTCAACTTTGCCGGCCCGATTGCCGAAGGCCCGTTCGAGATCGAGGCCCGGCCCACGCGCACCAACCGTTCGACCCAGCACTGGAGCTTTGAACTGCGCCAGGGCGATGCGGTGGCCACCACCGGCAGCGCGGTCTTTGCCGTGCGGCGCGAGACCTGGGCCTGCGGCGAGGCCGTCCGTCCCGAAGCGCCTGCGGCCGACACCGTGCCGGCCATGGCCGGGTTTGCGCCGGTTCGCTGGCTCAAGGCCTACGACATGCGCCCGGTGCGCGGCGCCAAGCCGACCGCCGAGGCAGGCACGGAGCATCCCGACAGCGTGACCCGGTTCTGGCTGCGCGACCAGCCGGCGCGCACGCCTGACTTTGCCGCCGTCGCCGCATGGTGCGACAGCTTCTATCCGCGCATCTTCCTCAAGCGCGCGGGCTTCGTGCCCGCCGGCACGGTGTCGCTGACCACGTATTTCCACACGGATGCAGCCACGCTGGCCGCGCTGGGCGACAGCCACGTGCTGGCCAGCGCGCAGGCACAGGTGTTCCGCCAGGGCTATTTCGACCAGAGCGCGCAGATCTGGAGCGCAGGCGGCGAACTGCTGGCCACCTCCAACCAGATCGTTTATTACAAAGAATAAGGACTGAAAGGGCTCAGGCGATCGCTTCGCGCGCCTGGGCCTCGTAGCGGTGCACGGTATGGCGCATTGCCCAGAGCAGCGCCACGCCTGGCAGGGCGACGGCCACGGTGCCGAGATAGAAGGGCGCCCAACCCCAGGCCTCGACCATATAGCCGGAAGTCGGCCCCACGTAGACGCGGCCGACCGATGCCAGCGCCGACAGCAGCGCATACTGCGTGGCCGAGAACGAGCGGTTGCACAGCGTCATCAGCAGCGCGACGAAGGCCGCGGTGCCCATGCCGCCGCACAGGTTCTCCACCGCGATGGTGGCACCCATCGTCCACAGGTGCGGCGGGGTGACCGCCAGGATCCAGTATCCGAGGTTGGACACGGCCTGCAGGATGCCGAACAGCATCAGCGACCGGTACAGCCCCAGCCTGACCATCAGCGTGCCGCCGAACAGCGCGCCGACGATGGTGGCCGCCAGGCCCAGCGTCTTGTTGACGATGCCGACCTCGCCGGCGGAGAAACCCACGCCGCGGATCAGGAAGGTTGTCGACAGGCTGCCGGCAAAGGCATCGCCCAGCTTGTACAGCACGATCAGCAGCAGCAGCCACCACGCGCCCGGGCGCGAGAAGAAGTCGCGCAGCGGCCCGAGTATGGCTTCTTCGAGCGAGCGCGGCGCGCGGGCCGGCACGTCAGGCTCGGGCGCCCACACCAGCGTGAAGATGCCCACGCCCATCAGCCCGGCCATCAGGATGTACATCTGCTGCCAGCCCATCACGCGGTCGGCCAGCCACAGCGCCAGCCCGCCCGAGACCAGCATTGCCAGCCGGTAGCCCAGCACTTTCACGGCGGCGCCCACGCCGCGCTCGGGCGGGCGCAGCACATCGGTGCTGTAGGCATCGAACACGATGTCCTGCGACGCCGACAGGAAGGCCACCAGCGTGGCCAGTGCCGCCAGCGTCCACAGCGCCTCGCGCGGCGGACAGAAGGCCATGGCCGCAATGCCCAGCACCAGCCCGAGCTGGGTCACCAGCAGCCAGCCGCGGCGCCGGCCCAGCAGCGGGGGCGTGTAGCGGTCCATCAGCGGCGCCCACAGGAACTTGAAGATATAGGCCTGGCCCACCAGCGAGAAAAACCCGATGGTCTTGATATCGAGCCCTTCGACGGTCATCCACGCCTGCAGCGTGCCCGAGGTCAGCGCCAGCGGCAGCCCCGAGGCGAAGCCCAGCGCCAGCATGGCGCCGATGCGGCGGTTGCGGAAGATATCGAGATAGTCTTGGAGGTTCATGAATCGCGGTGGCGGGTGGCGTCGTGCGGCTGCGCGGGCGCCGTGTATTATTGCATCACCCGTTTGTCTGGCCCGTCGTTCTGCAGTTTTTTCCGTCTGCTTTTCCAGCCCTTTCCCAGCATCCCGTTTGCGTCCGAGGAATCGCACAATGCCCCGCCGCCTGCCAGGTGTTCAGCGCCCGCCCCTCCATCGACTGGCCATGTGCGCGCTGATGTCAGGACTCGCCTTGTCCGCCCATGCCCAGGAAGGCAACGCGCAGGACGGTGTGCGGCTCGAGCGGGGCGGCTCGCAGGTGCGCAAGATCGTGCCGGTCGAGGTGATCGAGCAGCAGGCCGCGCAGGAATACGAGCAGCTCAAGCAGGAAGCCATCGCCAAGCATGCGCTGGCGAGCGACAGCAATCCGCAGCTGATCCGCCTGCGCGCCATCGGCAAGCGCCTGCTGCCGGAAACGGTGCGCTGGAACGAGCGCGCGAAGCAGTGGCAGTGGGAAGTCAACCTGATCGGCTCGAAGCAGGTCAATGCCTTCTGCATGCCCGGCGGCAAGATCGCCTTCTATACCGGCCTGCTCGACCAGCTCAAGCTGACCGACGATGAGGTGGCGATGGCGATGGGCCATGAGATCGCCCACGCACTGCAGGAGCATGCCCGCGAGCGCGCCGCCAAGTCGGAAATCACCAACCTGGGCGCCAACGTCGTTTCCCAGCTGTTCGGCTTCGGCAATCTCGGCAACATGGCGCTGGGCACGGGCGCGCACCTGCTGACGCTGCGCTTCTCGCGCGCCGATGAAACCGAGGCCGACCTGATCGGCATGGATATCGCCGCCCGCGCCGGCTACGATCCGCGCGCCGCCGTCACGCTGTGGCAGAAAATGGCCAAGGTCACGCAGTCGGGCACGGAATTCCTTTCGACCCACCCGTCCGGGCGCAGCCGGATTGCCGACCTGGAGAGGCACATGCCCGAGGTGCTGCCGCTCTACGCGCGCGCCATCAACACCCCGGTCGACCGCCTGCCGCCGTATCACACCAACATGGCCAACCTTGGCGATGCTCCGGTCGACAGCGGCGACGACGACCGCCAGCGGCCGCTGAAGCGCTGAGGCAGGCCGACCCAAAAACAAAAACGCCGGCATTGCCGGCGTTTTTGCATTCGGGCGAACAGGCCGCTCAGGCGCGTAGCCCGGTTGCCTCGTCCGCGCCCACATGCACGTTCATGCACTGCACGGCCGCGCCTGCCGCGCCCTTGCCCAGGTTGTCCAGGCGGGCGACCAGGTTCAGGCGCTCGGCATTGCCGAACACGAACAGGTCGACACGGTTGGTGTCGTTGTTGGCCTGCACGTCGAAGAAGCCGCCGTCGAGGTTGTCGGCGCTGTTGTAAGGCATCACGCGGATGAACTGCTCGCCTTCGTAGTGCTTGCGATAGATCTCGACGATCTGCTCCGGGCTGACCTTGCGCGCCAGGCGGTCCGCATAGACCGGCACTGTCACCGACAGGCCCTTGAGGAAGTTGCCGACGATCGGATTGAAGATCGGCGCTTGCGCCAGGCCGGCCTGCACGCGCATTTCGGGCAGGTGCTTGTGCTCCAGGCCCAGTGCGTACGGGCGCGGGCTGTCCAGCTTCGGATTACCGCCGGCTTCAAACTCGGCAATCATCGACTTGCCGCCGCCGCTGTAGCCGGTCAGGGAGAACGCGGAAACCGGGTAGTCGGCCGGCAGCACGCCGGCGTCCACCAGCGGGCGCACCGCCAGCACGAAGGCGCTGGCGTGGCAGCCCGGCACCGCGATGCGCTTGCTGGCGCGAATCTTCTCGCGCTGGCCGTGCACCAGTTCGGGCAGGCCATAGGCCCAGTTGTCGGAGGTGCGGAATGCCGTGCTGGCGTCGATCACGCAGGTATTCGGGTTCGTCACCAGTGACACCGCCTCGCGCGAGGCCACGTCGGGCAGGCACAGGAAGGCAACATCGGCGGCGTTCAGGAAGCGTGCTCGTTCGGCCGGGTCCTTGCGCTTGTCATCGGCAATGCGCAGCAGTTCCACGTCGGAACGACCGGAAAGATAGTCAAGCAGCCGGAGACCGGTGGTGCCTTCCTGACCATCGACGAACACTTTGAAAACCATGGCGGACTCACTCTGAGAAATGCGAAACGTCCCATGCCGGACGCGGCGGGGAACCTGCATTGTAGCGAGCTTCGGGGCGGGTCGCAGGGGTTTGTACCAATTGGGTTATTGCGATCTCGCGCTATTCGAGGCTTGCATGGAATAACCTAGTAGGTTAATTTACATGGAAAAGGGGACGGCGCATTACCCGCTCTGGCGGGTCAGGGAGCTGATTGGGCAGAAGCGATTACGCCTGACCCGATGCGCACGGGAAGGCGCCACGGCACTGGGCTATGACATGGCGGGTCTGGCGCACGTGATTGCGTCTCTCCGCAGCTCGGACTTCTACAAAAGTATGACGTCCTATGCCGACCACACCATATGGCAGGACGTCTACCGCCCGGCGACACCGCACGGTCCGGCGTACCTGAAGCTGACGGTGACAGAAGACCTGCTGGTCGTGTCGTTCAAGGCGCGATGAAAGGAGTTGTACGAAATGAAATGCCCCGCTTGTGGCGTGGCCGAACTGGTCACTGACGTGCGCGCCGTTTCCTATACATATCGCGGCCAGACCACGATGCTGGAATCCGTGCACGGCGACTTCTGCCCGGCCTGTGGCGAATCCGTGACCAACTGGCAGGAAAGCGACCGCGTGATGAAGCTGATGAACGCATTCAATCGCGAGGTCAATGCCGCGTTCGTGGATCCCACCTACATCACCGAAGTCCGCAAGAAACTCCACCTCGACCAGCGCGAAGCCGCCGAGATTTTCGGCGGCGGCGTCAACGCCTTCTCGCGCTACGAAACCGGCCGGACCAAGCCGCCATTGGCGCTGGTCAAGCTTCTCAAGCTGCTTGACCGCCACCCGGAACTCCTTGAGGAAGTCCGGGCGGCATAGCCACCGTCAAAGCGGAAAGTCGTAATCGATCGACAGGGGGGCGTGGTCGCTGAACTTCTCGTCCTTGTAGATCGAGCAAATATGGGCTGTTGCTGCGATCTTCGGGGTCGCCAGATGGTAATCGATGCGCCACCCGACGTTCTTCGCATAGGCCTGGCCGCGGTTGCTCCACCAGGTGTATTGCTCGGGGCGCGGGTCCAGCTTGCGGAACACGTCCACATAGCCGTGGGTATCGAACAGTTCACCGATCCAGGCGCGCTCCTCGGGCAGGAAGCCTGAATTCTTCAGGTTGCCCTTCCAGTTCTTGATGTCGATTTCCTTGTGCGCGATGTTGACGTCGCCGCACAGCACGATCTCGCGCCCGCTGGCCTTCAGTTGCAGCAGGTGCGGCAGGAACACTTCCATGAAGCGGAACTTTGCCTGCTGGCGCTCCTCCGAACTGGAGCCGGACGGCACGTAGACCGAGATCACGGCCAGGTGCGGGTACTGCACTTCCACGTAGCGGCCTTCGCTGTCGAACTCGGGATTGCCGAAGCCCGTCACCACGCGTTCGGGCTTGTGGCGCGTGTACAGGCCCACGCCGCTATAGCCCTTCTTCTCCGCATAATGGAAGTAGCCGTGATAGCCATGTGGCGCAAGGAACGCTTCGGTCATGTCGGCGGCCTGCGCCTTGAGCTCCTGCACGCAGACCATGTCCGCGTTCTGCTTTCCCATCCACTCGAAGAAGCCCTTCTTGGAGGCGGAGCGGATGCCGTTGAGGTTGGCGCTGATAATCCGTAACATTCCGGGAAATTTTGAATTCAGAGAGAAAAGATGACGCAGCAGACCACGCCCGCCGCCACGCAGCAGGCAGCCGATCTCAGCCAGACCTTCATCCGCTTTGCACTCGACGCCGGCGTGCTGTCCTTTGGCGAGTTCGTTACCAAGGCAGGCCGGAAGTCGCCGTACTTCTTCAATGCCGGCCTGTTCAACCAGGGGGCGATGCTCGGCCAGGTGGCGCAATTCTATGCGAAAACCCTGCTGGCTTCGGGCGTGCAGTTCGACGTGCTGTTCGGGCCGGCCTACAAGGGCATCACGCTGGCCTCGGCCACCGCCGTGGCGCTGGCAGGCCTGGGCCGCGACGTGGGCTTTGCCTACAACCGCAAGGAAGCCAAGGACCACGGCGAAGGCGGCACCCTGGTCGGCGCCAAGCTGAAGGGCAAGGTCGTCATCATCGACGACGTGATATCCGCTGGCACTTCGGTGCGCGAGTCGATGCAGCTGATCCGCGCGGCCGGAGCAGAGCCGGCCGCGGTACTGATCGCGCTCGATCGCATGGAGAAGAGCGGCACGGCGGACAACATCGGTACGCACTCGGCGGTGCAGGACGTGCAGCGCGAATACGGCATCCCCGTGATCGCGATTGCCAGCCTGAAGGACTTGCTGGCGTATCTCGACGCCTCGCAGGATCCGGCGCTGGGCGCCTCGCGCGAAGCCGTGGCGGCGTATCGCCAGCGCTACGGCGTCTGACGGCAAGGCAAGGCGGCGCGCGGACCGCTGTCCGTGCGCCAGAGCATTAGCGGCAGGCGGACTTTCCCTACGGCACGGAGCGCGGCGTGGCAGCAAAAGAACAGCAGGAACGGGCAGGGCGGCAGGCAATGAAGGATGCGCAGGCGGATTCGCCTGCGGAGCGCGGCGCGCAGGTCAAGCCGCTCCAGCCAGTGCGCAAGGCCGCCAAGGCGCCCGATCACCCGCCGCACGAAGCGTATGCCGTGCGGGCGCTGGTGCTGCAGGGCGGCGGCGCGCTGGGTGCCTATCAGGCCGGCGTCTACCAGGGCCTGGCCGAAGGCGGCATTTATCCGAACTGGATCGCCGGCATCTCCATCGGCGCGCTGAATGCGGCGGTCATCGCGGGCAACCCGCCTGAACGCCGTGTCGAGCAGCTGTGCGCGTTCTGGGAGTACATCTGCGCGCAGCCCTGGCTGCCCAGCCTGACGCAGTCGTGGCTGACCGATGGTGCGGAGAACTGGCCGGAGCCGCTGCGCGTCTGGTTCGACGGCCTGAATGCCGCGCGAGCGATGTTCGAAGGGCAGCGCGGCTTTTTCCAGCCACGCAGCTGGCTGGAACTGGTCTCCCGCTACACCGGCCCTGGCCGCGCCAGCTACTACGACACCACGCCGCTCAAGGCCACGCTGGAGCGCTTCGCCGACTTCGACCTGATCAACCACCGGCCCCAGGAGTTGCGGGTGTCGGTCGGCGCGGTCAATGTGCGTACCGGCAACTTCGCCTATTTCGACAATACCCGCGACAAGCTGCGGGCCGAGCATTTCATGGCTTCGGGCGCCTTGCCGCCCGGCTTTCCGGCCGTGGAGATCGACGGCGAGTACTACTGGGACGGCGGCCTCGTGTCGAACACGCCCCTAGCCGAAGTGCTGACCGCGCAGCCACGGCGCGACGCGCTGATCTTCCAGGTGGACCTGTGGAGCGCGCGCGGCAAGCTGCCGCATGACCTGATCGATGTGGCCGAGCGCCAGAAGGATATCCAGTACTCCAGCCGCACCCGGGCCATCACCGACTATATGCGCGAGCAGCAGAATTTCCGCCGCACGCTCAATGAAGTGATGGCGCTGGTGCCGCAGTCAAAGCGTGACAACGACTGGTACCGCCGCGCGGCCGAGCAGGCGTGCGACGCGCGCCGCAATGTGATCCAGCTGATCTATCGCGACAAGTCGTTCGAGAGCCTCGCCAAGGACTACCAGTTTGGCTCGCTGACCATGCACGAGCACTGGGCCAGCGGGCGGGACGATATCCGCCAGACGCTGAAGCATCCTCACTGGCTGGCCATGCCCAGCCGCGAGCATCCCTTCGTCACGCACGACGTGCATCGCGGCAACGGCGGATAGCCAATTGGCTAGTCGACTTGCAGTTTGGCAAGTTCCGGCCGCGCGGGCGGATAGGCGGGCTTCAGCTTCGCGAAGACGTGCGCCAGGATTTCCGCCACCATCAGGTTGCGATGCGTCTTGGAGTCGGCAGGCACGATGTACCACGGGCACTCCGGCGTGCTGGTAGCGGCAATGGCGGACTCGTAGGCGTCCATGTACGCCTTCCAGTGCTTGCGCTCGGCCAGGTCGGTGATATCGAACTTCCAGTGCTTCTGAGGATCGGCGAGGCGGGCCTCCAGCCGCGCCTTCTGTTCGTCCTTCGAAATATGCAGGAAGCACTTGACGATGGTGGTGCCGGTTTCTGTCAGCATGGTCTCGAACGCGCGGATCTGCCGGTAGCGGCGCTCGCATTCGGCGGCATCGATCCAGCCGTGCACGCGCGTGATCAGGACATCCTCGTAGTGGCTGCGGTTGAAGACCACGATCTCGCCGGACTTCGGCACCTGCAGGTGCACCCGCCACAGGTAGTCGCGCGCCAGCTCCTCGGGCGACGGCGCCTTGAATCCCACCACGCGGATGCCCAGCGGATCGAAGCTGCGGAACACCGTGCGTACGGTGCCGTCCTTGCCGCTGGTGTCCATTCCCTGCAGCACGACCAGCAGCTTGCGGCGGTGCTCGGCGTAGAAGATGTCCTGCTTGGCGTCGAGTTCGGTGCTCAGCTGCGCGATGCGCGCGATATCGGCCGGCTTGTCGCCGCCAGACATCGGCTTGCTTTCGGGGGCAAAGGCGTCAAGGCGAAAGTCCTTGCCTGAGGTAATGCAGAAATCGTCCAGCGGCATGTGCGCTCCATCGGTCTGACCTGCATGATCAACGTCGGGCGGCCCCGCCGCTGCGGGAAGAGAAAACGGGCAAAGCGGGGCGCGCAGCCCCTATGGTCAGGCCGGCAGGGCTGAGAGGTCAATGCTGCCCTCGAACACGGTGGTGGCCGGGCCGGTCATGCGCACCGGTTCGGCGCCGCCGTCCCAGGCAATGGTGAGATCGCCGCCGTGGGTGTGCACCTTGACCGGCGAGTCGATCAGGCCGCGGCGGATACCCGCCACCACCGCCGCGCAGGCACCCGTGCCGCAGGCCAGCGTTTCGCCAGCGCCGCGCTCATACACGCGCAGGCGGATGGTGTTGCGGTTCACCACTTCCATGAAGCCCGCGTTGACGCGGTTCGGGAAGGTGGCGTGATGCTCGATCACCGGGCCGTCCTGCAGGACCGGGAAATTCTCGACATCGCCGACCACCTGCACCGCGTGCGGGTTGCCCATCGATACCGCCGAGATCCATTCGGTGCGGCCGTTGACCTCGAGCCCATGGAGCGTGTCGGCGCCCTCGGTGCGGGTCGGCAGGCCGTCGGCGCGGAACGGCACGCGGGCCGGCTCCAGCTCGGGCGCGCCCATGTCCACCGTGACCTGGCCGTCATCCTGCAGCGTCAGCGTGATGACGCCGTTCATGACCTCTACGCGCACGGAGCGCTTGTCGGTCATGCCCTTGTCGGTCACGAAGCGCACGAAGCAGCGCGCACCGTTGCCGCAGTGCTCCACTTCGCTGCCGTCGGCATTGAAGATGCGGTAGCGGAAATCGACGTCGTCGCGCGTGGGCTTCTCCACCACCAGCATCTGGTCGGCGCCTACGCCGAAATGCCGGCTGGCAAGCGCGCGCCACTGCGCGGTGGTGAGATCGAGCTTCTGGTGGATGCCGTCCAGCACGACGAAATCGTTGCCGGCGCCATGCATCTTGGTGAACTGGAGTTTCATGGTGCGAATTGTAGCCTTGCGGCGCGGGGCCTGCCGGGGCGTTCAGTAGATGTTCGGCTCGCCGGGCGGGCGGTGCTTGAAGCGCTTGTGCACCCAGTAATACTCGGCTACGCGCGGGCGGATGCAGTCTTCGAAAAAGGCGTTCATGCGCCGGGTGTCGTCGGTGACGCTTTCTCCCGGATAGTTCTCCCAGGCGGGCAGGACGCGCAGCACATAGCCCTGGTAGTCCGGCAGCATCTCGGTGTAGATCGGCACCACCTTGGCACCGGTCAGGCGCGCCAAACGCGACACCGAGGTCAGCGTCAGCGCCTGCACGCCGAAGAACGGCACGAACTCGGAATCGCGCTCGCCGAAGTCCATGTCGGCAATCAGTTGCATCGCCTCGCCCTTTTTCAGGCAGCGCAGGATGTCGCGCGCGCTGTCGTTGCGCGAAATCATCTTGGCGCCGAAGCGGCCCCGGGCATGCTTCAGGAAGGCATCGAAGAGGCCGTTCTTCTGCTTGGTGTACAGCGATGCGCCCGAGCGCTTGACGTGGTCGCGCAGATGAATGGTCAGGCGGATCGCGCCGGCCTCGACGCCGGATAGGTGCATCGTCACCAGGATGTGCGGGGTGCCGTCCAGCGCCACCAGGTCGGCCTGGTCGTCGATCTGCACCCAGCGGCGCATCTGCGCCTCACTGCCGGTCCAGAAAATGCCGCGTTCGGCAAAGCTGCGGAACACCGTGCGAAAGGCCTGTCGGGAAAGCTCGTCGATCTCGGCCTCGGTCTTCTCGGGGAAGCACAGGCGCAGGTTGGCCTGCACCACGCGGCGCCGTCCGTTGGGGATGCGGTAGAGCAGGCCGCCCAGTGCCTCGCCAAAGCGGGCGACAAGCGGATACGGCAGTTTGCCCAGCACGGTGAGGAGACCGATGCCGAGCCAGGTGAAAACTCGGCTCATGAATTGGATGGTTCGGAAGAGGCGGCTGCGGCTTGCGGCGGCAGGCCGGCGCCGGCCGGTTGCTTGTAGCGGTTGTAGCCCCACAGGTATTGGGTCGGCGCCATCGCTACCAGGTCCTGTACGCACTCGTTGATGGCGACGGCCGCTTCGGCGGGGTCTTCGGGCAGCCTGCCGTTGACGTTGACGATGCGGAGATGCCCGCGATAGCCCTGTCCGTGCGGCAGGCGTTCGGCAAAGATGCCCACCACCGGGGCATTGGTCAGCTGCTGCAGGCGATGCACCAGCGCCATGGTGTAGGCCGGCTTGCCGAAGAACGGTGCCCAGTTACCCTCGCCGCCGCTCGGCACCTGGTCGGGCAGGATGCCGACCGCTTCCCCGCGCTTGAGCGCCTTGACCAGCATCCGCACACCACGCGGGGTGGCCGGCGCCATATACAGGTTGGGGCGCGTGCGCATGCGCTCGATCCAGTCGCGCAGCCACGGCTGGTGAGGCGGCTTGAACAGGGCGGTAACGGGGCGCACCTCCGCGTGCGACTGCGGCAGCACTTCGAAGCAACCCAGGTGCGGCGTCAGGATGATGACGCCGTTGGCCTGCTTCTGCAGTCGGTCCAGTTCGGGCCACAGGAACTCGTTGAAGCCGAACAGCGGCGCGGTGACGCGCTTGCGGCTCCAGAAGTAGGGCATCTCCATGATCATGCGACCGGTGGAGCGTGCGGCCTCGGCCAGCATCTCGTCGGTGGCGTCAGGAAAAGCGGTGAGGAAGTTCTCTTTCAGGCGCTGGCCGTAACGGCCTGGCAGGCGTGCCACGAAAAGGCCAAGCGCCCCGCCGACGGCATGCAGCACGCGCAGGGGAAGTCGGGAGATCAGCCAGAACAGGAAAGTCATCGGCGGTTCGGCGGAATGGGCCTGTCCTGTGGCGTCTGGCCGGGAACAGGCGAACTAAATACCTTTGTTTGCGTGCCGGCATCAAGTTCCGGCGGCAGGCACCGCTAATACGGACAGACCGGCCTGCAGGGCCGTTGCCGGCGGTACGGCAGTCCAGGCGAGGCGTAATGCACAGCGCCGGGCAGGCGCGTATAATAGCGTGTATCGCCGAGTTAACTGACAACTTGCGGGGCGATGCTGCTCTACCCGAGTGGCAGAAATACCGCTAAAGCGTCGCCGCCCGCGTTGAGAGGTTGGCGCGCAATAGCCAACCTGGAGAATAACGCTCGTGGCAAACGACTTCCTCTTCACTTCGGAATCCGTCTCCGAAGGCCATCCCGACAAAGTCGCCGACCAGATTTCCGACGCCGTCCTTGACGCCATCCTGGCGCAAGACAAGTACGCGCGTGTCGCAGCCGAGACGCTGTGCAACACCGGCCTGGTCGTGCTTGCCGGGGAAATCACCACGACCGCCAACGTCGATTACATCCAGATCGCGCGCGACACCATCAAGCGCATCGGCTACGACAACACCGACTACGGCATCGACTACAAGGGCTGCGCGGTGCTGGTCGCCTACGACAAGCAATCGCCGGATATCGCGCAGGGCGTGGACCGCGCCTCGGACGACTACCTGAACCAGGGCGCCGGCGACCAGGGCCTGATGTTCGGCTACGCCTGCGACGAGACCCCGGAACTGATGCCGTTCCCGATCTACTACGCCCACCGCCTGGTGGAGCGCCAGTCGCTGCTGCGCCGCGACGGCCGGCTGCCCTGGCTGCGTCCGGACGCCAAGTCGCAGGTGACCGTGCGCTATGTCGACGGCAAGCCGCATAGCGTGGACACCGTGGTGCTGTCGACCCAGCATTCGCCCGATATCACCCAGGCGCAGATCCGCGAAGCGGTGATCGAGGAGATCATCAAGCCGGTGCTGCCGGCCGAGATGCTCAAGGAAACCAAGTACCTGGTCAACCCGACCGGGCGCTTCGTGATCGGCGGCCCGCAGGGCGACTGCGGCCTGACCGGTCGCAAGATCATCGTCGATACCTACGGCGGCGCTTCGCCCCACGGCGGCGGCGCGTTCTCGGGCAAGGATCCGTCCAAGGTCGACCGCTCGGCCGCCTATGCCGCGCGCTATGTGGCCAAGAACGTGGTGGCCTCGGGCCTGGCGCGCCAGTGCCAGGTGCAGGTCAGCTACGCCATCGGCGTGGCCCGCCCGATCAACGTGACGGTCTACACAGAAGGCACCGGGAAGATTCCTGACGCCAAGATCGCCGAGCTGGTGCAGGAGCATTTCGACCTGCGTCCGAAGGGCATCGTGCAGATGCTGGACCTGCTGCGCCCGATCTACGAGAAGACCGCTGCTTACGGCCATTTCGGCCGCGAAGAGCCGGAGTTCTCGTGGGAAGCCACCGACAAGGCGGCTATTCTGCGGGCCGCGGCCGGTCTGTAAGCGTCGCCCAGTCCCCGCTTTGGCAAAGACCCCGCCGGCCGGCAGGCCCGCGGGGTTTTTTGTCGGACGTGATGCCGCCGCCACCACAAGCGCCGCGGAGTAAAATCCCGGCATCCGGTGTCGCCGCCAGTTCGCGGCGTCCCTCCCAACAAGGTGAACGTTCACCGAGGATGCCATGTCCCAAGCTTCGACCATTGCTACCGCCTCGCCCGTCCCGTCCGCTGCCACGGCATCCATGCCGGCAACCGGGGGCCTCGACCTGATCCGCACCCAGCCGTACACGGAATGGGCGCCGCAGGTGTCGGCTGAAACCCGGGCCAGCCTGCGTCGCGAACTCGAGCAGGGCGCGGTCCTGTATTTCCCGAACCTGCATTTCCACTTCCAGCCCGGTGAAGAGCGCTTCCTGGACAGCCGCTGGTCGGACGGGAAATCGAAGAACATCAACCTGCGGGCCAATGAGAGCGCCGTGCGCGGCGCTGTCGGCAGCCCGCAGGACCTTGCGGACCTGCATGCCCTGATCCGCCGCTATGCGGAAAGCAGCGAGAAACTGATCCTGTCGCTGTTCCCCGAGTACGGCCCGCACATGACACGCGCCGGCACCTCGCTGCGCCCCAGCGAGATCGCCGGGCGTCCGGTGAGCTGGCGCAAGGACGACACGCGCCTGCATGTCGACTCGTTTCCGTCCAATCCGATGCTGGGCAAGCGCCTGCTGCGCGTCTTCCATAACATCGATCCGGCAGCGCCGCGCGTGTGGCGCGTGGGCGAGCCGTTTGCGGATTTTGCCCAGCGTTTTGTGCCGAAGACGCACGGCATGTGGCCGGGGCAGGCGTGGCTGATGAAGCAGCTGCACATCACCAAGCGCAAGCGCTCGGAATATGACCATCGCATGCTGCAGCTGCACGACCTGGCCAAGGCCGACCTGGACTACCAGGCCAATGTGCCGCAGCAGGAATTCCATTTCCCGCCGGGCTCGACCTGGATCGTCTTCAGCGACCAGCTGCTGCACGCCGCCATGCGCGGGCGCGCGATGATGGAGCAGACCATCTATCTCGACCCGAAGGCGATCTCCGACCACACCCACTCGCCCGAAGCCGTGCTCTCGCGCATGCTCGGGCGGCCGATGCTGGTGAGCTGATCAGCGCAGCAGCAGTCGCAGCATCGTCTCGAAGGTCTTGCCGTAGGGCGGCTTGAGCAGCCCGGCGCCATTGAGTGAGGCCTGATGGAACACCGGCTTGAGCTTGGAGAAGGTCTCGAAGCCCGCGCCGCCGTGATAGGCACCCATGCCGCTCGGGCCAACGCCGCCGAAGGGCAGGTTGTCCTGGGCGATATGGAATAGCGTGTCATTCACGGTGACGCCGCCGGCAACGGTCTGCTGCATCACATGGTCGATCGTGCGGCGGTCTCGATCGAAGACGTACAGGGCAAGGGGCCGCGGCCGCGCATTGATGTAGGCGACCGCATCTTCCACCGACCGGTAGGTCACCACGGGCAGCACCGGCCCGAAGATTTCCTCCTTCAGGGCCGTGGCGTCCTCGGGCACATCCAGCAGCAGCACCGGCGGCATCCGGCGCATATCGGCATCCGGCGTTGCATCGGACAGCGGCACCGTGCGCGCGCCCTGCGCGCCGGCATCCTGCACCAGCCCCGCGAGCCTGGCGAAGTGACGCGGGCTGATGATGCTGGTGTAGTCCGGATTGCGCGCCAGGTCCGGATAGAGGCGGTCCACGCAGCGGCGCGCTTCGTCGACAAAGCGCTCGCGCATGGCCTCGGGCACGAGCACGTAGTCGGGTGCGATGCAGGTCTGGCCCGCATTCATCAGCTTGCCGACCAGGATGCGCTCGACCGCACGCGGGAAGTCCGCGCCGGCGCCGATAATGGCGGGTGATTTCCCGCCCAGTTCCAGCGTCACCGGCGTGAGGTTGTCAGCCGCCGTGCGCATCACATGATGGCCGACCGCGGTGGAACCCGTGAACAGCAGGTGATCGAATGGCAGGGCGCTGAACGCGCTGGCCACTTCGGCATCGCCATTGACGACGACGATCTCGTCCGGCGCGAAGGTGGCCCGCACCAGTTGCGCGAACAACGCCGCAAAGCGCGGCGTGTACTCCGACAGCTTCACCATCGCCCGGTTGCCCGCCGCCAGCGCGCCGGCGAGCGGCCCCACGGTCAGGTACAGCGGGTAGTTCCAGGGCACCACGATGCCCACCACACCCAGCGGCTGCGGCATCAGGCGCGATTTGCCCGGGCGGAACCAGAAACCGGTGGAGACCCGGCGCACGCGCATCCAGCGCTTGCCGTGGCGCAGCGCATCGTCAATGCCGGCGACGCCGGGAAAGACTTCGAGCAGCGCGGTTTCTTGCCGCGGCCGGTTGGTGAAGTCGGCGCTGATTGCTGCGGCAATCGCTTCCTGGTTGGCAGTTACCAGCCGGCGCAGGCGCCGCAGGCGATCGGCGCGGACCGGCCAGTCCGGCATCTGGTCGCGCCGCGAGGCCGCGTGTATGGCGCCAAATACGGACGAAATATCGGGGACTTCTCGCATTTGCGCTCTCCTGGGCAGCGGTCTGATTTCGGTTCGGGTATCGGGTCTGGCTAACGGGCGCCGGTATCTAGCTGACTCCGGAGCCAACAGCCGGCCACGGGCTTCGTTTGCGCGCTCCCGGCTCGCGTTCCGCGCACCATAGGCCACCTTGCCATTCATGACAATGGAGGGAGTCCACCAGATCGGACGATTCAAACAGCTGTCCTTCGGCGGCGCGCCCCAGCGCCGCCCGGTTCTTTTCTTCCGCGCGCCCCAGCGCCTACACTGATTTTCACGGCTCGCTGTCTTTGCTTGCGGGCGCCAGGCACGGACCTCGGGACTCGCGGGGAGACTGATGGAAACCACCTTTGACTTTATCGTCGTTGGCGCGGGTTCGGCGGGGTGTGCGCTTGCCGGCCGCCTGGCCGACAGCGGCAATGACAGCATTGCGCTGATCGAAGCCGGTCATCACGACCATCATGTGCTGGTGCGGACACCGGCTGCGTGCGCCGCCATCCTGCCGCGCGCCGGGGCCCGCAATTACGGTTACCAGACCGTGCCGCAACCGGGGCTTAACGGCCGGCGCGGCTTCCAGCCGCGCGGACGCGGCCTGGGCGGCAGCTCGTCGATCAACGCGATGATCTACACCCGCGGGCGCCCCGCGGATTACGACGCTTGGGCTGCCGCCGGTTGCGACGGCTGGGCATGGGACGACGTGCTGCCGTACTTCCGCCGCGCCGAATGCAACGAGCGCTTCGCGGGCAGCGACGATGATCCGCTGCATGGCGGCAACGGACCGCTCCATGTGTCCGACCTGCGCACGCCCAACCCGTTCGGCCAGCACTTCATCGACGCCGCCCAGCAGGCGGGCTTCCTGCGCAATGACGACTTCAATGGCGTCGAGCAGGAGGGCGTCGGCTGGTACCAGGTCACCCAGCACGCCGGCGAACGCTGGAACGCGGCGCGCGCCTACCTGCACGGCGGCAATGTCCGCGACAAGGCCTGCAACGGCGGGCGCGCCAGCTTGCATGTGATGACCGATACGCAGGTCCTGCGCGTGGTCTTCGAAGGACGGCATGCAGTTGGCGTGCTGGTGATGCGCGACGGCCGGCAGCACCTGCTGCGCGCGCGGCGCGACGTGATTCTTTCCGCCGGCGCGTTCGGCTCGCCGCAACTGCTGATGGCGTCCGGCGTCGGGCCGCCTGCGCATCTGCGCGAGCTTGGCATCGCGGTCGTGCATGACCTGCCCGGCGTGGGCAGCAACCTGCAGGACCATCTGGACGTCATCCTGCACAAGCGCGTCGCCGCGCCCGAGCTGTTCGGGCTGTCATTGTCCGGTGCCACGCACCTGCTGTCCGAAATCCTGCGCTACCGGCGCGAGCGCGCGGGCATGCTGACCTCCAACTTCGCCGAGGCCGGCGGCTTCGTCAGAAGCCGGCCGGACCTTGCCGAACCGGACCTGCAACTGCACTTCGTCGTGGGCATGGCCGACGACCACATGCGCCGTGTCAACTTCGGCCACGGCTATTCATGCCACGTCTGCGTGCTGCGCCCGCGCAGCCGCGGGCAGGTCTGGCTGGCGTCGCCCGATATGCGCAAGGCGCCCCTGATCGATCCGTGCTATTTGTCCGATCCGCGCGATCTCGACGACCTGCTGGCCGGCGTGCACATCGTGCGCCGCATCTTTGCGCAGCCGCAACTGGCCTGTTTTGGCGGCAAGGAACTGTATTCCGCGCACCTGCTGTGCGATGGCAGCGATGATGACGCCGTGCGCGACATGATCCGCGAGCGCGCGGATACCATCTACCACCCGGTGGGCACGTGCCGCATGGGCATGGACGCAATGGCGGTGGTGGATCCGCAATTACGCGTGCGTGGCGTGGAAGGGCTGCGGGTGGTCGATGCTTCGATCATGCCGGCGCTGATCGGCGGCAATACCAATGCGCCGGCGATCATGATCGGAGAGCGGGCGCATGACCTGATTCGTTATGCGCCCAAGGTGATGCTGCGGATCCGTGAACTGGTGGAGGGCTGAGCTCTTCCGGTTCAGCCTTCCCACGCTCGCTCGAAGACACGCTTCAACACGTTCTCGTCCGCATCCAGCGTGCCGAATACGCGCCCATGCTGGCGACCCAGCCGGCTGGCGACGAAGCACTCCGCATTCTCCGCATCGGCGTGGGCGAGCATCAGCGCTGCCTGCGCCGTCAGCACCAGGCCCTGTGCAAACCGCCGCGCCTGTGTTTCCAGCTGTTCCGGTGATCCGCGCAGCATCGCCTGCAGCGACGCAAGCTCCGCACGCACCGCCGCATTGCCGCCCGCACGGCGCGCCAGGTCCTGCAGCAGCAGCGAGGCATCGTCCGGCGCGCGCTGGATTGCCCTCAGCACGTCCAGGCACATGATGTTGCCCGAGCCTTCCCAGATCGAATTGACCGGCGCTTCGCGATAGAGCCGCGCCATCGGGCCGTCTTCCACGTAGCCGTTGCCGCCCCAGACTTCCATCGCCTCGCCGGTGGCTTCGAGCGCGCGCTTGCAGATCCAGAACTTGGCCGCGGGCGTGACCACGCGCTTCCATGCGGCCGCCAGCGGATCAGTGTCGGCATGTTCGAAGGCGTGGCTGAGTTCCATCATCAGCAGCGTGGCCGCTTCGCTTTCGAGCGCGAGGTCGGCCAGCACATTGCGCATCAGCGGCTGGTCGGCCAGCAGGCGGCCGAAGGCCATGCGGTGGCGTGTGTGGTGCAGCGCCTGCACGAGCGCGGCGCGCAGGATGGCGGCGCTGCCGATCACGCAATCGAGCCGCGTATTGGTCGCCATCTCGATGATGGTCGGGATGCCACGGCCCTCCTCGCCGATCAGGATGCCGGTGGCGTCGCGGAACTCCACTTCGCTGCTGGAATTGGAGCGGTTGCCGAGCTTGTCCTTCAGGCGCTGGATCTGCACGGGATTCTTGCTGCCGTCATCGCGAAAGCGCGGCACGAAGAAGCACGACAGCGGCCCGTCTTCGGCGCCCATGCGCGCCACCACAAGGTGCGCATCGCACATCGGCGCGGAGAAGAACCACTTGTGGCCGGTCAGCGCGTACTCGGCGCCGCGGCCTTCGCCGCTCACAGGGCGGGCCACGGTGGTGTTGGCGCGCACATCCGAGCCGCCCTGCTTCTCGGTCATGCCCATGCCGATCATGATCGCGGTCTTCTCGCGCCAGGGCAGGTCGCGCGGATCGTGTTGCGCGGCGTACAGGCGGGGCTCGAGTTCGGCGAACAGCGCAGTTTCCTTGCGCAGCACGGGAATGCTGGCAAGGGTCATGGTGGTGGGGCAGAGCGATCCGGATTCGACCTGCGCCTGCAGGAAGTAGCCTGCGGTGCGCGCCATCCATGCGCCGGCGCGCGGCTGGGCGAAGGGCAGCGCCTGCAATTGCTGGCTGCGCAGCAGGGCAAGCAGCGCATGCCAGCTCGGGTGGAAGATGACTTCATCGATGCGCTCGCCGGTGCGGCTGTGCGTATGCAGTTCGGGCGTGTAGCGGTTGGCATCCGCGGCCCATGCCTGCACTTCGGGCTCGCCCAGGCGCGCGCCAAAGGCCTCCAGCGCTTCGGCGTGCCAGCCGCCGCCCAGGCGCTCCAGGGCCTTTCGCAGCGTCGGGTCGGTCGCGAACAGGTTGTAGTGCGCGAGATCGGGCACCTGGTTGAACACGCGATGGGTGGCGGCGTCGGTCATTTCGATTCCTTGCATCCTGGCGATGAAAGTCAGCACGTCTGATTGCATGGTAGAGCACCTTCGCTGCGTTTGAGTGCCGGGGCCTGCCCTTATGCGCGGATCATGCACTGCACCATGACTGACCTGATACCTGTGCGCACAGGTGCGACGACATAAATGGGGGTGGCGCGGTCCTTCCCCTTGTGCTTAAATTCACCCCGTTGGATGAAACAGGGGTGCCGTACGGATGGGCCGTGCGGCTGAGAGAGTCCCTTTGAACCCGATCCGGCTAGTACCGGCGTGGGAAGTTTCAGCAAGACCAAAAGCCTCTTGTCCCGAACGGGACTCCTCTTCCAGGCAGTGCCCGCACCACCGGAAGACGCTCACAGGGCTCCTGGTTTCGTCCATCCCCGCAAGAGAGAGGACGACAACCCATGGCCCGCAATAATTCCGCCCCCGCCGCTTCCTTCGAATCGCTCGAAAGCGACCTCGACCAGAAATTCGCGTACCCGGCTTCCAGCAAGACCTACCTGACGGGCAGCCGCCCCGATATCCGCGTGCCGCTGCGCACGATCCTGCAGACCTCCACGCACACCGACAAGGGCGAGATGTCCAATCCGCCGATCCCGGTGTACGACACCTCGGGCCCATACAGCGACCCGGACGTGCATATCGACCTGAAGGCCGGCCTGCCCGCCGTGCGCGCCAAGTGGATCGAAGCGCGCGGCGACACTGAAGTGCTGAAAGGCTTGTCGTCGGAATATGGCCGCGACCGCGCCAACGACCCTGCCACCGCGCACCTGCGCTTTGCCCAGCTGACCAACCCGCGCCGCGCCAGGGCCGGCGCCAACGTGTCGCAGATGCACTATGCGCGCAAGGGCATCATCACGCCGGAAATGGAGTACGTGGCGCTGCGCGAGTCGCTGAACCTGCAGGCGCTGTACGACAAGCCCGAGTACAAGGCGCTGCTGCGCCAGCACCCGGGCAATGCGCTCGGCGCTGGCCTGCCGCTGCGTCCGGAAGACATTACGCCGGAATTCGTGCGCCAGGAAATCGCCTCGGGCCGTGCCATCATCCCCGCCAACATCAACCACACCGAACTGGAGCCGATGGCGATCGGGCGCAACTTCCGCGTCAAGATCAACGGCAACCTGGGCAACTCGGCGGTGACCTCGTCGCTGGCCGAGGAAGTGGAAAAGATGGTGTGGTCGATCCGCTGGGGCGCCGACACCATCATGGACCTGTCCACCGGCAAGCACATCCACGAAACGCGTGAATGGATCCTGCGCAACTCGCCGGTGCCCATCGGTACGGTGCCGATTTACCAGGCACTGGACAAGACCGGCGGCATCGCCGAGGACCTGACCTGGGAAATGTTCCGCGACACGCTGATCGAGCAGGCGGAGCAGGGCGTCGACTACTTCACCATTCACGCCGGCGTGCTGCTGCGCTACGTGCCGCTGACGGCCGACCGCGTGACGGGCATCGTTTCGCGCGGTGGCTCGATCATGGCCAAGTGGTGCCTGGCGCATCACAAGGAAAACTTCCTGTACACGCACTTCGACGAGATCTGCGAGATCATGAAGGCGTACGACGTGTCGTTCAGCCTCGGCGACGGCCTGCGTCCGGGCTGCATCGCGGATTCGAACGACGACGCCCAGTTCGGCGAACTGCGCACGCTGGGCGAGCTGACCGCCAAGGCGTGGAAGCACGACGTGCAGGTCATGATCGAAGGCCCGGGCCACGTGCCGCTGCAGCGCATCCAGGCCAATATGGACGAAGAACTCAAGCACTGCTACGAGGCGCCGTTCTACACGCTCGGACCGCTGGTGACGGACATCGCCCCCGGCTACGACCACATCACCAGCGGCATCGGCGCGGCCAATATCGGCTGGATGGGCACCGCCATGCTGTGCTACGTCACGCCGAAGGAACACCTGGGCCTGCCGGACAAGGAAGACGTGCGCGAGGGCATCATCACCTACAAGATCGCTGCCCACGCGGCTGACCTGGCCAAGGGCTGGCCTGGCGCACAGTTGCGCGACAACGCGCTGTCCAAGGCGCGCTTCGAGTTCCGCTGGGAAGACCAGTTCAACCTCGGCCTCGATCCGGAACGCGCGCGTTCGTACCATGACGCCACGCTGCCTGCCGAAGGCGCCAAGATCGCCCACTTCTGCTCGATGTGCGGGCCAAAGTTCTGCTCGATGAAGATCACGCAGGAAGTGCGCGACTACGCGGCTTCGCTGCCGAAGGAAGCGCAGCAGGGCATGGAAGAGAAGTCGATCGAGTTCCTGAAGAAGGGCAGCAAGATCTACTCGTAAGGTAGTATGGGCATGGCTCGCACCCATGCCCGCTTGTTTTCCGCCTGTCGCGCAGCGCCCCGCGCGGCAGCACCGACAACAGGAGGCCGGCGCGGCGCATGCCCTGTCCGGCACTAGAAATTCCCATGACAGCAGTGCAGTCGTTTGATGTCGCCATCCTCGGCGCCGGCCTGGCAGGCCGCCTTGCCGCGTGGCACCTGGTGCGCTCGGGCGCCCGTGTCGCGCTGGTCGAGCGCGGCGGGCCCGACGGCACCGGTTCCGCGGCCCATGTGGCGGCGGCCATGCTGGCGCCGCTGGCGGAATCGGCCATCGCCGAGCGCCGCATCGTCGACCTTGGCATTGCCAGCGTCGACCTGTGGCGCGCGTGGCTGGCCGAACTGCCCGAGCCGGTCTTCTTCCAGGAAGACGGCACGCTGGTGGTCTGGCATGCGCGCGACCGCGGCGAGATGTCCCTGTTCGCCAGCCGCGTGCGCGCCGTCGCGCCGCCCGAACTGGTGGCGCAACGCATGCGCACGCTGGACGGCGCGGGTGTGGCCGAACTCGAACCCGCGCTGGCGGGCCGCTTTCCGCAAGGCCTGTTCCTGGCCGGCGAAGGGCAGCTCGACAATCGCGGCGTGCTGCGCGCGCTGTTGTCGTGCGCCGTCAGTGAAGGCGTGCATTGCGTCTGGGAGGCTGGCGAGGTGGATGCCGATGCCTTGCCGTCACTCGGCATCTGCGCCCGCGTGGTGCTCGACTGCCGCGGCCTTGGTGCGCGCGCAGCCTGGCCGGCGCAACCCGGGCAGGCAGGCCCTGGCGCCATGCCGGGCCTGCGCGGCCTGCGCGGCGAAGTGGTGCGCGTGCACGCGCCGGACGTCAAGCTGCGCCGTCCGGTGCGGATGCTGCATCCGCGCTACCCGATCTACATCGCGCCCAAGCCCAACGACCTGTACGTGATCGGCGCGACCGAACTCGAAAGCGAGGACGATTCGCCGATGAGTGTGCGTTCCGCGCTGGAACTGCTGTCGGCGGCGCATTCCCTGCATCCCGCATTCGGCGAGGCGCGCGTGCTGGAGCTGAACGTCCAGCGCCGCCCGACCCGGCCCGATCACCTGCCGGCGATCCGCGTCGACCAGGCCGCGCGCACCGTGCGCGTCAACGGCCTGTACCGGCACGGCTTCCTGATTGCGCCGGCGGTGACCGAAGCGGCCTGTGCCGTGGTCAGGGCGCTGCTCAACGACGATCCGGCGGCACACGCCGTGCCTGCGGCCGTGCGCTGGCCCGGCATGATCGAAGCCGTGACCGAGACGCCGGTGTCCGCCGGCGCCGACGGTGCCGGGTTGCTGCACTAAAGCCATAAAGACATGGATATCCTGCTCAACGGCCGACCTCTCGCACTTGCCGATTCCGCCACGCTGGCGGACGCGGTGACCGCGGCCGAGATCGCGCCCCCCTTTGCCGCGGCGGTCAACGGCCAGTTCGTGCCGCGCGCCGCGCATGCCAACACCCCCCTCGCGGCCGGCGACCGCATCGATCTCGTGCAACCCGTGACGGGAGGCTGACCACCATGACATTCGAACCTTCCGAAACCCTGCGCGATCCCTTCGTGCTCTATGGCGAGTCGTTCGCCTCGCGCCTGCTGCTCGGCACCGCGCGCTATCCGTCGCCGGCCACGCTCGAAGCCGCCGTGCAGGCTTCGCGTCCGGCTATGATCACCGTCGCGCTGCGCCGCCAGGGCGCGGTGGGCGCGGGCGAGGGCGGGCAGGCGTTCTGGCAGATGCTCAAGGCGCTGAACGTGCCGGTGCTGCCGAATACCGCGGGCTGCTTCACCGCGCAGGAAGTCATCACGACTTCGATGATGGCGCGCGAGGTCTTCGAAACGCCGTGGATCAAGCTGGAGCTGATCGGCGACGACTACACGCTGCAGCCCGACACGCTGAACCTGCCCGCGGTGGCAGAGACGCTGATCAAGGAAGGCTTCAAGGTGCTGCCGTACTGCACCGAAGACCTGGTGCTGTGCCGCCGCCTGCTCGACGTGGGCTGCCAGGCGCTGATGCCGTGGGCCGCGCCCATCGGCACCGGCCGTGGCGCGGTCAACCCGCACGCCATGCGCGTGCTGCGCGAGCGCCTGCCGGACACGCCGCTGATCGTTGACGCGGGCCTGGGCCTGCCCTCCCACGCGGCGCAGGTGCTGGAATGGGGCTACGACGGCGTGCTGCTCAACACCGCCGTGGCGCAGGCCGCCTACCCGGTCAACATGGCGCGCGCCTTCGCGCAGGCCGTGGAAGCCGGCCGCACCGCCTATCTGGCCGGCCCGATGCCCGAGCGCGAGATCGCGCAGGCCAGCACGCCGGTGGTCGGCATGCCGTTCTGGCACGCCGAAGGCGCGGAGGACCGCGCATGACGCGCCCCGGAGCCCATGCCGCCAGCGACGAGGCGTTGCGCAAGGCCGTGCTGGCGCGCTTCGGCGCCACCTTCGGCCAGTCTGACCGGAACTGGCAGGCCTGGCGCGCGGCCGACGCGCCGCCGGAACTCGGTGCCAACGATGTCCTGCTGGGCGATGGCGAGGCCACGGCCGATGTCATCGACCGCGTGGCGGCTGCCGGCGCGATCCTGATCGAGACCGACCGCGAAGGCGGGCATTGGGTCGACACGGTCCGTTCGCCGATGGGCACCTGGGTGCTGAGCGCGCAGGCCGATGACGACCACGCGCACTCGCCGGCCTTCGTTGCGGTGCTGACCGCCTGCCTCGCGCTGCATTTCCCGGCGCACGACGCGCTCTGCCTCGCGCGTGCCTGGCAGCCCGGTTCGCTCGAATGGCCTGCCGATTTCGCGCGCTTCCCGCGTGTGCGGCACGCCGCGCTGGTGGCGCCGGAGCAGGCGGCTCGGCCGTTTGCACCATGCCCGCCCGCGCTGGGCCTGTACTCGGTGGTGCCGAGTGCCGAGTGGATCGAGCGCCTGGTGCCGCTGGGCGTACCGACGGTGCAACTGCGCTTCAAGTCTGATGATGCTGCCGCCATCAAAGCCGAAGTGGCGCGAGCCGCGCAGGCCGCGCGCGGCTCGTCGTCGCGGCTCTTCATCAACGACCACTGGCGTGAAGCTGTCGACTATCACGCCGCCAACGGCGGCGACAGCGGTATCTACGGCATCCACCTCGGCCAGGAAGACCTGGATGAAGCAGACCTGGATGCGCTGCGCGCCTCGGGCCTGCGCCTGGGCGTATCGACGCACGGCTACGCAGAAATGCTGCGCGTCGCGGCGATCGGGCCGAGCTACCTCGCGCTGGGCGCGATCTTCCCGACCACCACCAAGGTGATGCCTACCGCGCCGCAAGGCATGGGCCGCTTCCAGGCCTACGCGACGCTGATGAAGCCGGTGATTCCGGCGCTGGTCGGCATCGGCGGCGTCAATGCCGCCAATATGGGCGAGGTGCTGGCGGTCGGCGTCGGCAGTGCTGCCGTGGTGCGCGCGATCACTGAAGCGGACGACGTGCCGGCGGCGGTAGCGCATCTCGTCGGCCTGTTCCCCAAAGCCTGACCACAGTGCCGATGGCGCTGCAGACGGGCTCCGTCCTCATCCGCCTGGCCCTGGCGGAGGACGTGCCGCAGTTGCCGGCCATCGAGCTCGCCGCAGCGGCACTGTTTCCGGATGTCGACCTGCCGGCGCTGCTGCGCGTGGTGAGCACGCCGGAAACGGTACTGTCCGCGGCGCAGCGCGAGTCGCGGCTGTGGGTGGCGGAACGCCACGGCACCCTCGCCGGCTTCGTGCTCGCCAGCCGCAATGGCCATCGCGGCTATCTCGACGAGATGGATGTGCATCCGGATCACGGCCGGCAAGGCATCGGCCGGGCGCTGGTCGGCGCGGTGCAGGCGTGGGCACGCGCGGGCGGCCTGCGCTCGCTCAGCCTGACCACGTTCGCCCATCTGCCCTGGAATGCGCCGTTCTACGCAAAGCTGGGGTTTCGCCCGCTGGCCGAGGGTGAACTCTGCCCGCTGCTTGCCGATGCGCTGGCTGCGCAGCGCGCCGCGGGATTGCGCCAGCGGATTGCCATGCGGCAAGTGTTCTGAAGTGACGGTTTGCTCCCCTCTCCCGCTTGCGGGAGAGGGGCCGGGGGTGAGGGCAGGCATCGGCACACCGCGGCGCCCGGACTTCGTTGAGGCACCGGCCCTCACCCCCACCCCTCTCCCACTTCGCGGGAGAGGGGAGCCTCGTTCATATGGCGTTGACTACGGCGGGCCTGCCGTAGCCAAGATTTGTGCGACATTCGCCCAGCCGCCGGAACCGAGCAGCAACGCGCCGCTATGATGGCGGACAGCATTTCCCGCCAACTACCCCGCATCCCAACCATGTCCGCCCCGACCGCCACTGAAATCGTCCCCGTTGCCCCCGGCACGCCCGAAAAGCCCTACTTCGGCATCGACGTCCCGCTGATGCGCTATTTCGGCCTGCAGCCGGTGCATATCGAGGAAGGGCTGTGCCGCACGCGCCTGCCGGCGCACCCGGCGCTGGTCAACAGCCGCGGCGATGTCCACGGCGGCACGCTGATGGCCACGCTCGACTTCACGCTGAGCGGCGCCGCGCGCTCGCACGCGCCGCTGGAAACGGGGGTGATCACCATCGACATGTCCACCCACTTCCTGGCCGCCGCCCGCGGCGAGCTGACGCTGGAAGCGCGCTGCATGCGCCGTGGGGCGCGCATTGCGTTCTGCGAAGGCGAGGTGAAGGATGCTGCCGGCACCGTGGTGTGCGTGGCGCGGGCGGCGTTCAAGCTGGTGCCGCTATCCAGCGGCGGCAACTGACACTCAGTCCTGCAGCGGCCGATACACCTGTTCGAAGCGCACGCGCTCGGTGATGCCATAGTCGCCGGGCGCGTATTGCATCAGCCAGTCGCCCGGCTTGCCGTGCAGGACGTCACCGCCGGCCGTGCGCGCGATGCTGAACGGCTCGTGCATTTCCCTGGCCAGCACCGGGATTGGCTTGTTCCGGTAGGCGCCGTCCTGGCCGTGGGCGAGCGGCGGCACCGCTTCGTACTTGGGGTCGAAGCGGTCGCGCGAGACGCACCAGCGGTCGCCCGAGCGGCTGGTGATGATGGCATCCGCGGGCTGGTAGCGGTTGGGGCCCTCACGGCTGATCAGCTCGCCGGCTTCGGTCGCGAATACCACGTCGACGACTTCATGCTTGAGGTAGAACGCTGCGGCGGGATCGCTGCGCAGGTCGATATCGGTCAGTGTCGGCATGTGATCCTCAGCCCAGTGCGCGTGGCGCGAAAGTATGGTTAAGCGGGCCGTTGCCAGCGCCCAGCTTCAGGCCGGCGCCCGCCGCGATAGCCTGCGCGACATAGTCCAGTGCCTTGCCGACTGCCGTTTCCAGCGCTTCCCCACGCGCCAGTTGCGCCGTGATTGCCGCGGCCAGCGTGCAGCCGGTGCCATGCAGGTTGCGCGTGTCGATGCGTGGATGCGTGAACACGCGCGCGGTGCCGTCGGCCAGCATCAGCAGGTCGTCCAGCCCGCCCGAGCCGGCAGCGGGGCCATCGTCTTCCAGGTGGCCGCCCTTTAGCAGCACCGCAGGGCATCCCATCGCGATCAGCTCGGCGGCAGCCTGTTCCATCTCGGCGCGGCGCGTGATCTTGCGGCCCAGCAGGTAAGAAGCTTCCGGCAGGTTCGGCGTGACCAGCACGGCGCGCGGGAACAGCAGGCGCACCATGGCCTGGCTGGTGGCGTCGTCGGACAGTGTGGCGCCCGAGGTCGAGATCATCACCGGGTCCACCACCAGCTTGCGGATGCCGTGCCGGTCCGCCGCCGCGGCCACGGCCTCGACGATGGAGGCCGTGCCCAGCATGCCGGTCTTGGCGGCGTCGACGCCGATGTCTGAAGCCACCGCATCGATCTGTGCCGCCACCATGTCCGCGGGAATCGCATGCACGCCGGTGACGCCGAGCGTGTTCTGCGCGGTGATGGCGGTGATGGCGCTCATGCCGAAGCAGCCCAGCGCGGAAAAGGTCTTGAGGTCGGCCTGGATGCCGGCGCCGCCGCCGGAATCGGAGCCGGCGATGGTCAGTGTGCGGGGTGGCGTTGGGGTCATCTGTAAAGGAAAGGGGGGAAGCAGGCGCAGGAAGCGTGGCCTGCCCGGAAGCAAATCGCCGGTGCGCAAGGCCGCCGGGCACGCTACAATAGCGCCACTCCGAGGAGCGTTGCAACGGATGGAGCCAGGGCGAACAGAGTCGCCCGGCTGTCGGGAAATCCCGACCATGCCATCCGCCAGGCTCGGACTGTCTTCAACGGCGCTCGCTGATCCGTGGTTTGCACGGAGGCGAGTCGACCTATCCGCCCGCTATGCACGGCTGCAGGATTCCCTGCATTGCCATCGCCGGCGCGGGCCATTCCCGTACTCGTCACCTGCGTGCCACTCTTCACCGGAGTGAAACATGAACGCTGTGACCGACCTGAAGCAAGACTACCTCGTGGCCGACATCGGCCTGGCCGGCTGGGGCCGCAAGGAAATCGCCATTGCCGAGACCGAAATGCCTGGCCTGATGGCGATCCGCGACGAATTCGCCGCCAGCCAGCCGCTCAAGGGCGCCCGCATCGCCGGCTCGCTGCACATGACGATCCAGACCGCCGTGCTGATTGAAACGCTCAAGGCGCTGGGCGCCGACGTGCGCTGGGCCTCGTGCAACATCTTCTCGACGCAGGACCACGCCGCGGCCGCCATCGCCGCCGGCGGCACGCCCGTGTTCGCTTTCAAGGGCGAATCGCTGAAGGAATACTGGGACTTCACGCACCGCATCTTCGACTGGGCCGACGGCGGCACGCCGAACATGATCCTGGACGACGGCGGTGATGCCACGCTGCTGCTGCACCTGGGCGCCCGCGCCGAGAAGGACGCCTCGGTGATCGCCAATCCGGGCAGCGAGGAAGAAACCTTCCTGTTTGCCGCCATCAAGGAAAAGCTGGCCAGGGACAACACCTGGTACAGCCGCAACCTGGCAGCCATCCGCGGTGTGACCGAGGAAACCACCACTGGCGTGCACCGCCTGTACCAGATGGCGCAGAAGGGCGAGCTCCGTTTCCCGGCCATCAACGTCAACGACTCGGTGACCAAGAGCAAGTTCGACAACCTGTACGGCTGCCGCGAATCGCTGGTGGACGGCATCAAGCGCGCCACCGACGTGATGATTGCCGGCAAGGTTGCCGTGGTGGCCGGCTACGGCGACGTGGGCAAGGGCAGCGCGCAGGCGCTGCGCGCACTGTCGGCGCAAGTGTGGGTAACTGAAATCGACCCGATCTGCGCACTGCAGGCCGCCATGGAAGGCTATCGCGTGGTGACCATGGATTACGCAGCCGAGCACGGCGATATCTTCGTGACCTGCACCGGCAACTACCACGTCATCACCCATGACCACATGGCGAAGATGAAGGACCAGGCCATCGTCTGCAACATCGGCCACTTCGACAACGAGATCGACATCGCCTCGGTCGAGAAGTACGAGTGGGACGAGATCAAGCCGCAGGTCGATCACGTCAAATTCCCGGACGGCAAGAAGATCATCATCCTGGCAAAGGGCCGCCTGGTGAACCTGGGCTGCGCCACCGGCCACCCGTCGTACGTGATGAGCAGCTCGTTCGCCAACCAGACCATCGCGCAGATCGAGCTCTGGCTGGAGCGCGACAGCGGCAAGTACCCGGTCGGCGTCTACACGCTGCCCAAGCACCTGGACGAGAAGGTCGCGCGCCTGCAGCTCAAGAAGCTGAATGCGCAGCTGACCGAGCTGACCGAGCAGCAGGCCGCGTACATCGGCGTGAAGAAGGAAGGCCCGTACAAGGCGGATCACTACCGCTACTGATCCGGGTTCGCCCTCTGCGCTTGCCGGACTCCCGTCTCCCATGAGTGGGGGACGGGAGGAACACCAATAATGGAGCCGTCATGAGACTACTGGTCGTCTGGGTCATCAACGCCATTGCGCTGTTCGTGCTGCCGTACATCGTTCCGTCGATCCACATCAGGAGCTTTGGCTCGGCGATGCTGGCGGCGCTGGTACTGGGCCTGGTCAATACGCTGGTCCGGCCGATCCTGGTGATCCTGACCCTGCCGGTGACGCTGCTCACCCTGGGCCTGTTCATCTTCGTGATCAACGCGCTGCTGTTCCTGTTCGTCGGCAACCTGCTGTCGGGCTTCACGGTTGGCGGTTTCGGCGCGGCCCTGCTGGGCTCCATCCTGTACAGCGTGATCTCGTGGCTGCTTGCCAGCCTGCTGCTGGGCGAGCGTACCGCCTGAGGCGGCTGCACATTTACGAGTCATACAACGCGCGCCGCCAACGCGGCGCGCCACCATCATGCAAGACCGCTACTTCAGCTTTGAATTCTTCCCGCCCAAGACGGCGGAGGGCCTGGAGAAGTTGCGCAACACGCGTGCGCAGCTCGCTCCGCTCAATCCCAAATACATCTCGGTGACGTTCGGCGCTGGCGGCACCACGCAGCAAGGCACGCTCGACGCCGTGCTGGAAATCCAGCGCGAGGGCATCGAGGCCGCGCCGCACCTGTCGTGCGTGGGCTCGTCGCGCGAGAGCATCCGCGATATCCTGAAACAGTACCGCGATGGCGGCATCCGCCACATCGTCGCGCTGCGCGGCGACATGCCGTCGGGCATGGGCGAAATCGGCGAGTTCCGCTACGCCAACGAGCTGGTGGAGTTCATCCGCGCCGAGACCGGCGACTGGTTCAATATCGAAGTCGCGGCCTATCCCGAGTATCACCCGCAGGCCAGGTCGCCGCGCCACGATCTCGAGAACTTCGTGCGCAAGGTCAGGGCCGGCGCCAATTCCGCGATCACGCAGTACTTCTACAACGCCGACGCCTACTTCCGCTTCGTCGAGGACGTGCGCGCAACGGGCGTCGAAGTGCCGATCGTGCCGGGCATCATGCCGATCACCAACTACTCGCAGCTAATGCGCTTCTCCGAGATGTGCGGCGCGGAAGTGCCGCGCTGGGTCGCCAAGCGGCTGGAGAGCTTCGGTGATGACCGCGAGTCGATCCGCGCGTTCGGCCTGGACGTGGTGACCGCGCTGTGCGAGCGCCTGCTTGCCGCCGGCGTGCCGGGCCTGCACTTCTACACGCTCAACGCAGCCGGCGCCACCAAGGCGATCTGGCAAAGGCTGAAGCTGTAAAGGAACCACATGGTCACGCGCCGCCCCGATCCCTTCATCGAACATCTGCTCGAACTGATGGGCCCGCTGGCGGCGCGCATCGGCCCCATCTCCGCGAAGCGGATGTTCGGCGGCCATGGCCTGTTCTATGACGGGCTGATGTTCGCGCTGGTTTCAGGCGGAACGTGCTACCTGAAGGCCGACGACGCCACGCAGGCGAAGTTCGAAGCCGAAGGCAGCCAGCCGTTCCGCTATCGCTCGGCGCAGCGCGAAGTCACCATGCGCCACTACCTGAGCCTGCCGCCTGCTTGCCTGGAATCGCCCGCGGCGATGACGCCATGGGCGAAGCTGGCGGTGGAGGCGGCGTTGCGGCTGGGGAACGCGGGCTGAGCGGCTGCCGGGACGGGCATCGCCTCATCCCGCCAACGGTGCCATACTCGCCCCATGGTCACCGCCACCTTCCGCTTCTACGAGGAACTGAACGACTTTCTCGCGCCGGACCAGCGCCGGCGTGACCTGACCTGCCCTTGCGCGCGGGCTGCCACGGTCAAGCACATGATCGAGGCACTGGGCGTGCCGCATACCGAAGTCGAGCTGATCCTGGTCAACGGCGAGTCGTCGGCCTTCGGCCGGCAGCTGTGCGACGGCGACCGTGTCTCGGTCTATCCCAAGTTCGAACGGCTCGATGTTTCCCCGCTGCTGCGGGTACGCACGCAGCCGCTGCGCGTGATGCGCTTCGTGGCCGATGCGCACTTGGGCGGGCTGGCGCACCTGTTGCGCATGACCGGCTTCGACACGCTCTACGACAACCATTTCGAAGACAGCGAGATCGAGCGCATTGCCGCGCGGGAAGGCCGCATCGTGCTGACGCGCGACCGCGAGCTGCTCAAGCGGCGCGGCATCACCCACGGCTGCTACGTGCGCGCGATCAAGTCCACGCTGCAGGTGCGCGAGATCTTCAGCCGCCTCGACCTGGCCCGCAGCGCCAGGCCATTTTCCCTCTGCCTGGATTGCAACGCGCCACTGCAGCGCATCGACCGCACCGCCGTGGCCGATCGCGTGCCGCCCGCGGTGCTGGAGCGCCATGAGCGCTTCGTGACCTGCGACTGCTGCCGGCGCGTGTTCTGGGAAGGTTCGCACTGGCGCTGCATGCGTGCGCTGGTGGACGAACTGGTGCAGGACGCCTGACCATTCCCTCTCAAGCTCTGCGCTGACCTGCCGTTGAGCTAGTGTCCTGTTCCGCAAATACCTTGCCATGAAATCGCCCGGTTGCCCGCCATGCGTCGTTGCTCGTCGTTGCCATAGCTACGGCTATGGCGCCTCCTCGCGCCTAGCCTGACGAGCAACCGGACGACTTCATTTTGGCAAGCCATATGCGAAACAGGACACTAGAACGCCCCCGCCTCGGTGACGATCCAGTCCATCGGCAGGTCATGCGCCTGTGCCTGCAAGGCGATGCGGCATGCCTCGTAGCCGACGCCGATGGCGACCGGTGCCTGCGGCATGGCGGCCAGCGTGCGGTCGTAGAAGCCGCCGCCGTAGCCGAGGCGGAACTTGTCGGGGCTGAAACCGACACAGGGAATGATCAATGCATCGGGTGCCGCGGCTTCGGTGCCGTCGGGCACCGGAATGCCGTAGTGGCCGGTGGCCATTGGCGCTTGCGGGGTCCAGAGGTGGAAGTCCAGCGGCGCGCCGGGGCGGCTCACCGCGGGCAGCGCGGCCTGGCGGCCGGGGGCTTCGGCCAGCCATCGGGTGACGGCGCCCCGCGCGTCGAATTCCTGCTGGATCGGCCAGTAGAAGCCCAGGCAGTGCACGGCGAGGCGGTCCAGCAGTTGCAGCAGGGCCGCTTCGATCCGTGCGTCGGCCGCCTCGCGCGCGGGCAGCGCGGCGCGCAACCCGAGCAGGCGGCTGCGCAGTGCGCGGCGGTCTTCGGGGAATTCGGCCGGGGCTGGTGACTCAGGTGCCTCGGGTGCGTTAGGGGCGGACATGGCGTGGGATAATGGCTGCGATCGACCTAACACGGATGGCAGATGCCAGGGGCAGAGCGCAAATGTCGCAATCGCCGGCATTGCCGTCATCGATAAGGAATACAAAGAATGCTGAAGGGAGTATATCTGCAGCGTGCCGGACGGGCCGCATGGGTGGCCTTTGCATGTGCGTTGCTTGCCTCGCCGGTGTACGCGCAAAAGCGCCCGCAGCAGCAGGCGGCGCGCGCGCCGGCCGCGCCCGTGATCCCGAGCGACCCCGACGACGCCTTCACGGCGCTGCGCGAGGCCGCACGCAAGAACGACGTGGAACGCGCCTACGCGATTTCGGCCACGCTGGTGGACTACCCGATTCCTTCGTATGTGGAGTACTTCCGCATCAAGCCGCAGATGTTCGACGCCAGCGGCCTGGCGCGCATCGACGCGCCCGACGACCAGGTGCGCTCGTTCCTGCAGCGCTACAAGGGCGAGGCCATTGCCGACCGCATGCGCAACGACTGGCTGCTGGTGCTGGGCAAGAAGCGCGACTGGGCGAACTTTGATGCCGAGTATCCGCAGTTCGTTCTGAAGGACGACACGCAGGTCGAGTGCTACGCGCTGCTGTCGCGTGCGCTGAAGGGCCAGAATGTGGCGGCGGAAGCGCGCAACGTGCTGAGCGACCCGCGCTACTACGGCGAGGGCTGTGTCGACCTGATCGGCTACCTCTCGCAGAGCCAGCAGATCCAGCGCAGCGACGTCGCCTTCCAGGCGCGCCTGGCGCTGGAGCAGAACTTCACCACCCTGGCCGGCAAGATCGCCGCCGTGGTGCCCGACGCGCGTGTCGACGGCGACACGCTGGCCACCATCGTCAAGATGGCGCGCAACGACCCGTCGCAGGCTTCGGCCTACCTGAACGCTAGCCAGGGCAGCCTGTCGCGCGACGAGCAGGGCGCGGCGTGGGGCGTTATCGGCCAGTTCGCCGCCAAGAAGCTGCTGCCCGAAGCGGCCGGCTACTATCGCCGTCAGATTGACCAGGGCGGCAACCAGTGGCTGTCCGATGAAACGCAGGAGTGGCGCGTGCGTGCCGCGCTGCGCCAGGGTGACTGGAAGCAGGTTCGCCAGTCGATCGAGCTGATGCGTCCGGAACTGCGCGCGAAGGATCCGGCCTGGACCTACTGGTACGGCCGCGCGCTGCAGGCCGACAACCGCACGGCCGAGGCGCAGCAGCAGTACCAGCAGATCGCCGACCAGTTCAACTTCTACGGCCAGCTGGCCAGTGAGGAGCTGGGCAACCGCATCACGCTGCCGGCCCGCACCACGGTCACCGATGCCGAGGCCATGGCCATGCGCACGCGTCCGGGCTTCCAGCGCGCGCAGAAGCTCTACAACCTGAACCTGCGCTTCGAAGGCAACCGCGAGTGGAACTGGGAACTGCGTGGCATGAGTGACCGCGAGTTGCTGGCCGCCGCGGACTATGCCCGCCGCATCGACCTGCTTGACCGCACCGTCAACACCGCCGACCGCACCCGGGCCGAGCACGACTTCACGCTGCGCTTCCTGATGCCGTACCGCGACATCATGCAGCGCGCGACCGACGACGTGGGCCTCGACATGGCTTGGGCTTATGGCCTGGTGCGGCAGGAATCGCGCTTCATCATGAACGCGCGCTCCTCGGCCGGCGCGCATGGCCTGATGCAGGTGATGCCGGCAACGGCGAAGTATGTCGCGCGCAAGATCGGCATGACGGACTTCTCGCCGTCGATGATGAGCGACCCGAACATCAATATCGTGCTCGGCACCAACTACATGAGCATGGTCTTCACCGACCTGGACAGCTCGTGGACGCTGGCTTCGGCGGCCTACAACGCCGGCCCGGGACGTCCCAAGGCATGGCGCAGCACGCTGTCGCGCCCGGTGGAAGGCGCCATCTTCGCCGAGACCATCCCGTTCACCGAGACGCGAAACTACGTGAAGAATGTGCTTTCCAACGCCACGTACTATGCTGCATTGATGAGTGGCAAGCCGCAGTCGCTGAAGGGGCGGCTCGGCTCGGTCACGCCGTCGTCGGAGATCACCACCAGCTTGCCCTGAGCTGATGTGCGCCCCGGGCCGCCGGGGCAAAAAAGCTGGTCTGCGACGCGGCGTGCAGTTCACTTGGCACGGAGACCTCCATGCAGACCAGCAATGTCCTAGTGATCGGTGGCGCCGGCTTCATTGGCAGCCACCTCATTTCCCGGCTGGCCGGGGCCGCCTCGGCCTCAGGCGCACCGCTGGAACCCGGCACGAATCCCGATTCCCCCATCGCCCCCGACCGTATCCTGGTGGGCACCCGCAAGGTCGAGCATGCGCAACACCTGTTGTTGCTGCCACGCGTCGAAGTGGTCGAACTCGGCGTGGCGGACAATGCCGCGCTCGACGACGCGATCGGTTCGCTCGGCGTCGACGGCATCGTCGTCAATCTCGTCGGTGTGCTGCACGGTGAACGCGCCGAGCCATATGGCAATGCGTTCCTCATGGCGCATGTCGAGCTGGTCCGGCAGATCGTGGCGTCGTGCCTGAGCACCGGGGTTCGCCGGCTGCTCCATATGAGCGCGCTGGGCGCCGACAGCCAGGGCCCGTCGATGTACCTGCGCAGCAAGGGCGACGGCGAGCGCATCGTGCGCGGCAGCGGCCTGGACTGGACTATCTTCCGCCCGTCGGTCGTGTTCGGGCCGGACGATCATTTCCTCAATCTCTTTGCCCGGATGCAGCAGGCGGCGCCGGTGGTGCCGCTGGCGTGCGCGCAGTCGCGCTTCCAGCCGGTGTTCGTGCAGGACGTGGTGCAGGCCTTCCTCAATGCGATGGTCACGCCCGCCACGATCGACCATGGCTACGAGCTGGGCGGCCCGCAGGTTTATACGCTGGAAGAACTGGTGCGCTTTGCCGGGCGTGCGTCCGGGCATCCGCGCCCCGTGATCGCGCTGCCCGATGCGCTGGCGCGCGTCGAGGCCGCCATCATGGAGCATATGCCCGGCGATCCGCTGCTGTCGCGCGACAACCTTGACTCGATGACACTGGACAATGTGCTGGAGCATCCCATGGCGAGCGAACTGCGCCTGCGCCCGGCCAGCCTCGAGTCCGTGATGACCGACGTGCTGGCCGGACGCAGCCGCGACATGCAGCTCAAGCCCATGCGCGCCAGCGTCCATCGGTAGCGATCCGGCGCGCCTATGTGACCAGGATTCATACTGGTTGCGAGCGCAATTCACTTTGACGCCGCCGTTCGCGCTGGCAGAATGAGCGGTTCGGGCGCGCGGCCAGCGGCTCCGATCGCAGGACTGGCCGCGCATGTCCTGCTGCCCCGCCTTTCTCAATGCCTCCCCCAAGGATTCCACGATGAAGCTCATCATCGGCAACAAAAACTATTCTTCCTGGTCGCTGCGCCCCTGGCTGCTGATGCAGCATGCGGGCATCGAGTTCGAGGAAGTGCAGGTCCGCCTTTTCGCCGGAGACTTTGCCGCCGAGATTGCGCGCTATTCGCCGGCCGGCAAGGTGCCGGTGCTGATCGACGGCGACATCGCGGTGTGGGACTCGCTGTCGATCGCCGAATACCTGGCCGAGAAATTTCCCGCGAAGAAGCTGTGGCCCGCCGACACCGCCGCGCGCGCTTATGCGCGTTCGATCTGTGCGGAGATGCACTCGGGCTTCGGCAACCTGCGCAGCCAGCTGCCGATGAACGTCACCGCCGTGCTGCCCGGGCGCGGCTGGAACGTGGCGGTGCAGCGCGACGTCGCCCGCATCGCCGAGATCTGGTCTGACCTGCGCACCCGGCATGGCGCCGCGGGGCCGTTCCTGTTCGGCGAGTTCACGATCGCGGATGCCTTCTTCGCGCCGGTCGTGAGCCGCTTCGCCACCTACGGCATCCACCTGCCCGATGCGGCCAAGGCGTACGCGGACTTCATGCTGGCACTGCCCGCCATGCAGGCCTGGATTGCCGGCGCGCGCGAGGAGCGCGATTTCCTCGCCGACGATGAGCCGTACCGGATGGCGCCCGATCGCCCCGATGCGATTATCATCAGCCACTGATCGCCGGGTGGAGCCGGCGGACCACAGCACAGAGGGGCAAACGATGCAGGTGTACGCCGTCGGCGGAGCGATTCGCGACGAATTGCTGGGCAAGCCCAGCCAGGATCGCGACTACGTGGTGGTGGGCGCGACCCCGGCCGAAATGGAAGCCGCCGGCTACAAGCCGGTCGGCAAGGACTTCCCCGTCTTCCTGCATCCGCGCACGAAAGAGGAGTACGCGCTGGCCCGCACCGAGCGCAAGACGGCGATGGGCTACAAGGGCTTTGCCTTCTATTGCGAGCCCGATGTCACCCTGGAGGACGACCTGGTGCGGCGCGACCTCACCATCAACGCGATGGCGCGCGAGGTCGATGCCGATGGCAACCTGGTCGGCCCGGTCATCGATCCCCATGGCGGCCAGCGCGACCTCGCGGCGCGCCTGTTCCGGCATGTCTCCGAGGCATTCGCCGAAGACCCGGTGCGCATCCTGCGCGTAGCGCGCTTTGCTGCGCGCTTTCATGAGTTCAGCGTCGCCGCGGAAACCGTGCGGCTGATGCGCGAGATGGTGGCTGCCGGCGAGGTCGATGCACTGGTGCCTGAGCGCGTCTGGCAGGAACTGGCGCGTGGGCTGATGGAAGCAAAGCCCTCGCGCATGTTCGAAGTGCTGCGCGAGTGCGGCGCGCTGGCGCGGCTGATGCCGGAGCTGGACCGCCTGTGGGGCGTGCCCCAGCGTGCGGACTACCATCCGGAAATCGATACCGGCGTGCACGTGATGATGGTGATCGATTGCGCCGCCGCGATGGGCGCCCCCCTGACGGTGCGCTTCGCCGCGCTGATGCACGACCTGGGCAAGGGCACCACGCCCGAGGACATCCTGCCGCGCCATATCGGCCACGAGATGCGCAGCGTGAAATTGCTCGAGGACGTCTGCGCGCGCCTGCGCGTGCCCAACGAATGCCGCGACCTGGCGCTGGTGGTGGCGCGCGAGCACGGCAATATCCACCGCTCGCAGGAGATCGGCGCGGCGGCGGCGATGCGGCTGCTCGAGCGCTGCGACGCACTGCGCAAGCCGGCCCGCTTTGCCGAAGCGCTACAGGCCTGCGAGGCCGACCTGCGCGGACGCAAGGGCTTTGAATCGAGCGAGTACCCCCAGGCAGCGCGCTTGCTGGCCGCACTGGACGCAGCCGCGGCGGTGGACGCCGGCGCCATCGCGCGCGCATGCGGCGACGATGTCAGCCAGATCCGCGACCGCGTCCATGCGGCGCGTGTGGCGGCCGTGGCGGAGCGCCTCGGCAGCTAAGCGCAGGCGTCTACCGGAAGACCAGCACCGCAATCTTCGTATGCGTGAGCACCCTGTGCGTCTCGCTGCCGATCACCAGCGCCTCCACCCCGCGCCGCCCGTGGGATGCCATCACGATGAGGTCGCATTGCCTGGCTTCGGCCTCGTCGATGATGGCCTGGAAGATATGGTCGCCGGTGACGCAGGCGGTATCGCAGTTCACGCCGGCCGCGGCAGCCTCTTCCGCAATCGTCGTCAGGTACGCCTCGGCCTGCCGGTAGGCTTCCTGCATGTAGTGTTCCCGGGTTTCGCGCAGCATGGCGGTCTGCAGGCGCATCACGTCATAGTGCGCGACAACCTCGATTGCGGTAATGCGGGCCTGCAGCGCCTGGGCTAGCGCAATGGCTTTGCGGTAGGCCGTATCGGACAGGGTCGAGCCGTCGACCGCCACGAGCAGATGCTTGAACATTTGGGTCTCCTTGTATGCCGGCGCCTGCCATCCCGTCCGGGTCAGGCCCCGAGAAACAGCCGGCCGACCTCCGGGTCCCGGCCCAGTTCGCCACCGGTGCCGGCCATGGCCAGTTGCCCGGCCACCAGGACATAGCCGAGGTCGGCGAATGCGAGCCCCTTGCGGGCGTTCTGCTCGACAAGGATGATGGTCTTGCCCTCGTCTTGCTGCAGATGGCGCAGGAGTTCGAACACCATGTCGACATAGCGCGGCTGCAGTCCGATCGAGGGCTCGTCCACCAGCAGCACGGCGGGGTCCATCATCAGCGCGCGCGCGATTTCCAGCAGCCTGCGCTCCCCGCCGGAAAGCACGCTGGCGCGCTGGCCGCGCCGCTGCGCCAGCGCGCCATGGCGCTGGAAGATGCGCTCGGCGGCGGCCGCGGCGTCCCGCGGGTGCCGCATCAGGTACCCGCCCATCAGCAGGTTTTCCTCGACCGTCATGTCGGGGAAGATCGAACCCTCCTGCAGCACGTAGGCCACGCCTGCCTGCAGCAGCTTCTGCTCGGCACGCAGGTGGGTGACCGGCGCGCCAGCCACGGTAATGGTCCCCGACATGACCCGGGCGAGGCCGTAGATGGCGCGCAGCACCGTGGACTTGCCCGCGCCGTTCGGGCCAATCAGGCACAGCGAACCGCCGCGCGCCACGCGCAGGCCGAAGCCGTGCAGGATCTCCATGCCGCCGTAGCCCGCGACCAGGTTGTCCACGGCGACCATCGGCGTCCCGCCGGCCAGTTGCTCGAGCTGCGCAACGGTTGGCCGGGGGCGCGAGAGGGCGGCGGCGAGCGTGGCGGCAGGCACCCGGGCAACCGGCTGGGCCATGGTGTGCGCCATGTTCACGGCTGTCCTCCCAGGTAGGCCTCGATCACGGCGCGGTTGGCGGTGATCTGCGCCGGCGATCCCTGCGCCAGCACCTCGCCATGCGCCAGGCAGCAGACATGGCCGGCCAGTTGCATCATCACCCGCATATTGTGTTCGATCACCAGCAGCGTGATGCCGAGCCGCGCGTTGATGTCCCGCAGCAGGGCGATCAGGCTCTCGATCATCACCGGGTTCACGCCGGCGGTCGGCTCGTCGAGCAGCAGCAGCCTGGGCTCGTTCATCAGGGCCATGGCGATCTCGAGCAGCTTCTGTTGTCCGAACGACAGATCGGCGCCGCGCTGGTCCACGTGGTCCTCCAGGCCGGCAAGGCGCAGGATCTGCCGGGCCCGTTCCGTCACCGCCGGCGCCTGCCGCGTGCACATCGCGGCGAATCCTTCCTGCACGTGGGGCACGCTGACCAGCAGGTTCTGCAGGCAGTTCATCTTGCCGAACACCCGGGTCTGCTGGAAGGTGCGCACCAGGCCCAGGCGGGCGATCTCGGGTACGCGCAGGCGCGAGATCTCGCGCCCGTCGAACAGGATCGATCCGCCGTCGATCGGGTGATAACCGACGATGGAATTGAACAGGGTCGTCTTGCCCGAACCGTTCGGCCCGATCAGGCCCACGATGCTGCCGTGCGGCACCTGCAGGGAGATCTCATGGTTGGCGACGACACCGCCGAAGCGCTTGGTGACGCCGCGCACCGCAAGCAGGTCGGTCATGGCGCGGCACTCCCCGTTATGCGGCGGCGGTTTGGGTTGTCATCGCGCAGCCAGCCCATGATGCCGGTCGGGAACAGCACCACGATCAGCACGATCAGCACGCCCAGCGCAACGCGCTGCCAGTTCAGCAGGTAGGTCCAGAACAGCTCCTGGGTGAGGTGGAACAACGTGGCGCCGATCACCGGCCCCCACAGCGTGCCCTTGCCGCCGAGGATCGCCATTACCACCATCCACACGCCGAAGGTGGTGCCGGCGAACGCCAGCTCGCGCGGATCGATGAAGCCGACCAGGTTGCCCGCCAGGGCGCCCGCCATGCCGAGGAAGAGGGCGCAGACACACCAGGCCAGGATCTTGTAGCGCGTGGTGTGCAGGCCCAGCGCCTCGGCCTTGTCCTCGTCGTCGCGGATGGCATTGAGCGCCAGGCCGAACGGGCGCGCATAGAGCCAGCGCAGCGTCAGCAGGGTAGCGGCGGCCAGCATCAGCATCGCGTAGTAGAAGAACGGCTCACGGCGGCCGGCCGCACCCGGGAACAGCGGGAGCGTCATGCCCGATCCTGCGCCGATGAAATCCCAGCCGGCCGCGGCATCGGCGAAGGCAATCCCCAGGCCCAGCGTCCCGATTGCGAAGTAGTGGCCGCGCAAGCCCAGCATGGCCGGGCCCAGCGCAAGCGCCACGGCTACAGCCCCCAGCGCCGCCAGGCCGGTACCCGCTGCCAGGCCGGCAAAGTAGCCCAGCCCGAAGTCGCGCTGCGCCACCGCGCAGACATAGGCACCCACGCCGAAGAACACGATGTTGCCGAAGGAGTTGTAGCCCATCTGGCCGCCCATCACGTCCCACGTCAGCGCGAACAGCATCATCAGCCAGAGGAAGGTCAGTTGCGTGGTGATGCCGGCGAACAGCCACGGCGCCGCGAGGGCGCCCAGGCCGCCCGCGAGCAGGGCGAGCCCGGTGACCGGGGCGGGCGAGGTCACCGGGACATCCGCTTCGAGCCGGCGTACGCCGCGCAGGTGGGGATTCATCGCAGGTAGCCTCGATGCCGGCGCAGCATCAGGTTGCGGCTTACCAGAATCACCACCAGCAGCGCGTAGAGGAAGGCGGTCTGGTACTCGGTGCCGAGCAGGAAGCCGGCGTAGTTTTCGGCAATGCCAAGTCCGCCGCCGGCGCCGAGGACCGGCAGCATGCTGCCCAGTCCGGCCACCACCACGATCATGAAGGCACGCACCGTATAGGGCAGGCCCAGGTAGGGGTGGATGATCCAGGTCATCGCCACCAGACCGCCGGCGGCGCCGCAGATGGCGGCATTGAGGGCGAAGGTCGCGGCATAGACGCGATCGGTGTCCACGCCCAGCACGCGGGCTGCGCGCGCGTTCTGCGCCGTGGCCCGGATTGCCTGGCCACGGCGGGAATACCTGAGGAACAGCATCAGCGCTGCGCCCAGCGCCAGGGCTGCGGCGAACGCGGCCAGCTTGATCTTCGGCACCACCAGTCCGCCGGCCAGGAACAGGCTGCCCAGCCCGGCATCGAGCGTGCGCACGTTGGCGCCGAACGCCAGGTTGGCGAGCTGCTGCAGCACGATGCTCAGGCCGAAGGTGGCCAGCACCGAGACGAAGAGATCGCGCTCGACCAGCCGGAAGATGACGATGCGATAGAGCCCCCAGCCCACGCAGTACATCACCGCCGCGGCAACCGGCACGGCCAGCATCGGGGGCACGCCCTTGCCGGCCAGCCAGATCACGATATAGCCGCCCAGCATCACCAGCTCGCCCTGGGCCACGTTGATGAGGTTCATCACGCCCCATACCAGCGCCATGCCGTAGGCGGCCAGCGCAAAGATCGCGCCGGCCAGCAGGCCATCCACCACGAGCTGCAGGTTCAGCTCGGGACTCTGGATGAGGACCGCGAGATCGGTCATCTGTGCCAGGCCGCGCAGCGGCCCCCTATTTGCGCCGCGCCCAGGCGGGTGCCGGATAGATGACCTTCGACGACGCCCACTTGCCCGGCGCGACCACCTTGAACTTGCCGTCCTGTACCTGGTACAGCACCATCGACTTGGCGATGTTCTTGCCGCTCTGGTCAAACTTGAGCGGGCCGTAGAACGTCATCAGGTCGGTGGCGGCAAGCGCCTCGCGGACCTTTTCCGTATCGAACGAACCGGCGCGCTCGAAGGCGTCGACGAAGGCCAGCACCGACGCGCTGGATTCGGCCGCCTGGTACGGTGCCTCGTAGCGGAACTCCTGCTCGAATCGCCGCGCATACTGGTCGGCCGTGCCGAACCAGCGGTCCTTGTAGCTCAGCGAGCGGTCCCATTGCGAGCCGCACACCGCGAATTCCGCGCTCTTGCCGAACTTCTCGATGATCTGCGCGGAGTCGCAGTGGGTCAGGGCCAGCATCGGCACGTCGATCCGCATCTCCGCCATCTGCCGCACCGCCAGTGTCGCGCCCTTTTCATGGCCGGATACCACCAGGATGTCCGGCTTGAGCGCCTTCACCTTGGCCAGCGTGACCGACATGTCGTTCAGCTCGGGCGGCAGCTTGTCGTCGATCACCACCTGCATGCCCAGGCGTTTCGCATCCTCGGCCACGCCGTCGCGCACGTCCTGCGAGAAGTTGTCGTTCTCGATGGCGATGGCCACCTTCAGGCTCTTCGGTGACTTGCCGGCCCGCTGCGCTTCCTCGGCAGCCAGGCTGATGGCGGCGCGCAGGTAGTAGTCGGAGGTATTGAGCACCGCGAACATGTAGCGGTAGCCCTGCGTGAACAGGTTGCGGTCCGCGCCGTTGCCCTCGACCATCGGGATCCGGTACTTCTCCGTGACCGGGGCGATCGCCTTGGTGAGCCCGGAGCTGTAAGGCCCCAGCACGAACTTTACGCCGTCCTGGCTGATCAGCCGCTCGGCCAGCTGCGCGCCGCGGGCCGAGGTGGATTCGTCGTCGTAGAAGATGATCTTCAGCTGGTAGGCCTTGCCGCCGACCTTGACGCCGCCCGTCTCGTTGATACGCTTCGCTGCGAGGTTGTAGCCGTCCTGAGTGTTCTTGCCGTTGGTGGAGTACTTGCCGGTGAGCGAGACCGCGGCACCGAGCACGATGGTGTCGCCTTCCACCCTGGCGGCGGCGGGGACGGACAGCGCCAGTTCCAGGCCGGCCAGGGCGCAGACGGTGGCTTGGCGTATCCGGGTAGGGGGCCCGGACCTGGCACCGGCCGGAAAGCTGTGTGCGGATGCGGTTTTCATATCACCTCCTCACTCTTTCCAGCTTAGGACTCATTTCTGAAAGTGGAAGGGGCGGCATGTCACGGTTCCATCACTTCGTGACATGTGTCGGGATTTCCTATTCATGAAATGAAGCCTACCCTTGAAGGTAGGGTAGCTGGCTACCCAGAACCGGGGTGGGAGCCGACCGCTTTCTCGTACAAGGAGATAGCCATGGCCAAGACAGCGCATCCAGGTGGTACCGACATGGCCGTCGCCACCAGCGCCAGCGCGGACACCAACACCGGCAGGCGCAGATTCATCCGGACCACGGGCGCCGTCGGGCTTGCTGCCGGCCTCGGACCCTTCCTGATCCCCAGGCATGCCCATGCGGCAAAGCACACTCTCAGGATCCTGCAGTGGAACCACTTCGTGCCCGGCTACGACAAGTGGTTCGACGACACCTACATCAAGCAATGGGGGCAGCAGAACGATACCGAGGTGGTGGTCGACCACGTCGGCATCCCCGCGCTGGCCACGCGCGCCGCTGCCGAGGTCTCGGCGCAGAAGGGGCATGACCTGTTCATGTTCCTCTCGCCGGCGCCGGTCTACGAGGAGCAGGTGATCGACCACCGCGAGCTCTACGAGGAATGCCAGCGCAAGCATGGCAAGCCGATGGAGCTGGCGATCAAGAGCACGTACAACCCGAAGACGAAGAAGTACTTCGGCTTCTCGGACAGCTTCGTGCCGGACCCGATCAACTACCGCAAGGACCTCTGGGACGACGTCGGCATGAAGCCGCCGGACACCTGGCTGGATGTCCTGGCGGCCGGCCGCAAGATCAAGGCAAAGCACGGCATTCCGGTCGGCATCGGGCTATCCGCGGAACTCGACACCGCGATGGCGGCGCGCACCATCCTGTATGCGTTCGGCGGCTCGGTCCAGGACGAACGGCACACCGTGGTGCTGAACTCGAAGAACACCATCGAAGCGGTGAAGTTCGTCAAGGCGCTGTTCCAGGAGACCATGACGCCGGAAGTGCTGGCATGGGACCCGTCATCCAACAATCGCGCCATGCTGGCAGGCAAGATCTCGCTGTGCCTGAACGCCATTTCCATCACCCGGGAGGGCGAAAACAAGAACCTGCCGATCGCGCGGGATATCTGGCTCACTCAGGCCCTGCAGGGGCCGGTGCGGCGGATCGCGCTGGAGCACGTGATGGACTGCTACGTGATCTGGAAATTCGCCGAGAACATCGCCGGTGCGAAGAAGTTCCTGGTCGACTATATCGACAACTTCCGGCAGGGCTTCCTGGGCAGCGAGTTCTACAACTTCCCGTGCTTCAACAGCACCGTGCCCGACCTGCAGAAGCTGATCGCCGACGACCAGAAGGCCATGCCGCATGACAAGTACAAGGTGCTCGGCGCGCTGATGAACCAGGCGACCAATGTCGGCTACCCCGGCTACGCCAACGCGGCCATCGACGAAATCTTCAATACCTGGGTCCTCAACACCATGTTCGCCAAGGCGGCCACGGGCGACGAGACGCCCGAGAACGCCGTCCGTCTTGCCGACGCCGCGTGCAAGCGCATTTTCTCCAAGTGGCGCGACAAGGGCATGGTGTAGCGCGGCTGCATATGGCTTCCGTAGAAGTTCGCTCGCTCACCAAGCATTTCGATGGCGCCAGCGCGGTCGACAATATCGACCTTGGCGCCCGCGATGCCGAGTTCCTGGTCTTGCTGGGGCCGTCCGGTTCCGGCAAGACCACGCTGCTGCGCCTGATTGCCGGGCTCGAGGCGCCCAGCCGCGGCGACGTCCTGGTGGACGGCCGCGTCGTCACGGCGCTGCCGCCCAGGCTGCGCAACATGGCGATGGTGTTCCAGAGCTACGCCCTGTACCCGCACCTCGATGTGTTCGACAATATCGCCTTTCCGCTGCGGGCCAGGCATATGTCGCGCGAGGAGGTCGGGCGCAAGGTGGACTGGGCCGCGCAATTGTTCGGCATCGGCCATCTGCTGCAGCGCAAGCCGCGCCAGCTGTCCGGCGGCGAGCGCCAGCGGGTGGCGCTGGCGCGTGCGGTGGTGCGCGAACCGGTGGCATTCCTGCTCGACGAGCCCCTGTCCAATCTCGACGCCAAGCTCCGCACCTCGGCGCGCGACGAGCTGCAACGATTCCAGCGCCGGCTGGCCATCACCACCATCTACGTCACCCACGACCAGATCGAGGCGCTGGGCCTGGGCGACCGCATCGCTATCCTCGACCACGGCAGGATTCACCAGATCGGCACGCCGCAGGAAGTCTATGAACGTCCCGCGGATCTCTTCGTCGCCACGTTCATCGGCTCGCCGCCGATGAACCTGATCGAGGCTGACGGAGTCGTGACCGGATTCCGGCCCGAGCATTTCCTGCCGCGCGAAGCCTATCCGGCGGAGGATGCCTTGCAGGCCTTTACCGTGGATGTGACGCGCATCGAGAACCTGGGCTCGGACCGCCTCGTGTACGGCAAGCTGGAAGCGCCGCTGCCGCCGGCCAGCGTGGTTTCGCGCATTCCCTGCACAGTGACGGTCCCGATCGAGGCCGGCCGCGGCCATCGCTTCGTGGTGCCCGAGCGCAAGCTGCGCCGTTTCGATGCGAAATCCGGGGCCAGCCTGGGAGCCGCGCCGTGAAACCGCTGCACATCGCCACCGGGCAGCCAGTGCAGGACGTGGCGAGGCAGCCCGCTCAGCGCCTGGCCGACGACGACCGCTGGCTCGGCCGCGCCATGCTCGCCCCGGCGGTGATCTATATCGCGCTGCTGGTCGGCTTTCCGTTCCTGCTGTCGATCTACTACAGCCTCTCGGATGCCACGGTCGGCAGCCAGGTGCTGCACTTCGTCGGCCTGGAGAACTTCCGGCGCGTGCTGGAAAGCGGCACATTCTGGCGTTCGCTGCGCAACGCGCTGGTCTTCACGCTGGTGTCACAGGCGCTGGTGGTGGTGCTGGCCAAGATGCTGGCCATGGCCTTGTACCGGGACTTCCGCGGCAAATGGCTGGTGCGCCTGCTGATCCTGCTGCCCTGGGTGGCGCCGATCTCGCTCGGCACCATCGGCTGGCTGTGGATCTTCGACCCGGTCTACAGCATCATCAACTGGACCCTGGCCGCGGTCGGCGTGCTGGGGGTGCACAACTGGCCGGTGTGGCTCGGCCAGCCGAACCTGGCGATGGCCTCGGTCATTGTGGTAGATGTCTGGCGCCTGCTGCCACTGGCCACGGTGATCATCCTCGCGGGCCTGAGCGGCATCCCGCAGGATATCCACGACGCCGCCGCCATGGACGGCGCCGGCTTCTGGCGGCACCTGTTCCTTATCAACATCCCGCTGGTGATGCCCATCATGCTGGTGGCGCTGCTGTTCGGCATCGTGTTCACCTTCACCGACATGATCATCATCTATGTGCTGACCCGGGGCGGGCCCTATGACACCACCCAGGTGCTGGCCAGCCTGGCGTTCTTCACCGGCATCCAGGGCGGCGACCTGGCCGAAGGTGCCGCCATCTCGCTGTTCCTGTTCCCGGTGCTGGTGGCCGTCGTGATCGTGCTGCTGACCCTGGCGCGTCGCGCCGAGGTGACCTGAGATGCGCGCCGCCACATTCATCTGGCGACGCCGGGCCGCTCGCGGCGTCCATTTCGGGCTGGTCGCCGCGTTCGCGGCGTTCTGCGCGTTTCCCTTCTACTGGATGCTGATCACGACCTTCAAGGATGTGCACGACCTGATCAACACCGCCAACAACCCGTTCCTGTTCAACCTGCCGCCCACGATGGAGAACCTGCGCATACTGTTCGGCGAGACCCGTTACCTGCGCTGGGTGCTCAATACGCTGGCGGTGGCCGCGGGCGTGGTGGGGATCACGCTGCTCCTGGCGGTGCCCGCCGGCTACAGCCTGGCCCGCCTGTCAGGGCGCTGGGGCCGGCAGTGGGCCATCGGCATCTTCCTGACCTACCTGATCCCGCCCACCATCCTGTTCATCCCGTTCTCGCGCATCATCGGCGCGCTGGGCCTGCAGGATTCGCTCTGGTCGCTGGTGCTGGTGTACCCGAGCTTCACGGTGCCGTTCTGCAGCTGGCTGATGATGGGCTTCTTCAAGGCCGTGCCGCGCGATATCGAGGAGGCCGCCATGATGGACGGCCTGAGCCGCTTCGGCGCCTTCCTGAAGGTGGTGGTGCCGCTGTCGTCGAGCGGGATACTGACCGTGGTCATCTTCAGCATGACGCTGGCGATGCAGGAGTTCGTCTACGCCCTGACCTTCATCACCAGTTCGTCGCAGTACACGGTGAGCGTCGGCGTGCCGACCTTCCTGGTGCGGGGCGATGTCTATTTCTGGGGCTCGCTGATGGGGGCGTGCCTGATTGTCAGCGTGCCGGTGGCGGTGCTTTACAACAGTTTTCTTGACCGCTTTGTGGAGGGCTTCACCGTCGGAGCGGTCAAGTGATTCACTGGACTAAGAACCCATTTCACAATGAAGAAGGGTCCCCTTCTTCATTGTGAAATGGGTTCTAAAGCAGCTTCCCGATCACCAATGCCACCATCGACAGCAGGATCGTCGAAGCAAACGGCAGCACATACTCGCGCCCGAACAGCCGGAAACGCACGTCTCCCGGCAGCCGGCCCAGCCCGATCTTCTGCAGCCACGGCAGCGCCGCGGACAGTATGACCACGCTCAGGAAGATGGTGAAGGTCCAGCGCAACATGGCCGGCCTACAGCGCGTGGCAGCGGTCGCCGCGCGCGAAGCCTGCCAGCGGCTCGCCGTCGTCCAGGCCGCGCGTCAGGGCGATGACCTTGAACAGTTCGCCCATCTCCGCTTCCGAAAGCAGCTTCTGCACCGCGTTGGCGGCCGGCAGGAAGGTGCGGGCGTCGGACGGATCGAGCGTCATCAGCAGGTCGGTGATGCCGGCGTTCATCAGGAAGCGCGCCTGCGAGGCGAATCCCGCCACGGTCAGCCCGGCGTCGACAGCCGCGTGCGCGATGCCGCTGAAGTTCACGTGCGCGGTGATGTCCTGCAGGCCGGGGTAGAGGAAGGGGTCCGGGTGCGCGTGGTGCCGGTAGTGGCACATCAGGGTGCCGCCGGCGCGTTGCGGGTGGTAGTACTCGCTGGCGGGAAAGCCGTAGTCGATGAAAAACGCCGCGCCGCGCGCCAGCATCGCCCCCACCGCACGGGCAAAGCCTTCGGCTTCGGCGTGGGTTTCGGTGACGACGTCGTAGTCGCCAGGAATCGCGTGCAGCGCTTCCGGGATATCGGCCTCGGCCAGCAGGCGGTCTTCGAACGTGAAGGCGTGGGCGCTGGTGCTGTCGTCGCCGGCGACGCTGCGGGCCACCCCGCGTTCGTGCCAGCGTCCGCCCTTGCGCGCGAACAGGCGCACCGGCATGGCGTCCAGCACCTCATTGCCGACCACCACGCCTTCGAAATGCTCCGGCAGCGTGTCGAGCCAGACTGCCCGCTGCGCCAGATGCGGCGCGCGCTGCGCCAGCGTCGCCTGCTGGCGCGCACGCAGTTCGCCCGACAGTTCGACGATTGCGTATTCCTGCGGCAACTGGCCATCCTGTTCGAGCGCGAGCAGCAGGTCGGCGGCAAGCCGGCCGGTGCCGGCGCCGAATTCGAGCAGGCGCGGCAGCCCTTGCGCCAGCAGCGGCGCGAACTGGCGCGCCAGCGTGCGGGCGAAGAAGGGGGAGAGTTCGGGCGCGGTGATGAAGTCGCTGCCGTCGCGCGCGTCGCGGCCGAATTTGGCGGCGCCGCCGCTGTAGTAGCCGAGTCCGGGCGCGTAGAGCGCCAGCGACATATAGCGATCGAATCCGAGCCAGCCGCCGGCCGCATCGATGGTTTCGCCGATGCGCGTGGCCAGCGAGTCGGAGGCGGCCAGCGCGTCGGCGGGGGGAAGGGGTAAACTAGCGGCTTTCTGCATTTCGCGATTGTAGCAATGCCAGCATCCAAATCCCCTGCAAGCGCACCCGGTGGTGCACCGGCCCCGGGGCACCCGACCGGCGCCGCCCGCGGCGTGGCGCTCGTGACCGGCGGCGCCCGCCGGCTCGGCCGCGCCATTGCGCTCGAACTGGCCGCGCAAGGCTGGGACGTGGCCGTGCACTGCCACCGCTCGGTCGACGAAGCCGAGGTGCTGGCCACGCAGATCCGCGCCGCCGGCCGCCGCGCCGCCGTGCTGCGTGCCGACCTGGCCGACGAAGCCGCCACCGCGCAGCTGATCGCCGCCTGCACGGCCGCGCTCGGTGTGCCGACCTGCCTGGTCAACAACGCCTCGCTGTTCCAGTACGACGTGGCGACCAGCTTCTCGTATGCGTCGCTCGATACGCATATGCGCACCAACGTCGCCGCGCCGCTGCTGCTGGCGCGCGAACTGCACAAGGCGCTGGGCGCTGCCGGCACCACCGCAGCCGAGCCGCGCGGCGTGGTGATCAACCTGCTCGACCAGAAGCTCGACAACCTGAATCCGGACTTTCTGTCGTACACGCTCTCCAAGTCTGCGCTGCAGACCGCCACCGTGCAACTGGCACAGGCGCTGGCGCCGCGGCTGCGGGTGGTCGGCGTGGCGCCGGGCATTACACTGGTGTCCGGCGAGCAGTCGGAGCAGAGCTTCCGGCGCGCGCACCGCGTCACGCCGCTGGGCCAGTCTTCCACGCCGGAAGACATCGCCCAGGCCGTGGCTTACCTGGCGCAGGCGCGCGCGGTGACCGGCACCACCCTGTACGTGGATGGCGGGCAGCACCTGATGCCGCTGTCGCGCGACGTGATGTTCCTGACCGATGAATGACCTCCAGGCCGTACAGCGCCCATGTGGCGCGGCACGCCTGCCTTGAATCGCTTTTCCCCTTCGTAGCTCACCATGACCATGCTCGCCGCCCTTTCCCACCCCAGCCTGCAAGACTGCCGCCGCATGTTCCTGCGCAACTACGAAGTGCAGATCAATATCGGCGTGCACGAGTTCGAGAAGAAGGGCGAGCAGCGGGTGCTGATCAATATCGACCTGTTCGTGCCGCTGGCACAAAGCACGCCGCACGCCGACAAGCTGGACGAAGTCGTGGACTACGACTTCATGCGCAACACCGTGGCCGAGCGCATGGCGCTGGGCCACGTGCACCTGCAGGAAACCCTGTGCGACGACGTGGCGCGTGCCATGCTGAAGCACCCCAAGGTGCGCGCGGTGCGCGTGTCCACCGAGAAGCCGGATGTGTACCCGGACTGCGATTCAGTGGGCGTTGAAGTCTTCCACATCAAGCGCAACTGACCGCGCACCGGAGCCCCGGCAGCGCGCCAGCGCCTCAAGTAAAATGTGGGCCCCTTTTTGCGCCAGGCCGGCCATTCCATCCGGCGGGCGCCACGTAGCAGGTATGCGCCATGAGCCACTCCAATAACTTCTATCGCCTCGAGACGAGGCTGCAATCGCAAACCGGCAAGGCCATCGGCGACTTCGGCATGATCGAGGACGGCGATACCGTGCTCGTCTGCATGAGTGGCGGCAAGGACTCGTACACCATGCTGTCGGTCCTGATGGCGCTGCAGAAGCGCGCGCCGATCAAGTTCAAGCTGATCGCGATGAACCTGGACCAGAAGCAGCCCGGCTTCCCGGAACACATCCTGCCGGAGTACCTGAAGTCCGTTGGCGTGGAATATGTGATCGTCGAGGCGGACACCTACTCGATCGTCAAGGAGAAGGTGCCCGAGGGCAAGACCACCTGCTCGCTGTGCTCGCGCCTGCGCCGCGGCGTGATCTACCGCACCGCCAAAGAGTTGGGCGCCAACAAGATCGCGCTGGGCCACCACCGCGACGACATCGTCCAGACCTTCTTCCTGAACATGTTCTTCGGCGGCAAGATGAAGGCGATGCCGCCCAAGCTGTCGACCGACGACGGCCAGCACATCGTGATCCGCCCGCTGGCGTATTGCTCGGAGAAGGACATTGCGTCGTATGCGCGCGCGATGGAATTCCCGATCATCCCGTGCAACCTGTGCGGCTCGCAGGAAAACCTGCAGCGCAAGAAGGTCAGCGAGATGCTGCAGGACTGGGAGCGCCAGAACCCGGGCCGCATCGACAACATCTTCGCGGCGCTGCGCAACGTAGTGCCATCGCACCTGGCGGATACCGACCTGTTCCCGTTCACCGGGCTGGCCACGGGCCTGGCCAAGGTGGATGAGGCGTCACTGTTCGGTGAAACCACCTTCCAGCAGCAGCCGCTGGTGTTTGCCGGTGGCGTGGAAGAGAACCGGCTGGAGTTCGTGCGCTTCGAGCGGCCTGCCGCGGTGCCGGCGGTGCCGGCCAGCGCGGAGTAAGCTGCTCTGCCCGACAGAACGGCCGCTGATGCGGCCGTTCTTGTTTTGCGAGGTGGGCAAAGCTTAGTAGCTGACCGCCGCCTGCGCCGCGCCGCCATGTTTCTCGCGCATCAGCGCCTGCGTGTCGTCGATCCACTTCTGGAACCGCTCGGCCGCGTGCGCCTTCTGCGCCGGCGTGGTCAGGTTGGCGATTGTCACCGTCAGCGCAATGCCAGCCTCGTTGTTGGCTTCGTAGCTCGCGGCCCGGGCCTTGCCGGGCGGATTCTGCCAGTGCTCGCCGTAGTGGCGCAGCATGTCCAGCACCTGCGCCTTGGGCGGATGGGTCGCCTGCACCTGCCGCGCCAGCGCCAGCCATTCCTGTTGCCGCCTGATCCGTTCGGCATAGCGCGCATCGGCGCCCCGCACCACGGGGACGACGGCGGCGCGGATGGCTTTCTCCTGCTCGTCCGAGAAACGGCCGTAGATCAACTTGGCGTAGTCCATCACCTTGTCGTAGCGGGCGTCCTCGCGGTCGCCGGCGTCGCCGCTCAGGAATTTCTTGCGATACTTGGTGTTGCCTTCGGCGAACTTCTTGTCCATGCGGTCGATCTGCTCCGGCTTCAGCGTCAGCAGCAGGTCGGCCAGGTCGGGCATGGCGTACTCGAACGACTGCCGTGCCAGCCGCTGGCTGGCATCCTGGAACTGCCCGACCATGGCGGGCGTGACCGGTTGCTGCACCTGTGACTTCGCCTGCGTCAGCAGCGCCGAGATTTCCGGCAACTGCGCCTTGCGATGCCAGGCGAAGAAGCGGGCGATGGCTTCGCGCGTGGGCGGCTCCTGGGCGGCGCTGACGTCGACATAATGGTCGATCCACCAGTACGCCAGCCGATCACCCTGCTGGTAACCGACCTTCATCGCACTGCAGGCGCAAAGCACCGTGGCGGCGAATGCCGTGATGAAACGCCGGGTCCAGCGGTTGTGAAAATCGGAAACAGTCCCGTATTGCGCAGAAACCGTCATGTTAAAATCGGCGCGCATCCTGAATGGGCTGCCTGATCGCCCGCCAGCCCAGTCCTGACAAGGCTTCCGGCGATTCGGCAGAGGCCGCGCGAAGGCTTTCGGCAATACCGGGAGGCGCGCGTTGCGAATCACCCGGTTGGCTCGTTCCAGAATATTTTTAGACACACTCACTGAGGGGTCTCCTTGTGAATATCGTCATTCTTGCCGCGGGCATGGGAAAGCGGATGAATTCCGACTTGCCCAAGGTTCTCCATCCCGTGGCCGGCCGCCCCATGCTTGCCCACGTCCTCGATACGGCGCGTGCCTTGTCGCCTGCCCGGCTGGTGGTCGTGGTCGGCCACGGTGCCGATCGCGTGCGCGAAGCCGTGGGTGCCGGTGACGTCGCCTTTGCCGAGCAGGCCCAGCAGCTGGGCACCGGCCATGCGGTGATGCAGGCACTTCCCCTGTTGGACGACAGCCAGCCCACCTTGGTTCTCTATGGTGACGTGCCCCTCACTACGGCTGCGACGCTCAAGGCACTGGTGTCCGAGGCGGGCACGGAGCGCTTTGGCGTGCTCACGGTCGAGATGACCGATCCTACCGGATACGGCCGGATTGTGCGCGATGCGGCAGGCAGCATTGTGCGCATCGTCGAACAGAAGGACGCCAGCGAGGCGGTCAGGGCCATCCGCGAGATCAACACCGGCATCATCGTGTGCCCCACCGGCCATCTGCGCCGCTGGCTCTCCACGCTGGGCAACGACAACGCGCAGGGCGAGTACTACCTGACTGATACCGTCGAGCGCGCGGCTTCCGAGGGCCTCGACATCGTCTCGGCCCAGCCGGCCGCGCTGTGGGAGACGCTGGGCGTGAACAGCAAGCTGCAACTGGCCGAAGTGGAGCGCATCCACCAGCACAACCTGGCACGGCGCCTGCTGGAGTCCGGCGTGACGCTGCTGGACCCCGCACGCATCGACGTGCGCGGCGAGCTGACCTGCGGCCGCGACGTGACGATCGACGTGGGCTGTGTGTTCGAAGGCCGCGTGCACCTGGACGACGGGGCGCGGATCGGCGCGCACTGCGTGATCCGCAACAGTACCGTGGGTGCCGGCGCGCTGGTGCATCCGTTCTGCCATATCGACGAGGCGAAGATCGGCCCCGCCGGCCGGATCGGCCCGTACGCACGCCTGCGCCCGGGCACCGATCTGGGCGAGGACGTGCATATCGGCAACTTCGTCGAGGTGAAAAACGCGCAAGTGGCCGCGCACAGCAAGGCCAATCACCTGGCTTATGTGGGCGACGCCACAGTGGGCTCGCGCGTCAATATTGGCGCCGGCACCATCACCTGCAACTATGACGGTGTAAACAAGCACCGCACGGTGATCGAGGACGATGTCTTCATTGGCTCGGACACGCAGCTGGTGGCGCCGGTGACGGTGCGCCGCGGCGCCACGCTGGGCGCGGGCACCACGCTCACCAAGGAAGCGCCGGCCGACAAGCTGACACTGTCGCGGGCCAAGCAGCTGACCGTCGACGCCTGGCAGCGTCCGGTCAAGCAAGCGAAAAAGTAAGCAGGGGAGGCGCCGCGAAGGCGCTTTCACTGGCATTCAATTTCCGGCGCCCGGGAAGGGCGCCATGAACGGGGGTTCACCATGTGTGGCATCGTCGGCGCGGTTTCCACGCGCAATATCGTTCCGGTCCTGATCGAAGGCCTGCGCCGCCTCGAGTACCGCGGCTATGACTCATGCGGCGTCGCCGTCGTGCGCGACGATGCGGTCGAACGCGCGCGTACCGTGTCGCGCGTGGCCGATCTGGATGCGCAGACGCAGGCTTCCGGCCTGGCCGGCTTCACCGGCGTGGCACACACCCGCTGGGCCACGCATGGCAAGCCGGATACCGTCAATGCCCACCCGCATCTGTCCGGCGATACCATCGCCCTGGTGCACAACGGCATCATCGAGAACTACGAGCCGCTGCGCGAAGAGCTGCGCGCGGTGGGCTACGGGTTTGAGTCGCAGACCGACACCGAGGTTGTGGCCCACCTGATCCACCAGGCCTACACCTACCCGAGCGGCGCCACACGGGGCGACCTGTTCGCTTCGGTGCGTGCGGTCACCAAGCGCCTGCACGGCGCCTACGCCATTGCCGTGTTCGCCAAGGACCAGCCCGGCCGTGTGGTCGGCGCGCGCGCCGGCTCGCCGCTGGTGGTGGCACTGGGCGAGAACGAGGCCTTCCTTGCCTCGGATGCGCTGGCCGTGGCCGGCACCGCCAACCGCATCATCTACCTGGAAGAGGGCGATGTGGTCGAGATCACGCTCGACGGCGTCACCATCCACGACGCCAACGACCACCCAGTCGAGCGCGAAGCGCGCCTGGTCGAAGCCCACGCCGCCTCGGTGGACCTGGGCCCGTACCGTCATTTCATGCAGAAGGAAATCTTCGAGCAGCCGCGCGCGCTGGGCGACACGCTCGAAGGCATTGAAGGCATTTCACCGGCACTGTTCGGCGAGCGCGCCGGCGAGGTCTTCGCCGAGATCGACAGCGTGCTGATCCTGGCTTGCGGCACCAGCTACTACTCCGGCTGCACGGCCAAGTACTGGCTGGAAAGCATCGCCAGGATTCCGACCCAGGTCGAGGTGGCGAGCGAATACCGCTACCGCCAGACGGTCCCCAATCCGCGCGCGCTGGTGGTGGTGATCTCCCAGTCCGGCGAAACGGCCGACACCATGGCCGCGCTGCGTCACGCGCGGGCACTGGGCCACACCCATACGCTCGCCGTCTGCAACGTGGCCACCAGCGCGATGGTGCGTGAAACCGAACTGCGCTTCCTGACCCGCGCCGGCACCGAGATCGGCGTGGCGTCGACCAAGGCCTTCACCACCCAGCTCGCCGCCCTCTACATGCTCACCCTGGCCCTGGCAAAGGTGCGCGGCTTCCTGTCCGAAGAGGCCGAAGCGAAGGACTTGGCCAACCTGCGCCACCTGCCCGCCGCGCTGCACGGCGTGCTGGCGCTCGAGCCGCAGATCATCGCCTGGTCGGAAGACTTCGCCCGCCGCGAGAACGCGCTGTTCCTCGGGCGCGGCCTGCACTACCCGATCGCCATGGAAGGCGCGCTCAAGCTCAAGGAAATCTCGTACATCCACGCCGAGGCCTATCCCGCAGGCGAACTCAAGCACGGCCCGCTGGCGCTCGTCACCGAAGCCATGCCGGTGGTCACGGTAGCGCCCAACGACGCCCTGCTGGAAAAACTCAAGTCCAACATCCAGGAAGTGCGCGCCCGCGGCGGCCGCCTCTATGTGTTTGCCGACAGCGACACGCAGATCCAGTCGTCGGACGGCATCCAGGTGATCCGCATGCCCGAGCACTATGGCGACCTCTCGCCGATCCTGCACGTGGTGCCGCTGCAGCTGCTGGCGTATCACACGGCATGCGCGCGCGGCACGGATGTGGACAAGCCGCGCAACCTGGCGAAGTCGGTGACGGTGGAGTGAGGGTGGGGCGTCAGGGCTCCTGGAGTCGACGGTACGCGTTGTAGTGCCGTAGTGCGCCCTGTCTGTCTCCTCGCAGTTCGTTAAGCCGCGCCAGGTTGTAGTGCGCATCCGCATAGTCTGGAGCAAGCTCCAGGCACCGCCTGTAACCGTCCAGGGCGTCGTCGCCCCGGTCCAGCTCCTCCAGGGCGACGGCGCGATTGAAGTGAAGTTGACAATCTTCCGGGAAATATTCCAAAGCCCTGTCAAACACCGCCAGAGCTTCTTCGCCCCGCCGGTCCTCACATAGGAGAACGCCCAGGTTAGTGTAAGCGCCATAGTGCGCCACCGGCAGCAACTCCATGGCTTTCCGATAGGCATGCTCGGCCCCACGCCGGTCCGTGGCAGTCAGCTCCTCACCGAGCTCAAACCACTCCTCGGCTTGGATGTGAGCCTCCCTCGCGCCGCGAGGTGCGCTGTCCAGAAACGCCACGTCGCCCTTTACCTGTGCCACTTCGAAGTCCAGGAGAAGCTGCCCCGAGTCGGCCTCCCATTGAGCGGGGCCGGAACGCACAGCAATTGCATTACCGACCGCAGTGATTCGAATTCCCGTGAGGGGAAGCTCTGCCGGCAGGGAAGTTCGGAGCCGTTCGAGCGAACGAAGAATCTTCCGCGCCGGAATGTTGGCGGACTGCAGCTGATAGGCGGTGCGCAGCAGGACGACATCCTGGAAGCTGAAGCGCAGCTCGTTGCGCCGACCGCGGACGGGCTTCACAAAGCCGGCGCTCACAAGGCCCGACAGGACGGCTCGCGAAACGCCGAGCAGCGACTGAAGCTTGCTTAGCGAAAACTTCTGGTCTGAAGCGCTGCCTGTCACTTCCGTGCCCGAACTCTGGTAGGTGCCGGTGCGACTTTTTCCGCCCGCTTCACGCCTTTGCGCTCCTTTGTTGCAAGAGCAGAGACATCTGTGGCGGCAACCTTGGCTTTTGCGGCAGGTGCTTTGGCCTTGCCGCCTTTTGCCAGGCTCGCGCGCAGAGCATCCATCAGGTCGATTACCTGGCCTGTAGGGGACACCTCCACCTGCTCGTGCGTGACAATGTTCTTGCCTGCGATCTTCTCGTCAATGGCTTTGAGAACACGCTTCTTTTCTTCGTCTGCGTACTGCGTCGGGTCGTAGGTCTCTTCTGTGGCCTGGTCGATAATCTGCAGCGCCAATCGCAACTCGGCATCGGAAACATCGACTTGCTCAATGTGCAGGTCTTTCAATGACCTGACTTCATCGGCAAAGAGAAGCTGTTGGAACACCAGCCCGTCGTCGGCGGGGCGAACCTGCACGATATGCGTTTTTCCCTTGGAAGCCCATCTGGCCAGGGCGCAGCGGTGGCTTTGGGCCATGGCCTTCTGGAGCAAGCTGTAGGGCTTGCCGCCGCGCTTGTCGGGAGCGATGTAGTAAGCCTTGTCGTAGAAAATAGGGTCAACGGCCATTTCAGGAATGAACGCAACGATCTCAACAACATGACTGGCGCCTTCCTCTAAGGCTTTCAGCTCCTCAGGTGAGAACACGACAAAGCGGTCTTTTTCAAATTCGTACCCCTTCTGCAAGTCTGCACGGTCGACGGGCTTACCCGTCTTCTCTGATATGTACTGCTGCTTGGCACGGGAGCCATCCGGGGCGAGGAAATTAAACCTGACGGCAGTTTCGCTCTCGGTCGCGGAATACAGCTTGACGGGGATTGAGACCAACCCGAATGAAAGGGATAGGGAGGCGATTGAACGAGCTGGCATGAATTCCTCCACGCAATAAGCTGTCGGTGAGGCAGCACCCGGCAAAGTGCGGCGTTGGGGTCAGATTAGCCGCTTCATCGCGGAGGTCAATGTCTGACTGGTCGACCAAAATTCCGCCCACGGGTCCCCGGTTTGGAAGCTAAGGTACTCGCGCGCTGTCGCGACAGTCCACTGCGCTCCACTTTTTAGCGACATAAGCTGCTCCCACGTTACTGGCATGGACACTCCCAGGCCAGGGCGTGCACGAGCGGAGAATGCCGCGACAGTGGTCTGGCCCATGCCGTTGCGAAGGTAATCGACGAAGACTTTTCCCTTGCGGTTCGCAGGCCCTGGCACTGCGGAGAATCGCTGGGGGATGCTCTTGGCGATATGCACGACGAAGGTTCTGGCGAAGCCCTTCACAGTGTCGTAATCGAGCCTTGGTGCCAGCGGTACGACGACGTGCAAGCCCTTGCCGCCGCTGGTTTTTGGCCAAGCCTTGAGGCCAAGTTCAGTCAGCAGCGTGTGGACAAGGAGTGCTGCTTCCTGCATGTGCGACCACTTCAGGTCTTCGCCGGGGTCCAGGTCGAAAATCACCCTGTCAGGCCTGTCCAGGCGTCCGACCGTGGAGTTCCAGGTGTGGAACTCGACGACGTTCATCTGAGCGGCGGATACAAGCGCGTCCATGTTGTCGACGGTAAGCAAGGCACCGTGACCTGGCCACAAGGTGGGGTCGTGTTCTTTGAGCCCAGGCATCTTGCTCTCAGGGTGCTTCTGAAAAAACAGTTCTTCGATGATGCCATTGGGCGCGCGCAACAACGATAGTGGGCGGTCCTTGAGGTGGGGCAGCATCCAGTCGGCTACGCTTTCATAGTAGCGGACGAGGTCGAGCTTGGTCATCCCGGTTGACGGGTCGATGACCCGCTCAGGGTGAGTCACCTTCACCGCACTGGGTGCCGGGGCTGAGGCTGCTGTCTTGGCGGCTTCCCGGGTGATTCCGCTTGCCGGCTTGTCCGTGCGCAAGCCTTTGAACGAGGCTTGTCGCACAAGACCGTCAGCGGTCCACTCAGCGAAGGCGACTTCTGCCACCAGTACTGGCTGGACCCAGTGTTCGCTACCGACGGTGCGCCTGGACCAGCGCCTCGGCTTGACGGCTTTCGGGTCGAACGATGGAGAAGGCACCTCGAGCGCTTTCAGACGTGCCCACAAGTCTCTGGCAGTCTTGGCATCCCAGCCTGTGCCGACACTGCCGGCATGGCGGAGCTTGTCATCATCGTGATATGCCAGCAGCAGGCTGCCTACCTCCTGAGGCGCGCCAGCACGATTCGTGAAGCCACAGATGACGAACTCTTGGCGAAGCGTGCACTTCGCCTTTAGCCAAGTCTGAGTCCTCGTCGAGACATACGGCGCGTCATGCCGTTTGAACATTAGCCCTTCCAGCCCCAAATCGCATGCAGCCTTGAATACTTGGGTTGGTGGCGCGTCGAAATGCTCGCTGATTCGGATTCGCTCGCCGGGCTCTCCAACAAGGCGTGCGAGGAGGGCTCGCCGGGAGCTCAGTGGCACCTTGCGCAAGTCTTTTCCGTCCAGGTAGATAAGGTCGAAGAGGAAGTAGACGATGCTCTCGCCGCGAGCCGCGTCGATGGCATTCTGCAAAGCGTTGAAATCAGGTAGGCCATCTTTGAGAACAACGATTTCGCCGTCGAGCCAGGCGCTCGAGGCGCTCAGGTCTTTCAACTCTGCCGCAAGGGTTTTGAGCTTGCTTGTCCAATCGTGGCCGCCTCGGGTGAAGAGCTTGACGCGGCCCTTGTCTACCCGCGCAAGAAGGCGGTACCCGTCGAATTTCGTCTCCACTATCCAGCCATTCCCCTTTGGAAGGGACGCAGCCGGGGTAGCGAGCTGCGGCTCGAGCGTCGCCGGCAATGTGGTGGCCACTGCAAGGGTGAGGTCGGCTTCGGGTTCCACGCCGAGCGAAGGCCGGGGGTTGGATTTGGGTTCGCGCTCCTCGATAGGCCCCAGGGGCTTGTCGACGACACTGTCCGGCAGGGCTTTGACGACGTCATACTCTGCAAGGGATCGCGCCCACTCATCTCGCTTCTTGAAAAGCATCCACTGGTCTTGCTTGTCTTCGGACTTTGAAATGCGCACTAGCTCCCAGCGCCCGGCGAGCTTCTCCCCATGCAGCTGGAAAACTAGCTTTCCGGTCTGAATCCCTTCACGAGGGTCGCCCACTGGTTCCCAAGTGCCGTGGTCCCAGACAATGACTTTTCCAGCTCCGTATTGCTTCGGGGGAATAATTCCTTGGAAACTTGCGTAGCCAATTGGATGGTCTTCGACATGGATGGCCATCCGTTTCTCCTGGGGGTCGTAACACGGCCCCTTGGGGACGGCCCAGCTCAACAGGACACCATCTAGCTCGAGTCGAAAGTCGTAGTGCAGCCGCCCGGACCAGTGCTTTTGCACAACGAACGACAAGTGCTGGCCTTCGGCTGAAGGACCGCCGGCGTGAGGCGCGGGCTCCGGCGTGACATTAAAGTCACGCTTCTTCCGGTACTTGGACAGCGGCAGGCGCGTCCGGTCAGAGTTGGCGACCATAGCCTTCGCTCGGTTCGCTGATCAACCTACTTAGCGTAGCTTATTCGTGTCCTGAGTGCTTCGCGTGCGGCACCGAATTGCCATCCCTCACAAAGTAGGCAAGCGCTCGAAGCTGTGGAAGCGTGCAAACGGTGGTTGTACATCGGTGACTTCAATTCGCTCCACGAGGGCTGCCGGCATGCCGTCGCTTAGCCAAGCACACATTTCGGCAAGTTGCGCCGGCGAGCCTTGCAGCATCAGTTCTACCGATTCATCCATGCGATTGCGCACCCAGCCGGTGATGCCTAATTCCTGGGCGCGGCGCACACAGGCTTCCCGGTAGCCGATACCCTGCACGCGACCATGTACTCGTGCCAATCGGGTCTCAAGCGTCCCATCGCTTCCGTCAGATTGCATACGCGCCTCCTATATCTAATTCTGTTCAGTCGGCCCTTGACTGCTCAAATAATGTCTCGTGAAACTCGCCTTCTGTTTCATCTGTTGCTGGTAGGTGCAACGTACGTGCGTGTCGACACGCACGCGGCCTTCGGCGAGGCCGGGACGTTCGGCTGGCGTCATGCCATCGTGGCGGCTTTTTAGTCACACACGCGGGCGAGTCTCCGGCAGTCAGGGAATTGTCCCCAACATAACGGAAACGTGGGAATTTCCTAACCTCATCCGCGCAACGCTGGTCGCCACCGCTTTTATCCTCTGGAGTTTGCCTTTCGGTAGGCGAGAGCGGTGGTCAGCGAAATTTGGAAACCACCTTCTCTTTTCTGAACGAACCTGCCACGTGCAGGGCATCCGAAGATGTTCTCGAGATGTCTACGCGAAATATAGAGAATGACGCGAGCTTTGCGCATTGGTAGTTCCTCAACCCGGCCATTGGCTTCGGGTTCTACGTTGACATTGACTGCCCTCAGTCCAAATCTGCCGTCAACTTGTTGTGCAACGTCGACAGCTCATGGACGAAACCTCATGGCGAAGTCACATAGCCCAAGAATGCATTCATGAGAAATGGTTGCTGCAACCGGAATGGTATGGAACGTGCGTATCGAAAGCATTCCTATGTCTGCACTTGGACCAGGGCGGCTCGATAGTGCGGCAGTGGGATAGCTCGGTGTTTGGCGAGGTTAGAGCTTAGCCTTCAATAGAGCCATTTCACTGATACGGGCGTTAGCGAATTCACGTGAAGCCAGCAATTCCGGAGGGATGGCAGCAGGGTCGGCGAGCGTGAAGCCAAGGAGGGAGAAATAGCCGGCTGCCGCTCTAGTTCCGACGACCAGGGTATCGACGCCACGCAGGCGGACATCAGCGACCAGTGCGGACACCAGCAAGGCGGCCAGCCCTGCCCGTCTCGCGCGCTCGGCGACAGCGACTCCTCGCAACAGGCCAACGCTGTCACCGAACACCTCGATACCGACGCAGCCGAGGAGGCCAGTCTTGTCCCGGCTGACATGAAATTGCACCGCTTCGCTATGTATTCCGCCAACGGGTAGTGAACACGACCGGAGCAATGCTTCCACATCTCGAAGGTCTGCCTTGGTCGCATGACGCGGCCTCATACTGTTACCTGCAAATCTAATGAGTGATGACGAGCCCCTCGGCGTTCCGACTGTTACCCACAAGCCAAGCGCTTGCGCATGCTAGTCATCGTAGTCGTCATGCCAGCGCCGCCATTCCCGCCGGCGCTCCCGCCATTCGTGCTCCCTCCATCGCTGTTCGCGCCATTGGCGCTCTCTCCAGGCGCGGCCCTGCCAGTCGTCGTAATAGTAGGCCGGAGCCGCTACCACGGGCGGCGGCTGAACGACTACGGGAGCTGGCTCGTAGTAGACGGGCGGCGGGGCGACAATCGCTGGCATGGGGATGCCAATACCAATGCCGACGTCCACTCGCGCCTCAGCCATGTTGGAGCCAAGCGCGGTAACGCCGACCAGAAGCAAGAGCGATGCGGCCTTTCGCATGATTTTCTCCTTTTTCTCTTGCAGAGACTCTAGGTCAGCATGGGTCGGCAGTGTATTAGCGGATTCGCACAGCGGTGACTTTCTGTAACGCGACGTCGAGGCGCCAGGTGTCCAGCCGGACTTTTGGGGCTACAAAACAACCGAGTATTTTTAGCGCGGACCGAAGTCGGAGTTCAGTCGGAGTTCTTCCGAAGGGACGAAGCCCCGTGCTGCAAGCGTAGGCACATCCGGCCATGCTCGCGAATTGAGTTTGCCTGTTTCAGAACTTACGGATTGTCACGGGTCCTGAGTCAACTTGGCTCAGGACAGTACCGTTTTAGCGGGTAAGCACGGCGCATTGCCGAGCTGCCAGAAATTCCTCAGGAGTTCACGTCATGAAGAAGCTGTTCGCTGCTCTCGCCTCTGCAGCCCTTGTCGGTACCGTTTTCGCGCAGACTGGTGTGCCAGCTTCCGCGACTCAGCCACAAGCCGGGGCGACGAAAGACCAGGTGAAGGTCGTCAAGGAAAAGAGCGCCACGCAGGAAAAAGCCGACAAGAACACGAAGAGTGCCGGCGCGCAGGGCGATGAAGTAAAGGCCCAAGCCAGCGCCAATAAGGAGAAGGCTGACGTAAAGGCTGATGCCAATAAGTCCACCGCCAAGGGCACACACCACAAGGCGAGCAAGACGAAGGCCACCCATACAGAGGCAACTGGTATGCCGAAGCCTGAAGCAAAGAATGATTCCGAGAAGGCGAAGGCCAAGGCGGATGTGGCGAAGCCCGAGGCGCAGCCCGAAGCCGCGAAGGCCGCAGCCAGCGTGAACAAGACAAAGAAACAGTAAGCTGCTCCCACCGGGCGAACCGAGGGGGCGTTGCCAGGGCGAAGGCCGCTGCAACGTAGCCTGAGTGCAGGAGCTTTGCGGAGAGCGCAGGTTGGCTGGAAAGCCAGCCTGGCCTCTCCGCGTTTGTCACCTTTGGGGAATCGCCATGCAACCCATGCTCGCATTGCTGATTGCCGCTTCCACGATGCTCGGCGGCTGTGTCGTGGTGCCGTACGATAGCGGGTACGGCTATCGTCCGTATGGGTACTGGGGCTATGGATACCACGGACACCATCGACACCACGGAGATAACGACGACTGAGGCAGAGAAAGCGGCAGCAACGCCGCGCTGCGATATGCGCCAAGTTGTCGCGGCATCCGTGTCGAAAAATCAACCGGTACTGTGCCTAAGCGTCGAGCGTGACGCAGCTTGTCGGATTGGCCTGCCACGTGGTATCGCTTGTCATGCCTCTCCACTCGCGCGCAAGTCAGTTAATAGTTGCGCCGGAACGCTTAACGAGCGACTCCCTTCCTCTGCTTATCCCCCGCGATGCCGGCAACATCCCGCCTCCACCGGCAGTAGCCTCCACGCCAGAGCTGCTGCCGGCATCCCCCAAAGCCACCTTGCAGAGCCCGCCCGCCGGCCATACGATTGGACTGTCCCTTAGTCTGGGAGTCATTGTGAAGCCGGCGACGCTCCTGATGCGTATCCTGGTGCCCGCCATTGCGCTGGCGCTGGCATCCGCCGGCCTGCGTGCCGATGACGCATTCACGCCGTTGCGCAATGCCATGGTCCGGGACATCGCCGCCATATCGGCTGCCACGCGTGACGGAACCGGCAAGGCTACACTCGATGCGCGGGTGATGGCCGCCATGGCGAAGGTGCCGCGCCACAGGTTCGTCCCGCCCGAGGAGGAACGTTATGCCTACGAGAACCGGCCACTGCCGATCGGGCACGGCCAGACGATCTCGCAACCCTACATCGTTGCCCTCATGACTGACCTGGCGCGGGTCGGGCCCACGGACGTGGTGCTCGAGATCGGCACCGGCTCGGGCTACCAGGCGGCGATCCTCGCGGAGCTGGTGCGTGCGGTCTACACGATGGAGATCATCGAGCCCCTGGCAACGCAGGCAAGGGAGCGCCTGGGCGTGCTTGGGTATCGGCAGGTGGAAGCCAGGCTGGGCGACGGCTACTACGGATGGGCCGAGCACGGGCCCTATGACGCCATCCTCGTCACCGCAGCGGCCAGCCATGTCCCGCCGCCGTTGATTGCGCAGCTCAAGCCCGGAGGGCGGATGGTGATCCCGGTCGGCGCGCCGTTCATGACCCAGTATCTGTTGCTGATCGAGAAGGCGAGCGACGGCACCATCTCCACCCGGCAGGTCCTGCCCGTCCGGTTCGTCCCGCTGGCCGGAGGGCGTTGAGCATGCGGTCCCCGCCATTGCTCGCGATGGGGCTGCTGTCCGCTTCCGCGCTCGGCTATGAAGTGCTGCTGCTGCGGTTGCTCTCGATCATCCAGTGGCACCACTTCGCCTACATGATGATCAGCGTCGCGCTGCTGGGCTACGGCGCGGCCGGTACCGCCGTGACGCTGGCGCAGCGTGTGCTGGTGCCGCGGTTCTGCAGCGTGTTCACGGTCGGCGCAGTGCTGTTCGGACTGAGTGCGATCGCCTGCTTTAACCTTGCCCAGCACATTCCGTTCAATCCGCTTGAGATCCTGTGGGACCCGCGACAGCCGGTGCGCCTGCTGTGGATCTATCTGCTGCTGTTCATCCCGTTCTTCTGCGCGGCCGTCTGCATCTGCCTGACCTTCACCAGCTTCCAGGCACAGATCCATCGGATCTACGCCTTCGATATCCTTGGCGCCGGCATAGGCAGCCTCGCGATCGTTGGCGCGCTGTTTGTGCTGACGCCTGTCGATGCCTTGAGGCTGCTGGGTGGCACCGGCACCGCCGCGGGTGCGTTGGCGAGCATGGCATGCGGATGGCACCGGCGCTGGCTTCCCGTATTGCTGCTGGCAACAGCGGTGATCGTGCCGGCCAGCGTGCCCGAGCGCTGGATCGCGCTGTCGCCCTCCGAGTACAAGGAGCTGAGCCAGACGCTGCGCATCAAGGATGCGCGCACGATTGCGCAGGCGTGGAGTCCGATGGGCCTGATCACGGTCGTCGACAGCCCTACCATTCCCTTGCGGCACGCACCGGGCCTGAGCCTCAACGCCACCATGGAGCCGCCCGCGCAGTTGGGCATCTTCACTGACGGCGACGGCCTTTCCGTGTTGAACCGCTATGACGGACGCCGCGAGCCGCTCGCCTACCTGGACTACCTGACGTCCGCGTTGCCGTACCACTTGCTGCAACGCCCCCGCGTGCTCGTGCTGGGCAGCGGCGCCGGCGCCGATGTGCTGCAGGCAATCTACCATCGTGCAAGCGCCGTCGATGCCATCGAACTGAACCCGCAGGTGATCGATCTGGTCCAGCACCGGTTCGCGGATTTCTCCGGCAAGCCTTACAGCGCGCCCGGCGTCCGCGTGCTGATCGGCGAGGCGCGCGGTCTGGTGGCATCGCGCAGCGAGCCTTATGACCTGATCCAGATTGCGCTGCTGGATTCGTTTGGTGCGGCGTCGGGCGGCCTGCACGCGCTTTCCGAGAACTACCTGTACACGGTGGAGGCCTTCGAGGAATACCTGCGCCATCTCAGGCCCGGCGGTCTGCTCGCCATCACGCGCTGGGTCACGCTGCCGCCGCGCGATATTCCCAGGCTGCTGTCCACCGCGATCGAGGCCATCGAGCGCGGCGGGCAGGCCAGTGCATCGCGCCGCATCGCCATGATCCGCGGCTGGAAGACCGCAACACTGGTGATCAGCAACGGGGATATCAGCGACGCCAGCATCGCGGCATTGCAGGAATTCTGCCGGGCGCGATCGTTCGATCTTGCTTACTATCCCGGGATGCCCGCGTCGCAGGCAAACCGGTACAACGTGCTCGATCAACCCTATTACTTCGACACGGCACAGGCCTTGCTATCGGGCGATCGAGCGGGATTCCTAGCGCGCTACAAGTTCGATGTGCGTCCCGCCACGGACGACAGGCCGTACTTCTTCCACTTCTTCAAGTGGCGTTCGCTGCCGGAACTGCTCGCGCTGAAGGCGCAGGGCAGCCTGTCGATGCTGGAGTGGGGCTATCCCGTGCTGATCGCCACGCTGCTGCAGGCCTGCGTGGCTGCCGTGCTGCTGATCCTGGTGCCGCTGTGGGTGGCACGGTATCGCCAGCGGCGGTCTCGCGACGCAGCACCAGCTGTCGCAGGCGGGTTCGAGCTGCGGGTCGTGGCGTACTTTGCCGCGATCGGTTTTGCTTTCATGTTCGTGGAGATAGCGTTCATCCAGAAGTTCACGCTGTTCCTGAGCCATCCGCTGTACTCGGTAGCGGTAACGCTGAGTGCCTTCCTGATCTTTGCCAGTCTCGGCAGCCGATACTCCAGACGCCTGCAGGCCGGCATGGCACCGGTAGCTGCCAGCGGACAGCGTGTGAGTGGCAGCAGGATTCGCCGCCGTCCTCTGGAGAGGACTGTCTTCGCGATCTGCACGATCGCCCTTGTCTACCTGGCCGTGCTGCCCCCGCTGTTCCGCCTGCTGGCACCACTTCCAGGGCTTGCCAGGATCGGCGTCTGCGCATTGCTGGTCGCGCCGCTGGCATTTGCCATGGGCATACCGTTTCCGTTCGGGCTCAAACGCGTCTCGGATCGTGCCGAACCGCTGGTCCCGATGGCGTGGGGTGTCAATGCCTGCGTATCGGTGGTGGCGGCAGTGCTGGCGACCCTGCTGGCGATTCACCTCGGATTCACTGCGGTGCTGCTGATGGCACTGCTTCTGTACCTGGCGGCGACTGTCGTGGTCCCGTGAACCGGGAGAAGCGTCGGGCGTGGCAGCGGATGATCGCGGCCGCTTGTGTATCAGGCGTAACTCAGTCGCAGCAGCAGCCAACAGTGCCTGGCGCCTGCGCGATGGTGGGAGGAGGTCCACGATCGGGCACACAGGACGCAGCGCCATAAAGTCGGCGTTCGAAGTCATCGACAATTGGCCCGTGAGGCGCATTCAGGAGGAGTTTTGCTAAGTCTTGGGTGGTGACGAGCGAGTAACTTTTTTATGGCGCCTCAGCGGGCCGTGGCGTGCCCGGTCGTGCACCGCCCCCGACCCCGGCAGTTCGCCGGTCGCCCTTGAAAACGTGAAAAACAATCAAACGCAATCCCATTCCAGAATAAATAACAGAACGCGACTACCATGAAAATGCACCGGAAACGCCGGCTGCACGGGAAATGAGAATCGAGATATTTTGGGTTTCGAGGGGTTGGGAAAATGCCATGAAAAGCGATAAGAAAGTAATCCAGTTGCTCAATGGCCAGCTCAAGCACGAGCTGACTGCAATCAACCAGTATTTCCTGCACGCCCGCATGTACCGCCACTGGGGATTCGGCGCGCTGGGCAAGCACGAGTACGAGGAATCGATCGAGGAGATGAAGCATGCCGACATGCTGATCGAGCGCATTCTCCTGCTCGATGGCGTGCCAAACCTGCAGGATCTGGGCAAATTGCTGATCGGCGAAAATACCGAGGAAATGCTCGGATGCGATTTGAAGCTGGAGCAGACGTCCCAGGCCAGCTGCAAGGAAGCCATCAAGTACTTCGAGTCTGTCGGTGACTATGTGTCGCGCGAGATTGTCGAACACATTCTCGATGCGACCGAATCGCATATCGACTGGCTGGAAACCCAGCTCGACCTGGTGAAGAAGGTTGGATTGCAGAACTACCTGCAGTCGGCCATGGGCAGCCCGTCGTAGGATCGGTAGCCCCGGCGCGGGGGCGGTCCCGCCTGCGGGCGGGAGGGCGTTTGCGCCGCCTCCTGCAGACTTTTCGATTTCCCGCTACACTGCGGCCCGCAACACGGTTTGTCCTCGGACGTCCCATGGCGGGGTGGCAGAGTGGTGATGCAACGGCCTGCAAAGCCGTATACGACGGTTCGATTCCGGATCCCCGCCTCCAGCATTCTTTCCCGGGCACGCTCGCCCGTTCTTCCCGCCGCGGCTTGCACAAGGCCCGCCGGCACCCGGCAGTACTCCCCTTTCCGCCCCTCGGCTTCCAGCCCTGTCTTGCCGCATGCCCCGTACAGGTCTGTGCCTTGCAAGGCGGCGTTTCTCAGCGTTCTCCCCGTCTGGAACAACTACGATGATTCATGTAGTGTGTCGCCGCTGGCTTGGTGTTGCCGGGCGCTTGTCCGGCACGCCGCCGCGCGTGACAACCATGCAGGGCTTCCGTGGTGTTCCCGTCGCAAGTGATGTGAGAAAAAGAGGCTCCAGATGATCAGAGATTTGCAAATCCGGGCGGCCCAGACGTCGGACGCACCGGCTGTCGGGGCAGTGCTGGAACGCTGTGGCTTGCCCACGGACGATGTCTTCCGGCTACTGGAACACTTCCATGTCGCCGTGCTCGAAAAGCAGATCGTCGGCTGCGGCGCGGGCGAACGATTCGGCGAGACCGTGGTGATCCGCTCGGTGGCCGTGCTGCCGGAGCAGCGCGACCAGGGCGTAGCTACGCACCTGGTGCGTGCCGTGCTGATGCGCGCGCGCGCCAACGGTGCCAGGCACGCGGTGTTGTTGTCATCGAGCTGTCCCAGCTACTTTGCGCGCTATGGCTTCTCTCTGATTCAGGCGTCGAAGTTGCCGCAGGAGGTCATGCAGTCCAGCGAGTTTCACCGGCATACGGATACGCCGCCGCTGTGCATGTATTGCGAGTTGACGTAGGTTTTGGTGGTGGATCCGGTGAGCGGAAGGATTTTGCCTGCGGCCGCAGCCGGAACCCCTTTATAACCGCTCCCCGCACTCGGGCTTAAGCCGCCCGCAGCGCCGGGGCGACGCCATCGCACCAGCTGATCTCCACTGTCACGTGCACCAGTTCCTCATGCACGGACAAGGCCTGGCGTACGCGCTGCGCCGTCAGCGTGGCGTCATGCGTGACCAGGCAGACGATGCACGCGAACTGTTGCCGGCCGACGCGCCAGACATGCAGGTCGCTCACACGCGTGCCGTCCTCGCCGTCGTCGAACTCCGCCAGCACTTCGCGCACTTCTTCCACCACCGGGTGGTCCATCTCGCGGTCGAGCAGCACCGTGCCGCTCTCGCGCATCAGCCCATAGGCCCACCTGCCGACCAGCGCCGCGCCGACCAGGCCCATCACCGGGTCGAGCCAGCTCCAGCCCAGCCACCAGCCGCCGGCCAGGGCGACGATGGCGAGCACCGAGGTCGCGGCATCGGCCAGCACGTGCACATAGGCCGAGCGCAGGTTGATGTCGTGATGATGATGGTGGTCGTGTCCGTGCGAATGACCGTGCCCGTGGTCATGGCCGTGATCGTGATGGTGGGTGCCGCCGAGGATCAGCGCGCAGCCGAGATTGACCAGCAGGCCGAGCGCGGTCACCGCCATGGCTTCCCGATAGTGGATCGCCTGCGGCGTAAACAGTCGTTCCACCGAGCCCGCGGCCATCAGCACGGCAATGCCGAGCAGGAAGATGGCGCTGGCAAAACCTGCCAGCACTTCGATCTTCCAGGTACCAAAGGCGAAGCGGCGGTCGCTGGCATAGCGCCGCGCCGCGGCATACGCGAAGGCGGACAGCCCGATGGCCAGCGCGTGCGAGCTCATGTGCCAGCCGTCTGCGAGCAGGGCCATCGAGTTGAACCAGAGTCCGGCGGCGATTTCGACCACCATCGTCGCGGCGGTGATCAGCATGACAAGGCGCGTGCCGCGTTCGGCCGCGTGGTTGCCGGTATCGAAGACGTGGCTGTGGGTCCACGCCGAGAGATCGTGGGAATGCATATCGGGCTCGGCCAGTTGATAGTGTGAAGGTGTTGCCCCGAAGGGTAGCAGAGGCGGCCTGACGGCCCGTCCGCGACCCTGACTGCGAAAGGGGGTTCGGCGGAATTGGTGAATGGCAGGCATGGATGAAAGTCCTTGCCGGCAATGATGGAGAGCGCTAGCGCCGCTACACTGGCTGCCCAGCCACCATTCCACCCAGGCAGGAGGCAGCCCGATATGTTCGAAGGATTCACCCCACACCGCATCGACAGCGACGGCATCGGCATTCACGCCATTGTCGGCGGGCAGGGCCCGGCGCTGCTCCTGCTGCACGGCCACCCGCAGACGCATGTGATCTGGCACAAGGTCGCGGGCACGCTGGCGCGCCACTTCACCGTGGTCGCGACCGACCTGCGCGGCTACGGCGACAGCGACAAGCCGGCGGGTTTGCCGGACCACAGCAACTACAGCAAGCGCACCATGGCGGCCGACCAGATCGCCGTAATGCGGGCGCTCGGCTTCGATCGCTTCAGCGTGCTCGCCCACGACCGCGGCGCACGTGTCGCGCACCGGCTTGCGATGGATCACCCGGATGCGGTGCGCAAGCTCGTCACGCTCGACATCGCCCCGACCCTGGCCATGTACGAGCAGACCAACCTGGCCTTTGCGCGCGCCTACTACCACTGGTTCTTCCTGATCCGCCCCGCGCCGTTTCCCGAGACGCTGATCGAAGCCGATCCCGAGCTGTACCTGAAGCAGACCATGGGCAGCCGCAGCGCCGGCCTCGCACCGTTTACCGAAGCCGCGCTGGCCGCATACCTGCGCGGCCTGGCGAGCCCCGGCGCCGCGCACGGACTGTGCGAAGACTATCGCGCCAGCGCCTCGATCGACCTGGAGCACGACCGCGCCGACCTCGCCGCGGGCCGCATGATCGAATGCGAGATGCTGGCGCTGTGGGGCGAACAGGGCGCCGTCGGCCAATGCTTCGCGCCGCTGGAGGAATGGCGCAAGGTGGCCCGGCGCGTGCGCGGGCATGCCTTGCCGTGCGGGCACTACATTGCGGAGGAGATGCCGGAGCGGCTGCTGAAGGAGGCGTTGCCATTCCTGCTGGATTGACGATATCCCCTGCCCGGGGCCGGCCATCGGGTGTTCGTGCGGCTCGCCGCTGCGCCCGATGCTCATTAAGTCATCTCAGAATCTTCCGAGGCAAACATACATTCACGGATGGATGTATAATTTCGCGAAAGATTCATGCAATCGACTCACTTTTGTTGTTGATTTTGAGATGACATATCGCTTTATTGCTATCTGCCTTGGGATTTGGCTGGGAATTTGCGCAACAGCCGGCTGGGTGGTCGAGCGCCTCTGGGCCTGACTCCGGCCGCTTGCGGCACTGCCGAATCGATTTTGCATCGATTCGCCTCAGGCGGCGCGTGCCCCGGCCGCCTCATCGCGCGGCCTGCCGGCCAGGCGATCGAAGAACTGCCACAGTTGTGGCGCATCGCCGGTCGCCACATTGAAGCGGATCCACGGCGAGTCGGTTTCATCCGGCTCGAAATAGGAACCCGGCGCCAGCCAGATGCCATGCTCCAGCGCCAGCGTGGCGAGCCGGTTGCCAGTCATGGGCTCGCCACCTGTGGCGCCCTGCATCCGCGCCCAGGCAAACATCCCGCCTTCCGGGCGCAGCAGCACTTCCAGCCCGTGCGCCTCCATCTTTTCCGTCACATGATCCTGCTGGGCGCGTAGCCGTTCGGCCAGCGCGGCCACATGGCGGCCGTAGTGGCCGCTGGTCAGCACCGAGTAGACCAGCCGCTCGGTCACTTCCGACGAGGTCAGCCCGACCGCCATCTTGGTGCGCGCAAATGCCTTGGCCAGGTCCGGGCTCGCCGCCAGGTAGCCCACGCGCAGCGATGGCGTGATGGTCTTGGAAAAACCGTTGATGTAGACCACCTGCGACAGGCCGTCCATGGCCGCCAGCATCGGCGATCCGGCCGGCGCCAGTTCGCGGTAGATATCGTCCTCCACCACCAGCAGCCGGTGCTGCTCGGCCAGCTGCAGCACGCGGAAGGCATTCATGCTGGTCAGGCTGGCGCCGGTCGGGTTCTGCAGCACGGTGTTGACGAAGAGCGCGCGCGGCGCATGGGCGCGGATGGCGTCGTCCAGCGCGTCGGTATCGAGCCCGGCCGCGGTGCGCGGCACGCCCACCACGCGCAGCCCGGCCAGCCGCAGGATCTGCAGCAGGTTGCAGTAGCAGGGGGATTCGACCAGCACGGTGTCGCCGGCGCGCAGCAGCGTGCGCACCACCAGGTCCAGCGCCTGCGTGGCGCCCTGCGTCAGCACCACCTGCTGCGCCTGCAGCGGGATGCCGTACTGGCCGAGGCTGGCGGCGATATGTTCGCGCAGCGGCGCAAAGCCATACGGGTGGCCGTAGCCTGAGACCTGCGCGGCCGGCACCCGCGCGGCCGCGCGCATGGCCTGGTGCAGGCCTTCCTCGTTGAGCCAGTCGCCAGGCAGCCAGCCGGCACCGGCCTTGATCGGCACGGAATGATCGGCAAAGACATCCGAAAGCAGCCACGCCGCATTCAGCCCCGGTGCCTCCCATTGCAGCGTGCGGGCGTTGCCGGCGGGGGCATGCCGGTGCGCGACCGTATAGCCGGACCCCGGGCGCGCCGCCAGGTAGCCCAGCGCCGTCAGCCGCCCGTAGGCCTCGGCCACCGTGAACGTACTGACACCGTGCTGCTGCGCAAAGCGCCGCACCGACGGCAGCGCAGCGCCCGCGCGCAGGGCGCGCCGGTCGACCAGTCCGGCAATGCCGGCCACGATCTGCTCGGTCAGGGTTTCGCCGCCACGGCGGCTGCGGATCAGGTCCAGGGTAATCATGAAGCACTTTCGGGTGCGTTGACCTGTACAGTTTAGCGGCCCGTCTGCCGCGTGTCGCCCGCCGTGTTCCGGTTTGCGCAAAATGACGCGGTGCAGCGTGGCGTGCCGCGCCGCAGATGGCCTGCGCCAGCGGCAAGGTGCTCGCCGGGGCTTTATGCCGGCCGCGCCGACCAGTACGGTTCGGGTTGCCTAAACTGTACGGTAAGGCGGCCCATTCCCGACTGTATATTTTGTCGGCTCCGCGCCGCCGGTAGAGTGGCCGTCATTGCCCCAACGACGCTGGACCAGTCGCCGTGCCAGCACCAACCCGTTTCCCCTCAGGAGGACGTATGGACGCCGCCAAGACCGTGATTCCCGATCTCGATGCCCTGTGGATGCCCTTTACCGCCAACCGCCAGTACAAGGCGGCGCCGCGCCTGCTGGCGTCGGCCAGCGGCATGTACTACACCACCCACGACGGCCGCCAGATCCTGGACGGTTGCGCGGGCCTGTGGTGCGTGGCGGCGGGCCACTGCCGCAAGGAAATCGCCGAGGCCGTGGCACGGCAGGCTGCAACGCTCGACTACGCGCCGCCGTTCCAGATGGGGCATCCGCTGTCGTTCGAGGCGGCCACCAAGGTGGCGGCGATCATGCCGCAGGGCCTGGACCGCATCTTTTTCACCAATTCCGGTTCGGAATCGGTCGATACCGCGCTGAAGATCGCGCTGGCGTATCACCGTGCCCGTGGCGAAGGCCAACGCACCCGCTTTATCGGCCGTGAGCGCGGCTACCACGGTGTCGGCTTCGGCGGCATGGCCGTGGGCGGCATCGGCCCGAACCGCAAGGCGTTCTCCGCCAACCTGATGCCCGGCACCGACCACCTGCCGGCCACGCTGAACATTGCCGAGGCCGCCTTCTCCAAGGGCCAGCCGCAATGGGGCGCGCACCTTGCCGACGAGCTGGAGCGCATCCTCGCGCTGCACGATCCGTCCAACGTGGCGGCCGTGATCGTCGAGCCGCTGGCCGGTTCGGCCGGCGTGCTGGTGCCGCCGGTGGGCTACCTGGAAAAGCTGCGCGAGATCACCAGCAAGCACGGCATCCTGCTGATCTTCGACGAAGTCATCACCGCCTTCGGCCGCCTCGGCGCCGCCACCGCGGCCGAGCGCTTCAAGGTCACGCCGGACCTGATCACGATGGCCAAGGCCATCAACAATGCCGCCGTGCCGATGGGCGCGGTCGCGGTGCGCCGCGAAGTGCATGACACCGTAGTCAACTCGGCCGCGCCGGGCGCGATCGAGCTGCTGCACGGCTACACCTACTCGGGCCATCCACTGGCCGCCGCTGCGGCGATTGCCACGCTCGATCTGTATCAGCGCGAAAACCTGTTCGGCCGCGCCGCCGAGCTGTCGCCGGTGTTCGAAGCGGCCGTGCACGGCGTGCGTGGCGCGCCGCATGTGAAGGACATCCGCAATTTCGGCCTGGTGGCCGGCATTGAGCTGGAGCCGCGTCCCGGCCAGCCGGGCGCCCGTGCCTACGAGGCTTTCCTCAAATGCCTGGAGCGTGGCGTGCTGGTGCGCTACACCGGCGACATCCTCGCGTTCTCGCCGCCGCTGATCATCTCGGAGGCGCAGATCGGCGAGATGTTCGACACCGTGAAGAAAGTGCTGCAGGACGTGCAGTAACCCCGCCCCAGCAACAACGAAGGACACTGAAGTGAACATCGCAGAAAACCGGCAGATTGCCGAAATCCATCACTACATCGGCGGCGCAATGCGGCAGGCAGCATCGCCGCGGTTTGCCGACGTCTTCAATCCCGCGACCGGCGAAGTCGGCGCGCGCGTCGCGCTCGGCACCGCGCAGGATGTGGCCGAGGCCGTTGCCGCGGCCAAGGCGGCTTTTCCCGCCTGGTCGGAGCTGCCGCCGCTGCGCCGCGCGCGCATCCTCTTCAAGTTCAAGGAGCTGCTCGACAAGCACCATGACGACCTGGCCGCGCTGATCACGCGCGAGCACGGCAAGGTGTTCTCTGATGCCAAGGGCGAAGTCACGCGCGGCATCGAGGTGGTGGAGTTCGCCTGCGGCATCCCGAACCTGCTCAAGACCGACTTCACCGACAACATCGGCGGCGGCATCGACAACTGGAACCTGCGCCAGCCGCTGGGCGTGGTGGCCGGCATCACGCCGTTCAACTTCCCGGTGATGGTGCCGATGTGGATGTTCCCGGTGGCGCTGGCGTGCGGCAATACCTTCGTGCTCAAGCCCTCCGAGCGCGATCCGTCGCCGAGCCTGCTGATCGCCGATCTGCTCAAGCAGGCCGGCCTGCCAGACGGCGTGTTCAACGTGGTGCAGGGCGGCAAGGAAGCGGTCGATGCGCTGCTGGCGCACCCCGACGTGGAGGCCCTGTCCTTTGTCGGCTCCACGCCGATCGCGCAGTACATCTACACGGAAGGCACGAAGCACGGCAAGCGCGTGCAGGCGCTGGGCGGTGCCAAGAACCACCTGGTGGTGATGCCCGATGCGGACCTGGACCAGGCCGTGGACGCGCTGATCGGCGCCGCCTATGGCTCGGCCGGCGAGCGCTGCATGGCGATCTCGGTGGCGGTGGCGGTCGGCGACGTGGCCGACAAGCTGGTGCCGCGCCTGGCCGAACGCGCCCGCGCGCTGAAGATCCGCAACGGCATGGAACCTGACGCCGAAATGGGTCCGCTGGTGACCGGCGCGCACAAGGCCAAGGTCGAAGGCTATATCGCCAGGGGCGTGGAAGAGGGCGCCACGCTGGTGACCGACGGCCGCGGCCACAAGGTGGAAGGGCACGACAACGGCTTCTACGTCGGCGGCACGCTGTTTGACAACGTGAAGCCGGACATGACGATCTACAAGGAAGAGATCTTCGGTCCGGTGCTGTCGGTGGTGCGGGTGCACGACTTTGCCGAGGCGGTGGAACTGATCAATGCGCACGAGTTCGGCAACGGCGTGTCGTGCTACACCAGCGACGGCGGCATCGCGCGCGCGTTCTCGCGGCAGATCCAGGTGGGCATGGTGGGCATCAACGTGCCGATCCCGGTGCCGATGGCATGGCATTCGTTCGGTGGCTGGAAGCGCTCGCTGTTTGGCGATCACCATGCCTACGGCGAAGAGGGCGTTCGCTTCTATACGCGCTACAAGAGCATCATGCAGCGGTGGCCGGATTCGATCGCCAAGGGTGCAGAGTTCACCATGCCGGTGGCGAAGTAATAGGGCTGGCGGCGCGTCCGCCCGCCGCGGATGAAGGAAAGGCACGGTCCGTGGATCGTGCCTTTCTGCTTTCTGGCCGGCCTGGCGCAAAGGGGACACAGTGCAAGTCAAATGAATCGTTGCCAGGGCCACGGGCCGGAAAATGTGATGGGTACGCCTGCGCGCAGGCGTAAACTAGCGCCCTTTTCGAGGTGCCGGCCCGAGCCTGGAGGCTGCCGCGCACCGTCTGCAGCAGGAGTCCCCTCATGAGCTTGTTCCGCACCAAGGACATCGACGCAATGCTGGCCGTTGCGCGCGACGATGGCCTGAAGAAAGTGCTTGGCCCCATCGACCTTGTGATGATGGGCATCGGCGCGATCATCGGCACCGGCATCTTCGTGCTGACCGGCACCGGTGCGCTGACCGCCGGCCCGGCGCTGACGGTGTCTTTCGTGATTGCGGCAATGGCGTGCGGGTTTGCCGCGCTGTGCTATGCCGAGTTCGCCTCGGCAATCCCGGTGTCGGGGTCGATCTATACCTACAGCTATGCCACGCTGGGCGAGATTGTCGCGTGGATGATTGGCTGGGACCTGCTGCTGGAATACGGGCTGGCCACGTCAGCGGTGTCAGTGGGCTGGTCGGGCTATTTCCAGTCGCTGATGGCCGGCTTCGGGTTGACGCTGCCGGCGGCGCTGACCGCCGCGCCAGGCTCGGTGCCGGGCGTGCACACGCTGCTGAACCTGCCGGCCTGCCTGATCATGCTGGCGATTACCTGGGTGGTGTCATATGGCGTGCGGGAATCGGCGCGTATCAACAACCTGATGGTTGCGATCAAGATCAGCGTGGTGCTGCTCTTCATTGCGGTGGGCGTCTGGCACGTCAGGCCCGTCAACTGGCAACCCTTTGCACCGTTCGGCATGACCGGAATCTTCAACGCGGCGGCGCTGGTGTTCTTCGCCTTTATCGGCTTCGATGCCGTCACCTCCGCGGCGGAGGAGGTGCGCAACCCGCGCCGCGATCTGCCGGTGGGCATTATCGGCTCGCTGGCGGTGTGCACGGTGCTCTATGTGACGGTGGCGGCAATCATGACCGGCATCGTGCCGTTCGCGAGGTTCGCGGGCGTGGATCACCCGGTTTCGCTGGCGCTGCAGTTCGCCGGACAGAACTGGGTGGCGGGCTTTGTCGACCTGGGCGCCATCCTGGGCATGACCACGGTGATCCTGGTGATGACCTACGGCCAGACCCGCATCATCTTTGCGATGTCGCGCGACGGGCTGCTGCCCGAGCGCCTGTCGTCGGTGCATCCGGTGCATGCGACGCCGTACTTCGCGACCTGGACCGTGGGCCTGGTATTTGCCGCGATTGCCGCCTTCGTGCCGCTCAATGTGCTGGCCGAGCTGATCAATATCGGCACGCTGGCCGCCTTCACGCTGATCTCGATTGCCGTGCTGGTGCTGCGCAAGACGCGGCCCGAGCTGCCGCGCGCCTTCCGCTGCCCCGGCGTGCCGGTGGTGCCGCTGCTGTCCGCGGGGTTCTGCCTGTTCCTGATGGCACACCTGCAGGCGCTGACGTGGATGGCCTTCCTGGTCTGGCTGGTACTTGGCCTGGTGATCTACTTTGCCTATGCGCGGCGCAATGCCGTGCTGCATAACCACGGCGGCTAAGACAGCCGAGGCAGATCAGCCGCGCGCTGCGGCTTCCTTCATGAACGCCACCGCGCGCGGTTCGTTGGCATACGCCGTGTTGATCCGGATCCATGCCGAGGCCTCGCCGCCGGGCCGGAAGTAGTTGCCCGGCGCCAGCGTGACGCCGAACGCCTCGGCCAGCGCGACCAGCTCGCGCGAATCCTCGATGCCCGGCGGACGCGCCCACAGGAAGTTGCCGCCGGCGGGTTCGCAGAAGAGTTCCCATCCGCACGACGCCAGTTGCCGCACCGCATTGGCCGAGGACTCGCGCACGCGCAGGCGCAATCGTTCCACATACTTGCGGTAGCCGCCGCGCTCCAGCAGCGCGGCGGTCACGGCCTCCGCAAAGTGCGAGCCGGCTACGCTGGTCAGCACCTTGACGTCGACCAGGTCCTTGACCAGCGCCTTGTCGGCCACCAGGTAGCCGATGCGCAGCGACGCCGACACCGTCTTGGAAAACCCGCCGATGTAGATCACATGTTCGAGCTGGTCCAGCGTGGCCAGCCGGTCGGTGAAGTGCGTCTGGAAGTCCGAGAAGATGTCGTCTTCGACAAAGCGGAAGCCATGCCGGCGCGCCAGCTCCAGCAGCCGGAACGCCACCGGCGGCGCCAGCGTGGACCCGGTGGGGTTCTGCAGCACGCTGTTGGTGAAGAACAGCTTGGGCTTGTGCTGGCGCAACAGCGCCTCGGTGGCTTCCGGATCGGGACCGTTGGGCGTATGTGGCACGCCGACCAGCTGCACGCCATGCAGGCGCAGCAGGCCGAACAGGTTGTAGTAGCCGGGGTCTTCCACAAATACCGTGTCGCCCGGCTTGAGCAGATGGCGCACCACCAGGTCCAGCGCCTGGCTGGCACCGGTGGTGATCAGCACCTGCGGCAGATCCGCCGCGATGCCCAGCTGCCGCACGCGCAGCAGCACCTGCCGGCGCAGTTCCGGATGGCCCATCGGCGTGGCGTAGTGGATCACGCTGTCGATCTCGTTGCGCGAGATCGCGCGGATCGCCTGCGTCAGCCCTTCCACGTCGCGCCAGGTCTCGGGCACGAAGCCTCCCGCGAGCTTGAGCGTGCCGCTCGGGTGGTTGAACTGCTCCAGGATGTGGTCGGAAAGATCCTCGGCCAGGCTCGGGTCGGACCAGCCGCGGGCCGAGCGGCCGGCCAGCGGGCTGTCCGCCACATAGAAGCCGGAGCCTTGCCGCGAATCCAGCAGTCCCTGCGATACCAGCCGGTCATACGCCTCGATCACCGGAAAGCGGCTGATGCCGTTCTCCGCTGCGAGCTGCCGGATCGACGGCAGGCGCGCGCCCGGCCGGGCCTCGCGGTTGCTGATCCACGATTTGACGGCGTTGACGATCTGGTCGGTCAGCGGGATGCCGGTAGCGGGGTCGAGGATTAGCTTCATCTGCGAGGGCGGCTGGCGTTGCCTGGCAAGTGTCAGGGAAAACTGCTGAACAGTTCATCGAAAACTGTTCGCAACTGTACATGGGATTCTAGTTGGCGATGCGAATAATGGAAGCGTGGCGGAGGAGGGTGCCGGCGACCGGATTCGGGGCTGGCGCGGAGCAAAACCGCCGAGCTGAACAGGAGTGGCGAAATGCGCGAACTAAGGATTTTCGAACTGGATGAGCCCGGGCAGCCCGTGAGCTGGCGCGCCGGTTACGGACAGACCGTCCGCGCGGTGGCCGGCAGGCTGTGGGTGACAGTCGAGGGCAATCCGCACGATATCTGGCTGGAGCCGGGCGCCGCCCTGGCGTTGCCGGAAGGCTACCGCGTGTGGCTGTCGGGCGACGGCCCGGGCGCGCGCTTCACGCTGGCGCAGACGCCGGCGCCGTGGTCGCTGCGCCGGCTGGTGGCGTGGGCGCGCGCGCTGCGGCACCGCGCCGAAGAGCACAGCACGGATGCCTTTGGGGAGTGCCCGAAGATCTGGGCCTGAATTGCTGACAAGCGTTCATTCCCAGACCCACGCAAGGCCACCGACAGGCTAGACGGTCGCTTAAAGTGTTGATGTAATTCTCAATGGTCATCTTCTGTCCTAGCAGAGATGGCCATTCTCTTAGGCAAAATTTCTTCCACAAGAGAACACGGCGACAAAACGCAGTTTTCACTGCGCCGCTCGAGGTCCTAGAGGTCTCGAGCTGAAAACCACACTTCTATCCCGTTGCCAATGACGCCACACCAGGCTCGCAGACGGTCTGCGGGGAAGGGGTTTCGACCTGGCAGAGGAACCAATTGCGGAGGTTTTCACCCCATCGCTGTCGGTTCTTGCCTAGAGCCCAAGCGACATCTTTCCATTGAGCCCCTGCCAGGGCCGTCTTGCTCTGCTTCGGGGTGGCTGGCAGGTGCGAAAAGACGAGTCGCTCGTTGTGCCTCTTGACGAAGCACTGGGCACCCACTGTCTTCCAGGGGATACCGTACAAAGCTTGCCGGCCCAACCAAAGAGCGGCGGACTCATCCGCGCCGATTCGATTGGGACGGCCATATTTGGTGAAGCCTCCGACCGAACTGTACGAAGGGTTCACCAAATAGAGCCGAACATGAGCCTTTTCACAGGCACGGGTCATTAGCTCCGCGAACTGTGAGCTTGCAAACGTGCTCAGCATCTCGTTGTATCGCTTGTTGATGCCGTCGGCGCGCAAGCCGGCCTTCTTCGTCGCGAAATCGAGGTTCTCGATGGCCACTGCGAGGCCTAGGCGCTTGCCCAGGCGGGCAAGCTCTGCAACGGTTGTTCCGATGACTTGCTTGCGTACAGCGTCGGAAAGGCCTTTTAGGTCCCAGCCGAGAAAGCCGCTCTGCGGATGGCCCTCCCGCAATCGGTTCCCATCGGGCTTCACCACAGCCCAGGCAACGCCCCGGGCATTCAAATCCAGTCCAAGGACACCGGCCTCTCTAGTGCGAGCGGTCTCTAGGTTGAAACCGGTGGGAACGTCAACGCTCGCTTGCAGATACCAAATGCGCTCGCCGGCCGGTGATAGCCTTTACAAGAGCCGCATTGTGACAGGCCGCTTTCCAAACGCGTCAATCAGCGCTGCGCGCGCCGCGCCCCGATGCGAGGCAAAGTCGACCCCGTCAATCACAATGAATCGGCATTTCATGCGAAGGGGCATCACCTTTTGCGGCCCTCCGCTGCGAGGAATGCCCAAAGCGTCCATGCGTTCATGCGCAAGCTTGTCCGTCAACCGGACGCGCAACTGGTTGGTATCCGGCAGCCACTGTAGTTCGCTATTGCCGCTGGGCTTAGCCGTATGTCCTATCGACCAGACCTGACCGTTTCGGGCTGTGTTCCAGGCCTCGTGCCAATCCTCGACAGAGGCGAACGGGTGGTCTCGGTGTTGTGTTCGCCGGGCCGCTGCTGAAGCAGCTTCTTCGAGCCAAAACAGAGACTGTAGCGGCCTTCATCAATAGCTATAAGCAGCGAGGACAGCTTGCCGCGCTTGGCAGTAAGAACGCGTTCTTTTTGTGCGACCCAGTTGCGGCAAAATTTGAGTTCGGTATCGACTTCCCGCAGGCGGGCTAGCGTCGTAAGGTAGCGGTTTGAACGGGCTTTCCCCGGCTTCGGCGCTACTTTATTGCGTTGAGCGCGTAGCTTGGCTTGCCGTTTTGACAGGGCCTGAATTTTCTTGCCTTTGTCCGCTAGTGCGCGTTCGCGTCGCTGAATGGCCAGCTCAAGCTGACCTCGTTCGTACTTTTTGAGTTCGACCAAGCCTGCATGGCGCATTTCAGCTTGCGTCAGCATGGAATTGACCTGATGCGAGGTAAAGCCTTCCCTCGTTAAGGTGGCGTAGGCGGTCGCTCGAGTGAGGTTTTGTCGATACAGAAGACTCCAAGCCTTACGCGCGCCCCACGACCAGCGTTCCGAGTTAACCGCCAACAAGGCGGCAAACTCGGGGGGCAGATTGAGGCGGGTTTCAAAGGTGTGGAGCAAAAGCCTACCTAGAGTACTGTATGGATATACAGTACTCTATGCTTTTCTCGTTACCCACGTCAACACTTTAAGCGACCCCCTTGACCGACAGGTGGCCTTTTGTTTGCCCGGTGCCCGCTCCGGGCACCTACTCTATAAGGGAGGACACGCCGAGCCAGCACGAGCCGGCGTCGGTGTTCCACCCCATTGCTTTACGTTAACGTCAACGTCATATAATCGACGGGCCCCCGCCCGTCGCGAGGGACAGCCCGCACGATCCTGCCAAGCCGACACAGAGCGGCGCCAGCGGTGGACGCTGCGGCAGCCAGCCAACACCAGACACGGTGGAGACAATGACCGACCTTTCCGATGTGCATGATGTGCGGCGCGGCGCGCCACAGCCCAAGCCCACCGCGCAAGGTCGCGGTCCGGCCAACAAGGTGCGCTTTGTCACGGCGGCGTCGCTCTTCGATGGGCATGACGCCTCGATCAACATCATGCGCCGCATTCTCCAGTCCTCCGGCTGCGAGGTGATCCACCTGGGCCACAACCGCTCGGTCGAGGAAGTGGTGACGGCAGCCCTGCAGGAAGACGCGCAGGGCATTGCGATTTCGAGCTACCAGGGCGGGCACGTCGAGTACTTCAAGTACATGGTCGACCTGCTGCGCGAGAAGGGCGGCGAGCATATCCAGGTGTTCGGTGGCGGTGGCGGCGTGATCGTGCCGGACGAGATCCGCGAACTGCAGGCGTATGGCGTGGCGCGCATCTACAGCCCCGAGGACGGGCAGCGCATGGGCCTGGCCGGCATGATTGCCGACATGGTGCAGCGCTGCGACATCGACCTGTCGCGCTATGCGCCAGCCAGTCTCGATCCTGTGACCAGCGGCAACCGCCGCGCGCTGGCGCAACTGATGACCGCGCTGGAGAACGGCAAGGCCGATCCGGAGCTGGTAAAGGCGATGTATGTACAGGCAGCCAATGCATCGACCCCGGTGCTCGGCATCACCGGCACCGGCGGCGCCGGCAAGTCTTCACTGACCGACGAGCTGATCCGCCGCATCCGCCTGGACCAGCAGGATGCGCTCTCCATCGCCGTGATCTCGATCGATCCGTCGCGCCGCAAGTCGGGCGGCGCGCTGCTGGGCGACCGCATCCGCATGAATGCGATCAACAATCCGAACGTCTTCATGCGCTCGATGGCGACGCGCGAGGCGGGCTCTGAGATCTCGCAGGCGCTGCCGGACGTGATCGCCGCGTGCAAGGTGGCGGGCTTCGACCTGGTGATCGTCGAGACCTCGGGCATCGGGCAGGGCGATGCGGCCATCGTGCCGCATGTCGACCAATCGCTGTACGTGATGACGCCCGAATTCGGCGCGGCCAGCCAGCTCGAGAAGATCGACATGCTGGACTTCGCCGACTTCGTCGCCATCAACAAGTTCGACCGCAAGGGCGCGCAGGATGCCTGGCGCGACGTGGCCAAGCAGGTGCAGCGCAACCGCGAGCAGTGGCACAGTAAGGCCGAAGAGATGCCGGTCTACGGCACGCAGGCTTCTCGCTTCAACGACGACGGCGTGACGATGCTGTACCAGGGCCTGCGCGATGCACTGGCCACGCGCGGCCTGAAAGTAAAGCCGGGCATGCTGCCCGCGCTGTCCGGCCGCATCTCCACCGGCCAGAACGTGATCGTGCCGCCCGCGCGCAGCCGCTACCTGGCGGAGCTGGCCGACACCATGCGCGCCTACCACCGCCGCGTGGCCGGGCAGAGCCGCATCGCGCGCGAGCGCCAGCAGTTGCGCGAATCGAGCCGCATGCTGCAGGTGGCGCAGGGCGACGGCTCGGCACTCGATGCGCTCGCCGCCGAACGCGACGCCGCGCTCGGCCAGGTCGAGCGCAAGCTGCTCGCCATGTGGCCGCGGATGCGCGAGGCCTACAGCGGTGACGAATACGTGGTGAAGATCCGCGACAAGGAGATCCGTACCGGGCTGGTGACGACCACGCTGTCCGGGACCAAGGTGCGCAAGGTGGTGCTGCCGCGCTTCGAGGACGACGGCGAAGTGCTGAAGTGGCTGATGCGCGAGAACGTGCCCGGCAGCTTCCCATACACCGCCGGCGTGTTCGCCTTCAAGCGCGAGAACGAAGACCCGACCCGCATGTTTGCCGGCGAGGGCGATGCCTTCCGCACCAACCGGCGCTTCAAGCTGGTATCGGAAGGCATGGATGCCAAGCGCCTGTCGACTGCATTCGATTCGGTCACGCTGTATGGCGAAGATCCGCACGTGCGCCCCGACATCTACGGCAAGGTCGGCAATTCCGGCGTGTCGATCGCCACGCTCGACGACATGAAGGTGCTGTACGACGGTTTCGACCTGACCAGCCCGGGCACGTCGGTGTCGATGACCATAAACGGCCCGGCGCCGACCATCCTGGCGATGTTCATGAACACCGCCATCGACCAGCAGCTCGACAAGTTCCGCGCCGACAACCAGCGCGAGCCTACCGCCGACGAGGAAGCCAAGATCCGCGCGTGGGTGCTGCAGAATGTGCGCGGCACGGTGCAGGCCGACATCCTCAAGGAAGACCAGGGCCAGAACACTTGCATCTTCTCCACCGAGTTTTCGCTCAAGGTGATGGGCGATATCCAGGAGTACTTCGTGCACCACCAGGTGCGCAATTTCTATTCGGTGTCGATCTCGGGCTATCACATCGCGGAAGCTGGCGCTAACCCGATCTCGCAGCTGGCATTCACGCTGGCGAACGGCTTCACCTATGTGGAGGCGTACCTGGCGCGCGGCATGCATATCGACGACTTCGCGCCCAACCTGTCGTTCTTCTTCTCCAACGGCATGGACCCCGAGTACAGCGTGCTGGGCCGCGTGGCGCGCCGCATCTGGGCCGTGACGATGCGCGAAAAGTACGGCGCCAACGAGCGCAGCCAGAAGCTCAAGTACCACATCCAGACTTCCGGCCGCTCGCTGCACGCGCAGGAAATCGACTTCAACGATATCCGCACCACGCTGCAGGCGCTGATCGCGATCTACGACAACTGCAACTCGCTGCACACCAACGCCTACGACGAGGCCATCACCACGCCCACCGGCGAATCGGTGCGCCGCGCGCTGGCAATCCAGCTCATCATCAACCGCGAGTGGGGTGTGGCGAAATGCGAGAACCCCAACCAGGGCAGCTTCCTGATCGAGGAGCTGACCGACCTGGTGGAAGAGGCCGTGCTGCAGGAGTTCGAACGCATCGCCGAGCGCGGCGGCGTGCTCGGCGCGATGGAAACCGGCTACCAGCGCGGCAAGATCCAGGAGGAGTCGCTCTACTACGAGCAGCTCAAGCACGACGGCACGCTGCCTATCATCGGCGTCAACACGTTCCGCAATCCGGAAGGCGATCCGACGCCGCAGAAGCTGGCGCTGGCGCGTTCGAGCGAGGCCGAGAAGCAGAGCCAGCTAGACCGCCTGCATGCCTTCCAGTCGGCACATGCGGGAGAAGCGCAGGCCATGCTGCAGCGGCTGCGCCAGGCCGTGATCGACAACGAGAACGTGTTTGCGGTGTTGATGGATGCCGTGCGGGTGTGCTCGCTGGGCCAGATCACGCATGCGCTGTTCGAGGTCGGGGGGCAATATCGGCGCAATATGTAGACCCCGGTTCACGCCGCAGCCGGTTTGACGGGTGGGTGACGGGCGGGGTGCCCTCAACCGGCGGCTGCCCTGCGTTACACTCAATGGCTGCGCCGTAAGCCCCCATTCGAGACAACTGCAAGACAAGATCATGAACAGCCAGTACGACCCGAACAACATCTTTGCCAGGATCCTGCGCGGCGAGCTGCCGTGCATCAAGGTGTACGAAGACGACGACACGGTGGCCTTCATGGACATCATGCCGCAGGCCGACGGCCACACGCTGGTGGTGCCCAAGGAAGCCGCGGTGAATCTCTTCGACCTGTCGGAGCATGGCGCACAGACGGCCATCGTCGCCACCCAGCGCGTGGCGCGCGCGGTACGCGCGGCGTTCTCGCCCGACGGCATTTCTATCGGACAGTTCAACGGTGCGGCAGCGGGGCAGACCGTGCCGCACGTGCATTTCCATATCGTCCCGCGCTATGCCGACCACGCCCTGCGTGGCCACGCGCGCGAAATGCAGGAGCCCGAGCTGCTCAAGGAGCATGCCGAACGCATCATCGCTGCGCTGCGCGAGCAGGCGGCCTGACCCGATACTTAACCAGTTTAACCAGCAACAGAGGAAGACAAGATGGCAATCAGGACAGTGGGCATCGTCGGTGCCGGTACCATGGGCAATGGCATCGCCCAGGCCTGCGCAGTGGCAGGCCTTAACGTGGTGATGGTGGACATCAGCGACGCCGCCGTACAGAAAGGTGTTGCCGCCGTATCGGGCAGCCTGGATCGCCTGATCAAGAAGGAAAAGATCAGCGAAGCCGACAAGGCCGCCGCGCTGGCGCGCATCAAGGGCAGCACGTCCTACGATGACCTCAAGGCCACCGACATCGTGATCGAAGCGGCTACCGAGAACTTCGACCTGAAGGTCAAGATCCTCAAGCAGATCGATGGCATCGTCGGCGAGAACGTGATCATTGCCTCGAACACGTCGTCGATCTCGATCACCAAGCTGGCCGCGGTGACCGCGCGTCCCGACCGCTTCATCGGCATGCACTTCTTCAACCCGGTGCCGGTGATGGCCCTGGTGGAACTGATCCGCGGCTTGCAGACCAGCGACGCCACGCACGGCGCCGTCGAGGCGCTGTCGAAGGCATTAGGCAAGTACCCGATCACCGTGAAGAACAGCCCGGGCTTTGTCGTCAACCGCATCCTGTGCCCGATGATCAACGAAGCCTTCTGCGTGCTGGGCGAAGGCCTGGCCTCGCCGGAAGAAATCGACGAAGGCATGAAGCTGGGTTGCAACCACCCGATCGGGCCGCTGGCGCTCGCCGACATGATCGGCCTGGACACCATGCTGGCGGTGATGGAAGTGCTGTACACCGAGTTTGCCGATCCGAAGTATCGTCCGGCCATGCTGATGCGCGAGATGGTGGCTGCGGGCTACCTGGGCCGCAAGACCGGCCGTGGCGTGTACGTCTACAGCAAGTGATCCGCACTGATCCCCGCGCGCAGCGTCGGGGATCGGCAAGCGAGACCCGCCGGCCGCTTTTCAGCGGCCGGTGCGCATTTTGCGGCCCCTTTTGTGTGCAGCCAAGGCGTGCTTACACGCGGTGATATGCCGAAACATTTCGCCGCAACCGATTACTGGGAACCACCGCTAAAGTGGAATTGTGCACATTAACGAAAAGAGGAAATCCATGTCCCGCCCGGTCTTTGCTGCCCTGATGCTCGGCGCGCTGTCGCTGGTTGCAGCCCGGTCCGCGATGGCCCGTGTCGATGTCGACCTGAATATCGGCGTGCCCGCTCCGGTCTACGTGGCGCCGCCGCCTCCGCCGCCCCCGGTTTATGTGGCCCCGCCATCTCCGCCGGCGGTCGTCTACGGGCCCCCGCCCGTGGTCTATGCGCCGCCTCCGGCCGTGGTCGCGCCGGCCTTTGTGATCGGCTGGCATGGCGACCGCTACTGGGATGGCCGCCGCTGGTGGACGCATGACGCCTGGTATGGCCACCATCCACGCCACTACCGCTATTAAGCGCTAAGCGAGAACGGGGCCGCGGTAGTGCGGCTCCGGAGGGCGCCTGCGCGTTCAGCGCAGCAGGATCAGGCGCGGCACCGCGTCGGCGCCGCACCAGATCACCGCGTTCTGGCCGTATTTCCGGCCGAGTGCCTTTGCCGCTTCGAGCGAGAGGCCGGGTACCAGGAAGCTCGGCTCGCCAGGCCAGCCGTTGGACGGATGCTCGCCCAGGCCTGCGATGACGCTCAGGCCGAGTTGCGCCAGCTCCTTTGACAATGACTGCTGTCGGCGGGCGTTGGCCTGTTCATCGCAGCGCTGGCTGAACGGGTTGGCGGCGGTGATGAACGCGCTCGACGCGACCTGGAGCCGACAATGCAGTGCCGCCAGTGGCGGGCTGGCTTCGTCCACCTTCAGCGTCATGGGCGTGTCGCCGTGGACGCAGTAATGCGTTTCCCGGTAGGCCCGGACGGTGGCGTCATCAATCACTGAAGCGCAAGACATCGCCACTCGCCGCTACTCGCCGTACTGCCGCAGGCCGTCGAGGTCCAGCACCTCGATCACGCCATAATCCACGCGCACCAGCCCCTGCTGCTCAAGCACCTTCAGCGCCTGGTTGGCACGCTGACGCGAGATGCCGGCCAGCAAGCCGATCTCTTCCTGCGAGATTTCCAGCGTCTTCCCGATCCCCGGATACAGGTGCTCGTTGAACAGCGACGACACCGCGCGCGCCACGCGTGAATCGATGTCGAGCAGCCGTTCGTATTCCACCGCCGCGATGAACTGCCCGAGCCGCTCGTTGAACTGCGTCAGCAGAAAGCGGGTGAAGGGCAGGCTGGTATCCAGCAGCCACTGAAAAGTGTCGCGCGGCAGGAAGGCGATGGTGGAGCGGCGCAGTGCCATCACGTCGTACTTGCGGATTTCCGACTTGAGCACGGCGCCTTCGCCGAACCAGCCGCCGGTCGGCACGCCGGTGAAGGTGACCGACTTGCCCGAGGGCGAGACGGTAGTGATCTTGACGATGCCTTCGAGCACGCCCATCCAGTGCTCGGCGATGTCACCCTTGTGACAGACGTAGTCGCCCTGGCTGTAATCATGCACGAACATCGCGCGGCGCACGCGCTCGCGCTGCTCGGGGCTGAGGTCGGCTGCCCACACGCAGCGGTCGACAAAATCGTTGAGCATGGCCTGGAATGGCTCCCGTAGGGATTAACCCGGAATTGTCACCGGCGTGACAACCCCGGTGATTGGCATCGGCTATCTTACGATCACACCGAACCGCGAGTGCCAGTAAATACAAGGCACAACGGGCTTGATGCACTGCGGCATGAGCGCCGCCAGGCAAAACAAGCCAAGTATAACGACCGGACCGGCGCTTGACACCGCGCGTGGACCCCCACGCCGGAGGGACAGGAGACAGCGATGCAGGAATCGTCGGCGACGACCTTTCCGCGATTGCTGCTGGGTCACGCCCGGCAGCGGCCGGCACACCCGGCTTATCGCGAGAAGGATCTCGGCATCTGGCAGACATACAGCTGGGCACAGGTAGCGCTTGAGGTCAGGGCGCTTGCGTGCGGGCTGGCCGCGCTCGGCTTCCGGCGCGGCATGAACCTCGCGGTGGTGGGCGACAACCGCCCGCGCCTGTACTGGGCCATGACCGCCGCGCAGGCGCTTGGCGGCGTACCGGTGCCGCTGTACCAGGACGCGATCGCCAATGAGATGGTCTATGTGCTGGACGATGCGGAGATCGAATTCGCCATCGTCGAGGACCAGGAGCAGGTGGACAAGCTGCTGGAGGTCGAAGAGCAGCTTGCTGCCATCGGCCGCGGCGTGCGCCACGTCATCTATGAAGATCCACGCGGGCTGCGCGATTACGATCATCCGTCGCTGATGTCTTATGCGCGCCTGCAGGAAATCGGCCGCGAATATGACCAGGCGCACCCGGGCTTCTATGAAGAGGCCGTTGCCGCGGGATCGCCCGAAGACACCGCGATCATCCTCTACACGTCCGGCACCACCGGCAAGCCCAAGGGCGTGTGCCATGCGCACCAGGGCCTGATCGGCGCGGCGCAGAACGGATGCGGTTTCGATGGCCTGAAGGCCGACGACGATGTGCTGTCCTACCTGCCGATGGCCTGGGTGGGCGACAACCTGTTCTCGTATGCGCAGGCGATGGTGGCGGGGTTCACCGTCAACTGCCCCGAATCGCGCGAGACGGTGATGACCGACCTGCGCGAGATCGGCCCCACGTATTACTTCGCGCCGCCGCGCATCTATGAAGGGCTGCTCACGCAAGTGATGATCCGCATGGAAGATGCCGGGTGGGTCAAGCGCAAGCTTTTCCACTGGGCGATGGGCGTGGCGCGTCGCTGCGGCTCCGATATTCTCGACGGACGCCCGGTGCCGCTGGCCGATCGCCTGCGCTATGCGGCTGGCGAGTTCCTGATCTACGGCCCGCTGCGCAACGTGCTGGGGATGAGCCGCATCCGCGTCGGCTACACGGCCGGCGAGGCGATCGGGCCGGACCTGTTCCGCTTCTATCGCTCCATCGGCGTGAATCTCAAGCAGTTCTACGGCCAGACGGAAACCTGCGCCTATGTCTGCCTGCAGCCGGATGGCCAGGTGAAGTTCGATTCCGTGGGCCCGGCTGCGCCCGGCATGGAAATCCGCATTGCCGAGAACGGCGAAGTGCTGGTGCGCGGCGTGGGCCTGCTCAAGTCCTACTACAAGCGTGACGACGCCACGCGCGAGGCCCTCAACGACGAAGGCTATTTCATGACCGGCGACGCCGGCGTGATCGACGCCGACGGCCACCTGAAGATCATCGACCGCGCCAAGGATGTGGGCAAGCTGGCGGACGGCTCGATGTTCGCGCCCAAGTACATCGAGAACAAGCTCAAGTTCTTCCCGTACATCAAGGAAGCCGTGGCGTTCGGCACTGGCCGCGACAAGGTCTGCGCCTTTATCAACATCGATTTCGAGGCCGTCGGCAACTGGGCCGAGCGCCGCCACCTGCCGTACGCCGGCTACGTGGACCTGGCCGCGCAGCCGGACGTGCTCGAGATGATCGGCGAATGCGTGAACCAGGTGAATGCCGACCTGGCCAACGATCCCATGCTGGCCGGCTCGCAGGTTGCGCGCTTCCTGATCCTGCATAAGGAACTGGACCCGGACGACGACGAGCTGACGCGCACGCGCAAGGTGCGGCGCGGCTTCATTGCCGACAAGTACGGCGTGCTGGTGGAGGCGCTCTATGCCGGCAAGGCCGAGCAGTTTATCGAGACCCGCGTGAAGTTCGAGGACGGGCGTGAAGGCAGCGTGTCGGCAACGCTGAAGCTGGTAGATGCGAAGCGCCTGCCGCCGGCAGCGCGCGCAGCCTGAGCGGTACAAGCGGAGACAGCAAGATGACGCAAGTGGCCTGGCAAGGCGCTGGACAGCGCGAGTGGACCGGCACGGCACGGACCGATGCGAGCGGCGCGGGCAGCGGTGGTGCGATTGCGCCATCCGGCCCGCTGTCGCCGGCAGGGCTGGCTGACGACAGCGGCGCGCAAACCGGCACGCAACACGCACAGCGCACCGGTGAGCACGCGCGCACCGGCGGCGAAGTGATTCTCGACCTGCAGCATATTTCGCTGGCGTTCGGCGGGGTGAAGGCGCTGACGGATATTTCGTTCGATGTCTGCGAGCATGAGATCCGCGCGATCATCGGGCCCAACGGCGCGGGCAAGAGCTCGATGCTGAACGTGATCAACGGCGTGTACCACCCGCAGCAGGGCCGCATCGTCTTTCGCGGCGAAGAGCGCAAGCAGATGCACCCGACCGCCGCCGCGCGGCAGGGCATTGCGCGCACGTTCCAGAACATCGCGCTGTTCAAGGGCATGACGGTGCTGGACAACATCATGACCGGGCGCAACACGCAGTTCCGCACCGGGCTCTTCGCCCATGCGCTGTGGTGGGGGCCGGCGCGCAATGAGGAAATGCGCCACCGCCAGAAGGTCGAGGAAGTGATCGACTTCCTCGAGATCCAGTCGATCCGCAAGACGCCGGTGGGGCGCCTGCCGTACGGCCTGCAGAAGCGCGTGGAACTGGCGCGCGCGCTGGCGGCCGAGCCGTCGATGCTGCTGCTGGACGAGCCGATGGCCGGCATGAACGTGGAAGAGAAGCAGGATATGTGCCGATTCATCCTCGACGTCAACCGCCAGTTCGGCACCACCATCGTCCTGATCGAGCACGACATGGGCGTGGTGATGGATATCTCCGACCGCGTGGTGGTGCTCGACTACGGCAAGAAGATCGGCGACGGCACGCCGGACGAGGTCAAGGGTAATCCGGACGTGATCAAGGCTTACCTGGGTACGTCGCACTGAGCCCCAGACGGGCTCACTCCTAAATCGCATTCACTGGAACGCAGCCATGACGTTCTTCTTCGAAATCCTGATCGGCGGCCTGCTATCGGGGCTGATGTACTCGCTGGTGGCGCTCGGCTTCGTGCTGATCTACAAGGCCTCGGGCGTGTTCAACTTTGCGCAGGGCGCGATGGTCTACTTCGCCGCGCTGGCGGTGGTGGGGCTGATGGACAAGGGCATGCCGATGTGGGCGGCGGTGATCGGCGCCTTTATCGTGATGATCCTGGTCGGCATGAGCACCGAGCGCTTCGTGCTGCGCAAGCTGGTCAACCAGCCGCCGATCACGCTGTTCATGGCGACCATCGGCCTGTCGTTCTTCCTCGAAGGGCTGGGGCCGCTGCTGTTCGGCAATGAAGTGCGCCCGATCAACCTGGGCATCGTCGACGAGCCGATCGAATCGATCCTGACCAACTTCAACATCGTCATCTCCAAGTTCGACCTGGCGGCGGCTGGCATTGCCGGCGTGCTGGTGGGTTCCCTTGCGCTGTTCTTCCAGTACACCAAGGTCGGCCGCGCGCTGCGCGCGGTGGCGGACGATCACCAGGCGGCGTTGTCGCTCGGCATTCCGCTGCAGAACATCTGGGCCATCGTGTGGGGCGTGGCGGGCTTCGTCGCGCTGGTGGCCGGCCTGCTGTGGGGGTCGCGCAACGGCGTGCAGTTCGCGCTGACGCTGACCGCGCTGAAGGCGTTGCCGGTGCTGATCCTCGGCGGCTTCACCTCGGTGCCCGGCGCGATCGTCGGCGGGCTGATCATCGGCGCGTCGGAGAAGCTGGCCGAGATCTACATCCCGCCGGTGTTCCAGTCGGTGTTCGGCGGCAACTTCGGCGGCATCGAAGGCTGGTTCCCGTATGTATTTGCCTTGCTGTTTCTGCTGGTGCGGCCCGAAGGGCTGTTCGGCGAGAAACACATTGACCGCGTCTGACCGACTTCGCACAGGAGACTTGCCATGTTCTATCGTGAAGCCGGCCAGTTCAAGACCAGCTACGTTGCCGACAGCCAGATCTTCCCGATCCGCCAGGACCGCATCGGCTTTGCCGTGCTGATGGCCGTGGCGTTCGTGGTGATCCCGTTCACCGGCTCGGAGTACTGGTTCTCGGCCATCCTGATCCCGTTCCTGATCTTCGCGCTGGCGGCGCTGGGGCTGAATATCCTGACCGGTTACGCCGGGCAGTTGTCGCTCGGCACCGCGGCCTTCATGGCAGTAGGCGCCTATGCGGCATACAACTTCCAGCTGCGCATCGAAGGGCTGCCGGTGCTGCTGACGTTCATTCTCGCCGGGTTGTCCGCCGCGTTGGTGGGCGTGGCGTTCGGCCTGCCGTCGCTGCGCATCAAGGGCTTCTACCTTGCGGTGGCGACGCTGGCGGCGCAGTTCTTCGTGGTGTGGGCGCTGACCAAGTTCCCCTGGTTCTCGAACAACAGCTCGTCGGGCGTGATCACGGCACAGCGGCTGGACCTGTTCGGCATCGCCATCGACACACCGGTGAAGAAGTACCTGTTCGTGCTGGGCGTGGTGACGGTGCTGGCGCTGATCGCCAAGAACCTGGTGCGCTCGGCCACCGGCCGCGCCTGGATGTCGGTGCGCGACATGGATGTTGCCGCAGAGGTGATCGGCATTCCGCTGATGCGCACCAAGCTGCTGGCGTTTGCGGTCAGCTCGTTTTACTGCGGCGTGGCCGGCGCCTTGTATGCGTTCTGCTACCTCGGCTCGGTGGAGCCCGACGGCTTCTCGCTGGACCTGTCGTTCCGCGTGCTGTTCATGATCATCATCGGCGGCGTGGGCAGCATCCTCGGCTCGTTCCTCGGCGCGGCGTTCATCCTGCTGCTGCCGATCTTCCTGGACAACATGCTGCCGCCGCTGGCGTCGATGCTGCACCTGCCGTTCACCAACGCCACGGTGTCGCATATTCAGCTGATGGTATTCGGCGGGCTCATCATCTTCTTTCTGATCGTCGAGCCGCATGGCCTGGCGCGCCTCTGGCAGATCGCCAAGGAGAAGCTGCGCCTGTGGCCGTTCCCGCATTGATGTTGGCGCATCCATTTATTCGCAGTTCCTGTCTGTCGTATCAAGGCTGCAAAGCCTGCACATAACAAACGCCCTCGAGGGCGAAGGAGACTGTCATGACCAACCTGATCCGCAATGTGCAACGCGCCGCCCTGGTGCTCAGCACCGCGGCTGCACTGCTGGCGCCGGCGGCAACGGCACTGGCGCAAAGCAGCGAGCAGTTCGTTGCGCTGCCGAGCTATCGCGTGGGACCGTATGGCGCTAACGGGCAGTCGTGGTACGGCGGTTTCATCGACTACCTGAACTACGTCAACCTCAAGGAAGGGGGCGTGAATGGCGTCAAGCTGTCGTGGGAAGAGTGCGAGACCGAATACAACAATGCCAAGGGCGTGGAATGCTATGAGCGCCTGAAGTCGAAGAACGCCACGTCCAAGGGCACTGCGTATCACTCGATGTCGACTGGCATTTCGTACGCGCTGGTCGACAAGACTGCCGCCGACAAGGTGCCGCTGGTGATGATGGGCTACGGCCGTACCGATGCCGTGGACGGTTCGGTGTTCCCGTATGCCTTCCCGCTGGTGACGACCTACCAGATGCAGGTCTCGGCCATCGTCAAGTACCTGGCCTCTAAGAGCGGCGGCTCGCTGGCGGGCAAGAAGATCGTCTACCTGTATCACGACTCGGCCTATGGCAAGGAGCCGATCGTGGCGCTACAGGCCGAAGCGAAGCTCGGCAAGTTCGACCTGGTCGAGATCCCGGTAGCCCACCCCGGCAACGAGCAGGGCGCCCAGTGGCTGAAGATCCGCCAGGAGAAGCCTGACTACGTGATCTTCTGGGGCTGGGGCGTGATGAACCAGACCGCGCTGAAGGCCGCGCAGAAGGTGGGCTTCCCGCGCGACAAGATGATCGGCTCATGGTGGGCAGGTTCGGAAGAAGACACCGTGCCGGCCGGCGATGCCGCCAAGGGCTACATGAGCGCGACCTGGAACGTCGCGGGCCACGCCGTGCCCCTGATTGCCGATATCGACAAGGTGGTCTATGGCGCCGGCAAGGGCAATATGCAGGACAAGAACAAGGTGGGCTCGGTGCTGTACAACCGTGGCGTGTCGGCCGCGGTGGTGACGGTGGAAGCCATCCGTGTGGCGCAGGCGAAGTTCGGCAAGGGCAAGCCGATGACCGGCGAGCAGATGCGCTGGGCCTTCGAGAACCTCAACATCACCAATGCACGCCTGCAGCAGCTGGGTGCCACCGGCCTGCTGCCGGAGATCAAGACCAGCTGCGATAACCATGAAGGCTCCGGCAAGGTGAAGATCCAGCAATGGGATGGCACCAAGTGGGTGGTGGTGTCCGACTGGATCGAGGGCAACAAGAACCTGATCCATCCGCTGTTCAAGGCGACCGCCGCGCAGTATGCGAAGGAGAAGGGGATTACGCCGGCTTGCATGAAGTCTTGATGCCGCGCGAATCCTGACGGTTGGCTCCCCTCTCCCGGAGGGCGAGGGGAGCAAAACGGCAGGAAAGCGAAGTCCAGAGTTACCGCAATACCCAACCGAGCCGCACCATGAGCCTTCTCTCCGTCAATAACATCGAAGTCATCTACGATCACGTGATCCTCGTGCTCAAGGGCGTTTCGCTCGACGTGCCCGAAGGCAAGATCGTGGCGCTGCTGGGCGCCAACGGCGCGGGCAAGACCACTACGCTGAAGGCCATTTCCAACCTGCTGCACGCGGAGCGCGGCGACGTGACCAAGGGCTCGATCGAATACCGCGGCAGCCGCGTCGACCAGCTCACGCCCAACGACCTCGTGCGGCGCGGCGTGATCCAGGTGATGGAGGGACGGCACTGCTTCGCCCACCTCACGATCGAGGAAAACCTGCTCACCGGCGCCTACACGCGCGGCCTGTCGCGCGCGCAGACGCGTGAAGAGCTGGAGAAGATCTACGACTACTTCCCGCGCCTGAAGACCCGCCGCAAGTCGCAGGCCGGCTACACGTCGGGCGGCGAGCAGCAGATGTGCGCGATCGGCCGGGCCATGATGGCCAAGCCCGCGATGATCCTGCTCGACGAGCCGTCGATGGGCCTGGCGCCGCAGATCGTCGAGGAGATCTTCGAGATCGTGCGCGACCTGAACTCGCGCGAGAAGGTCAGCTTCCTGCTCGCCGAGCAGAACACCATGGTGGCACTGCGCTATGCCGACTACGGCTACATCCTGGAGAACGGCCGCGTGGTGATGGACGGCGATGCCGAATCGCTGCGCACCAATGAGGACGTGAAGGAGTTCTACCTTGGCGTTGCGGCCAATGATGCCGATGGCGCCGGGCGGAAGTCGTTCCGGGATGTGAAGAGTTACCGCCGGCGCAAACGCTGGCTTGCCTGAGAGAAACGAATAAGCCTGCTGCGCGGGCCGGATCGGGCCTTGCGGTGCTCGCCGTACCCATGTACGGCTGCGCTCCTCAGGCCCGCTCCGACCCGCTCGCTACGGCTTCTCGACGCGCTGTCGCAGCTTTCAAAGTACCCCCTAATCCTGCAACGTACCGCACCATGCCAGAACACTTCGATTCGCTCGAAACCCGCGCGCCGGAAGTCCGCGAGCAGGCGTTGCTTGCCGCGTTGTCGCGCCAGGTGGCCCATGCGCGAGCCAATGCGCCGTACTTTGCTGACATCCTGCGCGACGTCGATCCCTCTGCGCTGACCTCGCGCGAGGCGTTGGCGGCGCTGCCGGTGACGCGCAAGTCCGAGCTGACGGCGCGCCAGCACGCAGTGCCGCCGCTGGGCGGCCTCAATGCCACGCCGCTGGGCGGGCTGAAGCATATCTTCCAGTCGCCGGGGCCGATCCACGAGCCGGACGGCCACGATGCCGACTGGTGGCGGATCGCGCGGGCGATGTTTGCCGCGGGCTTCCGTTCGGGCGATCTGGTCTACAACACCTTCTCCTACCACTTCACGCCGGCCGGCATGATGATGGAAACCGGCGCGCACCGGCTGGGCTGCTGCGTGTTCCCGGCCGGAGTCGGGCAGACCGAATCGCAGGTGCAGGCGCTGGCAAGCCTGCGGCCAGCGGCGTATGCGGGCACGCCGTCCTTCCTCAAGCTGCTGCTGGAGCGCGGCGCGGAGATGGGCACGCCTTGCACGAGCCTGGCCAAGGCGCTGGTATCGGGCGAGGCGCTGCCGCCATCGCTGCGCGCCTGGTTCCTGGAGCGGGGCGTGCACGTCCACCAGATGTACGGCACCGCCGATCTCGGCCTGATTGCCTATGAAACCGATGGCGGCGATGGCTGGGTAGTCGATGAAGGCGTGCTGGTAGAGATCGTCGAGCCGGGCGGCTCGCGCCCGATGCCGGAAGGCGAGACCGGGGAGGTGGTGGTGACGGTGCTCGGTAACGGCGACTATCCGCTGATCCGCTTCGGCACCGGCGACCTGTCGGCCATCGTGGCCGGTTCCTCGCACCGCGCCAGCCCGTGCGGACGCACCAATGTCCGGCTCAAGGGCTGGCTCGGCCGCGCCGACCAGACGACCAAGGTCAAGGGCATGTTCGTGCATCCGGGACAGGTGGCCGATGTGCTGCGCCGGCATCCGGAAATCCGCGCGGCGCGCCTGGTGGTGACCGGTGCGGTCGGCGCTGACGTGATGACACTGCATTGCGAGGCCACGAGCGAAGACGAAGGGCTCAAGCGCGCGATCGCGGAATCGCTGCGCGAAGTGATGCGGCTGCGCGGAGACGTGTTGTTCGTGCCTGCGGGCTCGCTGCCGCAGGATGGCAAGCTGATCGAGGACGCGCGCCGCTACGACTGATTGCTGTGCCCGCCCGGTGGGCGGGTCGGCAGCCTCAGCATCCACATGCTGACCGCAGCCGCGCACGCGACTAACGCCACCGAGGCCAGCGGCCGCGCCCGCATCAGCCAGGCCGTGGTACCCATCGATACCCACATCATGCTCAGCGCCAAGCATTTCGCGCGCAGCGGAATGCTGTGGTGGCGCTGCCAGTCGCTTACCAGCGGGCCAAAGCGCTGATGCGTCAGCAGCCAGTGATGGAAGCGCTCCGACCCGCGCGCGAAGCACGCCGCAGCCAGCAGCACGAAGGGCGTGGTCGGCAGCACCGGCAGGAAGATGCCGATAAAGCCAAGCAGCAGGCTCAGCGCTCCCAGAAACACCCAGATCGCGCGCAACGCCCGCTGCCGGCGGCTCAGTTCAGCGACGGCTGTGAGTTTTGTCGCGGAGAGGTCCTGATGCTGCGGCTGCAATGGCGGGTCAGACCTTGATGCCCAGACGCGCCTTGGCGGCGTCGTACTCGGCCTTCATGCGGGCGACGATCTCGCCGGCGGCGGGGATGTCGTGGATCTGGCCCACGCCCTGGCCGGCGCCCCAGATTTCCTTCCACGCCTTGGCCTTGGAACTGCCGCTGGAGAAGTCCATCTTGGTCTTGTCGGCCACGGGCAGGTTGTCGGGGTCCAGGCCCGCGTTCTCGATGCTCTCGCGGATGTAGTTGCCGTGCACGCCCGTGAACAGGTTGGTGTAGACGATGTCTGCGGCGGCCGAGCCGGTGATCGACTGCTTGTACGACTCGGCGGCATGGGCTTCCTGCGAGGCGATGAAGCGCGTGCCCACGTAGGCGAAGTCCGCCCCCATGGCCTGCGCGGCCAGCACGGCATCGCCGGTGGCGATCGAGCCCGACAGTGCGATCGGGCCGTCGAAGATCTTGCGCACTTCGCCCACCAGCGCGAATGGCGACAGCATGCCCGCATGGCCCCCGGCGCCGGCCGCGACGAGGATCAGGCCGTCAACCCCGGCTTCGATTGCCTTCTCGGCATGGCGCAGGCTGATGACATCGTGCAGCACGATACCGCCATAGCTATGCACCGCATCGATCATCTCCTTCACCGGCGCGCGCAGCGAGGTGATGAAGATCGGCACCTTGTGCTCGACGCAGACCTTCACGTCATGTTCGAGGCGCGCGTTGGACGTATGCACGATCTGGTTCACCGCAATCGGGCCGACCGGCTTGCCGGGATTGGCCGCCGTGAAGCTGGCCAGCTCTTCCTGCATCTGCGTGAGCCATTCGTCAAGCAGTTCCGCCGGACGCGCATTCAGCGCGGGAAAGGAACCGACGATGCCGGCCTTGCATTGCGCCAGCACCAGCTCGGGGTAGCTGACGATGAACATCGGCGAGGCAATCACAGGCAGGGCCAGGTTTTGCAGGGCCTTGGGCAGTTGTTTGGCGGCGGGCATGGTGTCTCCTGAACCACGGGGGGTGCCTTTGGGGGGCACGCTAAATGAACGGTCGTTCGATTATAGGGAGTTTCCGATATTGGGCGGTAGAAGGTCCAATCTACGCTTCCTCTCGCCCGGCCAAAACCAAAGAAAAGGTTCTTCGCCGGATTGCGGGATTGGGTTCTTGGAGGCGTGGCTGTTTTGCCGGCTACGCCCGCGAAAAAG
>NZ_JWMA01000121.1 GCF_000812465.1 Cupriavidus sp. IDO | reverse complement strand
ACCGGCGCCAATCGCCACGACGTCACCCAACTGCTACCGCTGATCGAGGCGATTCCACCTCTGCGCGGCAAGCGTGGCCGACCGCTATCCAAGCCACTGATCGTTCAGGGTGATCGCGGATATGACCACGACAAATACCGCAGACCGCTTCATGCCGCGGGCATTGCCACCGAGATCGCCCGTCGTGGCGAACCGCACGGCAGCGGTCTTGGCAAAACCCGCTGGGTTGTCGAACGAACGATTGCCTGGCTACACAATTTCAAGCGATTGCGCGTCCGTTTCGAACGCCTCGCCACCATCCATGAAGCATTCCTGAAGATCGCCTGTTGCATCATCTGTTGGCGACACCTCAGGAAGTCATTTTGTTAGGCCTTCTTATGGGCGAACCGGCACCCACTACTTCTTCGCTGACGAAGATGGTCTGCGCAAGCTCCAAGCCGCACTAAGGCTCTCGACTGTCTCCAAAGGCGAGAACGTGGTCGTCACCGTCCCGAAGGACTTGGGCCTGCTCGCTGACACACTTGAACCTGCACCGGGCGCGATTTGCACGAGTCCCGTCCAGACCTACCTTGATCTATCCATTGCGGGCGAACGCGGCGCTGAGGCCGCCGAGCACCTGCGCCAAGAAAGGCTCTCATGGCCCAAATGACAGTAAGCGCCCGGTGAACCCATCTTGAAGGGAAGCAAGCGAGCAAGGAGCATCGTGTCCATCTAAATTCTTGGTGGACACGTGAACACTATCGAAGAGAGCGCACCGGCGCGACGCCGACGTCGGCACAGCGCCGAGTTCAAGGCCAAAGCCGTCCAGGACTGCATGCATCGGGGTGTTTCGATTGCGGCAGTAGCGCTACACCATCGCGTGAATGCGAATCTGCTTCGGCGCTGGGTCGCTGAACACCAAGCGTTGGTTAGCGCGGGCGAAGCCCGCGCATTGATGACCGTACCCCAAACCGAGTTCATCCCGCTGCAGATCGGCGATCCCACGCCGACGCCGGCGATACCGGATATACAGATCGAAGTGCGACGCGGAACAGCGACGATCAACATTCGTTGGCCGGGATCGGCCGCAGCGGAGTGTGGCGAATGGCTTCAGGGGTGGTTGCGTTGATCCGCGTCGAGGCAATCTGGCTAGCCACCGAGCCGCTGGACATGCGAGCGGGAACAGATACGGTCTTGGCTCGGGTGGTGAAGGCATTTGGAGCCGCCCGGCCGCATCATGCTTATCTCTTCACGAACAAGCGTGCCACGCGTATCAAGGTGCTGGTGTACGACGGCATTGGCATCTGGTTGGCGGCGCGGCGGCTCAATAAGGGGCGCTTCGTCTGGACCGACGGTATGACAGCCATCGCGACGCCGCTGTGTCGAGAGCAACTGGATGCGCTGGTGCTGGGCCTGCCTTGGCAACGCTTGGGCCGCGATGAGGCGATCACCGTGCTTTAGTCGTGGCTTGGCACAGGGGCCGAGCGTCCATTGGGGGCTGTGCCAATGGTTGGAGTGACAGGGAACTGGCAAGATTCGGAACATGAATCCCGCCGAGAACCTGGACGACCTGAGCCCACAGCAACTGCGCGAGTTGGCTGCGACGCTGCGGGCGCAGATCCAGGAGCAGGACGCCGTCATTGCGCGCCACGCGCAAGAGCTGCGCTACCGGCAAACCAAGATCGATCAGCTCACTCACGAGCTAGCCATCCACAAGCGTTGGAAGTTCGGCAAACGCAGCGAGCAACTGACATCGGCCCAGGCAAGCTTGCTGGAGGAAGCCCTCGATGCAGACCTTGAGGCAATCGAAGCCGAGTTGGAAGCGCTGATGCCGCCGTCCAAGTCGGAGCCCAGGGACAAGCCGAAACGCCAGGCGCTTCCTCCCCAATTTCCTCGCACCGAGATCCATCACGAGCCAGAGTCCGAGACCTGCACGTGCGGCTGCGCGCTCAAGCGCATTGGCGAAGACGTCAGTGAGAAGCTGGACTACACCCCTGGCGTATTCACGGTCGAACGTCATATCCGGGGCAAGTGGGTATGCGGTCAATGTGAGACTCTCACTCAGGCACCGGTTCCTCCCCACGTCATCGACAAGGGCATCCCCACCGCCGGGCTGCTGGCGCATACGCTGGTGTCCAAGTTCGGCGACCATCTTCCTCTGTATCGGCAAGAACGCATCTACGCGCGGGCCGGCCTGGCGATCCCGCAATCGACGCTGGGTGCGTGGGTCGGTATCTGCGGTGTGCGACTGCAACCGCTGGTGGATGCCCTGCAGGCGGAGGTATTGACCCAGAGCGTACTGCACGCCGACGAGACACCAGTGCAGATGCTCTCGCCAGGCGACGGCAAGACGCATCGCGCCTACCTGTGGGCCTACGCACCGAGCCAGCTCTCATCGTTGCGTGCAGTGATCTATCAGTTTGCCCCTAGCCGCAGCGGCGAACATGCCCGCGCATTCTTGCAGGACTGGCAGGGCAAGCTGGTATGCGACGACTTCTCTGGCTACAAGGCCAGCTTCGGCGGCGGCATCGTCGAGATTGGGTGCATGGCCCACGCGCGTCGTAAGTACTTTGAGCTGCACGACAAGCACAAGAGCGAGTTGGCTGGCCAGGCGCTACGCTTCATTGCCGGGCTCTACGAGATCGAGCGAGAAGTGCGGGACGCAGAGCCAGCACTACGCCTGGAAGCGCGACAGCAGCGGGCCAGACCAATCCTGGATGCGCTGCATCTCTGGCTTGATGAACAAAGGCGGCGGGTGCCGGACGGATCGGCCATCGCGCGAGCTATCGACTACAGCCTCAAACGCTGGGCGGCACTCGTGCGCTACGTTGAGGATCCAGCCGTGCCCATCGATAACAACCATATCGAAGGGCAAATACGGCCTATCGCTCTTGGAAGATCGAACTGGCTGTTCGCGGGTTCGCTGCGCGCTGGCCAGCGCGCGGCCGCAGTCATGAGTCTGATCCAGTCGGCGAAGCTCAATGGGCATGATCCCTACGCCTACCTGAAAGACGTGCTCACACGACTGCCGACCCAGAAGACCGCCGACATCGCGGAGCTCCTGCCACATCGCTGGACCGCTTCCGTTCTCTCTGCATAACTCTGTCAAGACGGGTTCGCCGGGCGCTTACAAATGACACCCCAGGAACCACAGTCGGCCGCCGAGTACGACGACCGGACGACTGCAGCTGTGAAGTCGGTGCTGATTGAGATCGGCCAGATCCTTGGCAGCTTCAAGGGCAAGTTCGCCATCATTGGCGGCGCAGTTCCTTGGCTGCTGCTGGCCAACGAGGACATGCCGCACGTCGGCACGCTCGACGTGGACGTAGGACTGGATGCGGAAGCACTCGGCGATGGCGAGTACGCGACCTTGATCGGCGCGCTTCAAGGCCATGGATACGCCCAGCGCGAAGGGCTTCGGCGCTTCCAGTTGGTTCGCGAGGTCACGACGCGAGATGGTGGGGAAGCGATCGACGTCGTGGTCGATTTCTTGATGCCGCGCGACGCGGAGATCGTCAAAAACAATCCCCCCTTGATCGGCGACTTCGCTGTGCAGCGGGCGGACGGAGCCGACTTGGCGATGCGGTTCTACCAGCTTGTCGCTGTGGCAGGGCCGATGCCCGACGGCGGAACCAACCGGGTGGAGATCGCGGTGTGCTCAATTCCCGCTCTTCTTGCCATGAAAGGGCACGCACTGGCGGGCCGCTACAAGCAGAAGGACGCCTACGACATCTACTACTGCGTGCGAAACTACCCCGGTGGTATCGAAGTGCTGGCACAGGAATGTTGCCTACTGCTGGGGCATGCCAGTGGCGAGCGCGGTTTCCGACCCGGGGAATGCCTCGATCACCTGCGTGTATCTGCAGGATCTGCAGGTCGACGAGGACGCGCGCCCTCGGGCCACCGAGGCGGCGGACCGGATTGGCGAAGGTTGCTATCGTCCTCCGGCAGGTGGCAGAACAGCACGGCAGCCGCGCTATAGCGGCATGACGTGGAGCCGCTAATGTTCATGCGGAATTGGCGCCGACCGTGGCTATGCTGGCTGCCCTCTGGCACGCCATCGCTGACGTGGCGAAATCATTCAAGCGCTGCCATCATCCCGAGTGGTAGGCCCTCATCTTCCTTCCTGCGGAGGAGCCATGAAATTGCGCTATTCCCTGCTTCTACTATTGCTGGCGACCGCTGGCGATGCCGGGTTCGCGAAAGCCTCGCCGAGCGGGTCCCGCCATTTGGCAATCCGCTCCGACTACGACCTTCAGCCATTGATGTATCCCCAGGCCGCCACACTGTGACCCTATACGCCAGGGGTGCGACGTATCACCGACGCCACCGCGACAGCAAGCCAACACGGGATCAAGCCCACCGAAGCGAGCCATATGCACTGGGTATGCCGGCAGCAAATTCAGCGGCGGCCAATCAGGCGTAAATCCCGATGCCGCCCAGCGAGTCCGCCACGGGACTTGCCGCGCCCTACGTGAAGAGCCTTGAAATGCACAATCTGTCCAGGCGCCTCGCTATCGCGGCAGTTATGGCGCTGGCTTGGCGAGCCATTGCTGCGGACATGGCCGCCGCCTCTGGTCCTGAGGCGCCGAAGGCGCAAAGCGGCAAGCCTGCCGAGCGATATGAAGGCCGCAAGCGAGAGTTGAGAAAGCAGCGGGCCGAGCAGCAAAAGCAGGAATCGCAGCAGGCTGGCCAGCAGGCAGGGAAGGCCAACTGACCGCGCCCATCGAGTTGCCCGACAGGCCGAGTCTGTTGCACACGCGGGTCATCAGGCGCTTGGCACCTTCCAAGGCGGCTTTGCATGCCAAAGCGGAGTGTGGCAAAAACGTTCCGCGCGAATCCTGTTGCACGCGAAAATCGTTTGCGCCTCAATGGCCCCTCTTGCTATGCTTCGCCCCGTCATCATTACGGGTTTTTCCCATGGACAGTTGTTCTTGTCGGCCCCAGGCCGAATTCTGAACGGCTAGTCAGTCAAGGCGACGTCTCGCCACTGCCTAGCCGATAACGGCGGGTAGTGGCATCCATGCGGGTTTTCCGCGTGCCCATCTCCCGATTTTTTGTTTGCGACCTGCACCGCGAGGGTAGCGGTGGGCGACGTTCGTCCGCGCTTAGACCCTTTACCGCCGGTCGTCCGTGCCTACGCGCGCCATAGAAGCGCGTGAGGGAGGTCCCATGACGTTCGTTTCCTGCTTTCCGTTTTTCGTTTCGATGCTGCCCGTCCTGAAGGGCATCCGGGGGTCGCGCCGCGTGCTGGCGCCGCTGATTGTTCTATTGCTCGCGTTCGGCATTGAGCCGGCGCGTGCGCAGGGAGCCAGCAGCGATCTTCCAGTCACCGCGCCACCCGCCGATACCGGCCAAGCCCTGGCGGACGAACCGGATCGCTTCGCGATCCACGGCCAAACCACCTACGTCTGGCAGCGCAAGCCGGCGTTTGGTGCCGCCTACTCGGGCGACAACAGCCTGGGCCCCCAGCGCGACAAGAGCTATTCGTGGACGGCCACGCTGGACCTGGGGGTCCGGCTGTGGCAAGGCGCCGAATTCCACTTCAACCCCGAAGCGGTCCAGGGCGTGCCGTTCTCCGGCCTGCACGGCCTGGGCGGCGCCACCAACGGCGAACTGGCCAAGGTGTCGGGCCCGAACCCAACCGTGTTCCGCGCCCGTGCCTTCCTGCGCCAGACCTGGGGCCTGGGCGGGGGCGAAGAGCCAGTGGAGGCCGAATTCAACCAGTTCGCCACCACCGTTGACAAGCGGCGGGTGGTGCTGACGGCAGGCAACGTGCCGGTGCTCGACATTTTCAACGCAGTCGAGTACGCGCACGATCCGCGTACGCAGTTCCTCAACTGGTCGTTTTTGACACACGGCTCATTTGACTACCCGGCCGACGCCCGTGGTTACAACTGGGGGATCGCGCTGGAGTACTACTACGACGATTGGGCGGTGCGCATTGGCCGCTTCCTGCAGCCGATCGAATCGAACGGCCTAGCGCTCGACACCCGCTTCATGGAGCATTACGGCGACATGATCGAGCTGGAAAGGCGCTACCTGCTGGCTGGCCAGGAGGGTAAGGCCCGGCTGCTACTCTGGCGCAACAAGGCGAAGATGGGCGCCTTCCGTGATGCCATCGCGTTTGGTAACGCCAACGGGGCGACGCCGGCTGTCGCCGACGTGCGCCGTGAGCACGCCAAGGTCGGTGTCGGCCTGAGCTTCGAGCAGAAGGTCGGCGAGGATCTCGGCCTGTTCGTCCGCGCGGACTGGGCGGACGACAAGACCGAAACCTATGCCTTCACCGAGATCGGCCGCAGCTTTTCGTTCGGTGGCATCCTGAGCGGCCAGCGCTGGGGCCGTCCCCAGGATGCACTGGGCGTCGGTGTGGCGGTCAATATGCTGGGCAGCGCGCACCGGGACTATCTCGCCGCCGGCGGCCTCGGTGCCTTCCTGGGCGACGGCGCGCTGAACTACGGGCAGGAGCGCATCCTGGAAGTGTTTTACAGCTTTCAGCCTGTGAAACACCTGTGGATCAGCCCAGATTTCCAATACATCCAGAACCCGGGCTACAACCGCGATCGTGGACCGGTGAAATTCTACGGCGTGCGCTTTCACGCGGAATTCTAAGCCGCGGTACGAGAAGCTTGCCCCGCCTGTCAAGGCGCCCAATAGATGCACTACCTCGCTGCCGCACGTTCGTCCGCAGCGGCGACACCTGATCCGATCTCGGAGATTCGGTCATGAACTTTCAATTTCTGACAACCTTTTTTGGGGGCTTCCTGCGCACGCGCCGGGTCGCCCACCATTTCCGTCGGCTGGCGCTGTTCGAATCGCTGGGCGAGCCGGGCCCGTCGCGGGCCATGCCGGAGCACCTGACGCACGACCTGAAACGGGCGGCCAAGGACGACGTGGCCGCCGTGCTGGTGCGGCTGCACTCGCACGAAGACGGTCTGACCAGCGCCGAGGTGGAGGAGCGCCTGAAGCGCTTCGGTCCCAATGAGGTCGACCACGAAAAGCCGCTGCCGGCCTGGCTGCACCTGTGGCATTCCTACCGGAATCCCTTCAATCTGCTGTTGACAGTGCTGGCCGTGATCTCCTATCTCACGGAAGACATCAAAGCTACCCTTGTCATCGGCACGATGGTGGTCCTATCAACGCTCATTCGCTTCGTGCAGGAACGGCGCTCGAACCAGGCCGCCGAAGCCTTGAAGGCCATGGTCAGCACCACCGCCACCGTCGTGCGGCGCGACCTAGCGGCCGCGGTTTCGGAAACCAGCGCGCAGTATTTCAACGTACAGTTGCACTCCAGGCCGCCGGCCAAGATGGAAGTGCCGTTGCGCGACCTGGTGCCCGGCGAAATCGTCGCGCTCTCGGCCGGCGATATGATTCCCGCCGATTGCCGCATCCTCTCCGCCAAGGACCTGTTCATTAGCCAGGCGGCCATGACCGGGGAATCGCTGCCAGTGGAGAAGTTCGCCGAGCGGCGCGGCCATACCGAGAGCCCGCTGGACCTCACCAATATCGCCTTCATGGGTACCAATGTGGTGTCCGGCGCCGCCACCGCGGTGGTACTGGAAACCGGCAACCGGACGTACTTCGGCACCCTGGCAGCCCGGGTGACGGCCGCCGGCCCTGCGGTGACTGCTTTCCAGGCGGGCGTGAATCAGGTGAGCTGGCTGCTGATCCGCTTCGCCCTGGTGATGGTGCCGATCGTACTGCTCGTCAACGGCTTCACCAAGGGCAACTGGATGGAGGCGTTTCTCTTTGCCTTGTCCGTGGCCGTGGGCCTGACCCCGGAAATGCTGCCGATGATTGTCACCTCCACCCTCGCCAAGGGGGCGGTGCTGCTGTCGCGGCGCAAGGTGATCGTCAAGCGGCTGGACGCCATCCAGAATTTCGGCGCCATGAATGTGCTCTGCACCGACAAGACTGGCACGCTGACACAGGACAAGATCGTGCTGGAGCGCCACACCGATGTGCTGGGCCATGTCTCCGACGAGGTCCTCAAGCATGCTTACTTGAACAGCTACTTCCAGACCGGCCTCAAGAACCTGCTGGACCGGGCCGTGCTGGAGCATGCCGAGTTGCAGAAGGAGCTGATGCCCGTGCGGGACTACCACAAGGTGGACGAGATCCCGTTCGACTTCCAGCGCCGCCGCATGTCGGTGGTGGTGTCCGAGCGGGACGACCACAACGAGTTGATCTGCAAGGGTGCCGTCGAGGAAATCCTGAGCGTGTGCACAAGCGTGCAGGTCGATGGCGGCGTACTCCCGCTAGACGATGCGCTGCTGGCGCAGGTGCGGCGGGTGACGCACGACCTCAATGAGGAGGGCCTGCGCGTGGTGGCGGTGGCCATGAAGGAAACGCCGCCGGGACTGGCTGCCTACGGTGTGGCCGACGAGAGCGAGCTGACCCTGGTCGGCTATATCGCCTTTCTCGATCCGCCCAAGGAGTCTACCGCCCCTGCCTTGCAGGCGCTGGCGGCGCACGGGGTCACGGTCAAGGTCCTGACTGGCGACAACGAGCTCGTGACCGCCAAGATCTGCCGGGAGGTCGGGCTGGCGATTGAGGGCGTGCTGCTCGGGCCAGAGGTCGAGAAGATGGACGCCGCTGCGCTCGCGCGGGCGGTAGAGACGCACAACGTCTTCGCCCGCCTGTCGCCGCTGCACAAGGAGCGTCTGGTTCATGCGCTGCGCGCCAACGGCCATGTCGTCGGCTTCATGGGCGACGGCATCAACGACGCGCCGGCGCTGCGCGCCGCCGACATCGGCATCTCGGTGGACAGCGCGGTGGACATCGCCAAGGAAGCGGCCGACATCATCCTGCTGGAGAAGAGCCTGATGGTGCTGGAGGAGGGCGTGATCGAAGGGCGGCGCACCTTCTGCAATATGCTCAAGTACATCCGCATGACGGCCAGCTCGAACTTCGGCAACGTCTTCTCGGTGCTGGTGGCGAGCGCCTTCCTGCCGTTCCTGCCGATGCTGCCGCTGCAACTGCTGGTGCAGAACCTGCTGTACGACATCTCGCAGATCGCGATCCCCTTCGACAACGTCGACGACGAACTGGTGGCCAAACCGCTCAAGTGGAATCCGAGCGATATCGGGCGCTTCATGGTGTTCTTCGGCCCGATCAGCTCGATCTTCGACATCACGACATATCTGGTCATGTGGTTCGCGTTTGGCGCTAACAGCGTGGGCAAGCAGTCCTTGTTCCAGTCCGGCTGGTTCGTGGTGGGCTTGCTGACGCAAACGCTGATCGTGCACATGATCCGCACGCCCAAGCTACCGTTTATCGAGAGCCGCGCGGCCTGGCCACTGCTCGTGATGACCGGCCTGATCATGGCCATTGGGGTGTACCTGCCAATGGGGACGCTGGCCGAGTACTTCAAGCTACAGGCCTTGCCGCTCGCGTACTTCCCCTGGATGATCGGCATCGTGCTGGGCTATGCGCTGCTGACCACGGCGATGAAGCGGGCCTACATCCGCCGTTTTGGCTGGCAGTAAGCCGTACCTCCGGTCGGATCGGCGACTTGGTCGCGCTGCTGGGCTTCATGACGGCTGCGTGACACAATCGTGACATTCTTGGCAGGTAAAAGGGCCGTTTTGGTCCCGCCCCATATCAGCTATGACCCTTGAAGCCATCCAGAACATCAATCTCGATTCGTTGCTCGATACCGGCATCAGCCTGACCACGGCATTCGTCCTCGGTGCGGTGATCGGCTACGAGCGGCAGTACCGGCAGCGTACCGCCGGCCTGCGGACCAACGTCCTGGTGGCGGTCGGCGCGGCCATCTTCGTGGACATGGCCAACCGGCTGGCGGGGCACGACGGCGCCGTACGCGTGGTGGCCTACGTGGTCTCGGGGATCGGCTTCCTTGGCGCTGGCGTGATCATGCGGGAAGAAGGCAATGTGCGCGGGCTCAATACCGCCGCCACCCTGTGGGGCTCGGCCGCCGTGGGCGCCAGCGCCGGCGCGGACCTGATTCTGGAGGCCGCGCTCGGCTGCCTGTTCGTGCTGGCGTCCAATACCTTGCTGCGACCGTTGGTCAACCGCATCAACCAGCAGCCCATCGATACGCCCGCGGTGGAAGTCACCAATACGGTGTACGTCATTGCGCCGCGGCCACGCCAGAAGGAAGCGCTGCGATTGCTGGAGGACGCCCTGGAGGCAAGCAGCCACCCAACCCGCGATCTGGTGGTCCACGCCTTTGGCGCGCATGACGTCGAGATCGAGGCGGTGCTGATGTCCACGTCTGTCGATGGCGATCAGCTCGATCGCATCGTGGCGCAGCTCGCCGCCTCCGACGCCATCGGCCAGGCCTTCTGGAGCCCGAGCACCACCGAGTGAGTTCGCCGCCTGGCTGCATCGCCGCGATGCCACCGGCGCCAATGTGGATGATCATGAACTCTACCAGTACGAATGACTGTGGAGATCGCTTTACATCTGGCTCCGCGGTCATCCGAGGCACGCTTCGCAATTGTCGCTTCCTCGGCAGGTCCAGTCATCGGCCGGCATTGGGATGACTGACAGTGATTGGCTGGCAAGGGACCTCCGCTGGTCGGTTCCCCGTTGGCTTATGGCGACCCACTTAGCGTCGTTTCCACCTAGTGTTCCAGGGTGCGATCAGGCTTCCCTGCGTTCAGGAAGACGCCTTAGACTGGACAGCGGCATTTGTCGACGCGTTCCCAGAGCCATTAAAGTTTGAGGCGGCGAGGTCGCACTAGTCCGTCGCGTCTTTGAAATAGCACCCCGTGCATCTATGATAGATGCATGGGAAAAATGAACTTGGACGAGCTCGAACGAGAGCAATTGTTGACAGCCACGCGCAGCCAAACGGTGCGTGTGGCGGATGTGCGTCGGGCCAGGTTGATCCTGATGCTCGAAGACGGGGAATCGCGCGACGCGATCATGCAGCGGCTCGGTTGCGATTCGCGCTTTATCGCGCGTTGGTCGCGCCGGTTTCTGGCCGAGCGGCTGGCGGGCCTGTACGCACGCCATCCCGGCAGAGCCCCCGCGCGCGCGCCGGAGAAGCTTGAGGCGCGTGTGTTGAACACCACGCTCAAGCGCAAGCCAGCCGACGGGTCGACGCATTGGAGTAGTTACAAGCTGGCCGCAGAGTTGGGCAACGTGTCGGTCTCGACCGTGCAACGTATCTGGCGCAAACATGGTCTGCGCCCCCATCGACTGGCGCAGCACATGATCTCCAACGATCCGGACTTCGTGACCAAGGCTGCCGACGTCATTGGCTTGTACCTGAACCCGCCGGCGCATGCGGTGGTGTTCTGCGTGGATGAGAAGACCGCGATCCAGGCATTGGACCGCAAAGACCGCATGTTGCCACTGTCGCCCGGGCGTGCCGAAAGCCATGGATTCGAGTACAAGCGCAACGGCACCTTGAGCCTGTTTGCCGCGTTGAACACGGCCACCGGAGAAGTGCTAGGCAAGACTGCGGCGCGCCACACCAGCGAACAGTTCGTGGCGTTTCTGACCGATATCGTGGCCCATCAGCCCGATGGTCAGGAAATCCACGTGATCTGTGACAACGTGAGCAGCCACAAGACGTCGCGCGTCCAGGAATTCCTGCGGGTCCATCGGCACGTGCACATGCACTTCACGCCCACATATTCGTCGTGGCTGAACCAGGTGGAGAATTGGTTCTCCCGTATCCAGCGTGACGTCATTAGTCGCGGCATCTTTACTTCCGTGAAGGACCTGGACCGAAAGCTGATGCGCTATATCCGTCAGCACAACGAGAATCCGGCACCCATCAAGTGGAAGTACAACGACCCATCTCGGCGAATTCGCCCGGTGCCATTTAATTGACGCAGTGTACTAGTGTAGTGTTCCATTCTGTTTGGAACTTAAGCGGCGGTTGGCGCGAATGACCTTCTGCAAGATGTCGCGAGCGCTCTTGGTCCAGATGAACGGCT